>WJJZ01000006.1 GCA_014729395.1 Candidatus Magasanikiibacteriota bacterium
AAAGAGAAAAGAGACTAAAAAAATGGAACCGTGCTTGGAAGATTAGACTGATTGAGAAAGATAATCCCAATTGGCAAGATCTTGCCTGTCCTGGATTCCCGCCTTCGCGGGAATGACACTGAGATGCTTTTATGCTATGGAGTAGGAATGACAAAGTACCGCCGGAGCCTGTCCCCGTGAAGACGGGGACGGGAATGACACTGAGATGCTTTTATGCTATGGAGTAGGAATGACAAAGTACCGCCGGAGCCTGTCCCCGTGAAGACGGGGACGGGAACACAAAGTATTGACAGGTTGAACAATATGTTTATGGAATAGAGTTATGGTTTTAAAAACCCCTCTCACGAGGGGTTTTATTAATTTTATGCTGCCACATTGGCAATTTTTTCATTCTTTTCTATGTAAGATTCATGATAGGTTCTAACTATTTGAGGAATTATTACGTCCCAGCTATATTCTTTTTTTATGATTTGCAAGTTTTTTGATCCGATTAGTTCTTTTTCTTCTTGAGGTAATTTAATGAATTCTATTAATTTTTCTTCAAGAGAACGCACATCATTTTCATTGCAGATCATTCTGTTGTCTTGGATCAGTTCAAGATGTTCGGGAATATTTGACACTAAGGACGGTTTTGCATATCTCATCGCTTCTAAAACCGTGATAGGCAAACCCTCATTTAAAGATGGGTGAACCAAAGCCATAGCATTTTTATAAAGTTGCCTTAGTGTTTCACCACTCTGAAAATCGGTAAAGACGATATCGTTATTTACGTTAGCTTGCTGATGCAGCGAGGTTACATAATCATTTGTATAAACGGATCCACCGACAATTGCCAATTTTAATTTGCTAATTTTAGGATCATCAGAATATTTTTTCTTTATACTGTTAAAGGCTTCCACTAAAATATGAGCACCTTTATGGGGAACAAGTCTTGATATCATTACTAAATATTCATTGTTTTTAAGACCAAAATCAATAATTTTATCGAACCTTAATTCTTTATTACATAATTTAACTCCGTTAGGTATATATCGAGTGTCAGTATTGAATTCATTTTGACAATATTGTTTTAGACTTTGTGAGACAGCTATGGTCTTGTGTGCAAACCTGCATGCGGTCCACTCACCCAAGCGTAAGAAGTATCTGGCAATGACACCCCATTTTTGATGATATCTGTCAATTGAATGAAAAGTGGTAATTACTTTTGTTTTTGGAGAAAAAATTCTGGGTATCCAAGATAGCAAAGATGGTCCAACTCCGTGATAGTGGATAATATCAAACTTGTTTATAATTGCGTGGATGGTGGAAATAAAGGTATGAGAAATTGCGTCAAAATGTTTGGTGTGAATTGATGGAGTATAAATGATATTAACACCTTTATATTCCCGGGCATCGGACTTAACATACCATTGTCTACTGTAAACAGATACATTAAAACCACGATCAGCCAGTCCTCGTGACAGATCATGCACGTGTCTTTCCACTCCGCCATAATTGGCCGGAATTCCTTTTTGTCCTACCATTGCTATTTTCATATTATTTTGCAATTTGTTTAAATTTATATTCAGTACAGACAGTGCAAATCATCTTCTCGCCCCGCTGTCTTGCACGGCGGGGTCATTGCTATTTTCATAAACTTGTTTAGTACTTTTGATTTCTTTTTATATTATATTTACTTAGAACATCTTCTCGCCCCGCTGTCTTGCACGGCGGGGTCATCGCTATTTTCATAATTTTATAGCATTTTTGCATTATTTGATATAAATACTGTTAGGTATATGTAGCTTTATAATGCTTATATTTTTGCTAAATAACGTATAATAATAGCACTGAATGAAAAATATGTCAATAGTAAATAAAAGGGGATAAGTATGAAATTTTGCTAATTTTAGGCAAATTTAATAAAAAAAGGGCTTCCTGATGGAGCCTTTTTTATACTAAATATTTAGCTAATTTTAGGTATTTTTTTGTTTTTGTTCTTTATCTTCAGATTTGGGCTTTTTCAATACTTTTTTACTGGGTGAATACAAGGTATTACTTATTTTCCATTTATCCACATATTGCCCGATTCCTCTATTATTAGACTTATTTTTGATGGTTGTACGATTTTGTGACCATTTAACCAGACTTTCAAAATTTATTTTATACCTACCACCTACCACAATATAAGTGATATCTTGGCTTTTTATGGCGCGTCGTATAGTTTGAGGATTAACTCCAAAAAGCCTGGCTGCTTCAGATACGGAAACACGTACGACTTCTTTGGAATTATCATCAATATTATTCATAATTGTATAAGTTAGTCTATACAAAAAATACCATGATTTGATTGAAATGTCAATTTTTTATCAGAAAAATACCGATTTACTTGAGTTTTAAAGTGATTTTCTAATTATATCAGTATTTTATTTATTATTGTATAGAATAGTCTATACAAATTTGATATAATTTACCTAAAATTGAAACTTTTTTATAATAATATTATTATTTTGTATAGAGTAGTTTATACATTTTATATAAATTATTCCGAAATACTATACCATATTATAGCTATCGTAATATTTTTTGTCAGTTTTCGTTATAATATTTAAAAGTATATAATATGAATATTTATTAACTAATTTTATTTAGATTGGAAGCATTGATTTTTTCCCTTTTTTAAGATATAATTCAACTTGAAACGGGTACGGCACCCAATTTTTTGCATTAAATAATATTAAATAAATTTCTTGTGTAACGAATTAATTTGCCGTCCGTCTTATTATTATGAAAGGACTAAAAAAATTAAATGAAAAAAAATTACTTTACAGAGTAATGAAAAAGAAAGATCCGGAAGCTTATGGCAAGCTTTATGATTTTTATGTGGAAAAGATATTTAGATTTGTTTATTATAAAATTTCCAATCGGGAAGAAACCGAAGACTTGGTAAGTGATATTTTCTTAAAAGCCTGGCATTATTTAATCGGAGACTCAAATAAGGACGTTAACAATTTCAATGCATTTATTTACAGAATTGCACGCAATAGTGTAATAGACGTTTATCGAAAGCGAGCAAACAAGCAAGAGTGTTCACTGGATCAAATTGGCGGTCAGATCGCCGTAGAATCTAATTTTAAAAACATTGAACTAAAGCAAGAAGTAGATATCATATTGAAAGGATTGTCAAAATTAAAAGAAGATTATCAGGAAATAATTATTTTGAAATATATAGAAGAGCTGAGCACCAAGGAAATTGCTCAAGTAATGGAAAAAAGTCAGGCTAATGTGCGCGTAACAAGCCACCGGGCAATAAAAGTTTTAAAAAAAGTTTTAAATGAATCTGATAAGAATTAGATATGATTCATAATTTGAAAGAAAAATTAAAGATGATAAAAACCGAGGACGGGAGAATCAATCCCAGTCCTGATTGGGTTTTATCAAACCGATCGAAGTTAATGAATCAAATCGCAAATACAACCGAAGAAAAAAACGATCAAAATTTTTTTGAAAAAGTATCACAGTGGCTTTCTATATTTGTTCCGAAAAAATTTGTTAATGCAATGCGTCCAATGGCGATTACAACAGTGGCTATATTAATTGCTTGTAGCGGATGGATTTTAAGTGTAAAAGCCTCAAACAGTCTGCCGGGAGATTATTTATGGGGAGTAAAATTGGCTGGTGAAAAGGTTCAAATTGCGGTTACCTCTAAAGATGAAAAACCAAAAAAGCACATTGAGTTTGCCAGCCGTCGTCTGAAAGAAGCTAAGGAAGTGAAAGAGAGTGACAATAGTGACAAAGCGAGTGAGAATATAACCAAAGCGATAAAATCAGCAAAAAAATCGGTCGAATCAGCAAAAAAATCGGTCGATGAATCCGTAATTGACGAAAAAGAAAAAAAAGCCAAAGATGTTGTGAGTGATGCCAAGGAATTTAGTGAAAAGACCGAGGAAATTGCAGATGCAATTGAGGAATTAAAAAATAACGTAGGAGAGGGGGAGTTGGTAAAAGACATGATTGAAACTAGAAAAATAGCTAATGATATTGGTGTTAAAGTAATTGAAAAAGCGGCTGAAATAGTTGAAAAAACAAAGCCGTCTTCTGATGCTCTTACCCAAGAAGAAATGGAAATCAGGGAATTGGTTGTTAAAAAAGTGGAAAAAATTAATGAAATTATAAAAAGAATTGATTCGTCTAACAATAATGAAGACGGTGATTCAAATGAAGATAATCAGGAACCTAATGACTCTGACATTGAAGCTGTTACAACTTCTTCGAGTACCGACATAAGTAGTTCTACAATTGATGATTTGAATATTGCAAGCAGTACTATTTCAAGCAGTACTTTGAATTTGGGTAATCTTTCCGAAGTTGTTCAAAAAGCGGAAGAAGTGACAGCAAAAATCGGCGACAGTAGTGTTACCTTAAAAGAAGCTGTTGCCGGGTTAAAGGAATTAAATGAGGCTGCTTCCAATGTTTTGGATAATACCGAACCGAACAGTGAGTCAACAGATTCAAACAGTGATAGTGGTGACGAGGATACAAATACAGATAACCAGGAAACTGAATCAACAGAGTCGGATACAACAGAAGATACTAATGGGACCGGTGTTGAAGAAGGAAGTGCCGAGGAAGAATCCCATACTGATTCTGAATCGCAAGAATAATTATAATTAATTAAGCGCTAAGATATTTTTGTTTATAAAAAAATATCAAAGCATTAATAAAGTTTATTTAAAAATTTTGCTCGTTTCATTATACTGTGTGGCTAAGGCTCTGCTGCCTATTGGGCAGAGGGTCTGCTGCCATACAGTATTGTTCTCCTTTTTGGAGAATGAAAGGGCATCTTAACGGTCCTTGCAAAGGTCGAGGCTCATAAGAGTCGTAAGAACCTATGTAAATAAATCCTTATTTTGTGGACAATATGATTTTGTATCATATTCGCGCTGCAGAGTAAGCAGATCAATTAATATTATGAATGACGTAATAAAACTAGGTAAAAAAGCATTCACCTGGTCTGTAGTCGTCATGACCATCGTATGGAGTGTTGGGCTAAGCGCTCTCGTTCCTGCCGGTCAAGTAAATGCAGCTGTTGATCCAGCTGACGTAAGCTCAGGAGATCTTATCAAACTTGAAGGTTCTTCTGCTGTTTACCAAGTTACTACAGACATGGAAAGAATGTTCCATACCAATAGTGAATTCTTTCACACTTGGTATGCAAATTTTGACGGTGTAAAAGAACTCGCCGCCGGTACAGACCTAGACGCGCTATTTCCACCGGCTGATCCCGGTGCAGTAGCTCCACGTCCCGGTTCTCTTCTATTGAAGACAACCGCTTCACCAAGAGTATATGCAATTGAGTGTGGTAATGTCCGCCGACATTTGGCTGACGAAGCCGCCGCTGTTGCTCTCTATGGTGATAACTGGGCCAATCTGGTCAGAGACGTACCGGACTACATTATGAGTCTTTACACTTTGGGCGATGAGCTTGATGGCACTATGCCTCATTGCGGAATGGTTGTTTTGGTAGAAGGTATGGATGATCCAATGTATGTTGCCGAAGATGGTATGAAGTATGAAATTGACGGCACTTTGCCGGACTATGTTATGGACACTTCACGTACCGTCTCACAAGACGTTTATGACGCTATAGAAACCGGCGACGGTTCTGTAACCGCTGCCAGTATTACAGAAGATCCATCACAGATGGGTGTGGATACCACTACTCCCGTTACTGATACAGGTAGTGTGTATGTAGCTCTTAGTTCCAATAACCCGGCTACATCCATTTTACCTCCGGGTGCTGAAGCTGACTTGTTGATATTCAACATGACAGCCGGTACCGATGGTGCCAGCATCACTAGCATGACCGTACAAAGATCCGGTTTAGCTACTAAAGATGCAGTTGATGAACTAACTGTTTATGTTGACGGTACCAAATATGGCAATACCAAAACAAGCTGGAATTCAGACAAGGAAATGACTTTCAATTTCCCGAATCCGATTGAAATTGATGCCAATGACACCGTCGAAGTAACTCTAAGGGCACAGATCGGAACAACTTCACCTGGATCATATGCCGCGGTACTACTTGCTGAGGCTGATGACATAAGGGGTGTTGCTACCGTAACCGGAAGCTTCCCCATTTCAGGTAACTTAATGAATCTCGCTACCGATATAACTGCCGGTTCTCTTACATTGGAAAATGCCGGTACAGGTGGTGATGTTACTCACAATTTCGGTGATGATGATGTAAATTTCGCTGATTTTGATCTAACCGCCGGTAGTTCAGAGGATGTACTTTTAACAGGTGTAACCTTTGAAAACGGTGGAACCGCTGATACTACAGCTGCCAACAACTATAAATTGTATGTTGACGGTGCTGAAGTAGCAGAAGGTGTGGTAAGTGGTGATTTAGTATCATTTAGTTTTGATGCTGTTACCATTGAAGCCGGAGACACTGCCAATGTTGTAATGAGAGGTGACATGGTAAACGGTGAAGTAGACCAAACCATGAAATTCTTCGTTTATGACATTACTGCAGTAGGAAAAGACTTAGGTTATGCAGCCGGTGCCACTATCACAGACTTGGACAAGTCAACTGATACCGCTGTCAATGTAATTACTTTGGCTGCAGGTGACATTACTTTGAATTTTGACAAGGATGCCACTCCTGCCAAGGATGTAAGAATTGACACTAATAATGTTGTACTCGGTACACTCGAAATTACATCAAATGATGAGGCTGTTACTATAAACAGTATTAGTCATACCGATACCACTGCTGAATTCGTGATTGAAGGTACCAATTTGGATGCTGATGGAGAAATTGAAAATGTAGAACTTCATGAAGTAGGTGGCGGTGTATATGATCTTACTGCTACTTATGACGCAGGTGATGATCAATACGAATTACAATTGGATGATGAAATTTATCTTCCAAAAGGTGAAACCAAGACCTTTGAATTCGTAGTTGACTTTACCAGCACAGCAGATGATGGTGATAAATTACGTGTAGTAGTTGATGGAGATGCGTTTGATCACGAAGGTGAAACATCCGGCTCTACCAGCCTGACTTTCACTCCGAATAACGTTACTTCAGCTTACACTACTGTAAAGAAATCTTATCTGACCATCACAAATACCGCATTAACTAACAAGACTGTAGTAGGCGGTAGTACTGACGTTCAAGTGTACGAGGGTAAGCTGAGTGCGGGAACATCCTCTGACATCAAGATTACTGAAATAGTGTTCAACACCTATGATGCCAGTTCTGATAATGAAGACACACTATTTAGTGATACCAACATCTCACAGCTAAGACTCTACATTAATGGTGTAATGGTAAAAGCAAAGAGTGGCTCTATTACTGAAGCTGCAAACGACACAAGTGACGGCTCCATGACATTTAGCGCTCTAAATACCACCATTCCATCCGGAGATACTTATACCGTAAAGATTGAAGCTGACTTTGCTTCAAATCTTAGTGGTACAGGTGAGTTTGCTTTGTCAATACCAACCGCAGCCAGTGTAACAGCACGAGATCAAGATAATGAACTTCTTACCTCTAGCAATAAAAATACCGTAACTGAAATTGAGTCTAGAGAGGTTACTCTTGCTGCCACCGGTGATTTGTTGGTTGATATGCAAACCGATGGTACCAACTGGAATAGAGATTTATATCTCTTGGCCGGTAATGGTTACGCCGAAGATAGATATGCCGGTGAGTTATACTTCCGGGCTAAAAACGAAGATGTGCTGGTAGAAGATTTATATCTTGAAGTTACATCTACAACCAATGCCACTGAAGATGATATTGAATCAATTTCTTTGGTAGATGGTGACGGTGTTGTGGTTATGACTGAAGCTTTTGTCTCACCAACGACGACATTTGATAATTTGGATTATGTTGTTGAAGCTGAGAGCTCACAATCATTGTATATCTTGATTAATGCTAAAGGTAGTAATGTAGACGGTGACCCATCATCTACTGCCACTGCCGGTCGTAGTATTTCTCTTATGATTTACAATGTTGTGGCTCGTGGACAAGATACCGGTGACAGTATTAGTATGTCTTCAGGTTCGGATTCTCCTGCATTTGGAAGTTACGATCATGTACGTGATACTGTTAGTTCCACAATTATGACCAGTGTTCTATCGAGCGCTGTCAATGCCATGTCTGACGGAACTTTGACAGGTGGAAACGGCAAAACCGTTGGTAAATATACCTTTACCTTCGATAATGCCGACAACCGCAATAGTGATAACACAGTTGCTACTACCACATTGACCACATTGGTACTAAACTTCGCTTCTTCTACAAATGTAAGAGCAGACAATGTTCAAGCATATATTGAAGGCGACAGTACCAATAAGACTACCGCTGTATCAGTTGATAGTAATGGTGAAGCTACCATTAATCTAACTACCCTAAGCGGTGATTCAGAGCAAGTTACAGGTGTAGTAACACTTGTGATTACAGCCGACGTTACCACTTCAGCTTCTGATGGAGAATACCTCCAAACAGAAATTGATGACTTATCTACTGACTTTACATGGGTTGGTGGTGTAAGTAACGGTGGTGACAGCAAGCTAAAGATTTCTGAAGTTATCGGCGGTACTCTAAGTGAGTAATTAGTTTAAACTCTTGAAGAACGAAAGTTGTTTAAGAATAAACTAAAAACAAACCTCGCCCCCTACAAGGGGCGGGGTTTTGTTTATAATAATTCCACCATAATCAAACCATAATTACTATATAATTATTGTAAAATTATAGTCCAATTATCGTCTAATTATAGCCTAATTTTAGTAAAATTATTGAATAAGTTCCCTCACCCCATCACCTCGCTCGGGCTTCGGGACAAACAAAAAAACACCATTTATCTGGTGTTCTTTTGAATAGGCCGCACTCATGAAGCTGGTTTTACCCATACTTCATAAGTGCGGCAGGCTTCCTCCTTCAACCCAACTAGCCTACAGGCTATATCGGGTTACATGTTGTTGATATTTGAAACGGGGATGAGCGATTGTAGAGACCGTCTATTATAAAATAGTAAATAGTCCCACCCGTAGTCTGAAACTCCCAGGAATCGCTATACCCCCCGCTCGCGCCGGCGGCGTATTTGTCGGCCGAACAATCGGCAGCCAAAACGATAATGTCCACGTCATCAGTCATGTTGTCAATTGTCAGATTGACATTCATATCAATATCAGTCGTGAATACATACACTCGTTCCGGGCCGTTGTAGTTGACCAGGTTTCCACCGTAGTTTAATCGGTTATTCTCATAACCGATAGTGGAGCCGTTTACAACCACTCCACACTCAACAATACCACCACCATACTCCGAGCCTTCGTAGCTCGTGGAGCAGACAGTATCGGAACCACTACATTCCAGAGTACCTTCGCCACAGGCGGCCTCAGTCTCCAGACAAGGATCAGCCGCGATGTTGTCTATCTCATCATCGCAGTCATTATCCTCGCCATCGCAGATTTCGTCGCTCGGATCAGGAGCATCGCAATCTACCCAGTCGCCCGAGTCATTGCAGTACTCCAGTCCGGACCCGCACAGACTACTACATTCACGAGTCAGGTTTTCGTCACCATCGTCGCGACCATCGCAGTCATCGTCCAGGCCGTTGCAGAGTTCTTCGGGTTCGGGACCGCAGTCGCCGCAAGCGTTGCGTACACCCTCATCAACATCGCCATCGCAGTCATCGTCCAAGTTGTTACACTCTTCGCTCGATGGACGACCGGGGGTACAGGTACCTTCCGGCTGGCCGTTGACACAGCTGACCACTGCCGTGGCCTCGCATTCGCCTACACCACATTCAATGGTATAGTCATCGAGACCTTCGTCAATGTCACCATCACAGTCGTCGTCCAGGCCGTTGCACTCCTCGTCAGACGGCGTACCCGCCTCACAAGTGTTAACTTCCTCGCCGGCGATGCATACGATGTTGCCGACAGACGCGCACTCACCCTGACCACAAGTAGTCTCGGGTTCAGCCAAGTCTTCGTCGGTTTCACCATCACAGTCGTCGTCAAGTCCGTTGCACTCTTCGTTAGTGGGGGTGCCGGGTTGACAGCTGTCTACCATCTCGCCGTTTTGGCAAGAGAGTAGACCGGTGGAAAAGCACTCGCCTTCACCGCAGCCGGTTTCAGAATCCGGTATGTCTTCATCAGTCTCACCATCGCAGTCGTCGTCCAGACTATTGCAGGCTTCTGCTTGACTACCGGGTTCTACCAGAGCTACGCAAACGGGCAAGGCTTCTTCAGCACAGATTTTCTCGCCGTCACGGCAAATGCCGAAATTGACTTCAACCGTACAGGTATCGCCCAGTCCGGGCAATTCGTCGGTTTCACCATCGCAGTCATTGTCTTCGCCGGGATTGAAACAAGTTTCTTCTTCCGGAAGAACCTGCTCCAAACATTGCAGATCCCAAGTATAGTCTTCAAGACACACTTGGTATCCTTCTTGGCAAATTCCAATGCCGCGTGTCTCGGCCGACCCTTCATAACAGGTCTGGGTTTCAGGATCCTGATCGTCATATCGGCAAGGACAGTCCTCATCAACATGACCATCGCAGTCATCGTCCAGACCGTTGCAGGTTTCTTCCTGTGGGTCAACCGTTCCGACACAGGTGAAAGTCCGTACTTCATTTTCAGTGGTACAGACTTCGCGACCAATGCGGCAAATGCCGGTACTGGTGGTTCCGCATTCAGAAGGCTCATCACCGGGTTCAACCGGTGGGTTGCCTTCATCCACCAGGCCATCGCAATCGTCGTCGCGGCCATTGCAGAGTTCTATTGCCCAGGGGTTGACCTCCGGGTTTGATTCGTCGCAGTCGGCTTCACCAAAGAAGCCATCCTGGTCAAAATCTTCTTCCGGACATGGTACATCCCCGGCCAGACAATCTTGATCCAAGCCGTCACCACAACGTTCCGGAGCACCCGGGTACATGGTGGGATCGTCGTCATTGCAATCGGCTGAAAAATCGTACCCGTCCCGGTCACTGTCATTTTCAGGACAGGCCAGGTCTTCACCGTCGCAATCCTGGTCAATGCCATCACCACAAAGTTCCGGAGCATCGGGGAAAATTCCCGAATCAAAGTCGTTGCAGTCGGCCTGGGTGACCCAACCATCGCGATCAACGTCATCTGGCCATTCCGTAGTCGCAAAAATGCCGTCGCAGTCCTGGTCAATACCGTCATCAGGAATGTCTTCGGCATCAGGATGAACGGAGTTGTCGTAGTCGTTGCAATCCCGTATGGAATCATGTTCGGCATCAGCATAGTAGCCGTCTCGATCTTCATCCCGCTCATACAACGGATTATCCGCTCTCCCGTCGCAGTCGTTGTCCATTTCGTCGATGACTTCCGGTGCTCCGGGGTATACCAGAGCGTTTTCATCATTGCAGTCAAGGATGGCTATCCAGCCATCATTATCAGCGTCGGTCTGGTCGCAAATCAAGTCCTCACCATTGGAATCCTCATCAACTCCGTTGCTGCAGAAGCAGGGTCGGTTTTCAAAGGAAGTCGGTTGGTAAGGGTGAATATCTTGCGCCTTGGTACTGTCAAGTGCTTCAGAACAAATGATGGACACCCCGGGATCGTCCAGATAAATCCGGTACTTCTCTTGAAGAGTGTCGTCATTGTCCTCTGCGTCATTGAAATTCGATCGGAGTGAGTCGTCCAGGTTTTCACAGCAACCGGGAACAGTCTCACCGGTATCATCAAGACAATGGTAGAAGCTGTCCCCATCCGAGTCGCATTCCGGTCGGTATTCTTCGAGCTGAATGGAAAATTCTTTGTTCTTTTTCACATTCAGCCTTCCGGAGTAGGTAGCAATTATATCGCCACCGGAGGACATACCTACAATATGCAAATAAATGACAGTACTTTGTGACGAGTTAATTCCGACATCAACGGGGTCAACCCTAATGTCGTTCTCAAATCCCGAAAATTCCTCCACTTCAGAGTGGATCTCTCGGTAATTGCCTTCTTCATCCTCTTTTTTGATAAGAAATCTGAGAAGGACGATTTCTTCAGTATCGATGCCAGCTTCCGCGCTAACATGAAGGATAAACGGATACTCCTCGTCTCCGCAGCCAACGATACTTGCAAAAAAGGCCAATCCAAGAATACAAAGAGTGGTTTGTCTAATGCTCATATTGCACCTCCTATATTTGAATGAGCGTGTTATGGTTTATGTATACAATAACACAAAATAATAGCATATTTTAGCTATTAAGTCAAATTTGTGAAGCTTTTGTCTAGTAGATAAAAAATACCTAAATTAAGGAAAAAACACCACAAATAGCGGTGTTTGGTGGACTTATTATGTTTTTTAAAGCGAAAAACATTTTGCCATAAGATGAAATTGACCGGCGCGGCCGGATGAACCGTCGACAACAATGTAATAAAGAGTGTTTGGTTCAATGGTTAGAAGCCATTTATCTTCATAGTTTTCTGATTGTCCTCCACCAATAAAATTTCCAGAACAGCTTTCATCAAAAATAAATACATCCAACTCTTCATCTATACTATATAAACTTAGTTCCAAACCCCTCTCATGGGTACTTTTAAAAGCATATACACTTTCCGGTCCATCGTATGCAATTCGAATCGGAGGGTAACTACTAATATTATTTGGGTTATCTACAGTTGAAGAAATTTCTTCAATATTACAATTCAGCACTTGGCCGATAAAATCAGAACCTCCGAATTGGCTGGAACAAATTAGATTACTTTCTTGACATTCTTCTACACCCTCACCACAAGCAGAATTTTCTTCCAGGCAGGGCATGGGTTCCACATTATCAATGATTCCGTCGCAATTATCATCAAAATCATTACACGATTCTTTTTGACATTCATGTGATAAATTTTCTTCATTTTGGTCACTATTATAATTCGGTGTATGTGTATCGGGTGATGCATCATCTTGCAACGAGATATCATTATTTGATGAGTCTTCAATAGTTTCGTTTATATCCATACTCACACAATGTCCATAGTGACAAACACTATCGTCCGGGCAGTCATCTCTTGAATTGCAAGTCATTTTTTGTGTATCGTTACAAGCAAGAACAAGCAATACCGACACTATCAAGACAAAAGTATTGAGTTTTATTTTATTCACCTCGCACCTCCTTTGGAAAAGAACAGTTGATTATCTAATTTTAACATCTGCCTATCATGTGTCAACATAGTACTAATATTTTCCAAATGGTTTGACTGAAAAATGCTATTCATGAGATAATACGGCCGTCAAATTATTTTTTATAAAATTTTATGCATCGAAAAATAGAACTATTGATAAAGGGGTTGATAGGGGCAAGTTTTATAATGCCTTTGATAGTAATTCCTTCTTCATATATATTTCCTTTTATTGTGCCAAAAATCGTCTTTTTTAGAACTTTGGTTCTAATAATGCTTGCCGCTTGTATTATTTTGTATGCAACGAATTTTAAAAAATATAAGACCGAATTTACACCAATCAATATAATTGTTGGATTGTTTTTTATAAGTTTTGCCATATCCACTTTTATAGGGGTGGATTGGTATAGGAGTTTTTGGGATAATCACGAAAGGATGCTTGGACTTTTCACTATTTTTCATTATGTGGTTTTTTACTATATAGTCACTACTTTTATAAAAGAGTGGAAAGATTGGAAATGGCTGCTAAGACTATTTCTATTTACAGGATCTATTGTAATGGTTATTGGTTTTTGGCAAAAATTAGTAAATCCGGAATTTCTTCTAAATCAAGGTAGTGGTCGTGTTTCATCAACTTTGGGGAATGCAATTTATTATAGTGGATTTGGTCTGTTTTTAGCAGCGATAGGATATATTCTTGCGATAAAAGAGAAAATAAACACTGAATGGTGGTGGTATGCTGTTGTTGGTGCTGTTATCGGTCTTTTGGGAATGTTTTTAGGTGGGACGCGTGGTACATTCTTAGGTTTTCTGTTTGGCTTAATGGTACTAATTATTTCCTACCTTTTTACAATAAGAGGACACAAGAAAGTTAAGCAAGTTTTAGCTGGAATCATGATTATTGGTGTTATTGTGATTGGGATAATGTATATTTATAGAGATACTGATTTTGTAAGAGATTTTCCGGCACTGGGAAGAGTTGTTAATATTTCTTTAAGCGGTGGCGGAGTTGAGACCAGGTTGATGGCATGGGATATTGCTGTAGAAGCATGGAAGGAAAATCCTGTCTTGGGCTGGGGACCGAATAATTTTTATTACGCTTTCAATAAATATTACAGACCTGAATTTTTGGAATATGGATACCAAGAAACTTGGTTTGATAATGCTCATAGTGCAGTATTAAATACATTAGCTGTTCAAGGTTTAGTCGGTTTGATTTTCTATCTGGGATTGTTTGCAATACCGCTATATTACACATGGAGGAGTTACAAGAAAGACAAAATCGATGGTCATAGTTTGGGTATTATAAGCGCATTTTTGGTGGCTCATTTTATTCATAATGCTTTTGTTTTTGAAAATCCAACTTCTTATTTATATTTTTTCTTATTTTTAGCTTTTGTTAATTCCAGGGTTAGTAATGAAAAGAAAGAGGTTGAGGCATCCAAGCCGATTTCCATAGGCCTGAGTGTTACAGTTAGCTTGATAATATTATTGTTAATTTACTCAACAAATTATTATCCGGCCAAAGCAAACAAAATGAATTTGAATGTGATCAGAGGACTTTATAGTGGGGCTGATATCGTTTCCTTGTATAATGAGGCCAGTGAAGTGCCAACACCACATATTGATGATATTAGGAATGATTTTGCCAGGACATCAGCTCAAGTTTTACCCAGTTATTTTCAAGGCGGTCAAGCTCAGGCCGGGATGAAAATTTTCGATTTGGCTTATGATGAGCTTAATAAAAATTTTTTATTGCATCCGGCAGATATAAGAATTCATATTCAACGAACACAGTTGTCTTTGCTGGGTGCGCAGATTAAACAAGACAAGAGTTACTTGCTTGATGGTGAAAGAATGCTGGAAGAAGCTTTGGAGTACTCCCCAAAAAGACAGCAAACTCATTATATGTTGTCTATTATAAAAGTTGAACTTGGAAAGACTGATGAGGCTATTGCCTTACTTCAAGACACCATAGAAGATAATCCGAAAGTCGGCGAGGGTTGGTGGAGGTTGGCTGTAATCTACAGAGATTCCGGGAATTTGGAAGAAGCAAAAAATGTATTACGCGAGGCAGAGGAGTACGGAGCCAGATTCAAAAAACAGGGACAAAATATCAAGAACGAAATATTATCTACGCCTGATCCAGAAGAGATCGATACAAACTAATTGTTCCTTCAATAAATTTATCAAAATCAGAATTCAAATTATTATACGCTTGAGCTGCATAGTTTTGCAGCTCTTGTTTATTTTGAAGAGCAAATTCAATTTTTTTATTTAAAACTTCGGGATTATTGGGTCGGCAGAGTAATCCGGTTTTTTTATCTTGTATGAGAGAACCAATACTCCCAACGTCAGTGGCAATAATGGGAATTTTATAATTGATGGCCTCAAGGATAGTATAGGGCAGACCTTCTTTTCTGGATGGTAGGACAAACAGGTCAAAAGCCGGGAAAAGTTTGTAGGCTTTATCTATAAAGCCCGGAACTTCAACAATATTTTCAATTTTGGAATTTGATATTTGTATTTTGGAATTTTTGTATTCCGGGCCATTGCCGATGATGACAAATTTTATATTTTTTGGAAGTCGATCTTTTTTGAGTGAAATAGCCTCTAATAATATATCGATACCTTTGGTTGGATAAAAATTGGCGATTGTGCCTATTAAAAAAGTATCTGACTCAATTTTATTTTTTAAAAAAGTATTCAGTTTTTTTCTGGCTTCTTGTTTTTTAAATTTATGTTTCGGCGGCTTAATTGCCAGCTTAATTAAGTCTAATTTTTCCGGTTTTATTTTTAAAATGTTTTTAGCATCAGAGAAATCTTTGTCTGATAGAGTTATGATTTTATCTTTAAATCGAGCTGTAAATTTTTCCGATGATTTGTAAAGACATTTTTTTAGTTTTGGTATTGGTTCATTAAAGACCCAGCCGTGAGCAGTGTAGACAATGAACAGTGAACAATGAACAATGAACAATTTTGCGACTGAACCCAAGATGCCCGCCTTGGAGCTGTTTAAGTGGATTATATCCGGTTTTGTTTTTTTGTATAATTTTTGTAATTCCAAAATTGCCAGTAGATCTTTTATTGGTGATATATGTCTAACTAAGTATTCAAGTTGAACTATTTTTATTTTTTGTTCTTTGTTTATTGTTCTCTGTTCATTGCCTGCCCTGAGCGAAATCCTGCCCTGGCGGGACGAAGTCGAAGGGTTAGTTGCTAGTTGTTTTTGTAAGTCAGTTTTGCCGTTTTTTTCACCCACAGCTACGGTAATATCAAAATATTTGTTTAAATTTACCGCCAAATCAAAAACATAACGCTGGGCGCCGCCCCAGTGACCTTGAGTGATTATGAATAGGATTTTTTTCTTTTTCATGGTGTTTAGAAATGATTGACTTATTAGCTGAATTATAGCATAATATATCTGCCTAAATTTCGCAATATTTAGCTAATTTTAGTTTATGGTAAAAGTAGGTATAATTGGTGGATCAGGTTTGGAGGATCCGGATTTGCTAAAAAATATTCGAATTTTAAAAATCAAAACTCAATATGGGAAACCATCTTCATCTTTAAAAATTGGTAAAATAAATAATGTAGATGTGGTTATGCTTTCGCGGCATGGATCAGGGCATACAATTACACCATCCGGGGTAAATTACAGAGCAAATATATATGCCTTAAAGCTTCTGGGCTGTACTCATATCATTTCAACAACAGCAGTTGGTTCATTACGTACTAAAATACAAAGAGGTGATATTGTAATATTGGATCAATTTATTGATTTAACAAGATTCAGGACAATTACTTTTTTTGACAGGTTTAAACCACATAAAGCAAAACATACTCCTATGTCACAGCCTTTTTCTCCGTCATTAAGAAATTTTTTGATAGAAACAACACAAGAATTAGGAATTAAATTTCATGATAAAGGAACAGTTATAACTATCGAAGGGCCTAGATTTTCAACAAAGGCTGAGAGTTTAATGTTTCGGCAATGGGGGGCAGATGTTATTAATATGTCAATTGCTCCCGAAGTAATCTTGGCCAATGAAATCGGTATTCCATATGCTTCCATTGCCATGAGTACGGATTATGATTGTTGGAAAGAGGGTGAAGATCCTGTGTCTTGGGAAGCTATAGTTGATATTTTTGAAAAGAACGTGGAAAAGGTTAAAAAAATTTTAATAAATACAATTTCTAAAATTAATTAAATGAATAAGATAATAAAACAAAAAATAAGGACAATTCCAAATTGGCCTAAACAGGGGGTAATGTATAGGGATGTAACGACCTTATTTAAGGATAGGATTGGTTTTAAAATGGTAATAGATACTTTATTTGATAGATATAGAGAAAGTTCAATTGATTCTGTGGTAGGTATAGAGTCAAGAGGTTTCATTGTAGGTTCTGCAATTGCAGAGAGACTTGGTGTCGGTTTCGTACCAATAAGGAAATCAGGCAAGTTGCCGGCAGAGACAATCGGTGAAGAATATGAGTTGGAATATGGTAGGGATAAAATAGAAATTCATAAAGATGCAATATCAGAAAAAGATACTGTTTTATTAGTTGATGATTTAATTGCAACCGGCGGTACAGCATTAGCGGCATGTTCACTTTTAGAAAGATTAAAAGCTCAGATAAGTGAATGTGTTTTTATAGTAGACCTACCAACTTTAGGTGGAAGCAAGAAATTATCAGATAAAGGATTTGGGGTTTTTAGTTTAGTTTCTTTTGATGGGGAATAATAATTAATAGTATATATGAATATTTTGATTACCGGAGGAGCCGGCTTTATCGGTTCTCATTTATGTGAAAGATTATTGACCGAAAAACATAAAATTTTTTGTTTGGATAATTTGTTTACAGGTTCAAAAGATAATATAAATCATTTAGAAAATAATCCAAATTTTAAATTCATTGAGCATGATATAATTGAGCCTTTTTTTATTGATCAAGATCTTGACCAAGTATATAATTTGGCCTGTCCGGCTTCTCCAATTCATTATCAAGAAAATCCGGTAAGAACCATTAAAGCCAATACTATCGGCGTTATTAATATGTTGGGTCTAGCCAGAAAACATAATGCAAGAATATTACAAGCCTCCACTTCCGAAGTTTATGGTGATCCGGAAATTCATCCACAACCGGAGGATTATCGTGGAAATGTAAATCAAATTGGACCACGAGCCTGTTATGACGAGGGAAAGCGGGCGGCCGAAGCCTTATTTTTTGACTATCATAGGATGCACGGGATGGAAATAAAAGTTGCTCGTATTTTTAACACCTATGGATCCAGAATGGCTTTTGAGGATGGCAGGGTTGTGTCAAATTTTATTTTGCAATCTTTAAAGGGTGAGAATATTACAATATACGGTAGCGGTGAACAGACAAGAAGTTTTTGTTATATAGATAATTTGGTGGATGGTTTGATAAAAATGATGAATAGTCCAAAAGAAATTACAGGACCAATAAATTTAGGTAATCCAAATGAATTTACAATAAAACATTTGGCAGAAAGAGTAATTAATTTAACCGGTTCAAAAGCTAAATTAGTTTATAAGGATCTACCTCAAGACGATCCACAAAAGAGACAGCCAGATATTAACAAAGCCAAGGAATTTTTGGGTTGGTCACCAAAGATTGATTTAGTAGAAGGTCTTGAGAAGACGATTGAAGATTTTAAAAATAGATTATGAACGGTAAAAAGATTTTAATTTTTTCCACCGCGTATTTTCCTCTTATTGGCGGGGCGGAGGTAGCAGTAAAAGAGATAACGGATAGAATGAATGGTTATGATTTTGATATGATAACTTGTCGAATGAACAGAAGTTATCCGAAGCAAGAAAAAATTGGCAATGTCAATGTGGTTCGCATAGGACCGGGCGTACCTTTATTGGATAAAATATATCTGGCATTTTTTGGTCACAGAAAAGCCTTAAAACTGCACAAACAGAATAACTATTGTTTGGTTTGGTCGATAATGGCGAGTTTCGGTGGTTTTGCCGCTTTGCGTTTCAAAGAGTTAACTAATGTTAAATTTTTGTTAACTTTGCAAGAAGGTGACTCGATTGATTATATTTTAAAGCGAGTTAGGTTTTTGAAGAAGAGATTCAAACAAATTTTTGTCAAGGCCGACAGCCTTCATGCTATCAGTAATTATTTGTTGAAATGGGGAAAAGACATGGGTTTTCAAGGAAAGATCGCTAAAGTAATTCCAAATGGGGTGAATGTTGAACAATTCGCAGCTAACAATTCGCAGCTATCAGATTACACTGGTCAGACTAGGGCTGAATTAGATATAAACAGCGATGATAAATTAGTTATAACAGTTTCTAGATTGGTAGAAAAGAATGGGGTGGGGGATTTGATAAAGGCAATGGAAAAATTACCGGAAAATGTAAAGTTATTGGTGGTGGGGAGTGGTAAACTGGAGCAAGAATTAAAAAATTTGGCACGGCATTTGAGCTTAGATAAACGTGTTTATTTTTTAGGATTTGTTCGACATGACCAATTGCCAAAATATCTATGGGCGAGTGATGTTTTTTGTCGACCTAGTCTTTCCGAAGGTCTGGGTAATGTTTTTTTGGAAGCCATGGCAGCAAAAGTTCCGGTAGTGGGCACATTAGTCGGTGGAATTCCGGATTTTTTGGATGACGGCGAGACAGGTTTTGTGTGTAAGCCGGGGAATCCGAGGAGTATTGCCGAAGTTATAAAAAAGGTAATTAATTTAGCGCATGAGAAAAAAAAGGAAATAGAAAAAAACTCAATTGATCTTGTGCGTAAAAAATATAATTGGGAAGATATTACTAAAAAAATGGAAGAGTTAATGCAGGTTTAAAAATACCAGCCTCAGTTTTAATTAATTGCCGGGTTGGCGGTTGGAAACCAACGACAGGTGACATAGTTTACTTTTATTTGTAAAGACAGAATTTTATGAAGAGGGCACTTTTGATTAATCCACAGTTTAATATAGCAAAGGAGAATTATGACAGCTCAATTTCAGTTGGGCTTTTGAGTATTGCGTCGTATTTGGATAGTAAAGGGATAGGAGTAAAAATTGTTGATTGCGTACGCGAGACCAACTATTTAAAAAAAATAAGAAAATATGCCCGCAGTACTGATTATGTCGGGATTTCTGTAATGACAACGCAATTGTCAAATGCTTTACGTTTATCAAAGCTTGTAAAAAAAGTTAATCCCTCTTGTAGAGTAGTGTGGGGCGGACCACATGCAACTTTTTTTAAGGAGCAATGTGTCGAATCAAAATTTGTAGATATGGTATGTGTAGGAGAAGGCGAAGAGACTTTTTATGAAATTGTAAATGGTGTTGATCCGGAGAAAATTTTAGGAATCGTTTATAAAAAAGATGGGGACATAAAAAAAACTTCGGCTCGACCTTTGCACGATCCTACAAAAATGCCTTTGTTTAATTGGGATTTGATCGCACCGGAGGTTTTATATAATTTAAAACTTGTCCCCACTCTCACTTCAAGAGGCTGCCCCCATATATGTTCTTTTTGTATCAACGCCATCCTTAAATTAAAGTGGCGTCAGAGAACAGCGGAACAGGTACTTGTGGATTTGGAAGTGATAAAAAGTAAAACATATTTTAAAGGTAAAAAGTTAAGATTTTGGGATGAGAATTTTTTTGTTGATATTAAGCGCGCCAAAACCATAGTAAAGGGAATGATAGAAAGAAATCTTATCACTCCGTGGGAGACAACAGTCCGCGCCAATTATATACGGGATGGGATGATTGATAACGCTTTTTTAAAGGATATTAAACAAAGTGGTTGTTATCTGTTATCATTTGGTGCGGAATCCGGTTGTCCCAGAATTTTAAAAAAATAAAAAAAATGATTGATCCAAAGGATATCATTAGGTCAGCAAAAATGTGCTTAAAACATGATATTATCCCCCAATATTCTTTTATGATAGGCTTGCCCGGTGAAGAAAAGAATGAGATGATGGAGACATTGAAATTGATTGATAAATTAGTAAAATTGAGTTCCAAAGTTCAAATTTTAGGCCCACAGGCTTTTAGGCCATACCCGGGTTCTGAGCTATATGAGGAGTGTGTAATGTCTGGTTGGAAAGCACCGGAAACCCTTTATGAGTGGTCTGATTTGGTTGAAAATGAATTAAATTATTTGACTGTACAAAATTTCCCCTGGGTTAAACATAAGGATTTTGTGGAATCCATGGAAGCTTATGTAAGATTTGGAGCTCACAATATCAAAAGTGCTTTGGGTTCAACAGTTAGTAGTAATAAATTATTGAAATTGAGTTTTATTTTGCTATGTAAACTACGCTGGAAATTAAAATTTTTTAATTGGCCAGTTGAATTTAAATTAGCTAAAAAGTTTGTTAGTAAATAAAAAATATGAATATTTTAATTTGCACAGGTGTTTATCCGCCTGATATTGGAGGGCCGGCTACATATGTTAAGATTCTGGAAAGAGAACTGCCTAGACAAGGTTTTGATATAAAAATAGTTACTTATAGTGATAAAAACGAAAGAAATAGTGATAACCTTAAAAAAATATATAGAGGTAAAAATATACTTTTAAGATATTTTGAATTTTTTTTACAAATAATAAAATCATTGGATTGGTCTGATTTAATTTATGTACAAGGTTCTATGAGCGAGGGTGTGCCAGCATCGCTAGCTGCCAAACTGAAAAGAAAAAAGTATGTTTTGAAAATTGCCGGTGATCATGCTTGGGAGCAAGGAAGACAACGTTTTGGCGTAAAAGACTCTCTTGATAATTTTCAGGAAAAGAAATATGGGACAAGAGTCGAAATCATACGTTTTTTACAAAAACAGGTTGCTAAAGGTGCGGGTAGGGTTATTGTACCGAGCAAATATTTAAAGAAAATTGTATTAGGTTGGGGGGTTGAAGAGAAAAAAATAGAAGTAGTTTACAATGCAGTAAAATTTACAGATGTAAAAGTTATGAATAAGCCGGCAAACGAAAGGTGGCTTGTGACAGTTGCGCGCTTAACACCTTGGAAAGGAATTGATACTTTAATTGATCTGATGCCAATTTTATTAAAAGAGTTTCCAAATTTAAAGTTGAAGATTATAGGAGATGGCAGTGAATTTGAGAATTTAGAATCTAGAATTTTGAATTTGGGACTTGAAAATTCAGTAAATCTTTTAGGTAGGTTAGCAAACAAAGAAACTTTAGCATACATTAAATCAGCTGACATGTTTATTCTAAACAGTGCTTATGAGGGTTTGTCGCATGTAATTTTAGAAGCTTTGAGTCTCGGTACGCCGGTATTAGCCAGTGATGTTGGTGGTAATCCGGAGGTTCTACAGAATGGTAAAATTGGTGAGTTGTTTGGATATAATAATAAAGAAGAAATTAAAGAAAAGCTAGTTGAAGCTTTGCGTAGTGGTAGTTTGAGGCAGAGTTTGGATAAAGAGAAAAAAGAGTTTTTAGAAAATTTTTCAACCAAGCGTATGATTGATAGAATTTCCACGACCCTTAAACATGTATGAAAATATTTAGTTTTAGTATTGATAAAAATATATTGGAACCAAATTCAATCGTTGCAAAGAGAATGATTTGGTTTGACAATTTTGTTGATAAATACTGTATTATTGTGCCGTCTATAAAAAAAATAAGAGTGAGCCTGTCCTATAAAATAGAGGTATTTGCTAGTGGTGGTAGATCAAAAATTAGCCAACTTTTTAAAATTTACAAGCTGGCAAACAGGTTACTAAAACAAGAGAACTATGATATTATAACCTCTCAAGATAACTATTATATTGGATTTTTAGCTTTAATTTTAGCAAAAAAATTTGATATTGGTTTGGAAATCCAGGTTCACGGTTGGGAAAAGTATGGAGGGTTAAGAAAAATAATTAGTAATTTTATTTTAAAGAGGGCTAATATTGTACGTACAGTCAGTAAACGTTCAAAAGATAAGCTTGTTAAAGAAATTGGCTTAGAGGCTGAAAAGATAGCGGTAATTCCAATTTTTGTAGATACTTCAGATTCTTATGGTTTTGAAAGAGATTATCGTGAAAAAGAAAAAATTATTTTTTTGACCGTAAGTAGACTGACTTCTGTAAAAAATATTGGTATGCAAATTGAGGCAATTAAGAAGTTGGTAGAAAATAAATTGCAGGTAGAGTTATGGATTGTTGGCAAAGGCGAAGAAGAGAATAACTTAAAGAAAAAAATAGGAGAATTAAAATTAGAGAATTATGTTAAATTACTTGGCTATAAAAATAAGCCGGAGTTAAATGAAATTTACAAACAAGCTGATTGTTTTTTATTAACTTCACAAAGTGAAGGTTGGGGTATGGTAATTATTGAAGCGGCCGGTTTTGGTCTTCCAATTATAATGACAGATGTAGGTTGTGCCGGTGAAGTGATTAAAAATGAGATTAGTGGATTGGTAATTCCAGTTAATGACAAAGAGGTATTAAGACAGGCTATGAGAAGGTTGGTAGAAGACGTTGAGCTTAGAAAGGGTTTGGGTGTTACTGCTCGAGAAGAGGTTGAAAAATTAGCAGATAGAAAAGAGACCTTAGAATTATATTTAGATAATTGGCGTATGTAATTATGCATTCACTAGGTCCTGGTTTGTGTTCCAAGATTAAAATATTTTTTATGAATAAATTTATAATGAATAAGTTAGTAAAGGCCAAAGCAGAAGCTGAGTCTTTGGCTCATGTTGGCTTATTTTCAAAAACGGATTGTTATTGCTTTTTTATTGGTTACGCGAGGAGTGGTCACAGTTTGGTGGCCTCTATCATTGATGCACATCCAAATGCCGTTATAGCTCAAGAATTTCCTGTTGTTGACTATTTAAGACTTGGTTACAATAATCGACAAATTAAGTACTTAACATTTAAACATGCTAAAAAATTTTACAAAAATGATTATGTTGTTGGTGGGTATAAATATCATATACCAAACCAACATCAAGGTTCTTTTACTGATATTAGAGTTATAGGTACAAAAAAAGGGGGTAGAAAAAATATTTTTTTTATGAAGGAACCTAATTTGTTAAGTAAAATTCCTGAGAATACAAAATTCGTACATATAACGAGGAATCCTTATGATATAATGTCAGCGATGATGACTAAGTGGAAAAAGGGTTTTAATTTTCATTTTAATTTGTTTTTTTCAATTTGTGATGCAAATTTATTTATCAAACAAAATATTAGTGATAAAAATATACATAATTTGAGACATGAAGATTTTGTTCATGAACCAAAAAGAGAAATTACAAAGTTATGTGATTTTCTAGGTTTAAAGACGTGCAACAGTTATCTTAACGATTGTGTTTCAATTATAAAAGAAAAACCACATGAAAGGAGATATGAGTTTGATTGGAGTAAAGAAATGATCGAAAGAGTTAAAGAAAAAATAGAAGATTATAATTTTTTAAAAGATTATACATTTTGAAAAATTTTAGTAAATGAATGTTTTTGAAGAAAATAGAAATATGAAATTATTAATCTTGACTCAAAAAGTAGATGCCAATGACCATGGTGTGCTTGGTTTTTTTCATGGTTGGTTAAAAGAGTTCGCCAAAGATTGTGAGAATGTAATCGTGGTTTGTTTGGAAAAAGGGGAATTTGACTTACCTGAGAATGTAAAGGTTTTAAGTCTGGGTAAAGAAACATGGGAATCAAAAATTAAATATCTATATAGGTTTTATAAATATATTATTAAATATAGAAAAGATTATGATGCGGTTTTTGTTCACATGAATCAGATATATGTTATTTTAGGAGCGTTATTGTGGAAGGCTTGGAAAAAGAAAATTGGTTTGTGGTATGCACATGGTGCAACCCCATTTAGTTTGAAGGTGGCGGAAAAATTGACTGATATGATTTTTACACCATCAAAAAAAAGTTTTAGAGTAAAATCAAAAAAATTAAATGTAGTCGGCCATGGTATTGATATGAATAAATATCAATTAAAATCTCATAATAAGAAAAGCGAATTATGTGAAATATTAACTGTAGGAAGAATTTCTCCTATTAAAGATTATGAGACTTTAATTAGAGCAATGGAAAAACTCAGTAAAAAAGAAAGATACAAACATAAAATTATATTGAGAATCGTTGGTTCGCCAATAACAGAGGAACAAAAAAAATATTTTGATAAAATAAAGAAAAAAGTTAGAGAAAAAGGTTTATCTGACATAATTAAATTCACCGGTGGAGTTAGTTGTAAAGATATTCATAGTGTATATAAAGAATCAGATATTTTTATACATATGAGTCAGACGGGAAGCTTGGATAAAGCTATGCTTGAGGCAATGGCGACGGGTTTAACGGTTTTATCTTGTAATGATGCAGCCAGGGAGGTTTTTGGCGAAAATAATTGCGATTTATTATATAATATGGCTGACTATGAAGACTTGGCGGAGAAGATGCAATATATTATAGACAACCAAGACAGAGATGGTGATTTGGGTGAAAGCCTTAGGCAGATTGTTGAAAAAAAACATAATTTAATCAACGTTATCAGAAGGATTTGTACAAAACTTAGTTAAGTTTATTAACTTATTATGGAATTTAAAAAAAAAGAAAAAAAATTTTTAATAGTAGGTACCGGTAGAACCGGATCTTCTCTGCTATCTGCAATACTTTTAAAAAGTGGTGCAGATTTTGGCCTGAGGTCCAAAGATATTTGGGATA
The DNA here is from genome assembly GCA_014729395.1 of Candidatus Magasanikiibacteriota bacterium. Classification (GTDB taxonomy): domain Bacteria; phylum Patescibacteriota; class Patescibacteriia; order Magasanikbacterales; family UBA922; genus WJJZ01. The sequence goes on from WJJZ01000006.1 coordinate 25,811, forward strand.
GACAAAAGGGCGATTTTGAACACTCGCTTATTCATGAAGCCTATAAATGGCAATCTAGGGTAGAAAAAATAGACCAATCAATACTGCCGAATTATTTTACAGTTTCTTTTTTTAACAATATTTGTAATAAGAAAATGGAGCAATTATTGACAGAAGTTGATTATGTAAAATCAAGTCAATTAGTCTGGTTGGTTCATAGGGCTAAATACAAATTGGGTTTTGAGGTCAAAGTTATTGGAGTTTACAGGAATTTCTCTGATTATGTGATAAGTAGATATAAGAAATATGGAAGAAGTCTGGATCACTGGAGAAAAGAGTGGTTGGAGGTAAACAAAACACTTTTTTTGCAGGCTCAAATTATTCCTTCTCTGTTATTAAGTTATGAAGAAATTGTTGGTAGAAATGAAACTAAATGGATAGATAGGTTGGCACTATTTACAAATATAAGCAGAGAAAAATTAAGTTTTGCAGCCAATGAGATAGTAGATAAAAAAAGTCACAAGAGAATTATGCAATATAATTTTGAAGATGACGACACCAGAAGAGTCTATAATCGGTTAAAGATGTTTAGTAATAAGTCCTCTATAGATAATAGATAATAGATTTGGGATTATATAGACAATATTTTAACATATATGCCAGTAAATAAATGCAATTTATTTTTTATAGTGGGCTCATATCGATCCGGTACAACTTTATTGAGGAATATTTTGAATTTACATGAGGACGTGGCCGTGGTGCCGGAAATGCATTTTTTTGACAATTTGATTGCTAACAGAAAAAAATATGGTGATATTAAAAAAAGAAAAAATAAGGTTGAGCTTGTGGATAACATATTTTTTAAAATAAAGAATTTTAATATTAGCCGTGGTGATTATTGGGAGAATATCAATTTGGATCATAAGTTATTAAAAAGTAAAATGTTAGACTGTACTGATTTGCGTGAATTATTTTTTGTTTTAGCCAGTTCTTTGTCAAGCAAGAATTCTTTCTCTGTTTTGATTGAAAAGACTCCGTATAATGTGTTCTTTTTAGAACAAATTACTGAGTTGTTTCCTGAAGCAGGAATAATACACATAATTAGAGATGGACGAGAGGTCTGTGCTTCGGCCTGTAAAAGATGGGGTCTTGATTATTTAGGCCCGGCCACCAGGTGGAAAGATTCTATTAAAAGTTATGAAAAATATAATAAAAAAAATAAAGATAAGAAGGAAAAATTTATAGAAATTAGATATGAAGATTTAGTAGATGAACCAAAAAATACTATAAATAAAATTTTTAAATTTATAAATTTGGGATTAAACGAAAGTTTTTTTGAAAGAATGTCTGATCTCCCGTCTACAAGTTCATTTACTAGATATAAAAAAAATTTTGGCCTGTATAAAAGTAATAATTTTAAAAAATTTTTTTCTGATTCAGAACAGGATATAATTAACTATTTACTATATGAAGAGCTTAAGAAAAAAAATATAAGACCCAAACAACCAAGATTTATTTTTTTAAAAAGATAAAATTAGAGTTTAGAAGATTGAAATCATTTATTTATATATACTTTCAGAGAATCGGTAGGTTTTATATTTATAAAAAAATTAGAAAAAAAATAAAAAAATTCTTTTAACATGAATAAGCCAAGATTACATTATATTGGGATCGGTGGGCAGAAATGCGCAACGAGTTGGCTATCAAAATGTATCTCTGAACACCCTGAATTAGATATTTTTCCGGGTAAGGAAATTCATTTTTTTAGTGAAACTAAAAAATACAATAAAGGCTTAGAATTTTATACAAATTTTTTTAAAGACTGTGATTTCAGTAAGAAGGTGGGGGAGTTCAGTACGACTTATCTGAATTCTTTTAAAGCTGCTGATCGGATTAAGGAGTATTACCCGGATATTAAAATTATTGTTTCCATCAGAAATCCGATCGATCGAGCCGTCTCACATGTTAGGCATTTATTATCAACCGGAAAAATTAATTATTTCCGTAATTGGGATGATCCGTTTTTGATAGAACAATCCCTTATCGAACGTGGATATTATGGAAAATATGTTGAATATTATATCAAACTGTTCGGTAGAGAGAATATATTGATTATTTTATTTGATGATATTTCGAATAAACCTGACAAAGTAGTTAAAGATATTTATACTTTTCTTGATGTTGATAATTCTTTTAAACCAAGCAGTATAGATAAAAAATATAATAGTAGTAATGCAAGATCTTTCTCAGCTTTTTGGTTATTAAACAATATATATTTAAAATATAGAAATAATTCATTATTTAAAATATCAACATCAATATTTAAAAAAATGGGCATTAATTCAGTTTTGATTAATAATTTTTTTGATAAACTTGGCAAAGTTAAAATAGAAAAAATAAAATTCAAAAGAAGTGAGTTGATTGAAATATATAGAGATGATATAAAAAAAACGGAACGAATAACAAAGAGAGATTTATCGGATTGGTATACTTTTAATGAAAAAGAAATATAAAAAATTATTGTACTTTATATATTAATGTTATAATCAAATAATATAGATTCTTTTAAAAAATATGATAAGTTTATCTAAGTTTTCAAAATTTATAAACAACAACAAGATACCAATTTTTCTATTTTTTTTGGCTCTTTTGAGCGGTTTTTTTTGGAACCACCGTTTTTATTTTCAAGCGATTCCAAGCGGCGGCGACCAAAGACAATATAGTTGCCTTGCAATCGATATGATCGAAAATGGAACGTATACGGAATGTGGTACTGAAAGTTTCTTAGAACCGGGATATCCATTATTTTTGGCCAGTATTTTTTTATTTTCAGATACTAGCCCCATTGCTGTGAGATTCGTTCAATTGTTTATTTTTGGTGTTATTGTAGTTTTAATATATTTTTTGAGCAGAAGATTATTTGATAGTAAGGTAGCTTTCATAGCAGGGTTATTTACAGCCTTACATTGGAGTCTAGCTAACTATACCGGTTCTCTCATACGAGAGGTTTTTTTAGTTTTTTCTATTCTGCTTTTAGTTTATTCATTATATATCGCAGTTTCGAGCAAAAAAAATACACATTTTATAATATCCGGGTTGCTTTTTGGGGTTGTGGCACTTTCGAATGCTATTATAGAATATTTTTTATTGTTTATAATTATTAATTTTATAATTATATTAAGAAAAAAAATAGAGATAAAGCAAATTTTTTTAAAGATAGGTTTATTTCTTTTTGCATTTTGTTTAATTTTGAGTCCGTGGATTGTAAGAAACTCTCTCTATTATAATAAACTGGTTGTTTCGCTTACACCAAAGAAGGGTCATATTTTGAGTATGAGGGCCGCCTTGATGGAGGAGATGTACCCGAATATTCATAAATATTATTTTGGTCATCTTTTTGGTTATTATTTTGCAGAAAAAGTATATCCGGATTTGGATATTTGGGCGTTTAGGGATTTTAATGCTGCGAATAGCGTCATGTTGGAATTGCGCGAAGAAGGGTATAATCTGAATCAAATAGATGAAATAATTTCAGAAAGAGCTGTTAATAAAATTATCACACAACCTCATAAATATGTAGCTTTTTGTATTTTAGATTTTTTAAATTTTAACAGTCCATTGATACCACAAAAAATATTCATGGGTAATTCTTATGTCCATTATACCTTTGCTGAAGGTAGATTCCCAACTGTACCCGGCTATGTAAAATCAGGTGTGTTGATATTATTTCGAATCTACTGGTATACATTTTTGTTTTTAGTTATTTATGGTCTTTGTAAAAATATAAAAAATTGGGAAAAAATAAGTTGGTTTTTTTTGATTATTTTATATTTTAATGGTGTATATAGTGCGGTTCATGCACTCCCTCGCTATGCTGTCCAAATTTATCCTTTTTATATAATATTAGCTTCAGCAGGAGTATTAATCTTATTTAAAAAATATAAGCATAAAATCAAAAGTTTAGTCGGTAAATTAAGTAAAACCAAATAAATTATGTTCATGCCGATTATAAAAAAAATTAGTGTTTTCATACCATTTTTAATAACCGGTCTGATTATATATCTACTTTTTAGTAATTTTGATATTGGACAGACTGTAAGAATAATCCAAACCGGCTCAAAATTTTTTTTGTTTTTATCAATATTTTTTATTTTTTTGACCACTTTAGTTCTGGCTTTACGATGGAAAATAATGCTTGGTTTATGCGGGCACAAAGATTCTTATAATAATATATTAAAAAAATATTTAGCGAGCGTGCCTTTTTCCAAAACAACTCCTTCAAATAGTGGAGATTTTATACGAGCCGTATATACAAAAAATAAAATTGGTCTTACAAAAGGTTCCGGTATTGTTTTTATGGAAAATTTACTTGATATTTATGTTTTGACCTTTTTTGCGTTATTCGGATCCTTAATAAAAGGAATGTTAGGTATATTTTTGATTATTTTTTTTATTGTAGTATTATCGTTTTTTTTACTGTTCATCTTAAATAAAATTAATTTATCAAAATTAAGGTTAAATAATAAGTTCAAGCAGAAAATACAGTCTTTTTTTTCTATTTTTAGAGAATTTAAGAAAAATTCCATATCGTTTTTTTTAAAAATTTTGATCTTGACATCGTCAGCTTGGATACTTGTGATAGGCAGCTTTGTTTGCCTATTCATTGCTTTTGGGATAGATGTTCCCTTTTTTGAAGTTGTATTTTTGCAACCGATTATTATTTTTTTAGGTTTGTTGCCGATTACGGTTTCCGGGGTGGGTATAAGGGAGTCGGCAATAATATTTTTTTATGCCGGCTATGGATCAGCTGCATCATTAATGGCGGTAGGATTGTCTTATTCATGTTTTTCTGCTATTATTTTACCACTGTTATACCTGCCTTTTAGTTATCAGATTATTAAGAAAAAGCTTTTTTATGCAAGAAAATAAATATGAAATAAATGATAAATTGTCAATTTCATTCGTTATTCCCGTTTACAACGAAGAAATAATAATAAGAAATGTGCTCGAAGATTTGAAGCAATATTTACGGTCTTTGGATATAAATTATGAAGTCATTGTCGTTAATGACGGTTCAAGCGACGATAGTAAAGAGATATTGGAATCCATAGATAATATTAGAGTTGTGAACCACCCATACAACAAAGGTTATGGTGCAGCTTTAAAAACCGGAGCCATGTTAGCTCGGTTCAAGTGGGTTATGTTTTATGATGGCGACGGACAGCACAAGCCGAAATTAATTGGAGACTTAATTAAACATAATTCTCAATATGATATGATAGTAGGTGCGCGAGTCGGATACAAAGGTCCATGGATTAGGCAGCCGGGAAAAAAAATTTTAGGTGTGTTGGCAAATTATTTGGTAGATTTTAAAATTCCTGATTTGAATTCAGGTTTAAGGATGGTAAAGAAAGATTTTTTTGTCAAATATATCCATCTTTATCCGGATTCTTTCTCTCTTTCTACGACTATCACCATGGCTTTTTTAAAGGCCGGTTTAAATGTAAAATATGTACCGATTGAGATAAATAAACGGGTGGGTAAGAGTTCGGTCTCACCCAGGGACGCACTTAAAACTTTTATTTTGCTCATGCGAATGATAGCCCTATTTGCGCCAATGAGAATTATTTTTCCAATAAGTCTTATATTTTTTGTTATGACACTGGTTTCTGTATCTTATGATCTATGGTTAAAAAATATTTCTGATATTTCAGTAATTTTATTTGTTACAACAATTTTATTTTTTATTTTTGGAGTGATTTTAGATCAAATATCAGCCGTTAGAAGGGAGTTGAATAAATAATTATATGGCTAAATTAGATTATTTAGGTGAAAAATTATTAGATTCAAGAATTAAAGTTTCAATGCCTTATATAACCGGACGTCTTTTAGATTTGGGGTGTGGAACTAATAAGCTGGTTAGAAATTATAGAGGAGAAGGAGTGGGAGTTGATGTTTTTGATTTTGGTGATGTGGATTTGATTGTGGAAGACAGCAGTAAAATTCCTTTTGAAGATGAAAGTTTTGATACGATAACCATATTAGCCGCTTTAAATCATATTCCAAATAGGGAGCGGGTTTTACAGGAGATGCACCGATTACTAAAGCCGGACGGTAAGTTGTTGGTAACGATGATCAGCCCGTTAATTTCTTTTTGTTGGCATACTTTGCGTGCTCCTTGGGACAGGGATCAAAAAGAAAGAGGAATGGAAGAAGGGGAAGTTTATGGTATAACCCCCCAAGAAATGATTAAAATGCTGGAGACAGCTGGTTTTTGTGTACAAAGTAAAAAACGTTTTATGTTAGGTTTAAATAGACTATATATAGTTCAAAAGTAAAGTTGTATGTGTGGTATATTTGGAGCAGTTATTCCAAAAAAAAATAAATTCGATGATAAAGAATTAGAAAAGTTTACACAAAAACTTTTTAAATTTTCTGAATCAAGAGGTAAAGAAGCTTCGGGTTTAGCAAGATTGTTTCCAAAAAAAATTGATGTTATAAAAGAACCTTTTCCAAGCTCTTTTTTAACAAAAATACATAAATTCAAAAAAATTATAAGTGAAAAATCTGACTCTTTTGTAATTATGGGCCATACCAGATTGGTTACGAATGGGACACTTGAAAAAAAAGAAAATAATCAACCGGTAGTAAGAGAAGATATTGTTACCGTCCATAATGGAATTATAGTAAACGAAAAGGATATATGGTCCGAGATTAAAGATGTTGAACGTGAGTTTGAAGTGGATACGGAACTAATCCCGGTTTTGTTAAGGAAATATTTAAAAAACGGTGACAGTTTTTCGATTGCAATTTCAAAGACGTTTTCTAAAATAGAAGGTATGGCTTCTATTTGTGCTTTTTTTACGGATTCAGACCATATTTTACTTGCCACAAACAATGGTTCATTGTATTTTTTAAAAGATAAAAATAATTATCTTATATTTGCATCTGAATATAATATTTTGAAATCTCTGTGTAAAAAATTTAAAAGTCAATTTACAGAGGAAAACATTAAGAAATTGAATGCAAACAAAGCTTGTCTTGTGAATACGAGGGATTTGGAAGAGTTAATTTTTTTTGATTTAACTGATGAAAAAGCAGTCGCCAATAATAATTTGAACATTATAAATACCACCAAACGTACTATTAATGTGTTACCGAGTGAGAAAGCAAATCATTATAATATTACTCAAAATGTAAATTATAATGATAGACAAGATTTTATTGATAATTCTGATTATGAAAAGATAAAAAAAATGCGTAGGTGTAAAATATGTATTTTGCCCGAGACTATGCCTTTCATAAATTTTGATAAAAATGGAATTTGCAATTATTGTAAAAGTTATAAGAAAATTAAACTAAAAGGAAAAGAAAAATTGAATGATGACATTAATAAATATTTAAATAAAAAAACAGACAAGATTGTCGTTGCTCTAAGTGGTGGAAGAGATTCTTGCTACGGACTCCATTATGCGAAAACGGTTTTAGGGCTGAATGTGGTAACTTTTTCTTATGATTGGGGTATGATTACCGACTTGGCTCGACGTAACCAGTCTAGAATGTGTGCCAAATTGGGTGTAGAGCATATTTTAGTATCAGCCAATATAAAAAGAAAAAGAGAAAATATTAAAAAAAATGTAAAAGCCTGGCTTAGAAAACCTGATTTGGGAACCATACCTTTGTTTATGGCCGGAGACAAACAATATTTTTATTATGCTAACAAAGTAATGAAGCAAACCGCATCTAGAGCTATAATAATGAGTGAAAATAATTTGGAAAGAACGCATTTTAAACATGGTTTTTGTGGGGTTGAACACAATGATAATATCAGGCCGGCTTATTTTTTGTCCAGTGGGGATAAATTTAAGATGATGCTGTATTTTTTTAAAAAGTTTGTTGGAAATCCCGGCTATATCAATAGTTCGCTACTTGATTCATTTGGTGGTTACCTATCTTATTATTTCGTTCCGCATAATTACATTTATTTGTTTAATTATGTTCCGTGGCTAGAAAGTAATGTTAATAATGTTTTGGTTAACGAATACAATTGGGAGTTAGCTGGCGACACTGAATCAACTTGGCGGATAGGAGATGGGACAGCTCCATTTTATAATTATATTTATTATACCGTAGCCGGATTTACAGAAAACGATACTTTTCGTAGTAATCAAGTTAGAGAAGGGATTATATCAAGGGAGGAAGCTTTAGAATTGGCAGATAGAGACAATCAACCTAGATTGGAATCGATAAAATGGTATTGTGACACAATCGGTATTGACTTTAAAGAAAGTTTAAAAATTATTAATTTAATTCCCAAATTATATGGTGATGTTTAATGTAGCAAAATCAATTGTCAAAAATAAATTTAATAAAATTTCCTATCCTTCTTTTATTACCTATTTAATCACATGGCGTTGTAATAGCCGGTGTATTTTTTGTGATGTGTGGAAAAAGAGAGCCGGGCAAATTGATGAGCTTGATATCGATGAAATAGAAAAGGCATTTTCTCAATTAAAAAAGCTCGATGTCTTGCGTTTGAGCGGGGGAGAGCCTTTTCTTAGAAAAGATTTGGCAGAAGTGATAAATTTGATCGATAAAATTAACAAGCCAAGTCTAATTCATTTAACGTCCAATGGAATGCTGACCGAAATAATATCTGAAACTGTAAAGAAAATTAAGCCTTTAAATAAAATCCATATCAAGATTTCAATAGATAATGTGGGTGAGAAACATGATAAAGTTCGACAAATACCCGGCGCATACAATAAGGCAATGGAGACAGTAAGGATGTTGTCTAATGTCAGTAAAGAGACCGGTCTTCATGTTGGGGTTAATCAAGTGGTCGTGAATGAATCTGATATAGATTCGTATTTTGAATTAAAGAAAATTTTGAGTGAATATAATGTACCGATTTATCCGGTTATTGCCAATCAACCAACTAATAGTCTGTATAGTGACAGTGGTGTGGTAGACCCCAACATATCTTTCAAACCTTTTGGGGATTTTTCAAAAGAGGGTATTAAAAAATTTATGAAGATTTTACTGAGACATGGTAAAGAGGTGAATGATTTTAAAGAGCAAATGGTGGATAGGTACCATTTAAAGGGTTTGTATAATCGTTTAGTAGAGGAGAAAAATAATCCTAATCCGAAGTGTGTAGCATTGAATAACCACCTAAGAATTTTACCAAATGGTGATATTCCGGTATGTATGTATAATGGTTCTATAGTTGGTAATTTGAGAAATGAAAAATTTAAAGATATTTGGTTTGGAGACAAAATTAAAAAATATAGAACTTATGTTAATAATTGTCCCGGTTGTTGGCAGAGTTGTGAGACAGCCGTAAGTGCTATTTATACCGGTGATATTATGAAAGGTATGTTTTATTAATATATTTATTTGGTAACTGTCTGATGTTTATATTAATATAATTACGATGAATATAGTTTTTATACTTGGGAGTGGACATTGTGGTTCAACATTGCTTGACCTTATTTTGGATTGTCATTCTAAAATAATCGGGGTTGGTGAATTTGAAAATGTAGGTAAGGAGAAACTGTGTAGTTGTGGCAGGGATTTTGAGGAGTGCGAGCTTTGGAAAAATATTTTAAAGCATAGGGATTTGTCGAAATTGAAGATATTTAGAACTAAAAAAGATTTTTTGTTAAACAAAAATAATTTTTATTACTATAAAAAAGAGATGCGGTCGGTTGATTTAAATTCCTATATTACTGAGAATGAAAATATGTTTGATCAGGTTTTGGGTTTTTTTGACCAAAAGAAGGATTTTATAGTTGATTCTTCAAAGAACGTTGATAGATTTGAGCTACTTTTTAAAAGTAATTATATTAGACCGATTATTTTACATGTTGTCCGTGATGGTCGGGCTGTAACCTGGTCATATTTTAAAAAGTACAAGAAAGCTATGCCTTATATGTGGAAATGGTTTGCACAAAATTTTAAAATTTATTATCTAAAAAAAAGAAACAAAGCGGATTATGTTTTTGTACGTTATGAAAACTTAGCTAAAAATCCTAAAAAAGAAATTGAACGTATACTTAATAGCTTAGGTTTGGTTTATGAAGAGAATATGTTAAATTTTAGAAATTTTACTCATCATCAGGCTGGTGGTAATAGAATGCGTTTGTCCGGCACTAATGAGATAAAAGAAGATGTAAGTTGGAAAAAGAATTTACCTATGAAATATCGACTGTTATTCAATATTTTGTTTGGCTGGTTAAATTTTTATTATGCAAGAAAAAGGTAATAAATTTAAAATTAATTTTATTGGCGTGGGGACACCAAGAAGCGGTACTACATGGATATCCAAATGTTTATCTGAACACTCGCAAATTTGTTTCTCAAAGGAAAAAGAAACTCATTTTTTTGATAAAGATTATAATTTTGACAAGGGTCTGGAATACTACCGGTCTTTTTTTGAAAATAAAGAGAAGCAAGAGGGTGTGATTCTGGGTGAATTTACACCGAGCTATTATCGTGATGAGAAGTGCGCAAAAAGAATTAAAACATTTTTTCCTGATGTAAAAATTATATTATGTTTGAGAAATCCCGTTGATAGAGCTCTGTCTGATTATCGTTACAATAAAAAGAGAGGTGCTAAGCTGGGTCAAAATTTACTTGAAGAGCCTGAATTAAACTTGGATGAAAGAGTGGTGTCAGACGGTTTTTTTTATAATCATTTAGAAAAGTTTTTAATTCCTTTTAATTTCAATAATATTCATATTATCCTGCATAAAGATATTAAAAAACACCCGGATAAAGTTCTTAGAAAGCTTTATGATTTTTTGGGGGTGAATAATGATTTTATTCCGTCCTCGCTACATCAGAGGGTCAACACCACCGAAGGCACCAATTATCGTTACCCGGCGATAAATAGAATTATTAATTATAGAAAAAAATTGAAAAACGATGCTGTAGGTCGATTTATATTAAATATTTTTAAATTACTTGGCATTGGTTATTTGTCAAAAAAGTTAATTCAAGCCAATAAGACATCCAAACAAAAAAATATTTTTTCTGAAGAGGAAATTAACAATTTTAAAATAAAATTATTTGATGTTTACTTAAAGGATATTAATAAATTGGAAGACTTGATAAAAAAAGATCTTAGTATATGGAAACAGATTTAGAGGCCAAAAAAATCAATATTAAATATATTACTAATGCCAGGATGCCGACAGAAAAAGCACATGGATATCAGATTTGTAAAATGTGTGAGGATTTTTCTAATTGTGGGGTAGAAATAGAATTAATAGTTCCCAAAAGAGATAATCATATCAAGGAAACAATTTTTGGATTTTATAATTTAGAAAAAAATTATAGTATAAAAAAAATTAAGAGTTTTGATTTTTTTAAATTACAAAAAGTTATCGGTTCTAGATTAAGTCATTATTTACAGAGTTTAACTTTTCTTTTTCACCTTTGTTTTTTGAAAGTCGATGGTAATGAAATAATCTATACTAGAAATCCGGGAATTATTTTTTTGTTTAAGATGCGAGGGTGTAAAACTGTCTATGAGTGCCATGATTGGTTTTCCAGATCAAAAATTTTATCTTTGTTTTTTTTAAAGAAGTGTGATTTTATCATTACAACTAATAATTTCATAAAAAAAGAATTTTTAAAAAATAAATTTAATAAAGATAGGTTATGTGTTGCGCCTAACGGAGTCAATTTGGAAATGTTTGATTTGAGTTTGAACAAGAAAGAGGCAGTTGAAAAATTATCTCTGGATAAAATGATAAAAGATAGTTTGCTTAATAATTTGGTTCTATTATACACTGGTAGTTTTAGAACAATGGGGGAGAGTAAGGGGATAGATGAGATTTTAGAAGCACTCGTAAGGTTAAAAAATAAGAATATAATATTTATTGCTGTTGGTGGGAATAAGAGTGATATAAAATATTATGAGTCTAAGGCAAAAAATTTAAACTTGAAAAATGCTTTATTTTTAGATAAAGTAAACCAAAATAAATTGGCTATTTTTCAGAAAGCATCAGACATTTTACTAATGCCTTTTCCTAATAAAGCGCACTATAAGTATTTTATGACACCCCTCAAAACTTTTGAATATATGGCTTCTAAAAGGCCTATAATTGCATCAGATTTGCCCAGTATTAGAGAAATTTTGGATGATAACACAGCACTTTTCTGTCGGCCTGATAGTATTGATAGTTTGGTGGAAAAAATTAATGATTTAATTTCAAATAAAAATTTGGTTGAAAGAATTACAAAAAATGCTTATACAAAAGTTCAACAATACACCTGGAAGAAAAGAGCTCAAAAAATATTGAATTTTATAAAATGAAAAAAATATTAATAATAGGTTCATATAATAAAGAATATCCCAGAAATAAAGTATTAATAAATACACTTAAGGACTTTTTTGATATTGAAGAAATTAACAACAAATATGAAAAATGGACCAGGCATGTATTTTTTTTAAAAGCAGTTTTAAAACATAGAAAGGAAAAAGATTTTTTACTTTTGTTACATCCAGCTCGTAAATTTGTCTTTAGTTTGTTTCTGTCTAAAATATTTTTTAGTGGTAAAATCATTGTGGATGCTTTTAACTCGGTTTATGATTCCTTTATCTATGATCGTAAATTAGCGAGTAAATATTCGATTAAAGCTTTTTATTATTTTCTTTCGGATTATTTAATGTGTAGATTGACCGATATCATATTTTTTGATACACGGGAACACAAAGATTACTTCATTAATAAATTTAAAATTAAGGATTTTAAGAAAAAAGTTGTCCTACCTGTTTCTGTTGATTTAAATTTATTTGAAGATGTTCCTGACTTATCTGATAAAGGTATCTTTCCTAAGGATAAATTTAATATTTTTTTCTATGGTTGTTATATACCCTTGCAGGGTATAGAGTATATTGTAAAAGCTGCTAAAATTTTAGAAAAAGAAAAGTTAATGAATTTTGTCCTGTTAGGTGCGGGACAAACTAGAAAAGAGATAAATGCTTTATGCGAAAAATTACAATCAAAGAATATTACCTTTATTGATCGAGTTCCTTATGAAGATTTAATAAAATATATAAATGCATCGGATGTGTGTCTGGGTATTTTTGGTGATACTGATAAGGCTATGAGGGTTGTTCCCAATAAAGTTTTGGAATACGGTGCTTGTAAAAAAATAGTTGTAACAGGTAGAAATAAAGCAATGGAGAGATACTTTGAAGATGGCAGAGATTTATTATATTGTAATATGGCAGACGAACATGATTTGTCAAAAAAAATACTCCGGGTTTATCATGATTATGATAGTTATATTAAAATGGGGGATAATATCTATAAAAAAATTAAGCAAAATTTTACTAAAGAGTCGTTGGCTGAAATTATAAATAAAGAGCTAACATGAGTATTAAAAATTTTTACAATAAAAAAGTATATAAAAAAATTAACAGATTTCGTAGGAAGGCTATTTTGAGTTTTATAAAGAAAAATAATCCGGTTGTACTTGATGTGGGCTGTGGTCGCGGTTTGCTTGGTGAAATAATTAAAAAAGAAAAAAAAGCTACTGTTTTTGGTATTGATATTTCAGAAGACGCAACAAAGGAGGCATCTAAAAAGCTAGATAATGTTTTTTGTTTTAATTTGGAGACAAATCAGGAGTGGCCGGATGAATTAAAGATGCAAGAATATGATTATGTTGTTATTTCCGAAGTTTTGGAACACTTGATGGAGCCCGAGGAGATTTTATTTAAAATAAAGCAGGCAATTAGCCATAATACCGAGATAATAATTACAGTCCCCAATATTTTATGGTGGAAAAATAGATTAAAGATTTTTCTAGGACATTTTGAGTATACTGATAGTGGTCTTATGGACAAAGGGCATATCCATTTTTTTTCCTGGAAAAGTTTTAAGGATTTAATTAGAAAGACCGGCTATCATATAACACAAGAAAATCACCACATCCCTACACGAGGGACAAAATATTTTGGTAGGATTTGGCCCGGACTTTTTGCTAAACAGTTTATTGTGAAAATTAAAAAAAATAACATTGTTATATATACTGCTATCTTGGGGGGCAAAGATGCTCTTACAGAACCAAAGTTTATTCCGGATAATTGTGATTTTATTTGTTTTACAGATGATGAGGTTTTAAAATCAAAGACTTGGAAAGTGGTAAATATCGGGGTTGGTTCCGGTGACCCGGCTAGGGATTCACGAGAAATGAAATTATTACCACATAAGTATTTATCCGATTATGAATATAGTATTTGGGTTGATGGTAATATGTTGGTTCACGGCGACGTTAATGAGTTAATTGATAAGTATTTGAAAAGCAACAATATTGCCATGTTTGATCATAATCAATTGACTGGGGATAAAAGGAATTGTATATACAAAGAAGCCGAAGTGTTGGTGAAAATGGCAAAAACAGAAAAATACAAAGATGACCCTAGTTTAATATTAAAACAAGTTAGTAGATATAAAGAAGAGGGGTACCCAGAGGATAATGGATTGATATCGGGTATGGTTATTTTAAGGAAGCATAATTATTACGATGTAAAGAAGGTAATGGAAGATTGGTGGTCCGAATTAAAAAATAATAGTAAGCGCGATCAGTTGAGTTTTAACTATGTGGCATGGAAGAATAATTTGGATTTTGTGTATATCCAAGGTGATTCAAGAGATAATAAGTACTTTAAGCGTTTACCCCATTTAAGAAAAAAGAACTATAAAATATGAGCCCTAAAGTATCAGTTATCATTCCGACTTATAATCGACCTGAATTTATTGACAAAGCCATAAAGTCAGTTTTAAATCAAACTTATCAGGATTTTGAAGTTATTGTTGTTGATGATGGTACAAGGGTTAGGGCTGAAGATGTGGTTAAGAAAATAAAAGACAATAGAGTGGTGTATATAAAACATCCGGAAAATAGGGGTGGAGGAGCCGCCAGAAACACAGGGATAAAAAAATCCAGGGGAGAATATGTTGCCTTTCTGGATGACGATGATGAGTGGTTGCCGGAAAAATTGGAGATACAAATGAAGGAATTTGAAAAGGCGGGTGATGACGTGGGTTTTTGTTTTTCTAGTGTGATCAATAAAACAAAAGAAGGAGACAAAACCAAAGAAGTCTACGATGGGATAAAAAATTTCCACGAGGATGTCTTACGTAATTTTAAAGGGTTTTTAACTGTCACTCTAATAATAAAAAGAAAAGTTTTTGATGAGGTGGGTGGTTTTGATGAAAGATTTCCAAGCCATCAAGAACCGGATTTGATTATTAGAGTAACAAAAAAATATAGGGGTTTGGGTGTAAATAAGCCATTGGTAAAAGTGAATATGATGGGGGACCATGATCATATTGGAGCCAACTTAGATAAAAGAATTGCGGGACGCAGGATGATATTGAATAAATATTTGGGTGAATTTAAAAAAAAGCCAAGATTTTTGGCAAAGCATTATTTTCAGTTGGCTATTTTTTTAAGAGACGATGGAGAAATTGAAGAGGCGAGTGAGTTTTTTAAAAAAGCGTGGAAAACAAATTTTCATTGGCGGTATTTTGCTCATTATGTTGTTATGAAAATAAAAACCATTTATATATATTAATTATCCCAATTTAGCTTGCGGTTAAGAAATTTTTCTAATTTTTTATTTTCTTCTCTATATATATCGTTTATAATTTTGCGATATTTAGGTGATAATTGAGGTCTTTTTTGTAGAGATGTTATTGAGTGTACTGACCTGTCGCAAAATTTTAGTGTATTAAGGGCTAAGTTATTTACTGTATTATTTTTAATAATCGGCATTACTCTTTTTTTTATAGAGGATTGCATAAGGTTGTTTTTAATTTTTTGGTAAGTTTTTAGTGTTTTATTATTTTTTTTCCAGGTAGGGTTTGGCACATAATTTAAAAGCGATGGTGTAAAATTTTTATCCACATCCAAAAAAATATAAATTCTTTTAATAAATTTTTCGGGGTTTACCTTTAGGTCGTCGTGTAATAATAAAAGAATTTTATCTTTATCAAAAAAATTTAGGTAATTATTTATATGTTTCATATAAAATCCCGTGGATATAATTTCATCATTATTTAAAAAATGATCGAACGAGAAGAATTTTTTTTCATATTTTTTTTCATAGTTTCCTTTAGCATGTAGATAGTGAGAGTAAAGGCGATCTGTAGGATTCCTTAGGATTGCTATTATTTTCGTTTCAGGAAAATGTTTTTTGATTAATTTTGGTGTGTCTTTGTCAAATAAGTAATAAACACTGAATTCACCTATTATATTTCCCGGCTTACAATGCCTGAAATTTTTTTTGTATTCATCAATCCCTTTTGTGTATTTCCACTCTTCATCTTTTCTATAAAAAGGCCTGAATTTGTTAAAAAAATCCAATTCTTTATTGTTTGAAAGACATATTTGTGGGTGCTCCCTTAGGCATTTTGCCGTCCAACTGGTACCGCATTTGGGAGCACCAACTCCTATGAAATCTATTTTAAAATCATCTTGATTCATTTTTTTAGCATTTTTTTTGGCCATGATGTTTTTTTGTTAATTCATTATAATAAAATCAGATTCTTTGAATTTAATTTTTCTCCTATTCGTGGGTTCCATTAGAATATTAATAAATGACTATTTTAAAATGGTAAATCTAAAGTATGATTTCCACATTTTTTCTCCAATTGGATTTTTAATTCCTTCAGGGGTCATGTGGTTGTAAAAACCCTTGTTATTTGGTGAGTGTTGATATTAATCGTCGTCATTTTTTAGTATGTGGAAATAGATATAATAATATTTTCCTTGTTACAATGTTTAGTAAGATTAATTTTTACGCTGATGCCATAACTTTACTTAATTTTATAAACATATATGATCATATTACATTCTTTTAAAAAGATATAATTTAAATAAAGTAAGTAATATATTTGTTATGATAATGGAAATTATAGCACCCCATATTCCAAAAAATACTATCATAGGGAGAAGTAATATAATTTTTAATACTGCCCCAAAAATTCTCATATAATATAACTGCTTTTTAAGACCTTGTGAAGTAAAGGTAGTACCAATAAGTATATAGGGTGTCAGTAGTACCGAAATAGCAAAAACTTGGGAATATTTAACAGAATCTAAATATTGAGGGAATAATATCTTAAAAATAAGAGGTGAGAAGAGAATGTATAAGATAGTGGGAATTATAAGCAGTAAGGTCATTTTAACTATTTTAGAAGGTAAGGTTTTTTTGATAATATTTTTATCTTTCGAGGCCATTTTAGGCATTGCCAAAGTTGAGATGGCATTAAAAAATGACTTCATTTCTTTTATTGGGACGGTAGCAAATGAATATATGGCCAATTGAGCCGCACCCAAAAAATGCCACATTATAATTTTGTCTATGTTGTTGGTAATCGTTCCAAAAAAATCTATGATTGTTAAATGTTTTCCGAAAGATATAGTGTCAGCTGCTCTTTTTTTGTTTAATTTAAATTTTTTATAAATGTAGATTGAAAAAAAAGTTTGTATGATTAGTGAGGAAAGGTAAAAAACCGTTATTAAATAGGTCACTTTAGGATAAAATATTAGCGTTATGATAATTAAAATAGCAGAGCTTACCTGTATTATGGTGCTGTATATGGCACTTTGCTTAAACAATTTTCTTCCCTTGAGAAATGAACCATGAACAATCAAGCCGTTTGTGGTTGGTGCAAGAGTACCGGCAATTAAAAAACAAAATCCAAGTATAGAATTTCCATTGTGAAAGTAGTAAGCGGAAATAATAAGTCCGGCCAATGAACCCAGGAGTGACCACTTAAATTTTTTTTTAATTATCCGCATGGTGTCGTTTTCGTAGCCACGGGCTACGGATCTCGTAAGGGCCGTGTTTAAACCTGGTAAAGCCGTTAAACTAAGAATACCGGCGATGGATAGTACGTATTTATATAAACCATAATCCGTTTTTGATAATAGATTGGCATATGCTATGGCTAAAATAAGAGAGCCAACAGAAGTTATGATTTTGTTTAAACTTAACCATAAGCCACCCTTAGCAATATAAATCATGTCAGTGTGTGTGTATTTCTGACTCCAGATAAGCAGATTTTTTACCTTGTATTTTAATTTTTTATACACATTTTAATATCTTAATTATTAGTGGATTATTATATCACTATTTTGTTCGATTTTACTATTCGCTCCACTCTAATTTACGATTTAAGAATATTTCTAATTCTTTATTTTTGTCCTGGTAAGTTTGATTTAATTCTTTGATTATTTCTTTTGGGACTCCTTTTTTTTCTTTGTTATGTGTATATTTTTTGATTAGTTTATCAGTTGGATCAAAAACTATTTTTAAAATAAGTTTATTGAGTTTTAGTGGTTTAAGAAAAAACATTATATTTTTTTTAATTTTACTAGACATTATTTTGTTTTTCCAATTTATATAATTGGATCTCAATAAACTAGTTTTTGGCCCGGTTACATTCACTCTTTTATTTAAGCTTTCTGGCACAAAATTATCATCTACATTTAGAAAATTGTAAATTGATTTAATGAATTTTTGAGGATCTCGTTTGATATCTTCGTAGATTAAAATTAAAAGTTGTTCTTTGGAAAAATATCGCAAGTATCTCTTGATATGGTCTATATAGAAGCCGGTTTCGATAAAGTCAGTCTTTTCTTTTATAATTTTTTTGATATCTGGTAGTTTTCTTTTGCGTTTTCCATCAAATTTACCTTGGAAATAACTAGAGATTAGACGCTCGGTAGGATTCCGAACAATAAAGATTAACTTAATATTAGGAAAATGTTCCTTAATTAGGGCAGGGGTCTTTGGATCATGATGGTAATGTGTACTGAATTCTCCCTTTATACTAGCTATACTGCAATGCTTGAATTGATCTAAGTACCAGCTGATTCCTTTTAGGTATTGCCAATCTTTTCTTTCATGGTAAAAATTAGCTTTTTTATTATAAAAATGTAATTCTTTATTTTTGGGAAAGCAGATTTGTGGATGTTGGGATAGACATTTAGCTACCCAGGTGGTAGCGCATTTTTGGGCCCCGATCCCAATGAAATCTACTTTAAATTGTTTTTTTTGTTTGGAATTTAGATTTTTTAATATCAGCTCATTCATAAAGATGTTTTGTTTTTTTTGTTTAGTCTGTTAACATACACACTACCTTAACATTGGATTAGATTTAGCTTATCATAATTATTTATAACTGAAAAGATTTATGAAAGATGCATTATATGATGAAATTTTAACTGATTTAAAGCAAATTACCAGCCAAGCCGGAGCAAAAATCTTAGAATTTTATGCTGAAGATTACACTGATTCTGAAAAAAAAGAATTCCCGGTCACCAAAGCCGACTTGGCTTCAGATAGTATAATTTCGCAAGGATTGGAAAAGTATCTTGAAAATGGTTTTGGTATTCTTTCCGAAGAGACCTCGGCTGACAAAGATTACTTGAATCATGACAAGGTTTTTATTGTTGATCCGATTGACGGCACCAAAGATTTTGTTCATAAGACCGGTGATTTTTCTATAATGATTGCTTATGTTGAAAATGGGGAGCCGGTGGTCGGGGTAGTATTTAAGCCACTGGGAGGGGTTTTATACTATGCACAAAAAAATGAAGGTGCTTTTGTGGAAGTTGGCGGTAATTCAGAAAAAATAGAAGTTTCTCCGCAAGAGGATTTTACAGAGATGAGATTACTTGTTAGCCGGTATCACTTGAGAGATCCGGAAATAAAATTGAAAGAAGAGTTATATTTAGCCGATAATTTGGCTATGGGCAGTGCCGGACTCAAATTATGTTCAATCGCGGCGGGCAAGGCTCATATTTATGTTAATACCAGTGATAAAACCGGGGAATGGGATACGGCTGCCGGTAGTATTATTCTACAAGAAGCCGGAGGAATTATAACTGATTTAGATGCTAAACCACTTGATTTTTTGAAGGAAAAGCCCTATAATACTCGCGGTTTTGTGGCCTCAAACGGCACCCAACACGAACAGATTTTAAATAAATTAAAATAAATTTTAAATTATGGAAAATAATGGGAAAAAGGGAATAGTATTGTGGTTCACGGGTCTGTCAGGAGCGGGAAAAACCACTGTAGCTGATGAGATTTTTAATCGTTTACAAGAATTAAATTTAAGGTGTGAACGCCTGGATGGTGATGTGATAAGAAGTAATTTGAATGAGGATTTGGATTTCTCCAAAGAGGGAAGGGATAGAAACGTCAGGATCGCCGGTTTTGTGGCCAAAATGTTGGCCGAACATGGGGTAGTTGTCTTATCAAGTTTTATTTCACCATATAAAGAACAAAGAGATAAATTAAGAGAAAAAATTGATTGCTTTGCAGAAGTGTTTGTTAATGCTCCTCTTGAGGTTTGTGAACAAAGAGATGTAAAAGGGTTGTATAAGAAAGCTCGTAGCGGTGAAATAAAAAATTTTACCGGCATCGATGACCCTTATGAGGCGCCGGATAATCCGGAAATAGTTTTAAATACCCATGAAGAAGAGATAGAAGAAAGTGTCAATAGAATCGTTTCATATTTAAAATCAAAAGAATTAATATAATTTATGAATTTAGAAGAAAAAATGGAGCTTTCCCGTATTGTTATTCAACATGCATTAAGCAATTATGAAAAAATTTTTACCAGTTGTTCTTTTGGCAAAGATTCTTTAGTGGTGGCAGACTTGGCTCAGGGCATAAAAAAAGATATTCAGTTTATTGGGATTGATACCGGTTATGAATTTGAAGAAACTTTGGAATACGCAGATAGGGTAATTAAACAAAGAGAGATGAATTTTTTTTGGGCCAAGCCAAGCATGGAAGATGTTGAAAGAATAGATAAGGAATATGGTGATTCTTTTTTAAAAAATGGCCAGTATAAATGTTGTGAAATGAAGCTGCCGGCAATTGAAAAACATTTATCAAGTTATGATGCTTGGATTACCGGGATTAGGCGTGACGAAACGGAAAGTCGTAAAACCACAAAAATTTTTGATCAAGGAAAAATTGTCAGAGTCAGTCCGATAGCTTTCTGGACAGAAGCCGATGTTTGGGGTTATATTAAAGACCGAGGGTTGGAATACCACCCCTTGTATGATCAGGGATACAAGTCTTTGGGCTGCAAACCATGCACTACAGAGGGTACAGAAAAAAGTGGTGGCGGTAGACAGGGTCAATTTGAAAGAGCTGGGCAGTAGCATGTAAGATTGGGGCCTGTATATCCTTCACAGCTATTTATTTGCTGATAAAGCAATGTCATTCCCGCGAAAGCGGGAATCCAGGAAAGAAGTTCGTTGTGATAGGCTGGATTCCCGCTTTCGCGGGAATGACACGGTTGATTTTTTAATTGTTTGCTATTTGAAATTTTTATAGAAAATTAGTTTAATATTTTTTATTATGAACATCTTATACATCGGAGGAGGTTTTGTCGGGACATGTTCGGCCGCGGTGTCCGCTGATAGTGGCCACAATGTTTTGGTCTATGATATTGATGAAAAGAAAATTGATAAGCTAGGTTCATACCAAAAAGACAGGATTGAATCTTGTATGTTTGAGGAAGGCCTTTATGATTTGTTGTCCAGAAATAAAGAAAGAATTAAATTTACTTCGGATTATTCCAAAGTAAAGAATTTTCTCGATAAAGCACATGTTGTTTTTATGTGTTTACCAACGCCGGAGATCGGCGAGACGGGTGAGAGCGATTTAAGTTTTTATTTTGACGCAGCGGAAAAATTGGCAAATACATTAATTAAAAGGCAAGACGGAAAGCAAGATAATTATATTGTAATTGTAAATAAAAGCACGGTACCGATTGATATGGTTGGCAAGACAAAAGAAATAATGACCCAAGCCGGAGTAAAAAAATTTGGCGTTGTTTCAAACCCTGAATTTTTGGTTGAGGGTAAAGCGGTTCATGGTTCTGTGAGGCCTGACAGGGTTGTTATTGGTGGAGAGACTGAAAAGGATTTTGAAATAATGCGCAAACTTTATGATCGTTTTTACAGTTCTTCCGGTGTAAAATATATTGAGGTTGGGGCAGGAGAAGCGGAAGCGGGTAAGTTACTTTCAAATTATTTATTATTCAATAAATTGACTCAGTGTTTTGATGTGGTGGGTCGTACCTGTGAAACTTTTCCGGATTTGAAATTTGAGAACGTCAGAAAAATATTGATTACAGACCCTAGAATTGGTAATTGGGGTCTATATGATAGTTTGTATGCCGGTGGAAGTTGTTTTATAAAAGACTCCAGATCTTTATCCTATCAATTACAGACGGCAGGCAAAAATGCCACACTGGTAAATGAGTCTTATTTGGCAAATAAGCGCCAATTGGAATTATTTATAGGTCGTGCAGAGAGAGAATTGGATTATAATTGGGAGGGTAAAAAGGTGGCCTTACTAGGCTTGGCTTTCAAGCAAGACACGAATGATATTAGGAATGCCCCGAGTATAAATATAGTTAATTTTTTACTTGAGAATAGAGTGGAAGAAATAAAATGTTATGATCCGGTAGCCAATGGCGATTTTAAAAGATTGTTTGAACAGAGTAAAGAAGTTAAGTATTTTGAAACTGCTCTTGAGGCTTTACAGGACACAGATGCTGTCATCATAGCTACAGATTGGCCTCAATTTAGGGGTTTATATGACAGTTTGGTCGGACTTTATCGCGGTAAAAAAGGTTTAATTATGGACGGTAGACGGATGCTCCAACATAAATATAATGATCTCTCTAGAGAAGGTTTTGATATTATAGCGGTCGGCTCTCCTTTACTTAAAGCTAAATAAAATATGATATTACTTGAAGAACTAAAAACAAAAAAAGAAAAAATTTGTATCGTGGGGCTCGGCTATGTAGGTTTGCCGCTTGCAGTTTTGTTGTCAAAGAATTTTAATGTTATAGGTTTTGATATAAATGAAGAAAAAATAAATAATTTGAAAAATGGATTAGATAAAACAAACGAAGTTGAAAATCAAGAATTATTATCATCCAATGTTGAATTTACAAGTTCACCGGATCGTATAAAAGAAGCAAAATTTATTATAGTGGCTGTACCAACGCCGATTGATAGAAATAAAATTCCCGATTTAAGTATTTTAAAAAAGGCAAGTGAATTGGTTGGAAAAAATTTATCCCCCGGTAGTATAATTGTCTATGAATCAACCGTATATCCCGGAGTTACAGAAGATATATGTGCACCAATTTTAGAGAAATATTCCAATTTAAAAAAAGGAGTTGAATTTAATATTGGTTACTCACCAGAGAGGGTTAACCCGGGAGATAAGAAGCATACGATTGATAAAATAACAAAGGTTGTTTCAGCCGGTGATCAGCAGTCTCTCGAGGTTGTGGCGGGAATATATGAGAGTATAACATCAGTATTTAAAGCTAAGTCAATCGCGGTGGCCGAGGCTGCAAAAGTAATCGAAAATACGCAGAGAGATTTAAATATAGCACTTATTAATGAGTTAACAATTCTTTTTAATAAGATGGATATTAGTATTTATGATGTTTTAGATGCTGCCGGAACCAAGTGGAATTTTTTAGGATTCAAGCCCGGGTTGGTCGGTGGACATTGTATTGGGGTGGATCCATATTATCTCACCTTCAAAGCAAGGGAAGTTGAGCATAATCCTGAGGTTATCTTGGCAGGTAGGGGTATAAATGATTCAATGCATAAATATATTGCTCACCAAATCATAAAAAAAATGATATTACTTGGTAAAGATGTGAGTACCTCCAAGTTTGTTATTTTTGGATTGACATTTAAAGAAGATGTAAGTGACGTAAGAAATTCAAAAGTAGCCGCACTCTATGAAGAATTGAGACAATTTGGAGTCAAACCGATAGTTTATGATCCTTTGGCTGATCCCAAGGATGTGGAAGAGGAATATGGTATTATATTAACAAAAAAAGAGGACCTGCCCAAAGCTGATACTCTAATAGTGGCTGTTACTCATGATGAATTTAGAAAAATGACTCCTCAGGAAATAAAAGAATACATGAATGATCATAATTTACTCTTGGTTGATTTTAAAAAAATTTATGATCAAGGGGAAATAGAAAAAGAGGGTATCAATTATTGGACACTATAGTTTTCAAAAAAAATAATCTACCATAATTTAAAATATTTATGTCACATTATCTAGTAACAGGAGGTGCCGGTTTTATTGGCACAAACTTGGTAAAAAAATTACTTTCAGACGGTCACAAAGTGCGCGTTATTGATAATTATGCCGGTGGTAAAAAAGAAGAGAGAATTCAGCCCGGTGCGGAATATATTGAGGGTGATATAAGAGATGAGGCTGATTTGGAAAAAGCTTGTTCCGGAGGCATTGATGGCATTTTTCATTTAGCTGCTCTGCCGAGGGTAACTTATTCTGTGGAAAAACCATGGGAAACGCATGACGTGAACGTAAACGGTACTTTAAAATTGTTACTGGCTGCCAAAGAGCACGGCATAAAAAGATTGGTGTTTTCATCTTCTTCGTCCACTTATGGAGCTGAAGAAAAAGAATTGTTGTCTGAAGACGACAAAATAAAAAAACCAATCAGTCCTTATGCTCTGCATAAATTGATAGGTGAGCATTACTGCCGGTTGTTTTCAGAGTTGTATGATTTACAAACAGTAAGTCTAATATATTTTAATGTTTACGGCCCTTATTTTGATCCGGATGGAGCTTATGCCCTTGTAATTGGAAAATTTTTAAAACAAATCAAAGAAGGAAAGCCAATGACCGTCTGTGGGGATGGGGAATATTATCGTGATTATACACATGTTGATGATGTGGTAAAAGCCAATATTCTGGCTATGACGAATGACAATGTGGGAAAGGGTGAGACTATAAATATTGGTAACGGCAAGCCAACCACTGTTAATGAATTGGTTAGTATAATCGGCGGTCCTCATGAATTTATTCCACCTAGACCCGGTGACCCACGTTTTTCCGGGGCTGATAATACCAAAGCAAAAAAACTCCTTGGTTGGGAGCCGACAATAAAGCTTGAAGATGGAATAGCGGAATTGAAGAAGGAGATGGGTTTAGAATAACAGTTTACAGTTCTCAGCCACCATTTCACAGACATTTATTAAGTTTAAACATAATTAATGTCTGTTGGCTGCGAACTGATAACTGTGAGTTGCTACTGTCCCATCATCCTGACAACCACATTTACAGTTCGAAGTAATATAGACAGGTCGAGCAAAGCCGATCTGTTTTTTATATAATAAAGATCATATTGTAGTTTTTGTAATGAATCTTCTAAGGTATCGGTATATGATTGATGTATTACAGCCCAACCGGTAAGCCCCGGTCTTACAGTATGGCGCAAAGGATAGTATGGCATTTTTTCTTCCAATTTTTTTGTTATTTCCGGCCTTTCAGGTCTGGGTCCTATTAGTGTTATATCTCTTTTTAACAAATTCAAACACTGCGGCAGTTCGTCCAGTCTTGTTTTACGTAAAAATTTTCCTGTTACGGTTATACGCTTGTCATTTTTTTTGGCAAACTGAAAACCATCTATTTCAGCACTGCCATCAGTAGATAAGGCATACATGGATCTGAATTTATACATGGTAAATACCAAGCCATTCTTACCGACTCTCTTCTGTTTAAAAAAGATCGGTCCTTTTGAATTTATTTTTATTGCAAGTGCAACCAGTGGAAATAAAATTACAAAAAATAGAGCAAAAATTAATCCCGCACTAAAATCCATAAGGATTCTGAATTTATTGTAAATCGGCTGGTCGCTATTTTTTAAATGTTCCAAAAACCAACCCTCGGAAAAAACAGTTGGCGTGATTCTACCGGTAATGATTTCATAGAATGTTGGTGTGTCGGTAATATTGACATCCCAAAAAAGAAGTTCATACAATTCTCGAAGAGCCTCAGAATTTTTTTGTAATTGTGGCGCAATTACAACCAGTTGAGCCGATCTGGTTGAAATTACGGGTCTAATTGTATGCAAACCATGATAAATATCCAAATCCGGATATTCATCGCTTCTGATTGTGTGATCGGGATCAATAAAAGCTATGATCTTATAACCTTTTTTAGGGTGTTTTTGAAGGGTATCGATAATTTCCGGGGTTTCGCGAGTACTGCCAACCATCACAACTTTTGTAACTAATTTTTTTGATCCTACAAATTTATTATATAGAAATCTCCAAAGAGCACTTAAGCTGTATCCGAATATAATATTAAGTAATAAAATGGTTTTTGGACTTATTCTTGTGCCGGTAACCAGGTAAAAAAATATCACGCTGATTACAAGAGACATGATAGCGACCTCAACAAAACGTCTGTAAAATTTCCTATCGTTGGCCTGTTTTGATAAATCATAAAGTCCGTTAATATAATTTACAGTCAACCATAATAAAAAAACTATGGAAAAAATAGCCGCATTGTATTCAATGCTTTGCCAAATTGGCAGTTGAAAATGCCTGATGGTGAGACTTAGACCAAGAGCCAACAAAAAAGCAGCCAAGTCACCGCCCATCAGTATGAATTGTTTTATTCTGTAAATAATTCTCATAAATCAATAATGGAATTTAACCATAAAATCAGTCAAAATTCAATACCCTGTAAACATTGATTAAATGCTTATTTAAAGTTATAATAATAGATATGACTGAGTTAATCAAAAAAAGAATAATATTTTTCTTGACTTTTTTTATTTTAAGTTTGTTTTTCGGATTGTTAAAACCGGTACAAGCTTTTTTTCCGAATGATGAATATGTTGAGCAATGGGCATATAGTGATACTAAGGTATATGAAGCTTGGAATTATGCTACCGGTACCGAAGATGTTGTAGTAGCCATAATTGATAATGGTTTTGATACTTTTCATCCGGATATTAGAGAAAACGCGTGGAAAAATGAAGATGAAATTGAATACAATGGAATCGATGATGACGCCAACGGTTACATTGATGATGTATGGGGTTGGAATTTTGTTAATGATAATAATATTCCAAGACCAAATGTATCCAGATTAACAGATGAAGAAAGACAAAGGGGCGTTTTTAATCATGCAACCGCAATAGCCGGGATAATAGGTGCGGCCGGCAATAATGCTAAAGATGGTGTCGGATTGAATTGGAAAGTAAAATTGATGAATCTAAAAGCTCTTGGCAATAGCGGTAGTGGTGACATGAGCAAAGTTTATGAAGCGATCATTTATGCGGTTGATAACGGAGCGGATATAATCAATATCAGTGTGGTTGGTTATGCTGCCGAAGAGTTGAAACAGGCAATCAAATATGCCTATGACAATAATGTACTCGTTTTTGCAGCCGCCGGAAACGAGGATATTTTTTTTGAAAATATTTTAAGATATCCGGTTTGTGCCGATCTGGGAGAAGATGAACAATGGGTAATCGGAGTGAGTGCGGTTGATTCCAGGCATTTTATTGCCCCTTTTTCAAATTATGGTGCAGGGTGTATTGACATTACCGCTCCCGGAGTTGATATCGCCAGTACCCTAAGGTATTCACCAACAAATGGTTTAAGTGAGAGATTTGGTGGTAGTTGGAGCGGCACTTCATTTGCGGTTCCTTTTGTTAGTGGTGCGGCGGCATTGGTAAAGTCGGTACAACCGGATTGGGGACCAAAACAAATCTATAATGTATTATTAAATTCGGTTCATCACACACCCGGTCAGAATGAAGAAGCATATGCACACCTTTTTGGAGCCGGACTGTTGCAGATTGATACGGCTGTAAAAACAGCTTTGGGAGAAAATCTTTACAGTCATTCTATAAAGAGTATAAGCTTGTTTAATAGTCTGGAGAGTAATTTGGTTAAAATAGACGGCTTTGCTTCTCCTGTGATAAATGAAAAAACTCCCGATTTGAGTAATATTTATGATATGGATGTTTTTAGAAATGATAATGGCAAGCTTGGTTATGTTACTATTGAGCGACACAAAAAAGGTTTAGCAAAAGTAAATATATATGATAATAATTGGGTTTTAATTGATAGTTGGTTGACTGAATCCTGGGGTAGAATGACCATAAAAGTTGCCAATGTTGCTGTTGAGAATGGTGATGAGATTATCATATCACCAAAATTTTTTGACAATGAGGTTTTTAGAGTACTGAATTTTAGCGGTCAAGAAATTGGTAGTTATGAATTACTAGGATCTCATCGGGGTGTAAGTTTATCTTTTATTGACACGGATAATTCTTTGCAGCATATTTTGGTAAAATATCGATTTGACGATTTGGTCAGATTTGAGGAATTTAATTATTCCTTTGAAAAAATTAATAGTATTGATCTGCCATTTTTGAAGGATAATGGCTCTATAGATAGTGGTGATATAGATGGTGATGGGGAGCAGGAAATTGTTGTTTCAGCCAGTGAAGGCGATGCCCCTTTTATTGCCTATTATGAAAGGGATGGAACTATGATAAAAAGATTTTTCAGTTATGATTTATCAGTACGGGGCGGAGTGCAAATAGTGGTAAGCGATGTTAATAATGATGGTAAAGATGACATATTAAGCATTAATAGAACAGGCCGAGATGAAGTTATTAAAGTGTGGGATGAAGAGGGCAAGAAAATTGACGAATTAAATTTTACATACGAAGGGACTACACCCATATGGAAAATATTAATTAGCAAACAATAAAAATATGCCAAATGACAAACCAATTTTTGAAAAAAAGAATATTTTAGTAACAGGGGGTGCGGGTTTTTTGGGCTCCCATCTATGCGAAAAATTATTGGAGTCGGGAAAAATAATATGTATGGATGATCTTTCAAACTCTTCGATTCAAAATATTGACCACTTGTTGCAATACCCAGACTTTGAGTTCATAAAATATAATGTTAACGAACCGATTGACCTATCTGCTTTCGAAGAATTGGATAAATTTAGGATAAAATATCAGGGCATTCAAGAGATCTATCATTTGGCATGTCCAACAAGCCCAAAGAATTTTGAAGATTTAAAAATTCATTCATTAAAAGCAAATTCAAATTCAGTTATAAACACATTGGAATTATCTGCGAAATACAAAGCTAAATACTTGTTTGCTTCCAGTTCGGTCGTATACGGAGACGCAACAGAAGAAAATTCTATGTTTTCCGAAGATTATGAGGGAAGGGTAAATCATTTGTCTCCGCGAGCTTGTTATGATGAGGGGAAAAGATTTGCGGAAACTTGTGTAGCTACTTACAAACAGGTTTATAATATAGATGCCAATATTGCCAGGATTTTTACCACCTATGGTCCGAGAATGAAACTGCGGGATGGTCTTCTTATTCCTGATTTTATCCTGGATGCGCTCGATGGTCGTGATTTGGTAATATACGGAGATGAAACTTTGACTCAATCTCTATGTTTTGTGTCTGATATGATCGATGGTCTGGTAAGGTTGATGAATTCTGACGAGAGTGTTTCTATTGTAAATTTAGGTTCAGATCAAATTGTTAAAATGGCTGATGTAGCGCGTAAGATTATCGAGATGACCGATTCCAGCTCAAAAATTATTTTTGAAGAGCCATTGATGTTTTTGACAAAAAAAGGTACTCCGGATTTGCGTACGGCAAAAGAGCAGCTGGGTTGGATACCGCTTGTCAGACTGGAAGATGGTTTGAAAAAAACTATTGATTATGCTATAGCAAATAGAGAGATATTAACTTTAAATAACAAATAATATGCTAGTTGCGGTTGTACCGGCTTACAACGAAGAAAAACGAATAGGTTCCGTCATCCGGGACCTTTTTGAGCATGTTGATAAAGTACTAGTGGTTGACGATGCTTCTACTGACAACACGTTCCAAGAGGCTCGTAAAGCCGGTGCGATAGTTTTGAAGCATGTTTTGAACCGAGGTCAGGGTGCAGCCCTGCAAACGGGTCATGAGTATGCTAATATTATAGGCGCAGACTATGTAATTCATTTTGATGGTGACGGTCAGTTCAGTACCAAAGATATATCCGGTGCCATGCAACACATGCAAGAAGCTGAAGTTGATGTTTTATTGGGTTCCAGATTTTTACAAAAAAAATCTAACATACCGTGGTTTAAAGCCAAAATTCTTTTGCCTCTCGGCAGAATAATAAATAATTTATTTAGTGGATTGAAATTGTCTGATGCTCATAATGGTTTTAGAATCTTAAACAGAAAGGCGTTTAATAAAATTAAAATTAATCAAGATAGAATGGCCCATGCAACTGAGATACCGGCACAAATAAAAAAATATAATTTGAAATATGTTGAATTTCCCATTGAAGTTAAGTATTATGAATATGGACAAAACATGGCCGGTGGTTTTAAAATATTAAGAGATTTATTATTGGGTAAATTTTTGAGATAAATCAGGTATTGAATTTTAAATTTCGAATTTTGAATTTAGAATCAATTTTGAATAATTTAATTTATAATTAAGTTATTAGTAATTCAATCAAAATTCAAAATTTTAAATTCAAAATTATGTTAATCTTATTTCAAATTTTGTTCATACTTTTTGCCGGTTTTGCGGTTTTTAATGTTATTTCTCGCAAGCGGAGTGGTCTACTTGGTCAGAGAGCGGTATTTTTTTGGATATTTTTTTGGATTTTGGGTGTGATTGTGGTGATCTGGCCGAATAGTAGTTCTATTTTAGCGGCATATTTGGGAATAGGTAGGGGAACCGATTTGGTAATATATATTTCTTTGGCTTTGCTTTTTTTCTTGGTATTTAAATTAAATGTTAAGTTGGACTCACTAAATCGTGATTTGACAAAAATAGTAAGAAAAGACGCATTGGATAATAATGAATAACTTGGTAGTAAGTTGTAGAGTTGTAAGTAGTAAGTTAAAAAATTTATAACTCTAGAACTTTCTACTTACAACTGTTAGATATGAAAATAGGTCAAATAGTTTCCACATATCCGCCATATTACGGAGGTATGGGTAATGTGGTTTTTCAAACCGCATCTGAATTGGCAAGACAGGGTCATGAGGTTGAAGTTTTGACACCTCAATACAAAGAACCTATAAAAAAAGAGGTGGAGTTCGCACGTCGCCTTCGCCCCAGTTTGCGTTATGGTAATGCGGCCAGACTTGGAAATATTGCAAAACATTTGGATGAATTCGATTTGGTGCATTTACACTATCCTTTTTTTGGTACAGCCAATATAGTTAGAAGATGGAAAAAGAAAACAAATAAACCTTTGGTTTTGACTTATCATATGGACACGAGAGCCCCGGGGTGGAAAGGTTTGATTTTCAAAATGTATGCCAAATTTTGGATGCCAAAAATATTAGAAGTAGCCGATAAAATTATTGTCAGTTCATTTGACTATGCAAATGCATGTGATGCTTCAGAGATATACAAAGAAAATAAAGAAAAATGGACAGAATTACCCTTTGGAATCGATACAAATCGTTTTCAAGCTCGTAATAAACCGGAGGCTCTACTCAAAAGATATGGTTTAAATCCGGACATCCCAACAATTTTATTTGTTGGTGCTATGGATAGAGCACATTATTTCAAAGGTATACCCGATTTACTCAAGGCTTTAACTATTACCAAACAAAAAGATTTTAATTTTCAATGTATATTTATCGGAGATGGTGAACTTAAAAACAACTATGAAATGAAAGCCAGGGGTCTGGGTCTTTCCAAAGAAGTCAGGTTTATCGGTTTTGTAACAGACGAAGAATTGCCATATCATTACAATCTCGCTGATTTATTTGTCTTACCATCCACTAGTGCAAACGAAGCATTTGGTATGGTACTACTCGAAGCAATGGCCAGCTCAGTACCGGTAATAGCGTCAGATTTGCCGGGTGTTCGTCAAGTGGCTCAAGACGGGGGTATTACGGTCCCGTATAAAAAGCCCTTGCTTTTATCTGACGAAATAATTATTTTTTTAAATTATTCGGTGCAAGAAATGAAGGAATTCAAGAGAAATGTTAGGATTATCACGGAAAAAAAATATGCCTGGCCGCAAATAGCAATAAATTTGGAAAAAATTTATAACAGCTTGTTGACTAAATATTAATTTGCTATAATTGATTCAGATACGCATAATATTGTATTATTTTTATTATAATTTAACTTATTAAAATTAAAAAATATGGGTA
The DNA here is from genome assembly GCA_014729395.1 of Candidatus Magasanikiibacteriota bacterium. Lineage (GTDB taxonomy): Bacteria > Patescibacteriota > Patescibacteriia > Magasanikbacterales > UBA922 > WJJZ01. Next base: position 57,880 of record WJJZ01000006.1, read on the forward strand.
GATTTAAAAAAGGCCTCTTTCTTGGTGGGCTAGTAGGAGCTATCATGATGTGGCTAAATACAACAACAAAGGGTAAAAAGGTAAGAAAGCAAATAGTGGAAAACTCAGCTGATGTATATGAAAAATTGAGCGACCAGATTATGAGCTCGGAGAGTTGGGATAAGATGACAAAGACAAAATATGCAAAAATGGTTCAAGAATATGTGGATAAGTATGCTGTTGATAACGGTTTGGCCGATAATGTAAAGAAAACCATAAAAAAACTAGTGGTTTCGCAATGGGGTAATTTGAAAAAAGAAGCAAAAACTAAGAAAAAAAGTTAGTTTATAAAGTTAAAATTATTTATAATTAATAATCTCGTTAAAATCGAGATTATTTTTTATTTGAAATTGTTGACAACATTTTCTGGAAAACAAGCTTTAATTATGTTAAGATTAATATATAAGATTTTAATAAATATCTATGAGTTCAATAGATTCGTATTTTGAATTTGCAATAAAAAAAGGAGCATCTGACATACATTTGGTAGCGGACGAAAAACCAATGATACGCGTGGATGGTCAGTTACAAGAACTTTCTGAGGATCCTATGCCGGTTAAAGAAGTTGAAACATTAGTGTCATCTTTGTTAAGCGATGACCAAAAAGAGAAGTTTGAAGAAAATTTGGAATTGGATTTCAGTCATGACTTTGACGGAGTGAGATTTCGAGTTAATTTACACCTACAGTCCGGTAAGTTGGGACTAGCCGCAAGACTAATACCGGATGAGATTCCCACACCGGATGATTTACGTTTTGAGCCGGCTCTGCGTGATTTTTCAAACCTTTTGGATGGTTTGGTTTTGGTGGTAGGTCCAACCGGATGTGGAAAGTCCACTACGATTGCTTCAATGATAGAAGAAATAAATAAAGACAGAAAATCTCATATTATAACCATAGAAGACCCAATAGAGTTTATTTTTGAGGATAAAAAAAGTTTAATAGAGCAGAGAGAGGTGGGTAGCGATACAAAGTCTTTTGCATCCGCTCTGAAGCATGTATTAAGACAAGATCCAAATATAATAATGGTAGGTGAGATGCGTGACCCGGAGACCATTGCTACGGTTTTAACGGCAGCGGAGACCGGACATTTGGTTTTTTCAACCTTGCATACTTCAACGGCTGCCGAAGCTGTGGAAAGAATAGTGGATGTATTTGATGGTAGTAAACAAAGACAAGTACTTATTCAGTTATCGGCCGTATTAAGAGGTGTGGTAGCACAACAGTTATTACCTTCCTCTGACGGAAAAAGAGTTGCCGCCAGAGAGATATTGGTAAATACTCCGGCCGTATCCAATTTGATAAGGGAGAATAATATTGCGCAGATTCAGAGTTCTATTCAGACAGGTGCCAAAGAAGGGATGATATCTATGGAGAATTCTCTTAAAGCATTAATAAAAGAAGGTTTGGTAGATAAAGAAATTGCAGAAAAAAGAATGGGAAGACAGAGAAAAAATTAATTTAATTATGAACCCGGTTTCCTATAGACAGCAAAATAAAGATGTAAAAAAAGGTTCAATTCATATCCGTATAAGAGTCTTGTTTATTCTGATTATATTGGTTTCAGTGGCGATATGTTCGAACCTTTTTTTAATAATGATAATGCAGCATGATTTTTATACTGCTATGGCAGCCGGTTCTCATGAAATGTATGAACAATTATTCCCAAAGCGAGGAGAGGTTTTCATTCAGGATTCCAGAAGCGGAGAGGAATATCCACTGGCAATCAATAGGGATTATTTTACAGTATACATAAATACCAAGAAATTAGTTGACGAAGAAGAAGCCGAAGATGTTACGAAAAAAATATCTGAATTCTTTGGCTATGATGACGAAGAAAAACTTTCATTATTTTTAAAAATAAACGAACGTGACGACCCTTATGAACCTATAGAAAAAAAAGTTGAAGAAAGTAAAGTTGAAAAATTAAGAGAATTAAACTTAACCGGACTTGGTTTCGTACGCAGACCCTATCGCTACTATCCGGAGGGTGAATTAGCCGCTCATGTGGTCGGTTTTGTGGGTAAAAATGAAGATGGGATGGATATTGGACGTTATGGAGTGGAGGGTTATTGGCAAAATCAATTGGCGGGTAGTGGTGGTTTTTTTGAAGGTTTCAGAACCGCTGTGGGGGAGTGGATTCCTCTTGGTGGTCGATCATTTCAACCGGCAGAGGATGGTACGGATTTGCTATTGTCCGTTGACAGAACGGTTCAATATATGGCCTGTAAGAGAATGCAAGAAGCAATTGATGAGTATGAAGCTTCAGGCGGGGCTCTGGTGGTAATAGAGCCTGAAACCGGCGCTATTAGAGCAATGTGTTCTTTTCCGGACTTTGATCCAAACAAATACAATGAAGTGGAGTCAATTGAGATTTTTAACAATACAGCCATTTTTACTCCTTATGAACCGGGATCAATTTTCAAACCTGTTACCATGGCGGCAGCAATAAACGAGGGGGTGGTTGAACCGGATTCAGTTTTTGAGGATACCGGTCCGATAGAAGATTTATGTATGAAACCGATTAACAATGCGGAAGGGACGGTATATGGGAAACAGACTATGACACAAGTTTTGGAAAACTCTGTCAATACGGGGATGGTACATGTTGTGGAAAAATTAGGAAAATATAATTTTATAGATTATTTGGAAAATTTTGGATTTGGCATGAAAGAGGGGATTGAGCTGGACAGCGAGGTTTCGGGAACAATTGAAACATTACGTGAAATAAAAAAAGATAAACTTGATTGTTATACCGCTACGGCTTCATTTGGTCAGGGAATAACAGCCACACCTTTGCAAATGGCTTCTGCCTTTGCTACCATCGCCAATGGCGGTATACTTATGAGGCCTTTTATAGTGGAAGAAATAAGGTATGCGAATGGAAAGGTGGAAAAGACAAAGCCAAAAGAAATAAAAAGAGTTTTGGATAAAAGAACGGCATCATTGCTTAGCGGAATGTTGGTGAGTGTAATTGACAATGGACAATCACAAAACGCTCAGGTGGATGGTTATTATGTTGCGGGAAAGACTGGTACAGCTCAAATTGCCGGTAAAGGTGGCTATACCGATGAGACCAATCATTCTTTTGTCGGGTTTGCCCCAGTGGACGATCCGGCATTTGTTATAGTTATAAAAATTGAAAAACCTAAGCGTAAATACGCATCTTATACGACTACACCGGTTTTTAGAGATATAGCGGAATTTTTGCTTAAATATTACCAAGTTTCACCAGTTAGATAATTTTTTATGAGATTAATTGTCAGATATTTTTTAAAATTATTCACCGCCAGGATACTAAAAAAATACAATCCCGATGTTGTTGGAATTACCGGTTCGGTGGGAAAAACAAGTGTAAAAGATATCACCTTAAAGATATTAAGTAAAAAATTCAGAGTTTCCGGAAGTCCGGATAGTTATAATACTTTTTTTGGAGTACTTTTAACCGTGGTGGGTGAAAAAAGTCCGGGCAGATCATTTATAACTTGGTTTTACATTTTAGGTAAAGCGCTTTTTTTATGTATAAAAAAGAAAAAAAGTTATGCGGAAATACTGGTGCTTGAAATGGCAGCTAATCGTCCCGGTGACATAAAAGAACTTACAGAATTGATCCAGTGCAATGTTGGTGTGGTAACCGCTATTTCACCGGTTCATATTAAATTTTTTAAAACAATAAAAAAGTTATTTAGAGAAAAACAGCTGCTTGTTAGGAGTTTGGACCGTACCGGTTTTGCAATATTAAATAGAGATGACCTGGAGCTTTATTCAATGAGAAAAAAAACCGATGCTGATGTAATTACTTACGGTTTTCATCCGGACTCTACTGTGAGAGCTAGCGACATTAATATAAAAAAGGATCCGCAAACCGGCTGGCCGGAAGGTGTTTTTTTTAAAGTTATATACCAAGGAAGTGTTGTGCCCATATATTTGCCCGGTGTAGTGGGGGAGCATGTTATTTATTCAGCCCTTGCTGCAATTAGTATTGCTATAGTTTTTGGTTTAAATTTGGTTGAAATATCTCGTGCTTTACAAGAGCTAAAAATGCCACCCGGAAGAATGAGGGTGTTGCCGGGAATAAAAAATACATTAATAATAGATGATAGTTATAATGCTTCACCCATTTCCGTAAAGGCGGCTTTGAATACATTCTCCAAGTTAGATTTAAGTAATGCTAAGAGATACATTATTTTAGGTGATATGTTGGAGTTGGGTCAGCAAACGGAGAAATATCATCGAGAGATGGGAATTAGAGTGGCTGAATTGAATTTTGATTATTTAATAACTGTTGGCTCGGCTACCAAGAATTTGGCTAAAGCGGCGATTAACAAAGGCGTGTCGGAAGATAAGGTTGCCAGCTTTTCGGATACAAAAAAAGCCGGTTTATTTTTACAAGAAAAATTAAAACCGGGGGATGCTTGTCTAATTAAAGGGTCGCGGGCCATGAAAATGGAAAAAGTGGTAAAAGAGGTCTTGGCCAAACCATTGAAAGAGAGTGAATTGTTGGTACATTGACCCAAGTTGACAAGAGTCTGTTTTTGTGCCATGATTCTACTGTTCTTTAAACATCAATTTAGACCAAAAAAGGAGACAGGAGGATGAAACAGAGATATATTGTCGTTTGTGAAGACGGACATGAAGCTCTGGTAGCGAAGCCCGCAGTTAGTAACATTTCAGTTTCAATGTCTTGCATAAGGTGTGGCAAGGATTTGGTTCGAATAACTGCCATAGGGAGTGTAGTAATTAAAGAACGCCAGATCTCACACGACGCATTGCGGAGTACAAATGAATACATTGCTGCATGCATAAACGGACATAAATTTGAGGTGACATCAGACTTTGGACCCGAGACGGTAATAAATAATATTTGTTGTCCGGATTGTAAAGCAGATATACTAACCTTGCATAAACAGGGTAGAGGTACGTTCTGTTTTGACTCTCGTCATTTTCGTATTAACTAACTGACAATTACTTCTATTTTACCGCGATATCTATGGATTCGTATTTTAATTTTCTTGGTAAGCCCGTTTTTTTAAAGAACGGGTTTTGTTTTATTAAAAAACTCAGTATTAGTGTTGTTTTTCTGATTGACAAAAAATTAATTCAACTGTATAATTTTCACTGTTCACAGCCAGCCGCCATCGTCTAATGGCTAGGACGCCAGGTTCTCATCCTGGTAATAGGGGTTCGATCCCCCTTGGCGGTACCGAGCTTTTCTATGTCGAGACGAAGCTGTGCTCGCTGGCCGGATTCCAAATAAAAAAGGTTTACCCGGCGCAGTCCTGTCCCGAACTCGAAGGGTGGGGGATCTGGATGGAAACGGGTCAGGGTAGCTCCCGCCTTCGTCCTTCGGACTACGGCGGGCAGGCAGTTGGACCAACTTCTGTTCGAACTGCTATTATAAGTTTATCCTGGAAGCGAAGTTATTATTTACAATCAAAATATGTCAGGGTAGCTCAGTTGGTAAGAGCGTCGGATTCATAACCCGGAGGTCGGGAGTTCAATTCTCCCCCCTGACACCAGGACACAAAAACCCCCTGGCGGGGGTTTTTAATTTTTTTCTTTATAATTACATTCCCATGCCCATTCCACTTTCATTATCCTGAGTCTGACTTTCATCATTATCCTGAGAAGAATTATCTTCAGGCTTTTTTTCTTTTAAAGCATCTTTTAATCTTTTACCTGCTTTAAATTTTGGTACTGTTACCGGTGGAATTTGAATTTTTTCGCTTGGGTTTTGTGGATTAACACCAATGCGTCCGGCTCTTGTTTTTGCACTGAATGCGCCAAAACCGGCGATATTTACTTCTCCACCAGACTTTAGTGTATTAATAACTATTTCAACATAGGCCTGTACCATATCTTCTGCTTCTTTTTTAGAAGTTCCGACTTTGTCGGCTATGGTTTGGGCAAGTTGTGCCTTGTTCATATGAATGGTATTATTAAATTTCTTTAAAATTTAACTTAATTAACACTAATATCATAGCATAAAGTATTATTATTGTCAATAGAGCCAAATTTAAAAAAAGATAAAAATAAAGTCGTTGCTATGCAACGACTTTAGTATATCATTTTTTGGCTTATTTTAGTCAATTATCTCGCATATTCAATTACTCTTGTCTCTCTTATGACGTTCACTCTTATTTCTCCGGGGTACTGTAATTCATTTTCTATTCTATGGGCAATATCTTTAGCCAAGTTATATGCTTCATAATCATCTATTTCATTTGGTTTAACAAATACTCTGACTTCGCGTCCGGCTTGAATTGCATAGACCTTTTCAATACCGGGGAAATCACTGGCTGTTTGCTCTAGTTCTTCCAGTCTGGCAACAAATTGTTCATATGTATCTCTTCTGGCACCAACTCTTGATCCGGAAATAGCGTCAGCAGCTTTTACAATTTGAGTAATTAAAAGCTCCGGTTTGTCTTCATGATGATGCATGGCTGCGTCCTGAACTTCTTCACTGAGACCGAATTTTTTTAATATGGTAAATCCAATTTCAGGATGACTTCCCTGAGTGTCTTGGTCAACCGCTTTTCCAATATCATGGAAAAAACCGGCTTTTTTTGCTTTAATTGCATCAACATCCAATTCTTCAGCCATTAGTCCGGCCAGATGAGCAACTTCCATAGAATGGTTCAATACATTTTGGCCATAACTGGTTCTGTATTTTAATCTACCAACTATTGAAACCAATTTGGGATCTATACCGGTAAAACCAAGTTTATACAAAGCTTCTTCCCCCGCTTTTTTAATATCGATTGCTAATTCTTTTTTAGCTTCTTCAATAAAATTTTCTATTCTGGCCGGCTGAATTCTTCCATCTTTGATAAGTTTTTCCAGTGCCAGCTGACAAACACGTCTTCTGATTGGAGAAAAACTTGATATGAGTAGAATTTCCGGAGTTTCATCAATGATAAGTTCACAACCGGTCATTTTTTCAATGGTCTTGATATTTCGTCCGTCTTTTCCTATGATTCTACCTTTCATTTCTTCGCTGGGAAGATTAATAGCGGTTGAAGTTGTTTCACTGGAGTGATCAGCTGCGCATCTTTGAATTGTATCCAGGATAATTTCTTTTGCTTTGGTTTCATAGGTTTCAGTATTTTCTTTTTCCAATTTCATAATACGGACTGATAAATCTCCCTTTACTTGTTGTTCTATTTTTTTGAACAATTCTTCTTTGGCCTCATCTTTTGAAAAACCGGAAACAGTTTGAAGTTTTTCAATGGTTTTTTCATGTAAATCATCCACTTTCTTTTTTACCGACTGAATTTCTTCCACTTTTTTTTGCAGCTTATTTTTTCTGTCTTCAAATTCCATTAATTTTTTATCAAACATAGACTCTCTCTTTTCGAGCCTGCTTTGCATATGTTTGATTTCTTTACGTCTTTGTCCTTCTTCTTTTTTTGCGTCATCAATCACCTTAATTGCTTTTTCTTTGGCTTGAAGAAGAAGTTGCTTTTCTTTATTTTTTGCCTCGATTAGGACTTTTTCCGCTCTAGCTTCGGCTGAGTTTGAACGAGCTTGAGCGACTTGTTTTCGTAGGAGATAACCCAGACCGATTCCGATAGTTATACCACCTACAGCCATGATGGCTATAATAAATTCTGACATACAAAAAAATTTCTCATATTCATGAGTTTTCGGCATTTTTCAATACGAAACAATCGCAAACTAATAATCCGCATTTCTACAAAGCGAATTTTCTAAATATTTTATTGTCGAGAATTATTAATCTTAAAAAAGATTTAATTTCGCTAATTTTATTGCTTTTTTCAGCCGGTTTCAACATGCTTCGTGATTTTTTCATACCGATCCCTCATGATATTATTAATTATTTACACATTAATAATATCACTATTACAGCCTTTTGTCAATCAGATAATTTTATCCCATTTATGTCTTATAAATTGTGGATAAGTCTTTCAATATTGTCAATTTTAACCAGTTTTGGTTTTATTGCATTCTCAACTTTGAAATTTCCTATTTTTGTTCTTCGAAGTTTTTCGCAATATCCGGAAACTTCTAATTTTTTACCTATGTCATGAGCAAGTGTTCTAATATAAGTTCCTCTGGAGCAATCAACCTCCACTACTAAATTTGGCCATTTGTAATTTATTATTTTAAGATTATAAATATTAATTTTTACCGGTTTTCTGTCTATTGTTTTACCCTGCCGAGCCAATTCGTATAATTTTTGACCTTTTATTTTTTTTGCGGAATACATTGGCGGAATTTGTTCTTGCGGACCTATGAAATTTTTTATAACTTCTTCAACATGTTTTGGCCCGGGTCTATGTTCTTTGGAAATATTATTAAAGATTATTTGGCCGGTACTATCTTGAGTATCGCTATAGGCTCCAAGTTTAATATTTGCCAGATATGTTTTTTTCATATCTTTGAATTGATCAATTTTTTTTGTTGCATCTCTACCAAGGGCCACAATCAAAAGACCGGTTGCAAACGGGTCTAATGTTCCTGCGTGCCCGACTTTGGGTCTTTTCGGTTTTGGAGAGTCATTGTGCCGCAAATATCGTTTATAAATTTTTCTAATATAAGCAACTACATCATGACTGGTCCAGTCTTTTGGTTTATCGATGAGTAAATAGCCGTTTTTCATAGTAATTGAGGAATTTTTTCGCAAATTAGCTTAGTATAGTCCATATTTTTATATAAATAGCGATATGTATTAAATAATGATATAATAACAACATATGAGCAATAATAAAAGCCTTCAAATTAAATCTGTAGGTTGGGGTAGAACGGACGAAGGTGGAATAGAAATTTGGGACACAAAACCTGTTTTTTGTAATCATGAAATTGGTTATAAAGATAGACTAAAATTGCTTTTTTATCCAAAAAAATATCTATTGTACAATTACGTAAAAAAGCATTTTAAAAAAAAATTAAGCTCTGACTTTAAAAAACCGGTCAGAATTTTGGATGTAGGCTGCGGTACGGGAGCAACTTTGATAGATTTTAAGAAAATGTTTGGCAGGAGGGCTGATATTATTGGCTTGGATGTAATCAGGGCCCAGGTGGATTTAGCCAAGGAAAAAACCAAAAAACATGGCGTGTGGGTGGAAATTTATCACTATGATGGCTTGAATTTTCCTTTTGAAGATGGATCTTTTGATATAATTTACAGCTCTGATGTGTTGGGTCATGTAAAAGATGTACCGGCATGGCTAAGAGAAATTCGTCGCATACTAAAGCCTTCCGGAATATTAGCTATGTTTGCGGAATCCAGTCTAGGGAAGCATGCTTATATTAGAAATTATATGTTGGAGCGTGGTTTAAATACCGATCCGCATGCGGAATTTCATATTTCTTTATATTCAAAGTTAACTTTGAAGGAATTTTTGGAAGCATCCGGTTTTGAAATTAAAAAAATGTATAGTAGTTTTTGGCTAAAATTTGTACTTCATCCTGATGAGTTGTATCCGGCAATGCAAAAGTCAAATAAATTTCCTATTTTGAAATTTTTTAATAAATTACTCTATAGTATTAAAAAGAAATTACATCCATACTCAGCTGCTGTTTGTGAGTTGGTGGGTCTAATCGAAATGGTGACTGTTGGTCGGTTTTTGGAAAGTCAGGGTTATATTATTCTAGCTAAAAAAAAGTAATCTGAATTTATGAAATACAATTTAAGTGATGATAAGAGTTTAAAAAAATTAAGAAAAAAACAACCAAAACGTTTCTCAAAAAAAATAAACGGTGGTGGACAGTATTTAAATTTAATGAATATTAAATTGGATTTGGTTAACGGTCTCGATAAAGAAATGTTTGAAAAGGCTTCTAGAATAATGAGAGCCTTGATTTTTGCTTCTGTAGAAAGCGCCCGATCAGGTCATCCGGGTGGTTCCAGTGGAAAAGTGGAACAGTTTTTGTCAATGACATTAACCGGTGGCATGGCCTTTGATTTATTGGATCCCAAAAATTCGGGACGTGACCGTTTTGTTTGGTCAGCGGGTCATTGTTCGCCGCTTTTGTACGCCGGTTTGTCACTTTATTACGAAGCATTAAAGAAAACAGGTCATAATTTCAATGCAAAAAAGATTAACGCGGTTTTAGCCAAGGATTTGGTGAATTTTAGAAGACCAAACGGTCCGCAGGGTCATATTGAAGGCCATTATCCCTTGAGTGATTTTTCAACCGGACCATCCGGACATGGTTTTCCGGCTGCAGGCGGTATGGCGATTGTACATAAGTCTGTAGGTCTTGATACAAAGGTGTGGGTAATGATGGGCGATGCGGAAAGCGAAGAGGGTATGACTTATGAAGCTAGAAATATCTTGTCTACGATGGGTATGGATAATATGATCGTAAGTTATTCTTATAATCATTATGGAATTGATGGGGATATAGATGAAGTTATTTCAACTCCAATAATTAACCACTGGCTTGGTTTGGGTTGGAATGTTATTGAAGTTGACGGTTATCATATAAATAATTTAGTCCAAGCGTACAAGAGAGCCAAAAAAGGCTTTGACAATCAGCTACCAACCTTGGTTTTGGTTCATACGATAAAAGGCAAGCTATATGGTGATTTGGAAGACACGGCTGAATCACACGGAACACCGACATCTCATGATAAGTATATTGAGATTATGAATAATTTAGGTTTTGATATCCCCGGGGAAGAAGGCGGGGTTGGTGACGATATAAAGGTTGTAATGAAGGATTTGGATATTGGTCTTGCCAGGTATTTGGAAAAAAGATTAACAGAAGCCAAAAGAAGAATTAAGACGGAAACTAAATTGGTTTCTCAGATGAGGTCTTCTTTAAAGCGTAGAAAACTGGAAAATCCGATAAACATAACCAGACCAAAAAAACTTCCAAATGATTTGCAATTTAAATCGGGCGAAAAGATAGCTACCAGAAAAGCGACAGAAGCTTTTTTCAGGTGGTTGATGGGGGAGACTGCTTTTTTTTGGGCGGGAGCCGGTGATTTGAGCAAGTCTGTTCTCACCAGTAAAGCGGAAAAAGTTTATGGAATAATAAACAAAAAAAATCCGCTTGGGCGTGGTATCAGATATGGCATTTCAGAGGCTAATATGGCTATGATGGGTTCGGCCATGACTCACGATAGACTTCCGGGGGGTTTTCAACCTGTTTCTGTTTTCGGCAGCTATGGAGTGTTCACAAATATTATGTGCAATGCTATTCGATTAACTGTAATCAGTAATCATCTTTGTCCAAAAAATGCCGGTTTTTTTATTGCTTTGGCTGCGCACGATGGACCTGAGACCGGAGAGGACGGACCAACACACCAAGGATTGTATTGGATGAGTTTGTACAACGCTTTACCCGGAATTAAGGTTTATAAACCACTTGATGCTAATGAAACTATTGAGATGCTTTTTTATGCTCTAAAGAAAGCTGAACCGATTGTTTTGTCTGTCTCCAGACCGAATACCTTGGTTTTTGAGCGAAGTAATTTTAATAATGCCAAAGAAGCTGTAAACGGAGCATATATATTCAAAAATTTTAAAAGAAACAGTAAAAAGAAGGTTACTTTGGTTGTTTCCGGTGGGCAACTGTTAAGTAATTTACTAGAAACCTTGCCCGAGTTGGAGACAAAATTAAATATAAAAATAGTTGCCGTTACTTCACCGGAGTTGTTTGAGGATTTAAAGATAAAAAATCCGACTAAAGCAGCTAAAATTTTTAGTAAAGAAGACAGATCAAGAGCGGTGTTGATGCATAATGGTTGGAAAGGGTTTTTATATCCGTTTTTATTACCTGAAAATTATAGTAATAAAATAATTGCGATCGATACATATTTAAAGTCAGGTTCTGTTGAAGAGGTCTATGATATAGCCGGTTTGAGTTCTGATAAATTGAAAGAAAAAATAAAAGCCGCTATAAAATAACGGCTTGATAAGAGGTAAGCAAGGGGACATCTTTGGTCTCCTTTATTGTTGATCACGAAGTGGGAAGATGTACTTTTCGTCTCTTTTGTCTACACGGCGTATTACCAAGCCTCTACCCGGTTCATGACATTGTATTACAATAGATTCTCTTTCATCATCTACTGCTACTATGCGCCCTGGATATTCATTTAGGTAGGTAATTAACCTTCCCGGGGTTAAAATTAAAGAGCAAAATTTGTTTTTCATCTTTCACCTCCTTTTGTTAAGGGTCTGTTTTTATTATAAAACAATATTTTTATTATTAAAATCTAGTCAAGTGTTTCAAATAAAAAAAAGGCCCGTTTGAAAGGTGGAACCCATACCTTATGTGCCTAGGCAGCCTTCATCTCATCCCCGAACGACTTTTTGATTTCGAGAACGATCTTCTCGAGCAGGTCGTTCGTATCGACATCAATATACATTCGACCCTTTTCGTCGCAAGGTAGTGTTACAACTGTCGATTCGTAGATCGTCAGCTGGTAGTGTGCCTTGCGAACTTTTCCCTGTGGGACAAACTTTATTGTTGCCCCGTGTCCGGCCAGAATGAGCAGCAGTTCGATCTCTCGGTATGTTTCGCCAAGAAGTGAAACAACTTCCAGATCACTGCTGAAGTCATCCACCAGAGATTCAAACATCTCGTCGTCAATCATGGGGATGAACGGGTCATTCGAGTAGGCGCGGAAGCGTTCGGGTTGGCTCTCGGCTCTTTGCCCATGCGGAATCAGGAGCCAGTGACTGAACCATTGTGAGTCCTCGGCATAGAACTCTATGCGCAAGCTGTTGTTGATCCAGGCTGCGAGGAAAACCAAAATTTTACGTTTTCTGTTGTCCCTGTCCATAGCACCTCCTAGTTGGTAACGTTCTTTGCTTTTATCCTTTGCTATTAATGTAGCAAATTATCTTACTATATATCCATATTTATGTCAATAAACTTGTTTTCATTTTAAATATGGGCAAAATTAGCTAAAAAAGTTGACTTATCAGTCTTTTGCCAGTATAATGCATACACTAAATTATACATACTTATTCATGAACGTCACTGAATTAGCCAGACAACTAAGAGTAAATACCAAAGAACTCCTCGAAATTCTTCCGGAGTATGGTTTTGATATTGGAAAAAAAGCTATAAAAATCGATAATCGGGTTGCCAATAAAATAATGCGTCAATGGCGGCATATAAAGAGGGAGTTGGATGAAAAAAAGCGTATAGAGGCTGAAGAGAGAAAACAAAAAGAAAAAGAGATGAGACGACAAGAGGGTCACAAGGTTATGTTACCTTCAATTATTACAGTAAGGGATTTTGCTGATAAATTGGAGATGCCTGTAACTCAAGTTATTACAGAATTAATGAAAAATGGAATTTTGGCAAATCAAAATCAAAATTTAGATTATGATACAGCTGCAATCGTAGCTCAGGAACTTGGTTTTACGGCAGATAAAGAAGAAGTTGATGAAGTTCAAGAAGATGAGGAAAAAGTACAAGCTTTGGAAGAAGCCCTGGAAAAAACCGACAAGGCAAGTCGACGCGCTCCGGTTATAGTCGTTATGGGTCATGTGGATCATGGCAAAACAAAATTATTGGATACAATTAGAGAAGCTAATATTATTGACACCGAAGCCGGTGGTATAACTCAGCATATCGGTGCTTATCAGACATTTTGGAAAGATCCAAAGACAAAGAAAAAAGAAGCTTTGACCTTTATTGATACACCGGGTCATGAAGCCTTTACAGTCATGAGGAGCAGGGGGGCTACAGTAGCTGATATTGCCATATTGGTTGTGGCCGCTGACGACGGTGTAAAACCGCAGACAAAAGAAGTTATTCAAATAATAAAAGCGGCAAAACTGCCTTTTGTGGTAGCAATAAACAAAATAGATAAAGAAGGCGCGGATCCGCAAAAAGTGAAAACCGAATTGTCTCAGTATGATATTCTAACCGAAGAGTGGGGAGGAGAAGTTCCAATGGTTGAGATATCAGCTAAAGAAAAATTAAACATTGATAAATTACTTGATGTATTGCTATTGGTCGCTGATATGAACGAGGACAAAATAAAGGCTGATCCCAGCGCACCTGCATTGGGAACGGTGATTGAGTCACATGTAGACAAGGGAATGGGTCCTGTTGCTACGATATTGGTTCAGTCCGGTACCCTAAGAAAAAAGGATCCCTTGGTGGTAAATGGAGAAATATATGGCAATGTAAGGGCTATGAAAAATTATCTTGGTGAAGATATAGAAGAGGCCGGACCTTCAGTTCCTGTTCAGATTATTGGTTTTAAGGTGGCTCCCGAAGTAGGTGATATTTTAGACGTAGGTCGAGCTGAGTCCGCTCAAAAAATTGATATTAAACAGAAAAAAGTAAGACAGACCGGTGCTGAAAAGCATACAATTATCAGTTCTCAGTCAGAAGACGAAGACGAAGAAGACAATGCCAAAAAAACATTAAATTTACTTATCAAAGCAGATGTTTTGGGATCATTGGAGGCTGTAATAGATTCTCTGGAGAAAATCCATAATGATGAGGTCAGTGTAAAAATAATCGGCAAAGGACTTGGAAATATAACCGAAGATGATGTGAATAAAGCAAAAGCCGGGGATGCTTCGGTAATTGGCTTTAACGTAAATGCAACTCCGGTTGCAGAAGAATCAATGCGAGAAGAGAAAATTGAATTCTTGCGGTTTGATATAATTTATGATTTAATAAATTGGGTAAAGGATGAGTTGCAAAAGCTGTTATCAGAGGAGACTATAATTACTGAACTTGGAAAATTAAAAGTAAAAGCAATTTTTAGAACTGATAAAAAAGCAATGACTGTCGGGGGTCTTGTTACTGAAGGAAAAATACCGGCGGATTCATTGGCTAGAATTAAAAGAAAGGGTAGTATTGTTGGAAAGGGTCGTATTGACTCATGTCAAACCGGAAAGCAAAATATGAAAGTGGTTCCGGCCGGAAGTGAGTGCGGAGTCAGGTTTGAAGGAAAGGATAGAATTGAGGAAGGTGATGTTTTGGAAATTTATAAAAAAGAAAAAAAAGCAAGAGAGATAGTTTTCAAAAAATAATAAGTGAAAATTGGTAACATTGTATTTTTTGCCTAATTTCATTTATTATTTTTAAATTACAATTATATGTCAGAGTTAATCCTAACTGATGATAATTTCGAGCAGGAAGTTGTCAAATCAGAGTTACCGGTATTTGTAGATTTTTGGGCTCCATGGTGCGGTCCGTGTCAGATGATGGGTCCTATTGTAGAAGAGTTGGCCGGTGAATTTGATAATGGAAAAGTAAAGATT
Organism: Candidatus Magasanikiibacteriota bacterium; assembly: GCA_014729395.1. Taxonomy (GTDB): domain Bacteria; phylum Patescibacteriota; class Patescibacteriia; order Magasanikbacterales; family UBA922; genus WJJZ01. The sequence continues at coordinate 73,129 of WJJZ01000006.1, forward strand.
GCCAAATTGAATGTGGATGAAAATCAGGCTACCGCCGGTAAATTTCAGGTAATGAGTATTCCAACATTTCATATTTTTAAAAACGGTGAGGTGGTAGATACTCTAGTCGGCGGTGTTTCCAAAGAAAAACTTAAAGAAATGATTGAAAAACATATCTAATTATCATAATAAAAAATCCCTTACAATGGGATTTTTTTGTTGGATTTTTTATATGCGGAATGATATAATTACCAGGTAAATATTAATTTAAATATATGAGTAAGAAGGTAAAAATAACCCTGGGTGTGGTCGGAGTTCTGCTTTTCTTTATTATTCTGGTTAGTCTCGTTCGTTATTTTGATAACCCAGCCTTAGAATCCGAGGAGATGCTTGGTTATAATATGCTACCATCCGTTTCGGATATGGATGATATTGCCTTAACTTCCAGAGTTTCAGGTGAGGCGGCTCAGTTTGAAGAAAAGTCTATGGCTGTTGACTATGCACCAACGTCGGCCGTTGATGGAGAATCAACTGCGGCTATGGATAGGCTGATTATCAAAACCGGGTTATTTTCACTTTTGGTGGATGATGTAAATTTAGCTGTTGATCAGATAAAACAATATGCAACAGAAAAAGGTGGTTTTTTGGTATCCAGTAATGTTTATAAATCAGGTTTGGCGCCATATGCAACCGTGGTTATAAGAATTCCGGCAACTGAATTTGATAAAGGCGTAGAAAAGTTACAGGGTATGGGTGAAGTTACCAGCCAAAGAATTGACGGCCAAGATGTGACAGAGGAATATGTTGATTTGGAAGCACAGTTAAGAAATTTTAGAGCTACAGAAGAACAATATCTAAACATAATGAAACAAGCCTACGAAATAGAGGATATTCTGGCAGTACAAACTAAATTATCCGATGTTCGAAATCAAATCGAACGTATTGAAGGTAGAATGAAATATTTGAAACAAAGTGCAGACCTTTCTACCATTACTGTAAATTTATCAACTGACCCGGAGGTTTTACCGGCAGTTGATGATGAGGATAAGTGGAAGCCGTGGGCCGAAGTTAAAGAGGCTTTACGTTCTCTAGTCAATTTGGGCAAAGCCTTAAGTTATGTGGTCATTTGGTTTGTAATTTATATACCGCTGTGGATAGGTCTTGTACTGGCAGGTTGGTTAGTTTATAGATTGTTTAAGAGGATATTCGGAAAAAAAGTTTAGAAAATCATTCAATAAAAAAAGCGTTTGTTTTTTACAGGCGCTTTTAGTTTGTTATTTTTAATATTTACTTGACTTTAAAGTGACCGGTAGTAAAATAGTATAACTTTTAAATAAAAAATTATGGAAAACCCATTCGAAAACGCTATGCAGCAATTATCCAAAGCTGCGAGTATAATGAACTTGGATAAAAATATTCATGAAATTTTAAAACAACCCGATAGAGTTTTAACTGTTTCTATCCCTGTAAAAATGGATAATGGAGAGGTAAAAGTGTTTACAGGCTTTCGATCACAGTATAATGATTCCCTCGGTCCTTATAAAGGTGGTATTAGGTATCATTGGAATGTAACTCCGGATGAAGTAAAAGCTTTATCGTTTTGGATGATGATAAAATGCGCCACAGTAAATATTCCCATGGGAGGAGGAAAGGGTGGAATAATTGTTAATCCGAAAGAATTGTCAGAATCTGAGTTAGAAAAGTTATCAAGAGGTTTTATCCGAAAAATTTGGAGAAATATTGGATCAGATAAAGATGTCCCGGCTCCGGATGTTTACACCACTCCGCAAATTATGGCTTGGATGAGGGATGAGTATGAAAAATTGCTTGGTAAGTCTGACCCGGGCGTAATTACGGGTAAGCCAATTGAGCAGGGTGGTTCGGAAGGGAGAAGCTTCTCTACTGCCCAAGGTGGGGTTTATTGTGTACAAGAGTTAGCCAAAAAAATGAATTGGGATCCGTCCCAGACAGCGGTTTCAGTTCAGGGTTATGGTAACGCCGGCAGTTTTATGGCCAAGATTTTACATGAATTGGGTTTCAAAATTGTGGCAGCCAGTGACTCCAAGGGTGGTGTCTATAAAGAAGATGGTTTTAATCCTGAAGAATTATTCAAACACAAGCAAGAAAGCGGTAGCGTGCTTGGCTTCAAAGACACAAAAGAAATTACTAACGAAGAAATTTTAGAACTTGATACAGATATTTTGGTACCGGCGGCATTAGAGAATGTTATAACAGATAAAAATGCCAATAATATTAAAGCTAAGGCAGTGGTAGAGCTGGCCAATGGACCGACAACACCTAAAGCAGATGAAATTTTGAAAGAAAAAGGGGTAACAGTTGTGCCGGATGTATTGGCCAATGCCGGGGGTGTTACTGTCAGTTATTTTGAATGGGATCAAAATGTGAAAAGTGAACATTGGAGCGAAGAAGAAGTTTTGGAAAAATTGGAGCGTATTATGGTGGACGCTTTTGATCAAGTTTGGGAGACAAAAGAAAAGTATGGTGTGGATATGAGGACAGCCGCTTTTGTAAAAGCGATTGAGAGGGTGGGTGAGAAGATTAGTTTTTAGTTTAGAAAAAATTTATATGGAATTTAGGTTTTTTTGATTTTTTTCTTATTGTGCTTGTAGTATTATTGTAATTGATTTCAACCCCACCCCAACCCTCCCCTTAAAAAGGGGAGGGAGTTTGTTAGGGTGGGTTTTTGTAGTAAGTCCCTCCTTCCTTTATAAGGGAAGGAGGATAGGAGGTAAGGTTGATAAAATTTATATCCATGATAACACCTTTCAAACAATATAAAGCCATAATTCAGCAAAGAGCCAGGAAGCTTAGAAATAATCCCACTATAGCCGAAACATATTTATGGAAATTTTTGAGAAAGCAACAATTAAAAGAGGTGAGATTTTTGCGTCAGAAACCAATTATTTTTAACCCTAATGGTCGCGTTTATTTTTTCATTGCTGACTTTAATTGTCATAAATACAAACTTATTATAGAAGTGGATGGCTGTGTCCATAATGAGGATACACAAAAGAAGCATGATGAAGTACGTACTGGGGTACTGCAAACCATGGGTTTTATTGTCTTAAGATTTAAAAATGAGGAGGTTCTGGACGACATTGAAACTGTCATTAAAAAGATAAAATATTATTTATAAAATCTAATTTATCCTTGCTATTTGCCTCGTTTTTAGATATTATAAAAACATTCGTCAAACTATAGTTTATGCAAGAATATAACCCAAAAGAAATTGAGTCTAAGTGGCAAAAGTACTGGGAGGAAAAGAAGACGTACAAAACGCCGGAAAATGCTACTCATGACAATAAGATGTATATATTGCCGCAACTTCCATACCCATCAGGATCAGGTTTGCATGTTGGTCATGCCGAAGTTTATACCGCTTGTGATATATATGCCCGTTACCAGAGGATGCTTGGCAAAAAAGTCCTACAAGTGATTGGTTGGGATTCTTTTGGTTTGCCGGCGGAAAATTATGCCATTAAGACCAATATTCATCCGCAAGAAAGTACTGAAAAAGCAATTGACACTTTTAGAGAGCAAATCAAGTCTCTTGGTATTTCTGTAGACTGGGAAAGAGAAGTCGGATCACACAATCCGGATTATTATAAATGGACCCAGTGGTTTTTCTTGTTGTTTTATAAACGAGGTCTGGCTTATAGAAAAAAACAATCAGTCAACTGGTGTGATAGCTGTAAAACCGTTTTGGCAAATGAGCAAGTAGAGGATGGAAAATGCGAGAGATGTTCTACAGTAGTAGAGCAGCGTGATATGGAACAATGGTACTTAAAAATCACCGAATACGCCGATAGATTACTAAAAGATTTGGATAAAGTTGACTGGCCCGAGGAAACAGTTAAGCGTCAGAAAGATTGGATAGGGCGAAGCGAAGGCGCGATGGTGGAATTCAAAATTCAAAATTCAAAATTCAAAATTTCAGTATTCACCACCAGACCCGATACTTTATTTGGGGCAACTTATATGGTTTTGGCTCCGGAGCATGAGCTTGTCCAGGATTTTAAAAACAAAATAGAAAATTGGGAAGAAGTGGAAGAATATATTAGTCAAACTAAATTAAAAACCGATCTTGATCGCCAAACTGAAAAGGAAAAAACCGGTGTGGAATTAAAAGGCATAAAAGCGATTAATCCGGTAAACAATGAAGAAATTCCTGTTTGGATTGCCGATTATGTATTATCAAGCTATGGTACCGGAGCGATTATGGCAGTCCCAGCGCATGATGAAAGGGATTGGGAGTTTGCAAAGAAATATGGTTTACCAATAAAACAGGTAGTGGCAAGACAAATTGGCGATAGAAAAGAGGAGGGTTATTGTAGGCCGGGTGCTTATGGAATTATCCAAAAGGATAATAAGGTTTTTGTCTTGTTTGATAAAGAACATGGTTATTACAGATTGCCGGGTGGTGGTTTTGATAAAGAAGATAAAACTCCAGAAGAAGCCTTAAAAAGAGAATTGGCAGAAGAAACAGGCTTTGTAAATTATGAAATTGGTGAACATTTTACTAAACTTGAAGCTTGTTCATATACCGGCGATGGGGAGGCTTATCAACATCGAATGCTTCATGCCTACTATGTTAAGTTAATTGATGAAACAAGAAATAAAGATTTGCTTGAAGAACATAAAGATTGGGATTATCACTGGATGACATATGACGAGGCCGTCGATGCTTTTGATAGTAATCCTCAGGAGATTGGTGAGATAGATTTGATTGCCCTAGCAATGGATAAACAAACCCCGTGTTTTACGGGAGAGGGAGTAAGTGTTAATTCAGATTTTTTAGATGAACTTATTACTAACGACGCCAAAGAAAAAATGATTGCCTGGCTGGAAGAAAATAAATTGGGCGAGCGGAAAGTGCAATATAAATTACGCGACTGGTCTGTTTCCCGCCAGAGATTTTGGGGTGCGCCGATTCCCATGCTTTATGATGAGAAGGGCGAGCTTCATCCTGTGCCTGAAAATGATTTACCGGTACTGCTGCCAAATGACGTGGATTTCAAGCCCACCGGAGAGTCTCCGCTGAACTATTCCAAGGATTTTAATGCCGGGGTAGAAGAAAAATATGGTAGAGGCTGGAAAAGAGAGCCTGATACTTTGGATACTTTTATGTGCTCCAGTTGGTATTATTATAGATATTTGGATCCACATAATGACAAAGAATTTGCTTCACCGGAAAGTCTAAAAACTTGGATGCCGGTAGACTTTTATTTAGGAGGTCCGGAACATGTAAATGGTCATTTATTATATTCCAGATTTTTTACCAAAGTATTATTTGATGAGGGCTTAGTTGGTTTTGATGAGCCTTTTTTGAAGCATCGTCACCAGGGATTAATTCTTGGTGAAGATAATAGAAAGATGAGCAAGCGCTGGGGTAATGTGATCAATCCAACTGATATCGTCAACGAATTTGGAGCTGACACAGCCAGGATGTACGAGATGTTTATGGGTCCATTGGAAGATGACAAACCATGGGACATGAATGGTGTAAAGGGGATACGAAGATTTTTGGAAAAAATTTGGAAACTGCAGGATAAAGTTCAAGCTGATGCCGAGTCGGACTCAAAATTGTTACACAAAACTATAAAAAAAGTAACTGAAGATATAGAAAAAATGCATTTTAATACCGCTATTTCCGCTATGATGGAGCTGGTGAACGAATGGCAAAAAGCCGATAAAATATCAAAAGAAGATTTTGCGATTTTTGTAAAGTTATTATCCCCATTTGCGCCACACATGGCCGAGGAATTGTGGTCTGAATTAGGTAGTGGCAGTACAATCACATTTGAAACATGGCCGGAGTATGATGAAAGTTTGATTCAAGATGATATGATTACTCTGGTTGTCCAGATTAATGGTAAAGTAAGGGCAAATCTTGAAGTGTCGGCTGATATTTCAGAGAGCGAAGCTAAAGACAAAGCTTTGGAGGAAGATAACGTAAAAAAATGGCTTGAAGGCAAACAACCTAAAAAAGTAATTTATGTTAAGGGTAAATTGGTAAGCATTGTTGTCTAAAATTCATGCTGGAAAAAATAATACAATCAAAGAGTAAGCGGTTTTTCCTCTACACGTTATCTTTCCTAATAGGAATATCAGTAATATCAATAATCGACCTCCGGGTCGATTTTTTAATTTTATATTTATTTTATTTTTTCATCATCACGTTTTTGGTATTATTTTGGCAGAATAAAAAAATAATGTTTTGCCTGCTTTGCTTATTGTTTTTATTACTTGGAATTTCCAGATATTTAATTTCTTTTCCGCCTGATTCCTTCAAACAAATTTCTCATTACAATGGCGAGAAAAAAGAAATAATCGGTTTTATCGCAGCTGAACCGGATGTAAGGATGGATGGTGTCCGCTATATTTTAAAAGTCCAAGAATTTGAAAAGGGTGGCCGAGTTAGAGGAAAAGTTTATTTTAAATATAATTTGTACCCAAGATTTAATTATGGTGATAAGTTGAAAATTAAGTGCAGTTTGCGTACACCTGAACCGATTGAAACAGATGAGGGGAGAGATTTTCGTTATGATATGTATCTGGCGCGTTACCGGGTATTTAGTTTATGCAGGGAACCGGTAATTGAAAAAATAGGGGAGGAAGAGGGTAATATGATTTTACGAGGAATATTTTCTTTGAAGCGAGTTGTGGCCGAAAGAATAAATAAGCTTTGGCATGAGCCGCATGCCAGTTTTATGGCAGGACTACTTTATGGTTATCGTGGTGGTTTGGGATCTTTGAATGAACTGTTTAGTCGAACCGGGGTTACTCATATTGTGGCCATTTCCGGCTATAATATTACTATCATTGCTACAATATTCATTACAATTTGTCTAAATTTATATATTCCCCGTAAGAAAGCATTTTGGGTAATATCAGTCGGTATAATTTTGTTTGTCTTATTTGCAGGTGCCAGTGCTTCGGTGGTAAGAGCCGGGATAATGGGTATTATAGTTTTGTTAGCCAAGCAAGTTGGAAGAATGAGTGGAGTGGGAAATGTAATGATTCTAACTTGTGTGCTTATGTGTTTTCAAAATCCATTTGTTTTAATATGGGATGCCGGTTTTCAGTTGTCATTTATTTCCACTTTGGGTTTGGTCTATCTTACGCCAAGCATAGAAAAGTATTTTATTCGGGTGCCGGAGTTTTTGAGTTTACGCGAGTCACTTGTTTCCACCTTGTCTGCCATTACGGCCACTTTGCCGCTGATATTGTTTCAATTTGGTCGTCTGTCAGTAGTCGCGCCAATTGTAAATATTTTGATTTTATGGATTTTACCGATTTTGATGGCTTTGGGATTTTTTGCGGTCATGGCCACTTTTGTTTTTAATCCACTGGCACAGATTTTGGCTTGGCTAAGCTGGCTGGGGCTCAGTTATATTATTGTGGTGGTAAAGTGGTTTGCCGAGTTAGAATTTGCAGCCGTGGATTTACAAGTACCGTGGTGGGGGATGGTGGTAATGTATATTTTCTTGGGAGTAATAATTTTTCAAACTAATAAAAAATTATGAGGAAAATGTATGTCTATATTTTAAGTAATACAAGAAGAACAGTTTATTATGTTGGTGTAACGAATTTTTTGCAGAGGAGATTATCTGAACATCGGAACAGGCTACATAAAAATAGTTTTACGGATAGATACAATTGTGTTCAATTGATATACTATGAAAAGTATGACAGTCCGATGGAGGCGATAAGAAGGGAGAAGGAGTTGAAGAAGTGGAGGAGAGAGAAAAAGCTTTTGCTTGTAAAGAGGGTTAATCCTGGTTTGAAGAGTGTTCGTTGTCCGGTGTTACGTTAAAAATGCTACGGTCATCCAAGGGGATTCCTCACCCGCTGCGCGGGTTCGGAATGACGACCACAGAAAACGCATTTCGTAGTCCCTTTCAACAACGGCAGTCATTCCGAGCCTTGTCCCGAACGAAGTGAGGGACCTGGGCGAGGAATCCCGCTGCACTACCGTGGCGTATTTAATGCGACACAAAAAAACGCTACCAGTGTAACACTTGGTAGCGTATCCGGTCGATCAAACCTTCCAGGATGGCTGGTTTGACCGAATGAGCTGTTGCTCAGCCGGAAAGGTAGGGAAGGAGTCGTCGACGCGGTTCGTGTCAGTGTGGTGCGCCGGCGTCCTGCATGATCTCGGAGGTCTCGTCGATGCGGTGGGTGCGAAAAAAATATTTTCTTTCCAGTTCTGCTCGTAATTCACTCCATCTCCCTTCTTCGTTTTGCCTTATGTAGGGTGTTTATCCAAGTCCAGCTCTAGTGGCCGAACGATAAAGAAATCTACCACATTTTCATTTTCATGAATTTGTCAATAGTTTAAGTCACACAATATATATAGCTATATTAAGCCAAAAAAATAACTATGCGACCCATAAACAAAGCAATATTTTCACTTCTAACTTTACTTATTGCTATTTTGGCAATGATTTTTTATCTCCATGAGGGCGAAATTCAAACCTCTGCTGATGAAGGTTCTGAAATTAATTCAGTTGGTTCTACAGATGAGATAAAAGTAACTTTTTTGGATATTGGTCAGGGCGATGCTACTTTTATTGAGTTTCCAAATGGTGAACAGATGCTAGTGGATTGTGCAATTGATGCCAGAATCATTGAAGCATTGGGTAGGGTAATGCCGTATTATGATCATGATATTGATTATTTACTTGTTACTCATCCGGATACGGATCATTATGCCGGCTGCACGGAAGTTTTAAAAAGATTTGATGTAAAAAATATTATTTATACCGGAGTGCAAAAAGAAGATGACACTTGGCTTGAGTTTTGGAATACGGTAGAGCAGGAACCGGCTGATTATTATGAAATTAATGATGAAGGAGTTTGGGAAATTGCCAGCACGACAATTCATTTTTTATATCCGGATCATTCCTTGGTTGAAGATAGCGAGATTCCCGGCACGGAAAAAGAAGCTAATGGAAATAATACCTCAATTGTATTTAAACTTTCCTACGGAGATATGGATTTACTCATGACAGGCGATGCCGAAGAAGATTTGGAAGAATATTTATTAGCAATTTATGGAGATCAGTTGGATGTTAATATTTTAAAGGCCGGTCATCATGGCAGTGGTAGTTCGTCTATGCAAGATTTTATTGATATGGTCGGTCCTGATCATACAATTATTTCTTGTGGGCAGAATAATAAATTCGGCCATCCTTCAAGAAGAGTTTTAAAAAGGCTGGAAAGAGCCGGTAGTGAAATTTGGAGAACCGACCTATTAGGTGATATAATAGTATATATCAATAGAGATAGTGTTTTTGTAAATGAAAGATAAAAAATTAATTTTCATATTATTGTGTACGGCTTTATTTGTTATGCCTAATTTTTGTTATGCTGAGGGTGAAATATTGGACTCAGATGGAGATGGTCTAAGTGATGATTTGGAAAAATTTTATTACACTGATCCAAATTTAGCGGATACGGATCATGATGGTTTTTTAGATGGTGAGGAGGTCAACAATGATTACTCGCCTCACATTGGTTATAAAAAAAGACTACATGAGTATGATTATGATAAAGATGGTTTAAACGATTGGCTGGAGCGTTGGTTTGGAAGTGATATTGGCAAATTGGATACGGATGATGATGGAATAAATGATTTTGAGGAAGTGATGTCCGGATATAAACCTAATGACACTAGTACCAGTACGCGGTTTGCGCGCAAGATTGTAGTAGACAGGACTACACAAAGATTGTTTTATTATGTAGACGGAGTTAAAGTGGCTAATTTCCCGGTTTCTACCGGCATACCTACCATGCAGACACCCAAAGGCGAATTTAAAGTTACGGCCATGATTCCTAAAAAAAGATATATTGGACCGGATTATAATTTACCAAATGTTTGGTGGAATATGGAGTTCTTACCAATGTATTATATACATGCCGCTTATTGGCATAATAATTTTGGCTTGAGAACAGAATCACATGGTTGTGTTAATATGCGTTATAGCGATGCTGAGTTATTGTACAAGTCTATAGATCTTGGTGTGCCCATAACTGTTACCGGTACAACCCCAAGTCGTTATTATGTTGGTACATAGTTAATTAATTTATTTTTAATAAAATAAAATATGAAAATTTTATTACGTTGGCTCGTTAATACATTGGCTTTGTTAGGTTTAGCCTATTATTTACCCGGAATAGAGGTTGGTGGTTTTTATGCCGCTTTGATTACTGCTTTGGTGTTGGGGCTTATAAACGCTCTGGTAAGGCCATTAATAATATTATTGACATTACCAATAAACGTCTTGACCTTGGGCTTATTTACGTTGGTTATTAATGCTCTACTGTTTTGGTTTGTTAGTACGGTTGTAAAAGGATTTGAAGTGGCCGGTTTTTGGCCGGCTTTTTGGGGTGCCTTGATTATGAGTGTTGTTAGCTGGGTCTTGGGTATGATTTTAAAAGATTAAAAGTGTATTGTGAAGAAATACGCATCCAAAAAAAGACATAGAGGTAAGACAGCTTATAGAATGCCAAGTAGAATTTTGGCCAGCAAAGAGGAGTTGGGCGAAAAACAGGCTGAACAGCAAAAGAAGAAATATATAACAAAGAAATAGAATATTATGAAAATAATTTCAGTCGGGGGTTCAATTGTAATTCCTAAAACCGGTTTTGATATACCTTTTTTGAAAAAGTTTAGAAATTTGATTTTAAAACATGTTAAAAAAGGTGAAAAATTTATTTTGGTAATTGGCGGAGGAGCCACAGCCAGACAATACCAAGAAGCCGGCAAGGGGGTAATAAAGATGACGAATGAAGAACTTGATTGGATTGGTATACATTGTACCATTTTAAATGCTCAATTTGTTAAACATCTTTTTAAAAATTATTCTTACAAAGATGTGGTAACTGATCCGAGATTTAAAATTAAAACCAACAAACCAATAATAATTGCCTCCGGCTGGAAACCGGGCTGTTCTACTGATAAAGATGCGGTCTTACTTGCAAAAGCTTATGGCGCCAAAGAATTGATCAACTTATCAAATATTGAGTATGTGTATGATAAGGATCCAAATAAATATAAAACTGCCAAAAAAATAGAAGAAATAGATTGGAAGACTTTTAGGCGTGATATCGTAGGTTATAAATGGGAGGCAGGTGCAAATAAGCCTTTTGATCCGATTGCCTCTCGTGAAGCGCAAAAATTGGGTCTTAAAGTAAAAATATTAAAAGGGACTGATTTGTCCCAGGTAGAGAGATCTCTAAAGGGTGAAAAATTTAAAGGGACAGTAATAGCCTGATTTTTGGCTAAACCTACATAAAATTAGCCCTAAATTCAAGAATTTTTATTTAACATATTGACATTAGCTTGAATTTCCTATAATATAAGATGTTCAAATGAACTTATATAAAAGGAGGCTGTAATGGCGTTCTCTAAAATACAACACATCGCGCTTGATTTACTTAGAAATACAGAAACTGTGGAATTCAATGAATGGGTAAATCGAGAAAGAGATAGGCAAAATTTTGAGTACCTGGATTTGAGAGGGGTGGACTTAGCCGGTTTGGACCTACGGGGTTTTCGTCTGACCATGGTGGATTTTTCAAATGCAGATTTGAGTGGATCCGACTTGAGCTATTCAAATATGGCTTGCAGTCGATTTAAATATGTAAATTTGGAAAATGCAGATCTTTCTCATGCAAATTTGACAGTAGCAAATTTTACAGGATCGAATTTGACTGGAGCAAGGCTGAAGAATTCAAAAATCGGAACCGTTTATTTTCATCATACAAAGATGATAGGCGCCGATTTTAGCAATGCAATTTTAGATCATTCGGAGTTTGTAAAGACAACCGGCGGCTGGGTAAATTTTTCAAATGCCAGTCTCAAAAGTGCCCTTTTCAAAAGATCATTTTTTAAAAGCGCTAATTTTACACTGGCCAATTTACAAGATTCAGAAATGATCAAGGTTGTATTAGATATGGCTTTATTTGACAAAGCCAATATTGCCGGTGTAACGTTCTATCATGCAAAAATGGGGGGAGCCGACATAAGAAGGACAATCGGCAGCGAAAGAGCTCATTTTAAACTTAAAGCTGAAGATATAGACGGTTTGATATGTAATGCGGATCAAATCATCAATAAAAAAAAGGAGAGAAGTATCGCATGAGAGACAAGCTATGGAATAACATAGCTTTTTTTAATTTACATATTATCTCGATTAGGGTATTGTAGTATTTGTATGTCATCAATTAATAAAAATACACCGCTTGTAGCCAGGATGAGACCGAGAAATTTTTCTGAATTTGTCGGCCAAGATGATGTGGTTGGAAAGGGAAAATTGCTTAGAAAATTAGTAGAAACTGATCAGTTAACTTCTATAATTTTTTGGGGTCCGCCGGGAGTAGGTAAAACCACCCTTGCGCATATTATAGCCAACCAGACAGAGTCTAAATTTGTTCAGCTTTCAGGTGTAACCAGTGGTAAGGCGGATTTAAAGAAAGTTATCAAAGAAGCTGAAGAATTGCTCAAGGAAAATAAACAAAGAACTGTTTTATTTATAGACGAAATTCACCGTTGGAATAAAGCTCAACAAGATGCACTTTTGCCATATGTAGAGAAGGGGCTTGTGACTCTGATTGGTGCCACAACCGAAAATCCTTCTTTTGAGATAATCGGCGCTTTACTTTCCCGTTCACGGGTTTTTATATTAAAATATCTTGAGAGTTCAGATATAGTAAAATTAATTAGACAAGCTTTGGAAGATAAAGAGAGGGGGTTGGGGGAACATAAGATTGGGATTGAAAAAGATGCCGTGGAGTTGTTAGCTGACCTAGCAGGAGGGGATGCTAGGACTGCCTTAAACGGTTTAGAGTTAGCTTTCAAATCAAAAAGCAACCCCCTCCCAACCTCCCCCTTAAAAAGGGGGAGGAGAAAAGTTGGTTCTGTTGAAATAACTGGAGCTGATATCAAAGAAGCTCTGCAAAGAACACATTTAGTATTCGATAAAAAAGGCGAGGAATTTTATAATCTAATTTCGGCATTACATAAATCAATGCGAGGGTCCGATGCCAATGCAGCCCTGTATTGGTTGGCAAGAATGATTGAAGGCGGTGCTGACCCGTTGTATATAGCCAGAAGAGTTTTAAGATTCTCTTCAGAAGACATTGGTATGGCCAATTCGGAGGCAATGATCCAAGCCAATGCTGCTTATGATGCCTGTCATAAATTAGGCTATCCGGAATGTAGTATTCATCTGGCGCAAGCGGTAGTATATTGCGCTAAGTCAAAAAAATCGAATTTGCTTTATCGGGCTTATGAGGAAGCGGCATGGGACGCTAGACGAACATCAGAACTTGGTGTACCGCTACACCTTCGAAATGCTCCGACTAAATTTATGAAAGAAATTAATTATGGAAAAGGTTACAAATATAATCCGGATTATGATGGCGAGGTTAAGCAGTCTTATTTGCCAGAGGAGCTTAAAGACAAAAATTATTTTAAAAAAGCTCCAACCAGGTGGACAGATTACATGAAAGAACAAAAAAAAAGAAAAAATAGTATGAAACAAAAGTTTTTACTTCACGTCTGTTGTGGTCCATGTAGTGTAGCCATATTTGAGGAATTGCAAAAGCAGTTTGATTTAACTGTTCATTTTTATAACCCAAACATTCATCCGGAAAATGAATATGAAAAACGAAAAATTGAAGTTATTAAATTGTGTAGAGAACTAAACATTTCTTTTATAGAAGAAGAGTATAATCCAAAGGAATGGTTTAAAATGACAGAAATTTATAAGCAAGAACCCGAAGGTGGTAAACGTTGTTCGGTTTGTTTTAAAATGAGACTGGAAAAAGCTGCTAACTATGCTGCTAAAAATGATTTTGACTATTTTGGAACAAGTCTTACAAGTGGTAGAAACAAGTATGCCAACGTGATAAATCCGATTGGTATGGTGGTTGGGAAAAAATATGGGGTTAATTTTTTTGAGAGTGATTGGAAGAAAAAGGGCCGCCAAGAGTTGGCGACACGGTTGGTAAAAGAAAAAGGGATTTATAGACAAGATTATTGTGGATGTGTATATTCACTTCGCAGTTCACAGCCAACAGGCTTTGATTAAGTTAAAACGCAATCAATTTCTGTTGGTCGTTGGCCATTACTCTACCTCAACTATCTCTATCTCGATAACTTTTACTCCAAAGTTTTTAGCTTTTTCTCTGGAAATTTGCCAGACATCTATTCTGTTGTTGCCATAACGTGAATTCATTCTATCTTGTACAGTTAATATTTTTTCTCCATAAATTTCAGGTATTCTTATCTTTGTGCCAAAAGGAAGAAAATTAGCTGCGATTACATTTTCTTCCATATTTTCACATAGATCATATCCATTCGCAGTAATGCATGGTGTTGAGTCGGTTTGCCCGATTGTAGAAGAGTAGGCTGTAGCAATCACTTTTTTTGTTTGCAAAATTTTAATAAGTGGTAATTTATTTTCCGGTTTGGAAAAAAAGTTCAGTGCATTAAGTATTAAAAGAATGCAGACTACTATTATTAGTCTAACCAGCATTGAGACAACCACCATTTTAGTTTTTATTTTCCTACTTTTTTTAAATCGAGATTTTGTTTTTTTAGTATTTCTCTTTTTTTGCTTAGTAGTGGTTTTCTTTGTTTTTTTTCCACTTTTTTTTGATACCTTTTTTTTAGGCTTATTTTTTTTAGAATTTTTTGTTTTTCGTTTTCTTGTTGTTCTTTTGACAGACTTTAATTTAGGCTGAGTTTTCTTCAGTCTTTTTTTGTTAGAATTATTTTTTGAAGTTTTTTTTCTAGGAGGCATAATAAACTGAGTTTATTATACCATTTTTTTGTTAGAATTATAAATTTTGTTTTGGGGATTGTTCAACATTTATTTTTCTTTGACCCGCCCCTATATCAGTAATTATAATACGCAAATAATTGAATTGGTTTTTAATTAAATTATCAATTTTTTCCGGCCATTCAATTATGCAAATATTATTTTTTTTACCCAAATAATCCTTAATCCCAATATCAATTAATTCCTGCTCATCTTCCGATCTGTAGGTATCAATATGAACTAAAGTTCTAATCGGTTGTTGAGCTGATTGAGCTATTTGATAAATTTGCATTATTGTGAAGGTGGGGCTGACAATATTTTTTATTCTAAAGTAACCTAAAATACCTTTAGTAAGAGTGGTTTTACCAACCCCGAGTTCACCTTGTAATAAGACTATGTCACCGGGCTTCAAATCAGCCGCAATCTTTTCTCCAATTTTCAGGGTTTCTTTTTCCGATTTGCTTTTATATTCCATACTTGTCAGTCTAATTCAGGATACAATGGGAAACGGCCGGTTAATTCTTTAACTTCCTTTTTTACGGTTTCCAGTACATTTTCATCATCATGATTAGTTAAGACTTTTTCAATTAAGTTAGCAACTATTTCCATTTCAGATTCTTTCATACCCCTGGTTGTAATTGCGGGAGTACCCAGCCTAATACCCGATGGATCCATTGGGCTTCTGGGGTCATCCGGTATCATGTTTTTATTAAGCGTAATACCGGCTTTATCCAGTGCTGCTTCGGCTTGTTTGCCAGTTAAACCTTTGGGGGTAACATCTACAAGTAGTAAATGATTATCTGTCCCGCCAAACATCAGTTTATATCCGAATTCATTAAATTTTTTCTCCAAGACTTTGGCATTTTTCTTAATTTGAATAGCGTATTCTTTAAAATTCGGTTCAAGTGCTTCTTTGAAAGCGACAGCTTTGGCGGCAATATTATTTTCATGCGGGCCGCCTTGAAAACCGGGGAAGACCGCCTTGTCTATTTTTTTAGCAAATTTTTCTTTGCACATTATCATACCGCCTCTTGGGCCACGCAAAGTCTTGTGGGTGGTGGTTGTAACGACATCAAAAATAGGGACAGGATTATTCATCTCTCCGGCGGCGATAAGACCGGCAATATGGGCAATATCTGCCATGGTCATAGCCCCTACTTCATCAGCTATCTCTTTAATTTTTTTATAATCAATTTCTCTCGAATAGGCACTGTAACCAACCAAGATAAGTTTTGGTTTAGTTCTGTGAGCCTCTTCGCGCAGATACTCAAGATCTATTAATCCATGTAGGTCGGTTTTGTATCGATTAAAATTAAATATTTTAGCAATATATGTTACCGGGTGGCCATGAGTTAAGTGTCCACCATGTGAGAGATCCATTCCCAGGATAGTGTCACCGGGCTCCAGTAGGGCAAAGTAAGTAGCGATATTGGCCGGTGCACCGGAGAGTGGCTGGACATTGACATGCTCAGCATCAAATAATTTTTTGGCTCTGTCTATAGCGAGTTGCTCGGCATCATCTATAAAATGACAGCCGCCATAATATCTTTTGCCCGGGTAACCTTCTGAATATTTATTGGTTAAAATGGAACCCAGGGCTTCCAAAACTGCCGGAGAAACGAAATTTTCCGAAGGTATTAATTCCAGTCCGGTCTCTTGGCGATGAAGTTCATTTTTTATAGTTTCTTTAATTATTGGGTCAAATTCATCAAGTTTTAGTTTGTTCATAAAATACTAAGTTTTCTAAGTTAACTGAGTTAGATAGGTTGGCTAAGTTATTTAAATTCTAGGCTTTTGTAGATCATAGGACACGATTCAGGATACACGTATCACGAGACAAAATTAGGTTATGATAAGTTTATTTTGATTTATTATCTTTTTTAAGCGTTTCATGGTGGCCTGCCACATTTTTACCAACTCCAAACCAAAGCTTACCTCCCTGTAAAACCTCTGTTGATTCAACTAATAAGTCTTTTTCATTTTTTAATAAATCATACGTAAAAGGCACATCTGTTTCTAAAATTCTTGGAACATTTTTATCTGGTGTACGTGGTCTGGCAATATCAAAAATTAGACTGGAGTTTGTGTTTGTGGGGTTTTTAAAGACGATGAAGCTGTGATTATCTGGAAATTCATCCACATCTTTTGCATTTTTCATACATATACCACTCACATAGGCTGATTCAACACCAACTCTTTGAAAGAGATATTGCCCTAGAGCGGCTCTTTCTCCGCATTCACTTATTCCTTTCAATTCCGATAATTTCGGTATATTCTGATTCGAATATTTTTTTTCTCTTTTAGTAGAATGTTCAAGTGTGTTTGGCACAACCTCCAAAAGTTTGTGTATTTTTTGTTGAACTTGATAACAGAGAAAGTATGTATAAGGGTCAACATCAGAGCCGACTTTATCTAACCAACTTATTACAAGATTTTTATTTTGTTCGTACACGTTTTTAATATTTTCTTCAGTAAAACTTTCAAGTTGTTCTTCAAAAGTATCAAAATCCAATTCAAGTTTCAGAGTTAGTTCCTGGTTGTTGAATAATGACCCGCCAATAGGTAATTTTTCCCCATTGACTAATTTTTTTGCCCAAACACCACGATAGAGAGATTTTATCGCTTCGGAGTTATCCCTTTCTTTTTTGTTTTCAATAGCTGAGTTTTGGTATTCTGATTTTTGCTCTTTCATACAAATTTATTGCAATTCTTTAATTACTTCATAAACATTTTCCGCACAATCTTCTGGCAGATCATTAATATCGTGCCAATCCCATTCTACTATATTTTCTCCGGGCGTTACCTCACCAATTCTTTTTGTCAGATAGTGAATTAGGACGATAACCTTATCATCTTTATGGAGCATGACAGGTTTGAGAGGTTTAATAATTTCCACGTCAATACCCATTTCTTCTTTTACTTCGCGGCGACAAGCATCTTCCAAGCTAGAGTCGAAATCTTCCACCTCACCACCGGGAAAAAACCAGGGAGTAACACCATAATCTTTTTGCTCCTTATTAAGTAAAACTTTGCCGTTTTCAATTATGACAGGTCCGGAAGCAATAATTGATCCTTCGGGTAATTTCATATTGTTTGTGAGTGTTAAATTAATAGGTTGTAAATAGTATATTTTAAACTGATAAATATCTAGCTTGTTATCTTTGTCATTCCCGTCCCCACCTACGTGAGGATAAACTACGGCGGGAATCCAGGAAACAAGATTATAGATTCCCGCCTTCGCGGGAATGACATACTGGGACTTTAGAT
Organism: Candidatus Magasanikiibacteriota bacterium; assembly: GCA_014729395.1. GTDB lineage: Bacteria > Patescibacteriota > Patescibacteriia > Magasanikbacterales > UBA922 > WJJZ01. Next base: position 91,227 of record WJJZ01000006.1, read on the forward strand.
GATTTTATTCACCGTTTATTATACCAAATCAAATCTTTTTGACCATATAGGTACCCTGTTTTTTATAACCCAATTTTCGGTAATAATTTCGTACTCCAACTCCGGAAATGACCGCAATTTTAGTAAAGCCCGCTTTTTTAGCGATTTTTTCCGCCCGGCTAACCAATTTTTTACCCATACCTTTGTGTTGTGTTGCTTTATTATCTTGCTTTCCTATTCCAACCAGCTGGCCATAGACATGCAACTCACGGATAAAGGCACAGTCTTTAATCTCGGGCATCAATTTATACAAGTTATCTAAGTCGGCTGAATTATCAAAGTTAGGTAGTCGTAATCTCAAAAATCCAAAAACGGTTTGCCTTTTTTTATCTTCAAAACTGATAAAATATTCATCCCCACCGACAGTTTCATATTCATCTACAAAAAGATGGGTTGCTGAAGTGTTGTTGTGCTGAAGTGTTGTTGTGCTATGTCCAACCTCCCGACAACGCAAGCACCTGCATTTTAATCCACGTTTATCCATTTCTTTTTTTAATTCTTCACGTAAATTTGTCACTAAATTTCCCGCCTTGATGTCAGTAGTGGGAATGTCGCGAATTAGTCTGGAAATTCGGCAATAACGCGGTGTATTTGTTTTTATTTCAATCAGAGCTTCAAATAATTTTTTATCGCTGTATGGTTTGTATTTGCCGGATTTATACCAATTGTATAATTTCGCGGTTTTTATCACTGTACAAGGATAAATTTTTACCATATCAGGCTTGAAGCCGGGGTCAGAAAATAACAGTTTATACATTTCAACGTCGTGATTTGCTGTGGTACCAGGTAAATCAGGCATAAAGTGTAGGTCAACTTTAAAGCCGGTCTGTCGGAGGAGGAGAATGGCTTTTTTAAATTGTTCCACTGTGTGGCCACGCCTTATTAATTTTAAAATTTTGTCGTCAGGTGCCTGTAAACCAAGTTCAATTCTGGTGCAGCCCTGTATCCTCATATCATAGATAGTCTTGGCTGTAATTGCGTCAGGTCTGGTTTCAAGTGTGAGGCCAATGATTTTGTGCTTGGCATGTTTATCGTTATAGTTCTGTTCAATTTTTAATTGTTTTTTTAATTTTTCAATTGTTATATTGTTATATTGTTGAGTAGTTGAGGTCTTTTTTTTTCTGCTGAGATTGTTACAAGCTTTGAAAGATTCTAAAACAAACCAATATTGATATTTCAGCGGATAAGCGTTCCAGGTACCGCCTTTTACGATATATTCTATTTTATCAGTCGGGTGGCCGCTGCGCGCCAGCATCTCAATTCTTTTTTGCATTTGTCTGTATGGGTCAAATTTTAAAGCCAAAGCTCGGGCGGCAGCTGGCTCTGTTGCTAGATAGCTTTTTGGCATTTTTATTTCGTCAGGACAATATATACAATTGCCCGGACAGGGGTGGGGTTTTGTGAGAGAGGTGACAATAGCTACACCGGAAAGAGTTCTAATATTTGCTTTACGCATAAAAAATTCAAGCTGTTTATTTGGCTCAACTCTTTTCTTTTTTACTAAATTCTGATAGGCTTTTAAGAGATTGCGGTTGGAAATTTGTGGAATTTTTAGTTTACTGCAGACTTTTCTTCTCGCATCATCAAATTCAGCCTTATTTCTCGGCTTTTTGGTAATAATTTTCAAAATAATTTTTTCGGGGGAGTTTATATTAATATGATTGATGATGAAAAATTAATTGAACAAAACAAACAAGTTTACGATATTATAGCTTTGCCTTTTGCCCAAACCCGCAAGTTTATTTGGGATGACTTAAAATCACTGGTTAAGTATAGCAAAGATGGCTATAGAGTGTTAGACCTGGGTTGTGGCAGTGGTAGACTTTACCAGCTTTTCGCAGATTTGTCCATTGATTATGTTGGAGTTGACCAGAGTGAAAAGCAGCTTGAAAATGCCAGAAAAAAATATCCGTCCGGTAAATTTATTATGGCAGAAATGAGGAGTTTGCCATTTGAAGATAGTGAATTTGATGTAATATATTGCATTGCCACTTTTCATCACCTGCCAAGCAGAGTAAGTAGGTTGGATGCTTTGCGAGAAATGAAAAGAGTTTTAAAACCCGGAGGCAGAATAATTTTTACTAATTGGAATTTGTTTTCTAAGAGTGCCAAGAAAACTATAGAAAAAGGAAAGTGGAAAATAAAAGAGGGGACCGAGGCCGATTTTTTTGTACCATGGATGAATTCCGAAGGGGGTATTTTAGGAGAGAGATATTATTATGGATTTATGCCGGAAGAGTTGAAAGAATTGTTTGAAGCTGCCGGTTTTGTTTTGGAGGAACAATATTATAGTAGGAAAGGTGAGACGAGTGATGTTGAAAAAGGGCATAATATTGTTAGTGTTGTTAGGGCTTAAATCATGGAATTATATAAAACCAAAAATAGAAATATCCATCGACCACTTCATATTTATAGTGGTCATTGTTATTTTTTGACAGCGAGGTGTTATAAAGGTTTTAAGTATTTTAGAGGAGGGAGGAAGAAGATTTTAAAAACGAAAATAGGTGAATTATCTAAAGATATGGATATTGGTATTCTTAGTTGGGTAGTCTTGGATAATCATTATCACTTGCTATTTTTATTAAAACACCCGGAAGGGACGACGAGCGCAAGCTCGTCTGATGGCAAACTTGCGTTTGCCATCCCTTACGATAAGCGTAGAGAAAAACTAACTTGTTTTGTTCGCCGACTTCACTCTATTACTTCTAAAGAGATAAATCGACTGGATCGGACTCCCGGCCGTAAAATTTGGTACCAATATTGGGACTACTGCATCCGCGATAAGCGAGATTTCTGGACGCATTTTAACTACATACTAAAAAATCCAATAAAGCATGGATTGGTTGGTAGTCTGATAGAAAGTTTTAGATATGAATATTCGAGTAATCCGATTTGGTTGGGTAGATTTGGTCTGGATGGAATCTATGAAGGTTTTATAAGATATCCTGTAAGGGAGGTTGTCGTTTTTTGTTTATAAAAACCTCTACCATATGTTTATTTATATACAGTAGAGGTTGTTTAGCGGAATAATGAAACTGTTTAATCCTGACCATTCTGCTTTCTTGCACTTTTTCGACCAGTAAAATGTTTTTTACCTTTCTGTTTTAAGATAGTTTCTAGATACTTATCCCTTCTCCCTCCTCTTCCTACAGATATATAGAATACTCCCGGTGCTATCCTATGTATTACCCTTCCTATATTATCTAACTTACGTTCTAAAAGATCTTGATCTTGCCCTGTTTTTTTCATTGTGGATTCCCTCCTTTGATAAAGTGAGTTTCAGTGATATGAATAAGTCGATGATTTTTGACTAAATTTCATTTTATATTTTAATTATCTATAGTATGTATACTATATCAAAAAGAGGTGTTTTAAACAAAGGGGGAAAGGTGGTGTTAACCATCATCATAAACATAGCTTTATAAATTTGTTGATTTTTTTATTAATGGCGTTTTATTTCAAGTTTTTTTATGATATTGTGTGGACGGTACATTTGAAAGGAGGTGCAACATGACCACCGACAATGTTTTTTGTCCCCCACAGTAATAAGTATTGATTCATCACAAACATAGGTTCACATTCGTACCAACCGAACCTGATGAAAAGAGCTTATCTGTGGGGTTTTTTATTCTATCGCCCGGTAATCAAACAACACAGCGCCACCTCAAAAAATCCCAGCCTTATTAATAGGCTTTTTTAAATCCGATAGATTGGATTTTATTAAAAACTTTAGGACTTAGTTCTTCCCTCTGCAGTAAAATCTTGCTATTTCTGAAAAGTACTTTTCATTCCAGGGAAAAATAGAGCCTCTAGTAATTGATTCGTACGGTTTAAGATTTTGAATTGAAGAATAGTCTGTGTTAAACGGCAGTCCACTTTCTTGACTACCAAGAATAGTAATCATGGTAGATAAATCTATGTATGTTTCAGGGTAAGAATCAGAATGATTGAGACAGCATAGTTTTGGAAGAATATTACTCGTTGCACTTGTGGAAAACCAAATAGAAACAAATAATAGTATAAATGAGTACACCAGAGCACCTTTAATTTTGTTTATTAGTAGTGTTAATATTATTGTAGATACGGTTAGACAGTATATAAGTGCTCCGATAAAACCAATCCACGTGTAGATACCACAAAGGCCGTCAGATAGTCTGTATGGAAAGAAAATTAACTGGTGAAAATGTATTTTTATTTCCAAAAAAAATATATTCAAAAAATGGGCATTATCGATGGGTTTTATGTTTGAAGATCCTAATACCTGCACAACATTGATATTGTACAATAAATAGCCCAAGAGGGTATACATGGCTGTACAAAAGATGGAAATAATTAGAGGTATTTTTATATTATATTTTAATCTATGAAACATATTATCGCCCGGTAATCAAACAACACACCTCCCCCTCGAACTTCCAGCCTTGTAAGCAGGCTTTTTTTAGTCCGGCAATTGATAAGGCCGAATTTGGTGAAATGTGAATATCGGTAGTTTTTTGGACTAGTTCTTGCGCTTGTTTTATATCGTCATCATTTACCACCCAGCCCGAACCCCCGGAATTTTTTATAACTTCAATCACTTCATTTTTTCTGTGAGCAACTCTATCAACAATTGCTCCGGCAATGGAAATTTCTTTTTTATCAATAAAATCATTATCAAATTTGCAGGCTATTGGGTGACAGTATTCTGTTTGGACAATATGGATTTGCGGATTATTTTTTAGATCTTTAAAAGCCACTCCCAAAGCCTCGGCCGTAGTCCCGGAAGATGTAGGAATAAAAATTGCCTGTAGGTTTTCTATTTTGTCCAATTCTTCAGCCAGAGAGTTATAACCAAAAAGAGCCGATTCATCTGTGGATTGGCGCAGATATTTGGCTTTTTCGTATTTATCCAGCTGAAAAGCGGTTTGTTTAGGTTTTTCCACCTGTTCAATCGTAATGCCGTCATCCAATAAGGCCAGTTCTGATAAAGTCTTTAATTTTTTAGGATCAATTTTTTTGCCCACAAAGACAGCTAAGTATAATTTTTTGTCATTATTTTTATTATGATTGGTTATATATTTTATGGCCGCTATAGCCGCATTGCCTGATGAAGAAATTACAAAATCATCCCAACCTTCTTCATGATGGGTCTTAATCATGTGCGGTATGGATCTACCTTTGTGAGAGTCATACTTGTGCTGATCTTCTCTTTTTAGATAGAGCTGACTAATTTTTAGTTTATTAGCCAATTTGGGGTGAGAAATTTGTGGGGTTTTCATAAATTTTTTTAGTATGTCATTCCCGCCCCCGTCTACACGAGGGTAAACTTCAGCGGGAATCTATAACTTTGTTTCCTGGATTCCCGCCGGAGTTTATCCTCACGTAGGTGGGGACGGGAATGACAATGATTTAGTTTGGTCTGTAGGGGGCGGTAATGACAAGAGATGGTTATTCTCTTGTAAAGTAAAATTTATTTTGATATTATATATTTCACTTGTAATATTAACACTTGTAATATTAATATAATATTTATGAAGCTAATTTGTCCAGAGTGCAAAAATGAAGTTAATTTAGATAATTATCCTGACTTGGAAAAAGGTCAAGTGATTGAGTGTGATATGTGTGGGATTACTTTGGTAGTTAATGAAATTGAAGGAAGTGACGTTAAAGTTGAAATTATTGACGAGGGAAAATAATAAAAGGCTCAAAATGCCTGAAAAGCCAAAAAGGCTTGAAAGGCTCTTAATATTTTGCAATCAACTCGTCTATCATTCCTCTAAAACCATGACTACCTAAGAATACCACCACGTCGCCACTGGTTGTGCTTTTATAAATATATTCTACCAGTTCATTATCACCTTCAATATGTTTGGTATTCTTGTGAGTCTCGGAAATTACTTCTGTTAGATTTTCTCCATCATATGGTTCCGGCTTAGTCGGATCTTTTTTTATTTTTGTCAGTCTTGGAATTATGACTTCATCGGCATTCTTAAAAGCGTTTTTGTAGCTCGGGGCTGATTCTACTTGGCGGTTACCGGTGTTTGGTTCAAAAACAGCTATTATTTTTTTATTATATATTTTTCGTAAATTTTCCAATGTAAAACTTGCTTTAGCCGGGGAGTGGGCAATGTCGTCATAAATATCTATGCTGCCGGAATATCTTTTTTCCAGACGACGTTTAAGGCCCGGGAATTTTTTTATATTTTCTACTATTGATTCAGCCGGGATACCGATTTCTCTTGCCATAGCAAAACAACCCGTAATATTTTCTGCCATATATTCGCCGAGCATATCGCTTTGGATTTGGTAAGTTTTGTTTTTGTTGTGGATTTTAAAAGTGATTCCTTGTTTGGTTTGGTTTATATCATAGTACTTATAGTCAGCGTTTTGTTTTTTTCCATAGGTTTTGAGACCGGAGACTGGTGATTGGAGATTATTTATGTTTTCGGACATAACAATTAGCCCACCTTCCGGTATTGACTTGAATAATTTATCAAATGCTGCAAAATACTCTTTTTCAGTGGGATAAATATCGGCATGGTCCCATTGCAAACCTGTTAAAAGCAGGTGAGTGGGGGAGTAGTGGCTGAATTTTGGGCTCATGTCCCAGCGAGCGGTTTTATATTCATCACCTTCCATTACCGACCAGTCGCCATCATTTATCTCGGCTGATAAAAAATTTTCGTCAACACAAAGTCCGCCAAACATGTAGCTTGGTTCAAATTCAACTTGCTTTAAGATATATGAAAGCAGGGAGGAGGTGGTGGTTTTGCCATATGTGCCGGCACAAACAATAGAGTTTTTCTTTATATAAAATTCTTTTAGTAATCCCGGATAAGAAACGTATTTCAGTTTTTTTTCTTGGACATATTGCCATTCCGGATTTTTGGATCCGGCTACATTACCAACCACTACCAAATCAGGATCGCCTTTGCCGGCAGGCCATGAGCTTGTCGAATGGGTCATTTTATCTACATGCCAGCCGGGATAAAAATTTATTTTATGTTTTATCAAGTGGGTTGATACCGGAGGGAAAAAGCCTTTGTCAGATCCGGTTACTTTGTAGCCGGCTTTTTGCATAGCAATAGCAAGCGCACTCATTGCAACACCGCAAATTCCGATAAAATGTATATGATGTATTTTTATATCTTTCATAATAATTTAATTTTCCATTTTTTCTGTTTAGGTTTTATGCGTAGTAGCCCTCGCAGATTACGATAATGTGGATATTTTTATATCAACTCTTTTGTTAGCTTATTAATTCTTTGATGCTGTCTCAATGATGTTTTTCACAACTTCCTCTGAGGCTTTTTTGAGTATGTTTATGTATTCATCGGGGATGGCTTCTACTTTTCCTTTTTGTGAAATATTTACTACTGGTTGTCTTGAGACTCGCATTAGTCCGGCAATATATTTTCCTTGCAGCGTGTATGTCCTGCAGTCCCAATATCTTTTTTTGCGGAGATTTTGGTGAATTTTCTCTTGTATTAACCAATTATCACCTTCTAATTTTATTTTATCCAAATCTTTTATTTTTTTTATAAAAAAAATTTTTTTCCCGCCATATCCTTTATTCGGTTTTATTATGTATTCATCGTATTGGTTGTCTTTCATAAATTCATATGCATCGTTTAGATCGTTGAACGAAAAAGTCTTTGGAATATTGTAATACTTTGATTGGTGCAGGGACTGATATAAAAACGATTTATTTATACAAATATTACTAATTGAATAAGGATTTATTACAGGGATTTCCGTATGCCTAGCTAATTTTTCTTTTAGTTGTATATATGGCGTATAAACAATATATTTTTTATTTTTCATTATATGTTCATAAGCAGTTTGTAGATTTTTTTCATTAACAGTATCTATTGTATAATATTCATATTTATTATCATCCAATTTTTTTGATAAAAAATTATGCACATACTTTGTATTTTTACTTTTTTTATCCAAGTATTTTGAAACTACATTAATAATTTTCTTTTCAGGATATTCTTTGGTTTTGTTTATCAGAAGCTCAAGAGGTTTGCAGTTTTTATATTTCTTTTTAAAAAAGCGCATCAAACCCGGATCACTGTTTGCTTCAATAAAAAAAAGTTTATCATTGCTATCAAACATAAAATCAAGCCCCAAAAATGTAATCATTCCATTCTTATTTTTGTACATACTTACTCTTTTAGGTTTTTTTTCAACCCCCCCAAATCATCACTCCATTTATCACCATCAAACCATTCCAGTCCTTTGAATTGCAATTTATATTTATCACCCGGCCTTTGAGCTGATCCCAGGTAGATATATTTTTTGTTATTTTCTTTGGCGTACAGAATGGCTTTTAGCATCATGCCCATACCAACGTTGGGTAACCGGTGATTGGAGATTTGTAACTGGTAGAAAGGGTAACTGTAATGGATGATTTTGTTTGTCTCCAGTGCTATGCAGTAGCCTATGGTGTTGCTATTAGTGATGGCGGTAGACCGACGGGATTCCTCGCCCAGGTCCCTCACTTCGTTCGGGACAGGGCTCGGAATGACGTATGCAAACAATGTATTAAAGTTTCCCTTGTTCGTGGTCATCAATTCTTTCACTTTATTGGCACTAAAAATTCCTTTGCCGAATTTTTCATCATAAAAATCTTTAGCCATTTTACCAATCTGCCAAGCATAATCTTCGTATGGTAAGTCTCCAATCTCCAGTCTCCAATCTCCAGTCTTCTTCAAAATACGCCTATTTTCACTACTCAATTCAAACTCATCCAGATCAATTCTTACACTTCGGGTCTGGTTCATTACACCTCTGCCAATTCTAGTAAAAACATAACCCTCGTTGTAGAGGTTATTGATAGTTTGGTTAGAGAAGTCATCAATTTTTTTTGTATTCCAGGATAGATATTTACTCACACTAGGTAATTAGTAATTTGTAATTAGTAATTTGTAATTGACAAGCTCTTTTTCCTAAACAAGCTTAGTTAGTAATTACCGATAACTATTTACAAATTACCATGTTTTTTAATTTATATTTTGGTTTGTTTGGATCTAGTGCTTAATAGAGCGCAATCCACAGACCCACCAACACAAACGCCGCATGGATTATCCAAAAACGCATAACGGTTTTTTCTTCACTCCAGCCGCGCAATTCAAAGTGGTGGTGAAGCGGTGCCATTTTGAAAATTCGTCTGCCCAGTGTGTATCGACCCAGTATCTGGATAATAACGGACACTAATTCAATATAGAAAATAAATCCCAAAAAGGGGAGTAAGAGCATTTTATTCAAAACAATTGTATTGATGGCAAGTAGTGCACCAAGGCCAAGAGAGCCAACATCACCCATCTGAAATCTGGCCGGCTTAATATTAAAATATGTATAAGTTAGAAGTGCCCCAACCGCGGTTGAGTTTAAAACCGCAATCGCATGAAAGCCTTCCAGCCAACTCAAAACCGTAAGGGCGGCAAAAGTAATGAGAAGCGACCCACCCGCCAATCCATCCATACCGTCGGCTACATTAACAGCGTTAGCCGTAAACATTACAAATAAAATAATAAGCGGAATAATCAGCCAGCCGATACTCACAAAACCATCAAAGGGAATATAAATATCGCGCCAGTGTTCTCCCAGTTTGTAATAGATCCACCAGGCGGCCACAGCTCCGGCTGCAAATTGTAAAATTAATTTTTCATGGACATGTACACCTTTGCCCGGGTGTGAACCAAGCCAGAGAGATCCTCGCTTGAAAATTGTCCAAGGTAAAGTAATCGCCAACCAGACTCTTTGTTTCCAATCTTTGTGGACTTTTATAAGCCTTAGAACGTGTTTAAATTTTCTTGATCTGCGTTTGTGTCCGTAGATATTTAAAATATCGTCTAATCCACCCAAAAAAGCCGCCATAAGCATCACGCCGATCGGTACCCAGGTAAATTGTCGCTCCCAATTAAATAAGAGGGTTATTACCGCTACTGTTATTACCACGAGAAGTCCACCCATTATCGGTACGCCACTTTTACTTTTTCTTGCCCCCATAGCCAAAGTGGCATCATATTCCGGATTTCTTGTGATTTTGTATTTATATAAAATTTTTATCAAAAAAGGCGCCCATAGGAAGCTGACAGCACAAGAAACAAGACCATATGTAATGGCCGTGCGCAAGGGTTCTAAAGTTTCGGCAGGAATATGCATATTTACCAGTAAATTTTAGCAAATTTACTTGAAAAAATCAATAAAATATGATTTAGTGAAATTGACCCTAAAAAACACAAGGAGGTGCAGATGAAAAAATGTAGATGTGGCCGCTTGGTTCTCGAAACGGAAAGAGTCTGTCACGAGTGTTGGCGTGAGTCGGTACAGGTAGGTAAAATAAAAAGAGTAAGCTTTAAAAAAAATGATGAGCACGAAAAGATCTGTCTTGAATGCCCAAGAATGAATAATTGTCCTTTTAATAAAAAGTTTGAGGCTTGCAAAGCTTATTGGGGGGATATGTGTAAATACGGCGAAAGAATTATACCAAATAAAAAAGAAGATACTAAAAATACTAATGATTTGGGGAGTTCGAACGTCGTTGACTTCGATCCTGTCAGTAAATATGCTGATGGTGAAAAATAAATAACGGATTGACAAATTAATATAATCCGTTTTTTTTATACTTGACAAAAGTCAAAAAATATGCTTAAATGTTTGGTGCCCTAATAATGGGGTACACAAAAGGAGGTGCAATATGAAAAAAATTTGGAAACTCGTGAGCGCGCTATTCCGTGGTGAAAGGTGTTGGATCTGTGACAGAATTATACCCGGCTGCGGGTGTGAGATTTGCCACAACGAGCACCACGGCTAGGAGAGGTGTTCGCGTTTCTCTCCATATACCACTGTCTTCGGACGGTGGTCTTTTTTTTCTAAAATTTCTATGATAATATAATTTTTACCAATAATATATAAAAATATGAAAGAAGTAGATGTAGTTGTAATTGGAGCCGGTTTTTCCGGCTTAACTTTTGCCCACTATTTACCAAATAAATATAGAGTTTTGATTTTGGACAGAAAAAGTAAATTAAATTCAGCCATTGAGTCAACCGGGCTTATAACAGAGGTGACCAAAAATTTATTTGCCGATTTTACCGATGTTGAAGCTTTTTTACCAAACCATATTACGACCATTAGTGTGGTATCTCCGGATTATAATAAATACTTTTTTTCTCATACAGAAAAGCCTTGGATTTATTCTACTGATACACCGGAATTTTTGAAACACATGTCAGAAACATTACCCGACAATGTTGATTTAAAATTGGAATCAAGTTTTGTTGATTATTCAATTGAACCCGATCATGATTATCCTGTTAAAATAATCTATAACCAAAATGGTTCGGGCCAAAAAGAACTAAGATGTAAATTTATCGTTGGGGCTGACGGAGTTAATTCAAAATTGGCTAAAGTTAATTCAAATTTGTCTACCAATAAAAAATTGCTGGTCGGATATGAAAAAGTTTTTTATGGAAATATAAATTTGGGCGAACACCCCGAAAGTACGGTTTATCATTTTTGGTTTGGTGAATTTTCTTTGGGCTATGGCGGCTGGCTGTCGCCAACAATTGTTAATGGCAAAAAAGCTTTTCGGCTTGGTCTTGCCAAGTTGGAAAAAGACAAGGATAAAATTCACTTGTTGGAAAAATTTATCAACAAATTAAAAGATGAAAAAATAATAAAAATTGATGAAGAACATAAAAATCCAATACATACTTTTGCTCATTCAATTCCAATTGGGGGAGTATTACCCGATCTGTATGACGGCAATAGTATTTTGATAGGGGATGCGGCCGGTTTTTGCGGTGCCTTTGCTGCCGATGGTATCAAGGGTTCAATTATTTCCGGTAAAGTGGCGGCTAGATTAATTCCAAAATATTTGGAAGGTGAAAAAAATATTTTGAACAGCTATCTTAAAGAGATGAATAAATTTAATCATTTGATTTCATATTATAGAAGGCAGCAGCTATATAGAGCTCTCTGGAATAGGATGAAATCTGATAGATCTTTTCACGCTTTGTATAATTTGATTGAAAAAGAAAAGGAAGGTTTTTTGAATCAGTTTTGTGACAATATGACGAAAAAGAAAGGCTTAACAAAAGTAATACTAAAATTAAAAAACATACCGGCGCTTAGCTGGTATGCTATCAGTCTTTTTTTTGATTTGTTTAGAAAATAATTATTTCAATCTTCTAATCTCACATTCTTTGGAATTTTTTGCCCGCAAATAAGTCTCATTATCTTTTCCTGTTTTTTTATGCTCAATCCAGTTTTGGTCTGTGATTTTTTTGTTTAGGTCTGTAATTTCGATTTTACCTTGCCTTACTCCGTGGTCATATTTTCCATCACTTCGCCAACTTAAGGAATGTGTATAGTAAAGAGTTTTGGGTTTATTATTCTCATAATCAACCCGGTGGATTACCAAGACATGGTCACGGTCACTTTTTTCACCGGCTTTTAAAATACTAATAAAGTCTCCCGGCTTTACTTGTTTTATTTCAACTGTCTTGCTATTAGCTTCGTGTGATAAAGTTTTTACACCGGTGTTTTCCACTGTTCTAATTTTGGCGATTAATTTGCGAATGGGATTTTTTATGTTTGGAAATTTGATATGTTTTTTAATTCCGCCTTTACGTTGGGCTTTCAGTTCTCTATCCAATACATAATAAACAAAACCGGAACAATCAATACCTAAATTATGATCCACTAGAAATTTTTTTATTTCTTCATTATTCCAATTCCTTAGATCAACCTTTTCTCGTAAAGAAATTATCTTGGTTTCTTCCATGATATCTTTTACAGAGCCTTTCCCTATTAAAACTCTCAAGGCTGCGCGGACATTTGTTTTTCGATTATTAAAATATGGACAAGACACATCCTTGTTTTTGAAGGGGAGTTTTAGATAGTCTTGGATAACTTTTAGAGCCGGTTTGGATAGTGTGACTGTTTTCATTTATTTGAATTATAAGTAAAACTAATTTAAATGCTTTAAACGTGCCATTCCCGTCCCCATCCGTATAAGCTCAACCAATGTCATTCCCGCGAAGGCGGGAATCCAGTATACGAAGTCCGTTTTCCTAGATTCCCGCCTTCGCGGGAATGACATGCTGATCATATTTTTATATTTTTTGCAAAATTATTTTGGCAATACCGTCCGGTTTTAAATTAATTTTTTCCAATTCATCCAAATCAACCCATTTTAGTTCATAAGAGTTATTAGGACAGTTTCTTTCCGATTCTTCTTCACCAAGTGTGGTTTTACCACTGATATTTTTTACAAAAAAGTAATACTCGTTTCTTCCGGTTACGTTTATGTGTATTGGTGTTTGCTCCGGTATATCATAGATTAGATTAGTTTCTTCTTTACCTTCTCTCTTTGCTGTTTGTAATATTTTTTCATCTTTGTGGGCAGTTCCACCCGGTAGTGAAAAGAAATGTCTTCCAAATTTATGTCTTTCAATAAGTAATATTTTATTATTTTTTATTGCAATTATTCCACCGCGGTCATTATCCCAAGTTTTACCATCTTTTGTGGTGGTAATAAAATCAATCATCTGTTTTCCGCATATATTTAGTTCGTTGTGTTTCTTGATAATTGAGTATGGCATTTGTATCCTCAAAAGATCATTGCCAAGTTTTTTATTTTTATATTTTATAGTCTTAAAATCGACATTATTTTTTAAATTTATATCCGGAAGTGTTTGTATGTCTTTAGTAACTCTCTGAATTATTTGTGCGCCATTGTCAATTTCAACCAGCTCATAATCACTCAAATCAATATCTAACAAAGCAGCCAAGTGAGCCTCAAAAGAAGATATTTCGTTGTTGGTTGTTTCTAATTGTTGCAGAGTAGATTCATAACTCATTGACGCCGGTTGCCTGGCATTGACTTCCAGTAAATACATTTTTCCGGTGCTTGCTTCCATTACCACATCAATTCCATAGGCGCCTTTCCAGCCGTCCTTTATCAGTTTTTCACCAATTTCACGAGCTTGTTTTTTATATTCTTCAATTTGTTCGTCCGATAAAATTTTTCTAACGACACCCCAGTCGTTGCCAATAGTGGCAAATTTTCTGTCGGTAAACGGTTGTAGTCCGGTGATCTGGTAACTAATATTGCCTAGTAAAATTTTATCTCCCGCGGTAATATTATTATTTGTAAAAATCGGTCCTTCAATGTAATTAGCTACCCGGGCTTCACGATTGGGAAATTTATTTTTTATTTCTTTAAGTTGTTCGGCCGATTCTATCAAAATTGTACCACTACCGGTGTGGGATCTATTAAATTGTAGTATGAATTTTTTGTTTTTAAATTCTATATCTTTACACTGTAAAACTTCATAGCCCGGTAAGTATTTTTTCAAATCACCCAGCCATTCCAGTTGAGGTATTTTTTCTTCAATTTTACTTGCGGTTTCTGATGGGGGATTGAGTAGTTTCCAATTCTGCTCTTTGCAAATTTTTTCTATTTGGGTTGTATTTTTAAATACCAATATATTTGGTTTGTCCAATCCAGAGATAAAATCAATTACTTTCGGATTTTGCATCAACTGCCAGGTGTCTAAAATTTCTTCATTTTCTATGAGTAAAATATTTGTTCGGTCTTGCTTTAGCTGCTTGGCAAAGGAAGAAAAATTTGTAATAATAAAATAACCGGGGGTATCAAGATCAAGGCCAGTAGCCCGCTCAATATCTCGGGTTATGTAGACAACCGGATTAATTTTTAGCTTATTTTCTATCTCTTGCATGTGGGGGATTATAGCGTAAGATTAGGCTAATTGCAATGGTAGGTGGGTTGGATGACTAAAGACTGGTGACTGGTGATTAACCAATCTATAATCTCCATTCACCAGTCTCTCGTCGCTATTACCTTTTAAGTATGGATAAATTGTACCAACAACTAAAAAACTTTGGCAAAGTAAAACTAAAAGAACCTTTGTCAAAGCATCTGACAATGAAAGTGGGCGGACCGGCTCGCTATTTTGTGATTATTGATAATACGGATAAATTGGTGGAGCTTTTGAAATATTTACAAGGCGAAGGGGTGGAGTACCTGCTGATCGGTGGGGGGAGTAATTTGATTGTGGGTGATGAGGGATTTGAGGGGGTCGTCTTGAAGACTGGAGATCGGAGACTGGAGATTAGAGATCAGTATGCGATAGCGAGTTCCGGGTGTAGTATGGTGGACGTGGCTCGCAAATCAATTGACGCCGGCTTGACCGGGTTTGAGTGGGCGATCGGGATTCCGGGCACGATTGGTGGAGCCGTTCGTGGTAATGCCGGAGCTATGGGTGGAGAAATGAAAGATAATGTGGAGAATGTAGAGGTTTTTCGTGATGGTGAGGTGCTGGAGATAACAAATCAGGAATGTGAGTTTGGTTATCGTGACAGTATTTTTAAGCATAATAATGATATAGTCTTACGAGTTTGGTTGAAACTTGAAAAGGGTAGTGAAAAAAATAAAATGAAGCAGGCTTTGGAATATATTAAAAAAAGAAATGAGTCGCAACCACAAGGATATGCTTCGAGTGGGTGTATATTTAAGAATTTTGAGATCGGAGATCGGAGATCGGAGATCAGTAATTTAGAAATTCCAGAAGAATTCATTCAAAAAGGCATAATTCCGGCCGGTTGGTTGATTGAAGCTGTGGGAATGAAGGGAGAGAAGGTTGGCGGGGCTAAAGTGAGCGAAAAGCATGCTAATTTTATTGTAAATACCGGAGATGCTACTGCAAGTGACATCTTGACATTAATTGAGAAAATAAAAGAAAAAGTGTATAGTAAATTTGGTATAGAACTCGAGGAGGAAATTAAAATAATTTTTTAAAAAGCTAGAAAAAGCTAGAGAGGCCTGAAAAGCCGGAAAGGCTAGGATAGTATGCAAGATTATCATGATTTATTAGTCTGGAAACGAACTGTAGAATTTACCAAATTAATTTATCGTTTAACTCAGAAATTTCCAGAAGA
>WJJZ01000007.1 GCA_014729395.1 Candidatus Magasanikiibacteriota bacterium
CATTAGTTTATTTTAAAATAACAGACGGTACGGCCTATGTTTTATTGAATATTCATGTTGACGGTTGGGCCGGTGCTTCAGTGACTCAGGGCTATATTGAGCCACTGGTTGAAAAATCTTTATTACAATTTGATGAGATTGGTTCGGTTGAATTCGATTTGGCTCCCGAGGATGATTGGAAAGAGGTGTTCGGTATATAGTTTTTGGGTAATAATGGTCACAAAAATAAAAATACCTTGTTTAAGGTATTTTTTTTATTTAAAATTTATTCTCCGGCTCTACCACTGTACTCTCCGGTTTCAGAATTGACTATTATTTCCTCTCCTTCTTTTATGAATATTGGCGCTTGGATTTTTAGTCCATTGTCAAGCGTAACTTCTTTGGTAACATTACCACTGGCCGTATCACCTTTGACGGCCGGTGGAGACTGGGTAACAGTGTATTTGATTTTAATCGGTAATTGAATGGCAACAATATTACCTTCATGTAAAACTGCAATTACTTCCAGACCTTCTTTTAGATATTTGCCATCTTCTCCAATGGTATCACTATCAACATCAAGAGTTTCATAAGTATCCTTATTCATAAAAGAATACATGTTTCCGTTTTTATAAAGGAATTGCATATTTTGCCTTTGAACCTGAACAGTATCAATATTTTCTCCACTCTTGTAGGTTATTTCAATTGTTTTATCGCCGCCAATATTTTTCATTTTCGTTTTGGTAAAGGCCGAACCTTTGCCCGGGTTAACAAATTGAAAACCGGTGACAACCCATAAATCACCCTGATGGCGAATAACCGCCCCTTTTTTAATATCTGTTGTTGAACCCATAGATTTTTCAGTTAGAAAAAAAGCTGGTAATAGAGTAATTGATTTGTAGATTTTCCAACTTACAACTCTACAACTACCATAATACTTAAAATATTTTTGACATCGGTAATACTAGCACATCATCAATGTTTTGACAATCTAAGAATACTTGAACCAGTCGATCAATTCCCAAGGCTATACCGGCGCACGGCGGCAACCCGTACTCCAAAGCTCGGATAAATTCTCCATCAATCGGAAAAGAATCCATACTATTATCTAATCTGTATTTTTTTTCTTTCTCCAATCGTTTTTTCTGTTCAATCGAGTCAGTCAGCTCGGAAAATGCATTGGCAAGTTCCAGGTTGTCAATATAAACTTCAAATCTTTCAGCATAGCGTGGATCGGCTTGACTCAGCTTGGATAAAGCAGCCATTTGTGCCGGGTAATTATAAATTATTTGAGCCCCTTTTAGGTTGGGTTCTATGTCATTTAAAAAAATTCGATAAAAAAGTTCTTCATAACTCTCTTCTTCTTTTGCGTTGTAGCCCAATTTATTACACAATTTGATCATTGCACGTTTGTCGAGATGGTTACCCAAATTTACATCAATATATTTTTTCCAAATTTGTTTCATTTCCACTTTTTGCCAATTTGAAAAAATATCAGTTTTTAGTCCTGTTTTTTTGGCAATAAATTGACAAAGATCAATTACATCTTCCATAATGGCAAACATATCAGATTCTTTTCTGTACCACTCTATCATAGTGAATTCCGGATTGTGGAGTCCACCAAAACTTTCTTTGTTTCTAAAACACTTACAAATACTGAATATATTATCAAAGCCAGAGGCTAACATTTTTTTCATGCTGTATTCCGGGCTGGTATGTAGATAAGCTTTGTAATTTTGACCTTTTTCGTCAATAACATCCAATTTCATTGGTGATAAATTTGGTGCTTGGCCCGGTGCTTTTACAATTATGGGAGTATCGACTTCCGTGAATTTGTTTTTGCTAAAGAATAATCTTATATAAGAAATTATTTCAAAGCGCAGGCGGAGATTGTCAATATTATTTTTTAAATGTTGAACATGGTCCATATTGATGATAAAATACATACATTAGTGTCACTTTAACATCAATTAATAATTCTTTCAATTATGGACTATATACTTTTTTTTGGGCATATTTTACTGGCAGCAATTCTCGGTGGTTTAATAGGTTGGCAAAGGCGTCATATGGGAAAAAGTGCCGGGTTTAGAACTTTTGCACTTGTTTCCATTGGTTCAACTTTGTTTACAATATTGTCATTGAATGCTTTCTCGGCAGATCCGGCAAGAGTAGCCTCTCAAGTTTTGACCGGTATAGGTTTTATTGGTGCCGGAATAATTTTTCACAAAAAAGACTCAGTCGAAGGTTTGACTACGGCGGCATCTTTTTGGAGTGTGGCGGCAATCGGCATGGCAGTCGGAGCCGGGTGGTATATCGAATCTATCATAGTTACCTTGGTGGTTTTTTTGGTACTTGCATCTCTAGTAAAGAAAAAATAGTTATATTGACAAATTTGCATAAAGTGATATATTTTATGCACCGTAATTTATATGCGGACGTCGTATAATGGTTATTATCTCGGCCTTCCAAGCCGATGATGCCGGTTCGATTCCGGTCGTCCGCTCGAGAGAAAAATATTCAGATTAAAAAAACTGTTTACAAAGCACAATTTTTCAATTTTAGTATTCTTGCCCGGCGTAGCCGCAAGCGAAGTCGAGGGGCGAAGACGGGTCGTCCGCTCGAGACTTGAAAAAAAATGTGATTCAAGTATAATGTAGTCTACAATCAAATATCGCGGGGTAGTCCCGACAAGGTCGGGACGTCGGGCCCTGTTACAATCAAATATCGCGGGGTAGTCCCGACAAGGTCGGGACGTCGGGCCCTGTTACAATCAAATATCGCGGGGTAGAGCAGTCAGGCAGCTCGTCGGGCTCATAACCCGAAGGTCACCGGTTCGAATCCGGTCCCCGCAACCACGAAAAGTGGCGATTCTGTAGCCACTTTGAGTGGTCGCGTGGGCACGTAAGTGCCTTTACGCGACCGTAAACATAGACAAAAAAGATGCCACTTCGTGGTAAACCAATTTTGTCACAGTGCGGTAGTAGCTCAGTTGGCTAGAGCGTCTCCTTGCCAAGGAGAAGGTCGCCGGTTCGAATCCGGTCTACCGCTCAGATAAAAATATCGCTAAAACAGCGGTATTTTTTGATGCCGAAGATTGTATATTCGAACTAGGGTTATAAATTAAGTGAAATAATTGACTCATTAAAGTTATTTTGTTAATAATAAGTTATCTAAAATAATATATATTATTCCGTATGAAAAAGAGAAACAAAATTATATTAATAATAGTAGGTATCATATCTTTTTTATTGACAGCTTGTTTCATATTATTCCTTGTTTTTGTGTTTTTTATGTTTAAACCAAAAGGAAACTGGGGGCTAGAAAATGGTAAGTTTATATCAAAAGACTGGAGAATGCTAAGATATTCTTCAGGAATTGACTTTGATTCACCCTATCCACCACATTGGAATCGTCTTGATGGGCCATACACTTCACTTGAAGAATGTAAAAAAGAAGCCCTTCAAAATAAGAATGAAGATGCCTTATGTGCCACCAGATGTGGTCAGCCATGGTTTATTGATAATTTTGACATTTATTATTGTAAAGAAGCCGTTGCAATATTATGCAAAACAAATCAGTGTAAGATTGTTGAAGACCTTATCATTGGTGGAAAGCAATATTGAACATAATTTATTAATGTAGATAACAACGTATAGGAGATTTTGCCCAAATTGTTAAGCAACTTCTGCTATATGTGAACGTCATATGAAAATAATTAAGATTGTCTTAGTCATTTTAATAACCCTCATAATAGCGTTGACTTGCTTGTGGTATTTTTTTCATTTTAATGACCCGCATTTTTTTGATATTGATTATAGTAAAGGGGGTGCTGCGGATTATTCAGAGGATGAATATTTTGCCTTGCGAGATAGTGTCAGCTCTGAGGCAGTAGAAAAAAATGATTATAAAATATGTAACCAGCTTAAGATCAGCGCGACTTATAAGAGGCCTGGAAATTATGGCGCATTCGACAATGGTGTTTATAGAGGTGAACCGAGGGCGGACTGTTTTATGGATTATTATCAAAAAACATTAGATAAAGATACCTGTGTTGAAATAGCAAAATTCGATAGATATAAAGCAAACAGATGTTTTTCATATATGGCAGAAATTTATTCAGATATTTCCTTATGTGATCAGGTTGTTGGGGAAGATGGTCAAGATTTGGGTGCTCGTTGTAGGGCCATTTCTTCATTAGATTATAAGTATTGTTATGATATGACATTAGATGAATATGATATATCAAAATATCATCGTGGAGTTGGTATTTGTATAGGTGATGTTGTCGAGCAGACGAAGGACGTTGCCCCATGTTTATTAATTGACGGGCCTGATTATGGTGAACAATGGAATTTGCATAGAAATAAATGTGTTTGGAATTCTATGCTTGAAAGCGTGGAAGGAAGACAAAGGCGGCAGACGATATTGACTCGGCCTGTTAGGTGGTATTGTGATGAGATGGTTGATGATTACCCACTTAGTGACTATAAGCAAAGATGTCTGGTTCATGATGATTCTACAGTCGGAGTTACTTCTCCATTACTTAGAGTTAATCAGAATTAAATATTTTATTAAATACAATTTTTTCAGTCCGAACACCGTCCCTCACTCGGCTCAAGAAAAAATAATTTTAAAAACTACGCATAAGTCGTAGTTTTATATTTATCAACATCTATATAGACAAAAAAGCTTTTTTATGAGATACTGTGTGTACAATATCCCTTTAAAAGGATATTAAGGTAAATAAGTAATTTATTTGCCCGAAAACTGTATGGCAAAAGCACCCTGAACTGGGTGTTTTTGTTTTTTATAAGCTTAGTTTTGGTACCCTCACCCTGCCATTTGTTGAAAGAAGGTCAGTCTTTTTAGTAGGTTTAAAATCAGACCACTTATACTCATGCCTATTAAAGTCCATTATTTTTCCACCGGCTTCTTTCACAAATAATACACCTGCGCCAATATCCCATAAATTCACTTTTGGCGTGGCATAAATATCAGCTCGACCTGTTCCCACCCAAGCCAGTTCTATAGCTGCAGATCCCAGTTTTCTCATATCTTTTGATTTTGAATAAAGTTTTTTATACAGATTTATCGTTTTTTTTCGGGGCGAGCCTCCATCACAGCTTACAATGTAAGAATTATTTAATTTTTCCGTAGATGATACCTGGGCTTTTTGCTTTTTAGTTGTTTGTGTGTCAATTATCCAAGCTCCTTTATTTTTTATTGCTATATATCTTTCTTGAAGTATGGGGGCTTCTATCACTCCAAAAATCGGCTCGTTATTTTTCCACAGGGCAACTGAAATTGACCAAAAAGGATTACCGTTTACATAATTGCCTGTGCCGTCAATCGGGTCTACCAGCCAAATATATTCATTTTTTTTGTTTTTTAAACCACTCTCTTCTGACAAAATAGAATGCTTTGGAAAATTTTTTTCTATTTTTTTAACAATAATTTCGTCGGCCAGAAGATCATATTTACTTTTGATTGCTTTTGATTTGCCTCTGATTGTAAAAGCGTCTTTTTTGTAGTGTTTTAATAAAGTTTTCCCTGTTTTTTGTACAAGATCAATAGTGAAATTTAATTCTTTGGTCATAAATATTTTGTTAGTTTCAATTTTAGTATACAGGAAAAAAATACGGATATACAGAGCATCCAGATTTTGGAGTATGTTGATAAAGCAACATACTATCCATAGATCTGAATTATCCGTATATCCGTATTATGTCGTCGGAGTGAAAGGACTTGAACCTTCGGCCTCCTGCTCCCAATCCCGACAAGTCGGGACTAGCCAACTAATAATAATTCCATTGTTAGATTTAGTCGGAGTGAAAGGACTTGAACCTTCGGCCTCCTGCTCCCAAAGCAGGCGCTCTAGCCAACTGAGCTACACTCCGCGTGTTAGTGCCGGGGGTGAGAATTGAACTCACGACACGAAGATTTTCAGTCTTCTGCTCTACCACTGAGCTACCCCGGCCTAGTGGACTGTGCGAGAGTCGAACTCGCGACCTCCTGCGTGCAAAGCAGGCGCTCTACCAACTGAGCTAACAGCCCTTATAAAAAAACACCTAGTCTAGGCGAAAAAATTATACCAATCAAAAGCTCGATTGTCAAGATAAAAGATTATTTATACAAGCCATTGGTAAAACGTAATTTCATTTCATCTTTTTGCTCCTTCTTCAGTTTTTTAAATGTTAGTTTTGTCCAAGGTTTGTTTTTTAATATATCGGAAATCCATTCACCACCCAAAAGATGCGGCATCATGACATAGTTTGCTCCGACTTCGTACAAGTCGTCAAGATAAGTATTGTGATAAAGATTGGCAATTATATAGGGTTTGTTGCTTCTATTTCTTACGGATTTTATCAAAGTTTTTTGATCATCAGCTTCGGGAATAGTCGATATAATTAATTTTGCTTTATCAAGGGGAAGGCTGTCTAAAAATTCAATATCTGCAGCATCACCAAAATAAGCCGGTATCCCTCTATGCTTGAGTTTAGATATGGCCTCAGGATTAAAATCGACCACTGCAAATTTAATTTTTTTCTCAGCCAGAGCTTCACAAACTTTCCAACCTATACGGTGATAGCCAAAAATCCATACTTCATACTCCTCGGGTTTGTTTTCATCTTGTGTTTCATTGTCTTTACCCAGTTTGTTTAGAATTGGTAATATTTTTCTGTACGCTTGTTCGTTGTAAGTAATGGCATAAGAGGATATCATTATTGTGATAAGCGCGACTAAAGTTAATATTGCCAACTCAGGTCCATTTAAAAAACCCAGCTCTTCGCCTTTGAAAACCAAAATAAAACCAAATTCGCTGACTTGGGCAGCCGTTATACCCGCAAGAAAAGCGTTTCGTCTCGTGTATTTCATTTTCCTCATTACAAAATACAAGATTAAGGGATCGGCAATTAAAACAAAAACAGCCAAAATGATAGCCGGTAAAATGGCAGCCCTTAAATCACCCAATTGAAGTTCGCTTCCCAATACTATAAAAAATAAAACTATAAAAAAATCACGCAGGGGTTTGATTCTACTACTGATTTCCGGTTGGTAGGGAGATGCTCCGAGTGAAATGCCGGCAATAATAGCTCCGATCTCGATACTAAATCCTGAAATGTATACTATACTTGCCACTCCAAAGCACCATGCAATGGTAAAGATAAAAAGCAGCTCACTAGATTGGGCAACCCTATCCATAATGACGGGCAACAGATATCTTGCCATTAAAAAAACCAGACCGATAAGTAAAAATCCTTTGCTAAATGTCATCACTAAGGTTCGATACCAGATTTCTCCGTGTATATTTGAAGTGTTTAGGAAAATCATCAGTGAGACCGCAATTATGTCTTGAACCAATAAGAGTCCGATGACATATCTTCCATAAGCTGATTCCAGGTCTTTTTTATCACCTAAAATTTTTATGACGATTATGGTACTGGAAAAGGTTATAGCGGCGGCGATGAATAAAGATGATATTGTGCTGAAATTCAGTAGTTTCATTATCAAGAAACCGATGCTGGCAGTAAGTATAAATTGTAGAACTCCGCCGACAAAAACAGCTTTGCCAACTCGTTTAACATAATCAAAATTTAGACTTAATCCAACGATAAACAGTAATAAGACTATTCCGAATTTGGCAAATGCGGCAAAAAATTCTTCATCCCCGTGGACTAAATTTAAAAAAAGCGGTCCGGCTATAAGACCGGCAATGATATAGGCAACAATAAGAGGTTGTCGTAAGAGACGCATTAAAAAAGCAATCGTTACTGTTATACCCAGTAATGCGCTAATTTGAAGAAAGATATTATCTATCATGTAGTCTAAACAGATACAAATTTTTCTATATTATACCAAAAAAACGATTTCTTGTCTTATAAAAAAAATACCAAGTGTTTGTTGGTATTAATTATTTTTTTGAAAGAACATATTTTATCACTACTTGATCGTAAGGTTTAAAAAATGCTTTTACATTGTTTATTTTTATTAGTTTTCCGCCAACATTTTCAAAAACTTCCGCTCCGTTTGCTGTAATTTTTCTAAAAAATTCGTTTCTATTTACTTTGCCGTCGGTATCGGCAATTTGAAAAAAATGATATGTAGGGCTGTGGATGGGAATGTCTTCGAAAGATGTTATGATCCTCTTTTGTGTTTTTGTCATTTACACCTCCTTGAATGAACTGTTTGTATAAAAGAATAATAATTTAAATGTGTCTTGTCAAGTATTTAGCTAAAATTAGAATAAAAAAAATCGGTTTAAGCTTGACATGGAATTACTTTTTTGTTATTATTGCCTATAAACAAAATCTAGGATTTAAGTCCTTTACAAGCTACAAGGAGGTGCGAAAATGGATAACACTACACAACCACCATCTAAACAGATGGAAACTAACCTTGCAGAGGCTATAGAAGAAATTGCAGTAAACGATGTTGCCTTAGCCCCTACAAAGTTAGCGAGATTTTGGCAGGCTCTCGGTTTCCCGCAGGATCTATTCAAAGATGAGCAGGCCATGAATTTAATAGCCAGAGAAGCTATAAGACGCAGGAGGCTCTTCTCAAATTCAAATGTAGATGAAGAAATAATCGCTACATTGGTGGGGGAGTACTGTTGTCTGTCAAAGGATGAAGTGAAATTCATTGCTCATTTTAATAAGTGGCATGAAAGTAGGCAAAAGCAAATGCTGGAATGTTTTCGACTCCTTGCAAAAGATATCAAGAGAGTCTCTGAGGATGAAATATATCTGATTAAGGCGGAAGAACGACTTGAAAGTTCAAGACATGGGCTGCGGTGTTCTCTTCAGCATGTTCAGGGAATAATGGATAATTTGAGTGATTTTGAAATGAACAAGGCTAGACTATGGCTTCTTTATAAGAAATTTAAGGAGCTTGAGACTAGACTTGGAAGACGGCTTCTTCCTCAATCCAAGCTTTTTCTCTTTTGGAAACTTTTCAATGTATCCGAGATTGACAAAGAAGATAGAGAAGAGGACGATAAAAGAAAAAAAAGAAGACAGAAAGCTCAGCCAAAGGCGGGTTGGATCAAAAAAGCCAGGTCTGTCATGACGACAGATGTTAGGGGTCTGTTGGACAGAAAACAGCAGATTGTCGGTAGGCCTCCATTGCGTGGAGTCCTCAAAGTAAAAGATCTTGCCCGGATTGGTAAAGAGCTTTTTGTGAGGGTTATGCAGGACGAGTTGGAGGAGATAGAGAGAGAGGAGGAGAAAAAGAAGTTGACCAAAGCAGAGGCCTTGAAGAAGAAGATTGGGGTCCAAAAGAGAGCCGAGACCATTCTTGTTGGAATGGATGAGTGGACTGTGATTCGTTTTTTTCTGAAGGCCGATGAAAAAGAGGTAATCGAATTCAATGCTTATGACGAAGCATTGAAGGAGCGAGGGTATGAACGCTATTCAGGGATTTTCCGTCTTGATGTTGAGAATCTCAGGAAGATCGACTTGAGTTCACTTGACAGTTAGGAATTCCCTGGTATACTAAAAACAGACGAGAATCACAAGGAGGTGTGCATGATGAATGAGAAAGATTTTCAGTGGGCCGAGGCCCTTTTCGACAAGGCAGCCGATCGAGAGAATCAGGTCGCTTTCTGCGATCTAGATCCCTACGACCAGGCCGCGATACTGGAATTCAACGCGCGCTTTCAACCCGAGGAAGCGCCAAACGGCGACGTCGCAGTCGCCGGATAGTTCATTTCTCCGCCTCAGGGCGGACAAGTGACAACCCCTAGACGTACTGTTTTACCGGTACGTCTTTTTTATACACAAAATACACAAGACACATAACGCGATACACGATATTTTATTTTTAATATATCATAAAATGTATTACCCATATGAATCGTGTTGTGTGAATCGTGAATCGTATTTATCTTTTTTTCCTTACAATCCCCACAAACAACCCCCCAACTCGTTTCAAGCCTTTACCCACTATTGCGCCACGGGCTTTGATAAACAGACCGACAATAATAGAAGTCAGACCGCCAGCAGTAGCGGTTAAATATTTTTCCGCCATTTCTTTTGATTTATCCGGATCCTCTTCAATAAGTTCTTTTTTTTCAATTACTTCTTCAACATAGCCTGTTTTAGCAATATCGATTTGTTTTCTTGGTAGAATTTGAAAGCCATCTTTTGTTTTCTGTACAATACCAATCAAATCAACCAGTTCACCTACTTGAAAATTTTTTTTATCAATTTTTGTATTTTTTTTGAAATATACTTTTACCTCATCACTACCATCATCAATATACATATGAGATCCTTTAATTTCTGTGATTTCGCCACTGATTTTTACGAGTAATCCAACCACGGCATCTGTTAACTGTGAGATCTCAATCGGCCTGGGTCTTGGGGGTTCTGTATGGCTTATGATTTTTATATCATTTTTTTCTTGGAGTTTGATTCTTTTTTCACCAGCTGTTTCGCTCAATTCTCCTGACACTTCAATATAGTCTCCAATAGCCAGGTCAGGAAAATCCTTTTTATACATATACACTTGAATGCCGGCGCTATAATCCGCTGCCATAATGTAAAAATACTGTGTTCCCAAAATTCCGGGTTCAATTATTACCAAGCCTTCGGTTTTAATACGAGATCCAGGCTGTAAATTTTTTGCACTAGCTATATCACTGGTAATTATTGAATCCGAGTTGTTAATTTCTGTTTTTTCAGATGAAGGTTTGGCCTGGTGAAATATGTTTTCCAAACCCGGTGTTGGTACAGAGGTCCAGTACCTGTTTCCGTCTTTACTAAGGGCATAACTTTGCCCTTCGTATGATTTTTCAAATTCCACTTCTTTTATAACTAACTCATTCGGCAAAAGCAGACGTATTTTGTCGTTAGTATTATTGATGGAAATTTTGGTTTCTTCTCGGAAGAAGGCTAGGTATTGCCCGGGTTCAATAATAATTCCGAAAGGAATTGGAAAAGGTTTGGAGCCACCATCTTCATCGTCCAGCAGTAGACCATCAAGATCAATGGCTGTTTCTCCGGAATTATAAATTTCTATAAATTCATAACTATCAACACCCGCCGGATTGGGAATGAATTCGGAAATTTCAATATTTATGTAATCTTGAATTAAGTAAATTTTATCATTATTTTTTTCTTTGTCTTTTTGGGCTTCAGTTTTTGGTTCTTCACTATTTTCTTCTTCCTCATCTTCGGGAGTTTCAATGACATTAGCTTTTCCTTTGGTAATTTTTTTGGTCAAAGAAAAATCTTTATTGTCTTCGTCTGTGTCAGCTCCGTCCTCAACTCTCGCGCCAGAATATGGGTCGTTGGCAAGTGGGGCATTATCATTTATATCGCCATCGTCCCAAGTGCCATAACTAACTTCGTCAATCAAATTATCATTAGGATCAAATAGTTTTATAATGTCTCCCGAATTGTTTAAATTTCCTTTTGGTTTTTCAATGACAAAAAATTTTTTTGATTTTATATTTCCTTCAAGATTGGTTTTTGAGTCGCCGCCTTCTTTTATGTACCAATTTTCCAGATCAATGGTCTTTGTAGTATTGTTATATAATTCTACAAATTCACTTTCACCGCTAACGGGATCTGATACGATTTCGTTTATAACAATATCCGAAGGGTCATAATAAATATTTTCAGTTTCACCATCATTATCATCCGCTGTATCATCATAGTTTTCGTTCCGGTTTGAATTGTCTTCACTCGGACTTGTAATTTGGTTGGCTCTCCCCGGGGTCGGGGTGGTAGTAAGAGAAAAATCATCTTTATCAATGTCAGAATCCAGGCCGTCAGTATTTCTCGCAATTGAATTGGGATCAGAGGCAGTCGGAGCATTATTATCTAAGGATTCATCTTCCCAATCCCCATAACTGACTTGATCAATTATTTCAGCATTCGGATTTTTAAAAATAATAATATCTCCGGAATTATTCAGTTTTGAGCTTGGAAGTGTAATAACCAGGAAACCAAATTCGGAAATTGTGGAGCTGGGAGCAAAAATTTGGTTATTACCGTCATACAGAGTACAATCGTTTAAATCAATACTTGAGCTTGAGCTGTTATAGAGCTCTATCCATTCTTTTTCACCGCTTGTGGGATCGGAAACAAATTCATTTATTTTTATGGAACTGAAATCAGGTGTTGAACTGGCGTTCGGCGGTGTAGAGCTAGCGTCGGTTTCTTCGATGACTGATAAAAATAAAGTGGCGGTGCTGCTTGCTCCAAGATTGTCTGTCACTTTTAGGCTAATTGTATAATTACCGGCTTTACTAAAGTTAATAGATGAAACAGTGCTGGTACTAAATAATGAGTTTTCTAAAAACCACTCAAATTTTTTAATTTCACCATCACTGTCAAGTGACTCTTCACCACTAAAAGATATTTCCTCATTTGTTTTAGCTGTGGTGGTACCGGTTATGGCAGCGATCGGTGGAAAATTCACTTTTTTTTCTTCAGGTTTTTCAGTATGCCAATAATTTTTTTGTCCGGGACTACCTCCATAAGGATTTTCCATCCAGTTGTTTTCCGATTCGGCGGGTTCATCAAAATCAATACGTTCAAGCGACGAACTAACCGCTACTTTATAAGTGAAAATTTCAATAATATCTGAATCAGTAGTCCCGGATTTGATAGCGATTTGTTCACCGCTTTTGTTTAGAGTTCCCCATGAGCTATCAAATACAGTTGAAGTCACATTAGGGTGGTCTTGAAAAAATAATTCATCATTTTGCGCAATAATTGCATATTCGTTTGGGTTCAGTAACCAATCTTGCTGTGTACTGGAAGGGCTGATCTGTAGACCATGGTTGGTGTCATTTTCCCAAAATTTCCAGTTTTCCATATTAACGGTTGACGACGATGAATTGAATATTTCTATCCACTGGTGATCCTTCGAAGCACAACCGGTAGGGCAAATTTCGGAAATGATAATGCTTCGGGCTTCGCTTTGGACGGGCACAGTGTCTGAAAGGAAGAGTAATGGGAGGAGGGAGAGCACTGTAAGGATATTGTGTTTTTTCATATATTATCTTATTTAATTTTAGTGAAAAGGAAACTGTCAATTTATATTTTTTCTTAGTTGGTGTGTCATTCCCGCGAAGGCGGGAATCCAGAAAAACGGACTTCGCATACTGGATTCCCGCCTTCGCGGGAATGACATTGAATTGGTTTACAAATTGGGACGGGAATGACATTGACTCAGTTAAGAAACAAACGCCTAACAAATATTTATACATTTTTTTGATTGGCCGGTGGTTGATAAAATTTAAATCAAGAAAAAATAAAACCGCCCGGTTAGGGCGGCTGTGATGTTTGGTTGTTCTTTTTTACTAATTTTTTTCCAGTTCATTTTTATAATAATAGTCATATATACTCATTATCGATAAAAATAATGCAGCTATGATTGGCCCAATCACAAATCCGGATATTCCAAATATTATTAAACCACCAAGAGTTGAAAATAGAACTACTAAGGGGTGCATTTGAGTATCGTTACCAACAAGATATGGCCTTAAAAGGTTATCTATAGTACTAATAATTACGGCACCAAAAACAAGAATTAAAATTCCTTGCCAAATATTACCGACCGCAATCATGATTATACCGGCAGGCATCCAGACCAAAAAAGAACCAATCGCGGGGATGATAGATAATGCAATCATGACAATACCCCAAATTAGTGCCGCTTCAATTCCTGTAAGCCAGAATACTATTCCTCCCAAAATACCTTGAACACCGCCAACTATAATTGTCCCTTTTATTGTGGCACTGGTGGTTGAAGTAAATTTTTCATACAATAAATTTTCATATTTGTCACCCAGTGGAGACAAATGCATAAGCTTTTTTAACATTCGAGGACCATCCTTGAAGAAATAATATAATGTATAAAACATTATAAATAGCATGAATATAAAGCGTAGCGAGTTTTGGGTTATATTTTTTAAATTGTTGAATATAAGTACGCTAACTGTTTTTGCAGCATTGGCTGCATAACCGGTCCACTCTGTTCTGATGGTTTCGGCATAGGGAGCAAATGGAGTTGTCTCTAAAATATTTGATATATTTTTCACACCATCGAGAAAATTGGCTTGAGAGACGGCATGGTACAGGTCGATTGACTCATTTATAACCAATAAACCTATAACGACAAGTGGTAAAAAAAGTATAACGATTATTAATAAAATACTGATAATCGAACTGAAACCGGGCATTTTTATATGTTTGTGAACGAATTTATATAAAGGATAAAATATTATTGCCAATACCGCTGCCCAAAAAATAGGATAGAAAAAGGGAAGAAATATATAAATAACAGCAATTGCCAAAATGATTATTAATCCGAAAAAAAATACGGACCTCATTTTGTTGAAACTGACTTTATCTGTTTTTGCCATAAATGTAAAATTATTCTTATATAAAAATTATAGCAAATTTTTGCCATCCGGTACAATAAAATTTATTTAAAAAATAAATAAAACCCCACAGATGTGGGGCTTGGTATTAGGCAATTTTATCTTTGCCATTTTCTTCTTTTACAATTTCAGCTTTGTGCACCTCACCGGTTTTTGTATTTGTCAGCTCAATATAATCTTCTTCATTGTTTTTTTCAGGTTTTTTTGTGAAACCGAGTCTTTCTTTTAATTTCTCAATCAAATTACTTTTTCTTTTTTCTTCGGCTTGTGCATCTTTCAGTTTTGTATCCATAGGATGTTCGTATTCTTCAGTACTTTCTTTTTTTGGTGCTTCCGGTTTTTGTGTGTGGGCTGTGGGGGCGCTAAATTCAGGGGACCCTGGGGGTTTAAATGGTGTTTCGCTCATATGTTTTGTTTAAAATTAGCTTATAATTAAATATTTTAAGCGGCTTTTTTAATCCCAAGTCTTTCCGCAATTCTTTCTGTCATTTTTTTCTTTTTCGCTTCTTTTGTTTTTTGTTGGTAATCGGGTCTCAATAAGGTCATCCTTCTCATTAAGATTTTT
The DNA here is from genome assembly GCA_014729395.1 of Candidatus Magasanikiibacteriota bacterium. Taxonomy (GTDB): domain Bacteria; phylum Patescibacteriota; class Patescibacteriia; order Magasanikbacterales; family UBA922; genus WJJZ01. Next base: position 14,940 of record WJJZ01000007.1, read on the forward strand.
TTTAATAATCCCATAACTTCATCGGGGTCATTTGGTAATTCTTTCTCCAGGTTACCTTTCATTTTTGCCATATTTAATTCATTGGGTGTGTGCTCTTTTACGAATTCCACCAGTGCAGCTCGGTCATTCAGGGTTTCGGCTATATCTTCAATTGTGTTGATTCCGAGTGATTTATAGATTTCATCTTGATTTATATCTCTTTTATCCAGTTCATTAGCCAGCCAAGCGGCAATTTGCATTTGCGGTGGGGTTTCAGGTCGGTTTAAATTCTGTGATTCCGGATCCGAAGCTTGTCTCACGGTTTCGGTTGTTTTGTATGGTTCTATATTTTTTAATTTTGTTCTCAATTCATCTATTTCCTTTTCTTCTTCCGCTGTGAGTTTTTGTGCTTCCATAGTTTCTCGAGTCAACTCTTCACGTTGTTTTTTATCTGCTAACTCTGCTTCTCGCTCGGGTGTTTTTTCGATATAAATATCTATTTGTTTTTTAAGAAATTCTTTGGGGTCCTCTTTTTTTGTAAGCCATTGGGCGAATTTTTCTTTATCTTTGCGTCCGGAAATATTAACAAAAAAATCCAACAAATTTTCCAAATTGCCGTCCTTTATTTTTTCAAGAGTTTGGTTTATTTCGTTGTTCCCCATTTCTTTGGTTTGAATACCAGCCTTTTCCAATGCATTTTTTACAGAATCGGTAAATTCTCCACTAAGTTTGGTATCAGCCGGTTTTTCTTTCTTCATTGTTTCCGATTGTGGGGTTGGAGGTCGTTTTACCTCGGGTCTGTAACCTTGTTTTTCTAGCATATTTTTAATTTAATCTTCAACTATGTCAGTTAATTCTATTATTTCTTCATCTTCTTGGATCTTGAGCCTGGGGTCATTCATAATTATGTTTATTATTTCATCAACCTTTTGTTTGGAAGTGGTTTTCTCATTTTGTACCAGTTCTCTAACCGCTTTTGTTACTTCTCGTTTATATTCATTGGAAGGTTCTTCCGTTTGTTTATCGTAAGCTACTCCAAATAAGTTTTTCATGCCTTCAAACAGCATATTGATTTTCATTTCGTCGGAAATATCTTTGTTATTGGCAATACTTTGGACCGTATCCATTACATCCATTTTTCTTTCGTTTAACACCATTTCATTGGATGGTAATGTATCGGCGGTAGCTACGTCATCTTTTGTTTTTTTAAGGTCTGTAGGAGCTATGGTCACCCTCAATTCTTCCAATGCTCTTTCTTTTTGTTTTGTATTAAGATTCGAGTCATTTATTATTCTTTTCATTTCCCCTCGTACCCGGGTTTCGTCTTTTTTATCAAGAAGAGCGGTAATTTGACTAAGTTCGTCTATAACTGAAGACAAGCCGCTTTTAGGTTTTTCTTTTACCAATTTTCCTGATTCATCCAAGGACACTTCTTCTGGTGGTTTGAATTTTGGTCTATAGTCAGGGTGCATGGTGGCTAAACTCATATTCTATAAATTATAAATTATGATAATAGTATAAGTTTTTAACAGACAAAAAGCAAATGCCATACTACTTGACAACAAAGGGTTTTTGCGGTAGTATAAATAGTCAATTTAAAAAAAGGAGGTAAAAATGTCCGATAAAGACAGAGAAAAGAGGGGGAAGGCCATTTTTTTCGACGAAAAAGAGAGATTCTCTTTAGAAATAGGAGGTGTAACACAATTGTTTGCCCCTCCTGTCAGGATGGCGGCATGGCATTTGTTTTATGAAGATGAAGAGGAGTCAATTAAGTTCGTTTATCAAGCAGGAGAGCACGAAGATAGAATGGAAGAATTTTTCAGAAGATTTGGTTTTATTTTACAGCGTGCTATGGTGCTGGGAGAGGTCGTGGAAAGACTCGCCGAGGGTTGGTGCGAAAGAGAATTTTTCATTAAAGCCCAATCTATTAAGTTTGAGGGGAAATTTGGGAGGTCTTCAAAATCATAGACAGTATCAAAAAAGATCCTGTCTTTTTTAAATTATTTCTTTTTTTTCTACAAATTTCCATTTTCCGGTGGGCAGTTTGTTTAATTTTAATTTTCCCAGGCGCAACCTCTTGAGGGATTGCAGGTTGTATCCTAAACGTCCGAGCATTTTTCTGATTTGTCTATTTTTACCTTCTTGTAAGACTAATCTATATTTTTTTGGATTGTCTGTTTTTTTGATCTTTATTCCCCTTACTTTTTCACCTATATCCATGCCTGATTCCAGAGTTTTTTTATCTTTATTTGACAAAGTTTTGTCCAATTCAATTTCATACTCTTTTTCGTGTTCGTATTTTGGATGGGTAAGCCTGTTTGTGAGTTCTCCATCATTTGTCAATAAAACAAGTCCTTCTGAGTCTTTGTCCAATCGTCCAACCGGATAGACTCTTCGCTTAATCTTGCTTTTATCGAGCAAATCAATAACAGATTTACCTTGTTTGCTGCTAGTACTCGTGACATAACCAACTGGCTTATTTACAGCGATATATATTTTGTCAGTATCAGTATTTAATATTTGATTTTCAATTCCTACCTCATCTTCTTCAGGATTTATTTTCATACCAATTTCAGCAATTCGCCCATTGACTTTTATCTTTCCTAATTTAATAAGCTCCTCGGCTCGGCGGCGGGAGCAAAAACCTAAATTTGCAATGTATTTTTGTAATCTGATAGTCATAAGTGTTATTATATTTTCATCGCCTTAGTTTTCCACGTTTTTGGCATTTTTTCTATAGCATAGCGCAGAGCTGTACGGGGCATTTTATTTTTCTTTTTCATGACATAGGCGAAAACTTCTTTGGGGTGAAAATCAGCCGCTACTTTTAACATCCAGCCATAACCTTTCTGAACCATATCATCTTCGTCTGTCAGCAGCTGATCAGCTGTCCAAAATATGTCTTTTAAATAGTTCTTCTTTTTTATTAAATTTATAAATATAACTGCCGAAGCTCTTTTTACCCAGCGGTTTCTTGATTTTGTCCATTTTTTTAGTTTTGGTATTAATTCCGGGTATTTGGAAACCAAATCTCCCAGGGCATGGGTACAAAAGTCATCACACATGGCCCAGTTGCTAATATATTTTTTAACCCAGCGTTCAAATATTTTGAAATCTTGCTTTGTGTAAAGTTTGTTTATTTTTTTGGCCCAGGCGAAAGCAACCAAAGCATTTTCTTGTATCCCTGTTCCAAGTAGCAACTCGCACATGTTCAATATATCCTTCTTTGGTCTGTCCTTTATTATATTAAAATATTTTAAAGAAATTTTTCTAACAATGGGAGTTCTTACGCCAAAAATTTTTATATCTTCCCGAAAAAAATTAGTGCAACCTCTTTTGTATTTTAAATCGACGTTTTTTTTGAATTCATTTTGGAGGTTGTATAGAATTGTTTGCATAAAAGTAAATTATCGATTATGGATGACACGGATTTACGGATATTTTTTCAAACCGTAAATCAGTAAATCGGTTTCATTCGTAATCATTATATTTTGAACTCACCCTTCCTCAACATATACTCAAAACGAATTATATTATAAGATATAAATTCGTTTTCAATGGTTCCATCGACAGCCATTTGAGCCGCTTTTTTTAGGGGAACAAATTTTATTTCACTTACTTCTTCTCCTTTATCCAGTGGCAGGGGATCATGAACCAAGTCAGTGGCAACAAAGATATAAATGTCCCACATCAAAGTATTACTGGGACTGTTTTTTCTTATTTGCTTCAATTTTTTTGCCTTAAAACCACCTTCTTGTTGAAGTTCGCGCATGGCGGCTTTGCGGGGGGTATCACCCGGTTCATCCATTCTTCCGCCCGGTAAAAACCAGACATTTCTTCTGTAGCCAAAACGATATTCATTAATTAATAATAATTCTTTTTTTTCATTTAAAGCCAAAACACTTACGCTCGCCGGGCGTTCACAAAATTCATATGTATCTTTTTCTCCGTCAGGAAAAAATACTTCACGCTGTTTTATACTAAAGATTTTTCCCTCATGCTTTGTTTTAATTGGGCCGAGTTTTATTTTTTTCATACTAATATAGCTTACTAAAAAATTTATTATTATTCAAACCAAAAATCCGCCGCTTAGGCGAATTTTGATATTTTTTTATCTTTTAAATATATTTTTAATTCCTTTCCAGAAGCCTTGCTTTTTTGGCTTTTCTTGCGGAGGTGGAGAGAGTTTTATTTTTTGGGTGTCATCTGCCTTCGGAACACCTGCTTCTTGCATATTTTTTCGGGCTTTATGAGCCATTTTTTTGTCGTGTTCTGCCTGAGCTGATCGAATTTGGTTCAAATCGATTTTCATAACATTTTTTCCAGAAGAAGGTTCGGTTTTCTCCGAAATTTCTTTAGGTTTGGGTTTTTCTTTTTTTTCTTCAATTTTTCTTAATTGTTTGAGCTTGTCTTTTATATTATTATTAAGCTTTCTATATTCCTCCAAATTAGTGTCCGGCTTAAGAAAAACAACTTGTCCATGTGGTGTAGAGTCAATATTTTCTATTATTTTATCATTGGTTTCGTCATAAGTTACTAGTTTTTCCGGTTCAGTTTGGTCTATTATTTCGTCAGGCATAAAAATGGATTTTCTTCGTATGGCTCTTAATTCGTCGAGGCGTTTTTTGAGCTCATCGGCAGTACCGGTTTCATGAGGATGCCAAAGTCTTGTTTCGTTCATATTAAAATGATTATCTAATTATAGCAAAAGCTATGTAACTAAAGTATAAAATTAAAAATGCAATACCATGCTTGCGACTTAGTCTGTGTCTCTTACCAACAAAAATGAACATGAAAAGTAGGAAAGTAGCCAATGTGGTAAAGATAACGTCCATGTTGGCGTGAGTGTCAAACGGTAGGGGTTTTATGGTTGCGGTTATGCCCAGGATCCAGAATACATTGAAGATGTTCGAGCCAATCGCATTACCAATCGCCAGGTCTGTATGGTTTTTTCTGATAGCAACAATGGTTGTTGCCAGCTCGGGCAAAGAAGTCCCGACTGCTACAATTGTTAGACCGATGAGAGCTTCACTAAGACCGGCAATTGTCGCCAACTTAATAGCATTACTTACTATCAGCTGACCACCGAGGACGAGCCCGGTGATACCCATAAAAAATAACAAGATTGAAATTTTCCAAGGCATGATTTCAACTCTATCTTGCTCTCCACTTACCTTACTGATTCCATATGTATAGTAAATAAAGATTCCAAAAAAAGCCAAAAAGACGATTCCATCAATTCTACCCAAAACATTAAAACCATTTCCATCAAAAATTGTATCATTACCCATTATACCTACAAGAATAATTGCCAAAAAAGCAAAAGGTACTTCTTTGTATGTGGTCCCTTTTTTTACCTGGAGAGTCGTTATGGTGGCACCAACACCCAGGATAAGTAGGATGTTGGCCAAATTACTACCAATAACATTAGCAATGGCAAGATCTGTCGTACCTTTGACTGCGGAAAATAAATTTACAACCAATTCCGGGGCAGATGTACCAAAAGCAACAATTGTAAGGCCGATGACAATAGTACTAACACCCAGTTTTCTGGCCATAGAAGCAGAACCGCGAACCAAAGCCTCGGCTCCACCGATTAGAATCGCAATTCCGATGAGTAATAGAAAAATTGCAAGAAACATAATTTATTTTAGTAAAACAGGGGTAGTATAGCGTATTTACAGTTCATAGCCAATCCCGCCCTTCGCGAAGGGCGGGACGAACCGTTATATTTCAACCTCAACCCCCACCGGACAATGGTCAGACCCAAATACTTGGTCCCAAATAAAAGCTTTTTTAACTTTGTTTTTTATCCTCTTGCTGACAAAAAAATAATCAATACGCCAGCCTACATTTCTCTCACGAGCTCTGGCTCGAAAACTCCACCAGGAATATTTTTCTTTTTTTGGGTGTAGAGTCCTGAATGTATCAATAAAACCAGCTTTTATAAAATTATCGGCCCAATCTCTTTCTTCCGGTAGAAAACCCGGGTTCTTTTCATTTTGTTTTGGGTGAAAGAGGTCGATTTCTTGGTGTGCTACGTTGAAATCTCCGGTCCAGATTATCGGTTTATTCTTATCCAGTTTTTTTATGTACCCTAATAATTTTTTATTGAACTCAAGTTTGAAGTCCAAGCGTGAGAGGTCGTGTCTTGTGTGAGGAAAATAAGTATTTACAAAATAGAACTTATCAAATTCAAGTGTTTGCACTCGACCTTCATCATCAAATTTCTTTATTCCAATTCCGGTTGAATGTTTAGCGAAGCGTTTTTGCAAATTACTTTTTTCTTTTAATAATGTCATAGTACCGGCATAGCCCGGACGCTTGGCCGAATTCCAGTATTCTTCGTAGTTTACAAAGTCAAATTTTTCTTTGTTGCGGGTTGTGTCATCAATTTTTACTTCTTGTAAGCCTAAGATATCTGGTTTTTTGGTTTTTAAAAAATCAGTGAAGCCTTTGCGTACGGCTGCACGGATACCGTTTACGTTCCAAGAAAGGAAGGTGTATTTCATATTTGTATTATATTAGCGGAGAGGGGGAGATTCGAACTCCCGAGCCGATTGCTCGACTAACACTTTTCGAGAGTGCCCCGTTCAACCACTCCGGCACCTCTCCATGATAGAGATTTTTTATTTCTTAAACTACAGGGCGAGAGTGGCGCCTTCAACCAGCTCAGCCACTCCTCCATTTTTAAGGATTTATTTTTTGTAATAAATCACGTAATTGCATTTTTAATAGTCGTTTACCTTCCGTAGTCTTCAAAAATTTTTCTCTTCTTTTTGCATCAGATTTTTCTACATAAGCTTCGTAGTGGATCAATTTTATAGGCCTTCTATTTTTTGTTGATTTTACACCACCTGTTCTGTGTTGTTTATATCGTGTTTTGAGTTGACTGGTAAATCCTGTGTAAAGTTGATTATTGGAAAGTAGTAGAATATAAACGTAATACATAATTTAAATAATATAACTTTTCGCCCGTCATGCGACGGGGCGCCCTGTCGAATGACAGGGCGAGAGTGGCGCCTTCAACCAGCTCAGCCACTCCTCCATTTTTAAGGATTTATTTTTTCAAGACTTTGCTATACCCTCCCTCGCCATTTTTCATCCAGTAAGCAATCCTTGTTACTGTGGTTGTACTCATGCCGGTTTTTTTAGCAACATCACGATATGACATACCTTTTTCCAGAAGTTTGGCTGCTTGCCAGCGTGAAGCAATGTTATCCAATTCTTCCAAAGAGCAGACATCTCTTAGAAATTTCAGCATATCCTCTTCTTTTTTTAAACTTAAAAAAGCCTTCACAAGTTCTTTAATTTTATTTGTTTTCCAGGTCTTTTTCATAATGTTATGCTGATTATCGTTTTTATTTATTATAGCATTAAAGCATATTTTAAAAAATTATACTTAAATTGACAAGTGTTGTATTTTTTGATAAAAATTTTATAGGTCTTTTTCAAAGGAGGTGCTATGAAAACACAAGGAAGTGCGAAGGAAGAGAGGATTCGTCATTGGATTGATAAGAAATCGAATAATATTTTTTGGGTTTCAAATGGAGAAAAAAATATTGGATTGGATGTATTATTTTGTTATATAGACATGGCTGGATTTTTGCAAATTTTTTTTGCAGTTGGTGAGAATGAAGAATTTTTTAGAAGACATGGCGTTTTAGAGATAAAAATTTGCAACAATAGTGGTCAAATTTTTGAGACTATTCATTATCCATTCCCAATTGATATTCGACATGGTGTTGCCAAAGTCTATGCAGAAATATCCCCTGATCCTTTTTCCGGATTTGATAAATCCGGTTATGCTTTGATGGAGATTGCATTAGGGTCAGACGATATTGCATTGAATTTTGTTGCTTCGTGAGTAGCAATAAAAGGCCGCAGAATCATACAGCGGCTTTTTTAATTTACACACTGCTCCTCTTTTTTTCTAAGTTTATTAATAGGGAAGCTAATAAAAACCAAAAGAAAATTGACAGATCATTTTTTATATAAGGAGAATCAACCAGGCCGGTGGTGAGAATTACAGCTAGGCTGGCCAGTAGGTAATAATTTATGTTTGACAGTTTGTTTCTGTTTTTTATTATCGATAAGTGACAAGCCAAAGGCCCTGAGTGAAACGAATGGGTGATAAGTGATATAAGAATCCATATAAAACCGAAGAGCCCGAGAATTCCTAGGTTTACCCACATAGTTAAGAAGATGTTGTGAGGATGGTGAAAAACTTCGACCCACTTATCAATTCTATATGGATATATTAGTGTTTTGTAAGAAGCCAGTCCGGCGCCTTTTAAGGGATGGTCTTGTAAAAATTCTACAGTTTCGGCCCACATGTTAATTCGAAGCTGTCCGGATCGGTCTTGCATAAGAAGCTCTTGTTTAACCGGGTTAGTCATTGGGGTGATGATTAAGATGAGTAGACCGGCTAACCCCAGTCCAATTGTCCATAGGCGGGTTTTTTTGTAAAAAAGCAGAAGCAGTCCGATTCCGGCAACCACTCCGACTAAACCACCGGTGGATTTGGCAAATATGATGGCGGGGATTGAGGTGAGAATAAATAGAATGGAGGTGATAACTGATAAACGATAAGTGAAAAAACCTTTGTTGGGTTTATTTTTTATTTTTTTTAAATTTTTTATTGCCAAATATATTGCCAGCGGTATGATTGGAGCAAGGAATAATCCAACCGCATTGGGGAAACCATACCAACCGGTGACTCTAAAACTGTCTCTGTTTTCCCAAAATTCCCATGGCACCATCCAACCGGTGAAGTGTTGGTAGATAGATAGCAGACTCGTTGCTAGGCCGGAGAGGACTAGGGCGAGGATAATTCGGTTTGACACCAACCCCCCCTGGCACTCCGTGCCCTTCCCCCCCTTATAAGGGGGGGAATTAAAGGGGGGGTTGATGCTAAGAAGTACTAGAAAGATTAGAAAAGGTTCAATATAAAAAGCTTTCCATTCGCCGAGAGCGGCGCGGGTATTGATGGAAGTAAAGACTGATATGGTGGCGGCGAGGAGGAAGAGGAAGGAGGCAATAAAAAAGTTAGTGTATCTACGGATGATATGTGATAAGTGATAAGTGATGGATTTGTTATATTTAATTAACCAAATGATGAGAATAATCCAAATCATTACTTCTAAGAGTGTGGTTGGTAGCGGTCCGATATTGAATCTGATTAGATATGTCGGCAAAAGCAGGAATAGAAAAAACAGGCCGAGGTGGAAGCGGTAAGCAGCAATAAATGTAAAAAGTAAACTGAAAACAATAATTAGGCTGTATTCCATGTATCAATATAAGTGATAAGTGATAAGTGATAAGTGATTGTCTCAAATTATCAGTTATTATTCTTCACTTATTTTTACTCTTCATAGAAATTATTTCCATCAAAGTTTTTTTAGAAATACCTCCAATGACAAACATCACCGCCCCATAGACTACCATACCTATGACTGTCAACAAGATTACATTTAGATTGATTAACTGGCAAATAGCAAAAGCCATACATAAACTGGATAGAATTATTTTTGCGAGAGTTTTGAGCTGTATTTTTTGTTTAATATATCGGCGGACTGTAACATAAAGAAATAAAGCCGCATAAAGCTCGGAAAATACAGTCATCCAAGCGGCACCGTACATGCCGTAAAGCGGTATAAAAATCAAATAGCCGATTAAAGTTATAATGGCATTACTGGCATAAACCCAAATAGTTTGCTTTTGTTTGTTTATAGCTACGGCGGTGTGTCCGAAAATTGCTCCGACAAAAACCCCGAAAACAGCCAAAGATAAAATTTGTAAAGGCTTTGCCGAGGCCATGTATTTGTCTCCGGCAACCAAATTCATTATTTTGGGTGCAAGCACTATTGTACCCACAGTCATCGGTACGGCCAAAAGCATCATGGCGTCAAATGCTTGTTGGAATCTGGTTTTAAATTCATCCGCTTGATTGCGCGACCAAGAGAAAGCCAGCAGGGGCATAATAACACCCATTAGCATCATGGCGGTTTGAGCCAGAATATCAATTACTCTGTAGGGTGCTCCGTAAAAACCGACCTCGGTTTGATCACGAAATATACTTAGCAAGAGTATATCTCCTTTTAAATAGACTACGTTAAAAATAATTGAAATTGCAATCGGCCACATTTTTTTTACAATTTCTTGCCAGATTTTTTTATTAAAAGCAAAACTTGGGCGCGTGTATTTTATGGCGGCCAGCCACATTACAACCATGTATGAGACCCCTGATATGGTAATCACTCCCATCACCCAAAGAAATGATCCGTTCAAATTGATTAAAATAAACAAGCCAACAACCAAAATAATCCTTCCAATAACTTCGCCAATTGCCTGAATGTACATTTTTAACCGCTGCTGATAAAAACCAATGAAAATTTGATTCATGGCATTGGCAAAAAAAGACAAAGAAGTAAAAGCAATGGCTATTTTTACCGGAGTGGGATAAGGAAAGAATAGAGCGATAAGCGGGGCAATGGCAAAAAAGATCGTGGCGCTGACAAAGCGAAAGCCGAGTAAATTTTTTAATAATTTTTCTTTATCAAAACGAGGTTCACTCATCATTTGGGCGGTCACCGGTACCAGACCGAAGTCAATCAAGATGGCAATGAATTGCAAAAATGCAATCGTGGTGATATACCAACCGAACTTTGTTGGCTCCAAATAACGGGTCAACATGCTAAGGGCAATTAAACCCAAAAAAGTGGAAATTACTTTTCCACCGATTTGGACAATTGTGTTGTGGGCTATTTTGCGAGTTGTGGACATAAATAATAATTCGGATATGCTGATAATGCGGATTTACGGATCGTCTGAATATAGACCAATGTAATATCCAATTATCCTAAATCTGTATCATCAGCATATCTGCATTATTAATTTATTCATAGTTTATCACTTTTATAATGCGATTTCAATTGCTTTTGAACCTGTTTTTTTGGTATAATAATAACGCTTAAATAAATATTTACCATGAAAAAATTCACTAATAAATTTTTATTAACCAGTGTTATTTTGGTAGTGCTGGGAGTATTTTCAAATATTGCTGATGCAGAGGCATATGCGGCACCGCCATCAATTGACCCGGGCTATGCCGCCCGCTATGTTTCGCAAACTATTCCCGACCCGATTGTGGTAGAGGCGGGTAGAACCAAAACAGTTGTTATCAGTTTTAAAAATGTTGGTAAATATACTTGGGATGAAACCAGTACTCGCTATATATCAGCTTACACGCGTGAGCCAAAGTTTAGACACTCTGAATTTATGGGAGCCAATTGGTTGGAGCCAAGACAAACGGCAAAAATAAAAGGAATAGTGAAACCGGGAGAAATCGGTGAGCTGGAAATTCAGGTCAAAGCACCCTTGGAAACAGGACGTTATGTGGAATTTTTTCATTTAGTGGCTGACGGCTATACTTGGGTAGAGGGCGGTGGATTTTATTTGGTTTTTAATGTGATAGAAGCGACTGCTGCCACTGAAACCGAACAAATAAAAACTGAAAATTTAATTGCTGAAAAAGATAAAATTAACAACAAAGCAAAGTTAGCTCTATTGAGCACAAAAGAAGTCAGTGCCGCCGGCGGGCAACAAGTAAAAGTGGTAGCTGCTTTTAAAAACGATGGTGAAAAAATATGGGACGGCTATTCTTTTACAACTGGCAACAATTCCGCTCTGGCCGCTGTTACGGAAAAGCTGACCTTTGCCGACAGTAGTTGGCGTGACGGACAATCTGTTTTGGCTGGCAATAAGCAAGTCGCGCCAGGTGAATATTTACGCGAAGTGTTTTACTTTAGAACCCCTGTAAAAAAGGGAAATTATACCGCTAGTTTTAAATTGAGAGTTGCCGGTGAGTTTGTTGACGGTGGTGAGATAGAAATTCCGGTTACTGTTACATCTGACGCACCGGATCATTATCAAGTACCCGAGTTTTCCAATACTACCGAAGTCGCCAAAGCCAAGGAACCAAGACTCTCAAAAGAACCTAGGATACGAGTTGGACTTTGGAAGCCGGAAGATCCGGTTTTGATGCGTTCGATTGAAGACGATTATTATGTATATGCCGGAAGCGAGTTAAAAGGTGTTTTGAAAAGTCCAAATCTGGGCACGCTAAGTTATGAAAACGGTAAATATAAATTTGTATCAAAAGACGTTAGTTTTTCCTCGGATCAATATATTAGACTTTCACCTGTTCATGATGAGCATGCTGTCTTTGTACTTATTAATTTGACTCGCAAAATTGCCTGGAAAGGAGCGATTAATTTCAATAAATATCGTGGGGCCATGGAATATAGATATACCCAAGACGGCAGCACTTTATATGTAATAAATGATTTATTATTTGAAGATTATGTGGCCGGGATTGCAGAGACTTCCAATTACGCCCATATTGAATATATCAAGGCTTTGCTCACTGCCGCTCGTACTTATGCTTATTATGTGAAAGAATATAGTGGCAAGCATGACGCCAGGAATTTTGATGTAGTGGGTCACACCGGGGATCAGCTTTATTTGGGAGTAATCAGTGAGGAGGACTTGCCGAATGTAAAGCGTGCGGCCGAAGCCACAGCCGGTTATATGGTAACGTATGATACTGATAATAATCCGGATACAGAATCAGATGTGGTAATTACACCATATTATGGCAATAGTGACGGACGAACCAGGAGTTGGACAGAGGTTTGGGGCGGTACCCCCAAGCCCTGGTTGGTTTCAGTAAAGGCTGAATATGACTACGGTCGGGCAATGTTTGGTCATGGAGTTGGCATCAGCCAGCGCGATGCCGCCTATCGAGCCGAAGAGGAAGAGTTGGATTGGCAAGGACTACTAAAATATTATTATACCGGGGTTGAGGTGGAGAGGGTTTATTGAGGTATTGATAACATAAATTGAGCCGGCTGTTGCGAGCCGGTTTTTTAAGTTGGTAAATAATGAAAAGCACGATATATTGGGACGAGTAGTAAATTTTGATAAAAGTTAGACTGATGATAAAATATAATTATAAAAATATGGAAACTGGTAAAAAAACAACCAACCAGGATTCTTATAAACTTGTTCCGGTTGATTCTAAAAAGAATAAGGAAGTAATAACAGAAAAGGGTGTGGATAATAATGTTGAAAAAGAATCAAAAGATTTTGAAGAGAAAATTCGTAATTTTGCTTTTGATTTTTTTGATTCAAGTTTTTCACATGTTATAAAATCGAATGAGATGGGGAAAACGTTAGATGGAATTTACTTACTTGAAGACACAGAAAAAAAATTAGCCATTTTATCAGGTGATGAAGAAAATTATGAAAATAGAATTATTGGGAAACAATTTCAAAAAGCAGTAGAAATTTTTTTGGAAGAAATGGTTAAATTTATTAAAGAAAAAAAGAAAGAAAACAATTTGAAAGATGTTGAAAGATTTACAGATTATATAGAAGAATCTTTATTTTATTCTTCACCTTCTTTGTTAAGCAATCTTGATTTATCATCTCAATTTGATCTAGCGGCCGCTACCACTCGTGTACCGGAGCTACAGGGTTTTGTTGGTCCGGGTATGGTGGGAGATATGGTTTACGAACTATCTTTTTACCCCGACAATTCAATAGTGGATGAATTTTATAATAAAATTATAACTAGTCCGGTGGCTAAGCAATTGGATTATTTGGATTTTATTAAAATCATGGCTCAAAAAGCTTCTGCCCAAGGTTCATGGGCACGACCTGCCCTCAATAGAATGATAGAGTTAAGCAATAAATTATCTAAGGATACAAAATTACCTTTTGTTAAATATGCCAGTGATTCAACTTTAGAATTATTGAATGTAGAAAAACAGGAACCTTCTCATGATGTTGTGCAGATGAGAGGCGGTCGAAAGTATGGTAGGCAGACAAAATTAAACGAATACATTCTACAAAAACATGAGAAATTTAGTCATATTATAATGACAGATATTGACTTGGCAGACAGTGATAGACTGCTACGTGTTAGCCAAGATTATGTGGGAGTGATGGATCAAGCCGGATCAATAAATTATTTTTCCAAGTTTGAGAAAAAGGAGGAAGAAATACAAAAATCGGATTACGATATTTTGATGGTTAGGACAATCAAAGAGTTTGTTCAACATAGAGGAGATGTGATGAATCAGCAAGATTTAAATCGTCTAATTGGTTATATAAACCGTAATTTATTGGATATAAAACAACCAAAGCAAATAATAAAATTTTGGCAAGAGCAAGAAGTTCTGACTGATGAAGAATGGGTTATTTTTTTTGAGTCAGATTCAAGAATTACGGATTTACACAGGGAGTTTGAAAAATTTAAAAAAGACATATATAAAGAGTCTGGATTTTTAGCAGAAAAGGCCAGTAGAGATTATGTTCAGAGTTTCATTCAAAAAATATCTTCTGAAAAAAATAATTACTTACAAAAAAGGCGAGAACAGGTTTTGAAAGCATTAAGAGAAGGCGATGAAGAAGAGGCTTTTTCTATAGCAAGCAATACTGCTTCAGCTGCTTTTGCCTTGTCTTCTGGTTTGGAGAAGGGGAGTACAAACAGGGTTGTTGAAGATTTGAGAATGATATATGAAGACATTACAAAAAGACACGATAATATTTGGCATGAAGCAAATTTAAAGCTTTTAGAAGAACAAAAAAAAATAGAAGCGAAAAACAGCAAATTATTTGAAAATTTTTCAAGTTTATTTGGAAAGATATTTGAAAACAAGGAGGAACTTAATAATAATTTATATACAACACTCAAAAAAATAGAAAAACAGACTGAGAATCATTTGAGAAAAGTTCACATGATATCCGGTGACAGACTAATGGAAGATCCGGCAATTTTACCATTTGGGGTGGAAGATGCAAAAGAGGAAGAATTATTGCTGTTTCAACAATTACATAGGCCCGGTTTAAAATCATATATTGAAGACAAGCTGAATTTCAATTTTGAGGAACTGGATTTAAGAACCCAGTTACATTTTTTAAGTTTTGTTTCAGAAAAAGATGATGGCACGTTTGAGGATGTAGAAGATTTGATGCAAAACAAACATTTGGATCATCAAGCTTTTTTGAAGACTTTTTTTGCTTGTGCAGCCGATAGAAAAATCGGACAAGATATAATTAATTTTGCCAGAACAAATGGAATTGAAAAAGCAAATCCAATTTTTGAAAGGTATCAAGAATTAATAGAAGATATATCAGAGGTCGAAAAATTGATTGCAGATTTTTTCGTTAGTAAAAAAGGTAAACAAGTTGACACCAGAAAAGTGGTCCAAGAGATTGTTTTAAGATCAAATAGAACGCTTATTCAGGGTATGAAATTGGGAGAAAAAGTAAATGTGGAGGAGTTGAATTATCAATTACAAAAAATAAGGAAAGATGTATCCAACTTTGCTTCTATCTTCAAAACCGCTTTCAAAGGCAAAGAAAAAATAGATTTGGAGAGTATAAAAGGTTTGGATTTTTCTACCAGCAAAATAGAAGAGCTTACAGATGAGGACAAACAAGAAATGCAGGAAATTGCAAAGAAAAATTGGCTGCCGCGCGGGAAAGCCGGGGAAGGTGTGATAAAAGAATTTGGGGAAACACTTGAGAGTGGTAAAGATATAGATTTTTATGTTCTAAAACAAGACGAAAATTTGGTATCATTCATGCGCTTTGATAAACCTGATTCTGACGGACATCGCTATGCCGGATCTTTTAATGTAGATCCAGAATATCGCGGTTCAGCTATTGGCGAAGCTATGCTGGTAAACGCTTTGGAAGAACAAGCAAAAAATTATGTAATTGACGCGACGGTTCACCCCGGAATTCAAGTGGGGACCGATTATGTGGAAAAGCGTGGTTTTAATATTACCGGGGTTATCCCAAACTATGATGATAGCGGTGAGACATTTTTTGCGATTGAGCTTGATAGATATGGAAACGAAAAATTAAATACCAAAGACAAACAAGATTATAGCCAAGAAAAATTTGTGAGTATTTATAATTCAATTTACAAAGATAAGAAACTGGAAGAGTTGATCGGTTCAAAAATAATTGTAAGACATTTTGATCCTAAAAAACAAGGCGACCTGGTAGAGAAAGAAGTGGGTGAGCTAACTGAAAATGGTTATATTGGTACCAGATATTTTACTGATCCGGAGGATGATACACAAAGATATTATGTGTTTGAGATTGATAGGAGAAAAAAGAAAGAGATGAGAGATGCGGCTTGAGGTTTTTGATAAAAATTTGAGCTTGAAAAATAATAGATGGATAGAAAATTTTATATTTTTTTTATATAAATTTTAGCTTTCAGATCTTGACAATTTTTATAATTACGATATACTTTTTAATAAAGGTAGTCCCGTTTTACTATGGGTCAAGAAATACTGCTTACCGGCAAAATCCCTTCGGGGATTTTTTGCTTTGTAGAATATTTTATACTATTTTTATAATTTTTTTAAAATAGCTTCATCCAATAAATTTTATAATATTAAACGGTGGATTCATGGGCCCATAGTTTAACTTGGTAAAACACTGCCTTTGGTAAGCAATATTCGGGGTTCAAGTCCCCGTGGGTCCACCACCTAAGGCAATCTCCTTACTGGAGGTTGTTTTTTACCCATTAAAAACCGTGGAGCCGCCATCGGTGTCAGGTGGGGTGATTTTGTCTTTTGAGAGATTCCACAGACCTTCAAAGATATTTTTTTGCATATTATAAATATCCGGATCTTCTATGATTACCGCCACTTTGCTGTCTTCTCGCAAGGTGAAATAAGCGATTTTATTATTATAAATTTGCATTGCCGTATTAAATGACTTGATATTTTTTGGTAATAGGCGACTGTCGGTCAGTTTTTTGCCTTGTTTTTTGAGGTATTCTTGGTTGGCCGGGGTATTTACAACCAAAATTTGCTTATTTATACCCTTTTTTCGCCTATCTTCGACGTATTCTTTGTTAATTTTGTCAGCATATTTTTGGACTGCCTCTAAATCTACTATGGTGTAAAGGGTGTCTGTTGTATTCAAGGTATCATAAAGTGCCTGTTCGTAACCATCTTCTCCTTCAAAAAATCTCACCCCGGGCTTTTTTTCTGCTAAATTATAAGCTCCGGTGAGCTGTTTTATTGCTTCTTGCATTTCCTGAGCAAATACAGCTGTTTCTTGCTTTTTTTCCTCAACCAAGCCAAAAAGTCTACTGGGGTGGTTTGGTTTGTAATAAGCGTTTCTACCTTCTTTTCTGTAATCAATAAAGTCCTTGGCAAGAAGGGTAGCCAGGGAATCATAAATTGAGGCTCTACTTAGCGTAGTTTTTTCTTGAATTTTAGGGACGCTACATTCTCCATTTTCCGCTAAGATTTGATAAATTTCCGCATCAGACGGGTCAAATCCGGCTGATAAAAGGATTTCGTGGGTGGTCATAGGATAAAGGCTTAAAAGGCCTGAAGAGCTTGAAATGCTCGAAAGGCTTTTTTTGGATTAAGTTGATACAAGTAACCCCTCCCTAATCCTCCCCAGACCCCACCTCCTGCCCTCCTCCCCTTGGTAAGGGGAGGAGGGACTTGCTAAAGAGGTTTATCAAACTCGCTTAGTAAGTTCCCCCTCCCTTTTTAAGGGAGGGGGACAGGGGGTGGGTTGCCTGTACAAAGAAAGGAGGGCAGCCTGCCTACTGGCAGGGGATGGGTTGTGTTGAAGCTGAATATCCCTCAACCCAGCCAAAAATGAGTAATTCTACTCAATTTGGATAATTTTATTAGCACACAAATTTTGCCTAAATGTAAATATATTATAGCAGATTAAAATATATTAGTCAAGTTTACACTAGACATATTATATAACAAAAAGAATAGCTAAACTAAGCTATTCTTTTTGTTTAAAATATCTTTACATACAGCCTAGACTTGACAAATGCGATAAAACATGGTATACTGTGATGTTCGATGATAAAAAAGCAATTTGATTTGAACACTTTAAAATTCAAAAAGACACAAGCCTTTGGAGAGAGGGGTAAGTGAGAAATAAGAAATTTCTAAGAAAATTATTCAATTTCTTGCGACCATAGTAACTCTCTTCAAAAAAGTGAGTTTTTTTGTTCTGATTGATAAGATTCGGTCTTTACCGAATTAACATGTATAGGGCAGGGATAAAATAATATTAAGCCTGGAGCCCATATACATTATATATAGACCGCCTTCGTCCTGAGTTCATCAAAGGACTACGGCGAGTCAAGACCGCCTTCG
>WJJZ01000008.1 GCA_014729395.1 Candidatus Magasanikiibacteriota bacterium
GTCGTCGCCTTATAAAGCTGCCTCACGACAAAATTACTAATGGCATAAGCACTTAGAATAATTGCCAAGCCGATAACTGCCGCCATTATCATTTTTTTTGCTTTGCCAACTTGCTCATCATTGCCGGCAGCTGTCATCCATAAAAAACCCGCATATACCAATATCACCACCATAATTATCCCCAAGAGTCCCAAAGCTACATTTATGATTCTTGCTACGGTAAAGCGCACATCTTCATTTCCTAATCCGGTATATTGTCCATATTCCAAACCTAATAAATCCTCTTCGGTCTGCTGCGGTCCAAAAGCGTTTGCATTTTGATAGGAAAATAAACAAAAAAATAACACAAAAATGGATAAGACAGCTGTGATTTTCTTTTTATTAAACATAAACATATTAGATAAATTTTGAATTTAGAATCTAGAATTTTGATTGAATTTCTGAATTAATTAATAAATTAAATCATTAATTATTGACTCAAAATTCAAAATTCGATATTCAAAATTAAATACCACAAGCCTTGTTGACAGGAACAGGCAGCACATGTGCGTTCGGCACCCTTGCCTGTTCCTGCCTACTGGAGGCTTTTATAAATCGTAACTTTCTGAACCTTCAACACCGGTTGCTTGACCCAACTGAACCAAAACAAACCTGGCAATTGCCCAGGCACTTAATATTATTGCAAGACCAATAATACCGGCAAAAATTATTTTACGGGCATTGGCCACTTTTTCATCATTACCACCGGCTGTCATCCATTGAAAACCACCGATCAAAATAATTACTACTGCAATGATACCAAGTAAACTCAAAGCGATGTTAATTACTCTTGAAATAGTTACTTGTAAATTCTCCGTACCAAGAGATGTACTTTCTTCAATCGGATTTAAACAAAATGGGTCATCTGAATCCTCACAAGTTAACTGTGCTGACGCCGGTACGGCTACCATTAGACCCATTACCAAAGCAAATGCTATACTTAGTAACTTTTTATATTTTGCTAACCAATACATGTACTCACCCCCTTTCTTTTTTAGGTTAAATACTTATTTTTCAGATCACTTAAAACATAAGTGATAAGTGATAAGTGATAAAAATTTTTAAAAATTATCACTTGTCACCTTCTAAATATACAAAGCAAAGTTAATTTAGGTCTTTTTTAGCCCGCTGTAATGGTGCTTATTATTAAGCTCAGTATAGCATAACTGGCAAAAACAATAAAGATTCCGACCGCTGCCCAAAGCATGGCTTTTAAACCCTTACTAACACGCTCTTCATTACCGCCGGATGTTAACCAAACAAAACCACCGTATACAAATACTACCAGTGCTACAGAACCCAAAACTCCAAGTGCGGTAGAAACAACATTGCCCAATATTTGCGTAACATTTACTGTGCCGGTGGGGTCTTCTTCAGTACCGCCGATTGGGTTGATCAAATTTACTCTTTCCGATTCAGGTATTTCTTCTTGTCCTGATGTACCTAAACTGTAAGCCGAACCTGGCAAATCCGGGTCATCACAAGAATATCCACTTCTCATACTACAACCTTCAAAATTATAACTATTTTGACAAATCTGGACACACTGATTAACACAATCCCTAAGGCAGGTATAATAATTATCCGCCTCCAAACAATTTTGATCACAAAAATTTTCACCCTGAAGACACTCGTCCTCATCCTGAGTCTTATTATGGTATACGCAAGCGAGTGTAATATCCGAAGCTGGTGCTAAAGAAGTACAATTATCAATTTCATAGCTGACATAAAAACCATCACCCGAGGCGCCAGCCACACATGGATTACAGCCTGTACAATCACGCCTCAAACTCAATTGATAACTTGAGCCGGGATAAACCTCTGAAGTCACATCACAAAAAGAAGCAGAATCAGACCCGATTATTTCCGGTAAAATATCACTCCATAGCATTGCCCCTCTCTCTGGAAACGGATTTAAATTAACTGTGGTGTCTTTCGTACACTCCACCTGTCCAGCCACTTTTTTTTCTATGTTCAAATTACATGAACAATTCCCAGCCTCAGCTCTTGCTATGTTAGGTAGCATTACAAAAATAATCACAATTATTTTTAAAAAAAGAATATAATATATTTTCTTCATAATTTTTATTTACAAAACACCTCTAAATTCCGAGCCCACACCCAAAGCATCCAAGATAAAACCAATTAGAGCATAGGCTGAAAAAGAAATAATAATCCCGATTATCGCCGCTACAAAAATCCCTTTGCCTTTATTAATTTTTTCCGGATTACCAAAAGACAAAATTATAGTAAAACCTCCATAAATGAACATTGCCAAAGCAATCGCCCCAATGATGCTAAAGACATACTCACCTATTTTAATCGCCTGAAGCAATAGACAGTTTACATCATTATAATATTCAGTCTTTAATTTTGGATCCCAACAATTAACAACCAGGCCTTCTTGAGCGCCAGCGGATTGGGCAGAAAAAACAAAAAATACTATTGAACCAATGATATATTTGGTTTTTTTTATTAAATTTTTTATCATAATTGTTATAAAAATTGCAAAACTATCATTATTTTTTTCAGAATTGTCGACTACCCCCACGTTCTCTAGTGAGTATAAACTCCGACATTGTCATTCCCGCGAAGGCGGGAATCCAGTATGCGTTGACTTTTCTCCCGGATTCCCGTCTTCGCGGGAATGACATCGCACTACTTATTTATATTTTACTCCCCGACCTTATTATTTCTTATTACAATGTCTGCTGGACCACCTGTGCTGCCCTTTCCACAATCGCCGTATCCCTTTTTAGTGCATTTTCTTCTTCACCGGGAGCTTGCAAAAACGATGTCACCATGTCGCCAAAAGCATCCCTAACAGCATCTATGTCTCTACCTTTGTACCAGTTCCGGGCCACTAATACAGAATTTGCAAAAGGAGAAATGTCAACGTCTTCCTTCTGATCATTTACCTGTGCTCTTAGAGGAGACGGCAATTTTTGGTTGGTCGTATACCTTTCAATATTTTCCTGCGATGTTATAAAGCGAACAAAATCCCATGCTAAATTTTTATTTTCGCTCTTTTCCACTACTGATTGAACCCAATAATTGGCCACATTAACAGGAACCTGGCTATAAAGCTGAGGAACCGGTATTATTTCAAATTCCATCTGAGGAGCCCTGGCCGCTATATTATCTCTGTCATGGGCAAATCCAAAATAAAATACGGTTTTCCCTCTGGTGAAAGAATCAATCGCTTGCTCCATATCTTCATTCCATGAATAGTCCTCTGTAGTTGGTTGGGCAAAATCAGTGTAAAAACGCAGTGCCTGCATAGTTGGATGTTCATATTTGAGTTGTTTTATTCCTTCTGCAAAAGCCACTCGACCATTTTCCACCATTTCCATTCCATTACCTGCCATTGATTGCATCATCAAAAGAGAAACAATATCAAAAGAATTATCAATATTATCTGCCGTTCCCATTGCTACACCGGACTGAACTATATTTCCGTTATTATCATATTTGGTTGATTTCCTAACCGCTTGTTCAAACTCATCCCATGTAGTCGGGGCCAGCGGTACACCGGCCTGATCCAATAAATCCTTATTATAATAAATTGCCATAGTATCCATAGAAATGGGTAAACCGTAAACCTGGTCATCTATCACAACGTCTTCGAAAACAGCACTCACAAAATTTGACTTTATAGCCGGAATTGACGGCATTGCTACATTTTGCAGTTCCACTACGGTCTCTTTGAAATATTCACCTTTTACGTATTGATTAGCCACCTGTACACTTCGAGGCATTGTTGCCAGTCTATTTTTGTACTTGTTCAACCATCTTACATGGGTAGAAATAATATCAGGCCCAACATCATCGGCCAAAGCATTAACGAATAACTCGTCAAACTCATCATAGCGCACCTGTCTGATGTTTATAGTTACATAGGGTCTAAGAGCTTTATATTCAGAAGCCATTCTTCTAAGTTCGTCCACATCATCATAAACAGTCCAAAAATCCAAAGTTACCGGTCTTACAGCCGCCTGCTGCTCGGCCGTTGGTCCTTTGCAACCTTGTCCGGATAACACCAAAAGCCCTAGTAATACAGGTGCTGTTAATAATATTTTTTTTAGTTTTAATTTCATATAAAATAATAATTCGGATATACGGATAATTCAGATTTACGGATAGTATAATTTTAGTCTAAGGATAACAATATATATAATTGAGATACACACTAAACGATCCGTGAATCCGCATTATCCCTGCCTGTCGGCAGGCAGGCGTATATCTGCATTATGATTATCTAAATGCCTCGAAAACAAAATCCACTATGGCATAACTGGCTAAAATTACCACAACTCCCAAAGCTGACCACACCAGTGTATTTATCGCTTTATCCACTCTTTGAGCGTTGCCTCTGGCTGTCATCCACATTACACCACCATAAATAAACATAATTAAAGCTATTGAACCCATGACTTGCAGTACCGCTTTGATTGCTCTTCCGATTAATGTTTGTGCACTGGCTCCGCGTAGCTGATCCAAGCTTCTGGCTTCCGCAAAAACCGAAAAATCTTCTTCATCTTCGTCTGTTTCTTCTCTGGTACTTTCTTGACTATCTTCAGTTTCGGGAAACGTAATATTTACAATGCTACAATTTTGCATTTTCAACAAGTAAAAACTCGCTAATTCATTTTCACTACCCTCAAATCTTGTTCCTTCTAATGCGTCCCTTAGAATATCAATTGACATATATGCTATATCATATTCTTCAAGTCCATCTTCGTTTAAATTTTGATTACACTGACCCGGATTTACAGCCAATTCTAAAAAACTGGGATCTTGTGCAACATTCAATAATTGTTCACGCGACTGTGCCCCAAGATATTGATAAAAAGGCCCTCCTATTAAAAAAGCATCGCTATTTACCGGATAACAAGGTGAACTGATATAGTTTACGTATCGACTACCGGTAAGCAAGGATTGTAATTCAGAAAAAGAATTGATCCTATCTTTTTCGTAGGGATTAAAAGCCACCTTCGCATTTAGGTAAGCAAATTCATCGTTTTGTTCTTCATTAAATAAGAAAAAATTAGTTGGTAATTCTGATTCATCATTGACATCATAGTTAACGGCATTACTTCTTACAAATTTTGTTGAGCACATATCTGACGGGGATTCGATTTCACCGGATTGATTCTTTGTGCCCGCAATATAAATTTCACATCTGCATGCGCGCTTTTGATTTTCTTGTAAAGTCGACAGGTCTTTACACTGTCCGTATGCCCCCGTCGCTAACATTTCACATGTTTTCGAACCAACACAGTCAACGCCGAGCTCTCCCGTTCTACAAGCACACTCACCAACTTCATCCGGATCACCAATACAAATTCTTGATTCACACTCTGTCCTTTCGGTACAAGGTTCACCACCTAATTTTCCCGCACCATAAGTTACTTGCGTGCTTGACAAAACAAAAAATAAAACTATTATCATTAACGAACTTGTTTTTTTCAATCTGGAAAAGGTTATCATATTTTTTTATATATCCCACCTCCAACGCCAGTTTCTAAGGTTGGTACTTAGAATTTTTAAACTGGTACTAAGTACATTCCAACTGGGATTTGCCAGTACTGTCGGCGTTAGAGTTCCGCTTTTATAACTGTCAAAACTGCTCTCTATATTTTGATCGCCAATAAATCGATAAGTCCAATTAAACTGTCCGCTACCGGGATCAGTGGCGGCTTGTTCGTTGCATTTGGCAGAATTGGATTCTTCGTAA
>WJJZ01000009.1 GCA_014729395.1 Candidatus Magasanikiibacteriota bacterium
CGTGGCAATGAAGAGCAAGTAACAAAAGCAAAGAATACGATCATTGCGGCTATAATAGGAATAGTATTGGTGGTCGCGGCTTATGCGATAAGTAATTTCATAACAGGGGCTTTATTATAAAACGTAGGATATAGAATCCAATTTTTGGAAAAACAATATCCAAATTCTGGATTTTAAATTCTGGATTTAAATTTTATGCTAAAAACATTATTTATTTCATTGGCTTGTCTTGGTTTATTATTTCCATCTGTGGTTATGGGGCAAGGTCTCCGAGATGCTACCGGAAATTTGCAAGGCGTAGCTCAGCAAGCCCGAGTAGATGACAAAGCTGAACTAAGTGAAGTTGTGGGTTCAATTATTAATGGCGCTCTTACACTTGTGGGACTGGTATTTTTAGTCTTAATGGTCTATGCGGGCTATCTTTGGATGACCGCTCGAGGTAATGAAGAGCAAGTTGAAAAGTCTAAAAAGATTATTACCGCGTCAATAATAGGTCTTGTCATAGTGGTGAGCGCATATGCTATCACTACTTTTGTCACGAGTAGGTTTCAATAATACAATAATTTAACGGCAATTATACAATAATTATTGTATAATTATAGCCAGATTATTGTTAAATTACTGTATAATATGAAAAAAATAATAACTACATTAACTATTTTAACTTTGTTAATAATACCGGTGAGTGTATTTGCAATAGATTTGGGTACAGGTTTGACTGAAGACGCCGCTTTAAGAGCCGGATATTCCGCCGGAACAACTGAAACCACTTTTGCGGAAACTCTTGGTACGGTGGTAAAAGCGGCCTTGTCTCTTGTCGGTATAATTTTTACTTTGCTTTTGGTGTATGCCGGATATCTTTGGATGACAGCGCGTGGTGAAGAGGACAAAGTGAACAAAGCAACAAAGATTATCCAAGCGGCAATAGTGGGATTAATTATAACTCTGGCTGCATATAGTATAACCAACTTTGTAGTGCCAAGAGTCCTGGAAAGAACAACCGGAAATACGGGTACAATTGGTAGCCCTGAAGATTAATATGAAATTTTTTTTCTTACTGACATTTTTATTCGTATTTGTTTTCAGTATTTTTGTATTTCAGGCTGACTATTCACTCGCTCAGGTGGATCTGCAAGATCAAATAACGCAACAATATGAAGCCGGAGCGGGTGCGGCAGAGTTGGGAGAAGCGAGAGATCCGAGGAGAATAGTAGCTACAATCATAAAAGTTTTTTTAGGTCTTTTGGGAACTATTTTTATGGTTTTGGTTTTTATGGGAGGTTATTGGTTGCTTATAGCTAGGGGGGATGAAGAAAAAATAAAAAAAGCACAAAATACCATAAAGCGCGCTGTAATTGGATTAATTATCATTATGTTATCATATGCCATTGTGGATTACATAGCCAAAGGCTTACAAACCGCAGTCTATGGCGGATGAGTTAGTTATTATGACCGATATAAAAAAATGTATTAAATTAAGTTTGCGTTATTTTGCGGCCTTCTTTTTGATTTTAATATATACTTTCTTTTTTTATATTGTTCCGGTAAATGCTAGTGGTGGTTCAAATAGTTCGGATTTGGCCGAGCAAACCGCTGCCTTTGCCGGTCAGCAAGGGGCCGGAATTGAAACAGACAGAGATGTAAGAGAAGTTGCTGCATTAATAATCAGAAGTGCTCTGGGTTTGATTGGGATTATATTTTTAGGATATGGAATTTATGGGGGATATGTAATTATGATGTCAAGAGGAAATGAAGAAAAAGTAGCTCAAGGCAAAAAAACACTTTTGACAGCTGTTATTGGTGTAATAGTGATTTTAGGAGCCTATGCGATTACATTGGCAATCGCCAGAATTGTAACACCGCGTAGCTATGAGTCCGGAGTAGATGTATGGGTAGAGCCGGATTATTCAGATTATTATAATAGTGATCCTTTGGGTTTTTAAAATTTTTCCTTTATTACTTTTAGAATTTTATTGGCCCCGTTGGGGATATTTTTTTTATGCGAAGAGGGGTTTTTTATATATTTATGCACGTAATACAATAAATCTTCGGGACTGTGCACCACGGATCCCAAATTATTTTGTAAAATATACTCGGCATTTCTTTCTTCTTGCCCGGGTATCGGTTCGGTAGCAATAATATATTTGCCGCAAGCGATGCATTCAGTGGTAGTTAAACCACCGGTTTTGGTTATAATCAAGTCAGAGCATTTCACGTAGTCGTGAACGATGTCGGTCCAGCCAAGGATAGTCATTGAAATATTGTCAGGGTAGTTTATTTTTTCAAGTCTTTTCTTGAGAGTGGCGTTTTTCCCGGTGATTGCTATGATATGAATATCTTTATCAATTTTTAATAGTGTATTGATGACTTTATCGCTTCTTGTGAAACCTTGGCCACCAGACATAACTAAGAAAATACTTTTATCAAGAGGTAAATTCAGTTTTTTCTTTAGAGTGATTGGATCCCTTTTTTCAAAAAAAACCGAATCAATCGGAATTCCACTCAGGGTGGATGGAGCCCTGTTGTCGCTGTTCATTATTTTCCATTTCATTTTTTCCGTGGCAACAAAATAGTGACTGACTCCCGAAACAAGCCAAAGATTATGCAGGTCATAATCTGTTAGAACAAGAGTAACCGGTACATTGAATTTATATTTTTTAGGAGCATTAAATATAATATCGGCAGGTAAGAAATGTGTACAAATTATTATATCGGGCTTATATGAATTAATATATTCGTAAAATTTGTACGAGTTTATTTTTTTTAATTGATTTGTAATTTTGTTAAATTTGCGGCCTATGTTATTGTTGTCGGTTTTATCATACAAATAACCCCATAATTCGGGCATTCTTTTTACAATTAGGTCATAAGAATCAATAACGGCTTTTTTCATTGTCAATGTGGTGTGATCGATTAAATCAATATGTTTTGTTTCAATGTCGGGAAAATTTTGTTGTGCTTCCTTGTGTATTGCTTGAGCGGCTCGAACATGACCGGATCCACCCGGAATTGAGATAATTAAAACTTTCTTTTTTTGTTTCATATAAGCTTATTGTATCGTAAATTTGCTTTATATTCTAGTATTAAAAAATCCCCAATGGGGTGGCTATCGGGAATTGAACCCGAATTGTCGGCGCCACAAGCCGAAGTAATAACCATTATACCATAGCCACCCCACTAGGGACTTGGATAACAAAAAAATTATAGCAAGATTTTGCTGTTTTGTCAATAATATTTATTGTTTTTTAAAAATAAAAAACAGCCCTTTTAATGAACTGTTTTTTTAAAGTTAATTATTTAGTAGCCACTCTTTCAAAAGCTCTTAATACTTCCAAAGGAATCGCAAAAATAACAGTATTTGATTGGTCAGAGCTTAGGTCATTCAAGCTGTTTAGGGTTCTAAGGTGTAGAGCGCCCGGCTGGTCAGCTAATTTTTTGGCAGCATCAGTCAAGTTTTGTGAAGCAGCCACTTCACCTTCGGATTTAATAATCACCGCTCTTCTTTCGCGTTCAGCTTCAGCCTGCTTGGCTATAGTTCGTTGCATTTCATCCGGTAAAATAACGTCTTTTAACTCGACACTCTCTACTTTTATTCCCCAAGGATCTGTTGCTGTGTCAACGATTTCTTTTATTTTTTGAGCGGCTGTTTCTCTATTAGCAAGCAGTTCGTCAAGTTCCAGTTCACCTACCACATTTCTCATAGTGGTCTGAGCCAATTGACTAACAGCGAACCAGAAATTTTCCACTTCTAATACGGCTTTGGAGGCGTCGGCTACCTTGTAGTAAATTACAGCATTAATTTTTGCCGAAATATTATCTTTTGTAATGGCTTCCTGAAAAGGGACATCAACCGCTTTTACACGCATGTCGACTTTGGTCATGCTTTGGAAAACAGGAATAACCAAGCGCCAACCCGGTTTAATTACTCCCTTGAATTTTCCAAGCTGAAATTTAACCCCTCTTTGGTATTCATTTACCTGGCGTATGCTTATTAGCAGTACAACACCGATAAAAATTAATAAACTTATAAAACCTGACATATTATTTTAGTTTAAAATCTAGAATTATTAAATCCCTTAATTAACTTGGGACGGGTCTAGAATTTATTAATATAACTTAGTATATGTAAAATTCATGGAAAATTCAAGAGCTCGGATAAAAAAACATACGTCAATTTAACTTTAGTTAAGTAATTTTTATTGTACAATTATAGTCAAATTATAGTATAATTATTGTAATTTACTGTAATTTACTATGAAAAAATTATTATTAATCATTATTTTTACATTCGTTTTATTACCAAGCGCTGTTTTTGCGACGGGCGAGACTCAATTTAAGGCCAGAATAGACAATATTGGTGATGATTTTATCAGAGTAGAAAATTTGGATACAAAAAAGAAATACACAATTGATGAATCTTTTGAGGTGGGGATGAGGCAGCAGTTAAATATAGGTGACAAAGTGCTGGTAAATGAAATAACAATGCAGGATGGGGTAAAGAGATATGTCATTACCGATATGATACGCGGCCCTTGGATTTATGTGCTTATATTTATTTTTATGCTTACGGTAGCTTTGATTGGAGGAAAGCAGGGGGTGAGGTCGCTTTTTAATTTATTTTTGACATTGACTATAATTTTATTTGTTGTCATACCGCTTGTTTTAAAGGGTTGGAATCCGATACTGGTTGTGGTTGGTGGCGGCTCTCTTGCAATGTTATTCAACATATACATCACGTACGGAATAAATAAAAAATCCCATGGGACATTAATAAGTATAATCGCCAGTTTATTTTTGGCTGCTTTGATGTCGGCTTTTTTTGTTCGATTTGCTTCTCTTACCGGGTTTGTCCAAGAGGAAGCGAGTTTTATTATCACTCTTGGTTATAGCGATTTGGATATGAGGGGAATACTGTTGGCCGCAATTATTGTTGGTACGCTTGGTGTAATCGATGATTTGGCAATAAGTCAGATTTCATTGGTAAGGGAATTATCAAAAGCAAACAAGAAAATGACCAAGCTTGAGTTATTCCAGTCTGCGTTCAGAGTCGGGAGAGATCATACCAGTTCGATGGTTAATACTCTTGTTTTGGCTTATACCGGTGCGGCTTTTCCTTTAATGATATTATTTTCCATAGGCAACCCACCATTTGATTCCTTGGCTTCTATACTAAATAATGAAGCTGTTGCGACTGAAATTGTCCGTACTTTGGTAGGGAGTATTTGTTTGCTTTTTACAATGCCGATTGCTGCCTGGGTGGGGGCCTGGTTATTTCATAACAAAGTTGACAAAAAGACTGAAAAAGGTTAAAATTTGTGTGTTTTCTTATACGGGCCCGTAGTTCAATGGATAGAATAGAAGCCTTCTAAGCTTTAGATCTAGGTTCGATTCCTAGCGGGCCTACAAAAAATCCAGCTCTAGCTGGATTTTTTTGGTTTATCTTTTCTATGATATTTTTTGTGAACTTTTTTTAATTGTTTATCAGTAATATGTGTATAAATTTGCGTAGTTGTAATAGAGGAGTGTCCAAGCATGGATTGAACACTTCTGATGTCTGCCCCGTTTTGTAATAAATCGGTTGCAAAAGAGTGTCGCAATGTGTGTGGCGTTACTTCTTTGGTGATACCGGCCGCCTTGGTGTATTTTTTTACTGTTCTCTGAACGGTTCTTGAAGTAATGTGGTCATCAGAATCTTTTTTGGCTGATTTTTGTTTCCCTGTTCTTTTGTCATGTGAGACAAATAAATAAGGATTCATATCTTTTCTGCTTTCCATATATTTTTTTATCCAATGTCGGGCTTGTTCTGACAAAAAAATAATCCTTGATTTACCGCCTTTTCCGGTAATAGTAAATTCATCTTTTTTTAAATTTATATTTTCTTTCTTGAGCTTAGCAAGCTCCGATACTCGAAGTCCGCTCGAAAAGAGTAGTTCCAAAATTGCTTTATCACGCAAAGCGATCAATTTGGCGTTTGTGGAAGTGCCGATATTTTTTAATGGCGCTTCTAAAAGTCGATGTAAATCACTGCCTTCCAAGTATGTTATATCTCTATCCGGCATTTTCATAAGCTCAATTTTTTCAGGTGGGAGTGTTTTTACGTCTCGTTTGGCAAGATACTTCAAAAAACTTCTTAAAGCTATGAGGTGATAATTTTGCGTGTTCTTTTTCAAAGGTTCACCATGAACATCAATTAATTTATTGAGCCATAGTCTGTATTTTCTAATATCTTCAGCTGTGACTGAAGTGGGGGATTTGTCACCAAACCATTCTATAAAACGACTTAAATAAAAGTGATAATTTTGAATGGTCTTATCACTCCTATTTTTTTCAATCTCGAGATGTTCGAGAAAGTCAGTTAAATATTTGGAGAGGGTTTTCATAATAATCAGTTCACAGCCAGCAGTTCACAATGGATTTATCCAATCCGGTTATGTCTCTTTCTGAGAACTGTTAGCTGCGAACTGTTATTATTGTACGACATATTTATATCTTTTTCAAGTAAAAATGCTATTGACAAAGTGCTATTTTTTTGCTATAATATATATGTTCAATACAAAAAGTTGAACCAAAAATAAAAATAAATACAAAAACATATGGAGGAAAAAAATTGGGCCACCGGCTCGGAAAAATTTGAGTTACATTTTCCCTTTTATTACCTTTTAGCAGGTATCGCTTTACTGATAGCTGTTTTTTTATATCTTCCTGGAGGATAAAGTATTTTTTTTAACAATTTATATTTTATAAAATAAATTTAGCCCCGCAAGGGCTATTTTTTTTGAGAAATTCATGTTACATTAATACACGACACACGATCCATGTCCGTCTGTCGTTGTCAGGGAAGATTATACAAAATGTAAATCGTATTAATATGTTTTATCTTATCCTACCCAACATCAGATCATGTCACAATGTCGGCGCCATGTTTAGAACCGCCGATGCTTTTGGCATTAGTAGAATTTTTTTAGTAGGTTATACGGCCAGTCCGCCCAAAATTCAAATTGACAAAGTCGCGCTTGGTGCGGAAAAATGGGTACCTTGGGAAAAAAGGGAAGATTTGGCGAGTTTAATAAAAGAACTTAAAGAAAAAGGAGTAAAAATAGTAGCTTTAGAAAAAAATGATAAAAGTATTAATATTTCTTTAACAAAATTTGATGCCCCGCTTGCTTTAATAGTAGGTAATGAGGTGGAGGGGGTTGAACCGGATATATTAAAAATGTGTGATCAGATCGTGCATATTCCGATGTACGGGAAGAAGGAGAGTTTGAATGTTTCGGTTGCAGCCGGTGTGGCGATGTATGTAATAAACAATAATTACACAATAATTTGACCATAATTACACAATAATTATTTTAATTATCGTCAAATCATTGTTAAATTATCATATAATTATAGTATTCTATGAAAACCATAATTTTTGACATCGAAACAATTCCTGTGGATTTTGATTCCTTGGATGAAGCTCAACAATATTATTTACAAAAATATGCGGATACAGATGAAGAAAAAGAAAAAGTAAAAGATCAAATGGCTCTGTGGGCGCCGACAAATAGGATAGTGGCAATTGGAATGCTTTCGGTAGAATCTGAAAGTGGAGCGGTTTATTTCCAGGATGGCGATAAAGAGATTGAGGATTTTGAAGATGGGGAAATTAAATATTCAGCCGGATCTGAAAAAGAAATTTTAGAAAAATTTTGGAAAGCAATTTCTTTTGCTAATAAATTTGTTACTTTCAATGGACGCGGATTTGACTGTCCGGTGCTTATGTTGCGGTCGGCTATGCTTGAAGTTAAGCCAACAAAAAATTTAATGCCGTATAGATATAGCGCGGATCAGCATGTTGATTTATTGGAACAGCTGACTTTTTATAATGCGTCCAGAAAGTTTAATTTGGATATGTATTGCAAGGCTTTTGGAATAAAATCTCCAAAGTCAGGCGGTGTTACCGGTCATGATGTGAAGCCCTTATTTCATGCCGGTGAGTATGAAAAGATAGCTAAATATTGTGCCGGGGATTTATTTGCAACACGTGAACTCTATCTTCGCTGGGAGGAGTATATTAAGTTTTAGTTGAAACAATAATTCAACCATAATTATACAAATATTATACAATAATTTATATGCCGGGTAAGTATATAGAATTGAAAGATTTGTTTGTTTATAAAATTTCTTTGGAATTGTGTGACATGGCTTGGGAGATTTACCATACATTTGATTGGCAGATTAAAAAAATTATTGGTGATCAGTTTATCAGAGCAGTTGACTCAAATGCTGCCAATATAGTTGAAGGCTATGGGAGGTATCATTATCTTGATAAAATTAAGTTCTACTATAATGCTAGGGCATCGTTAATGGAGTCAAAACATTGGTGTATTTTGTTGTCAAAAAGAAAGTTGGTCAATAAAAAAAATTATGATAATTTTTTGAAACAAATTGAACATGTTCACTACCATCTTAATAATTGGATTAACGTTACCTATAAAAATAGAGATCAGTTCGGTAGTGATAAGTAGAAAATAATTTATCCGTAATAATTGTGCAATTATTGTGTAATTATTGTATAATTACTGTATAACTATTGTAACCCTATGCATTCTCAAGACGTAAAATATACCCTATTTATTTTTAGGGTAGTTTATTCCAAATTACCCCCTCTTGTGCCGGAGGAAATAAGAAAAGAATTAGGCCATGCTTTGGATCACTTAAAGAGTGATTATGATATTACTTTATCGGAGGCCGAAGAAACCTTGGTTGTGTTTGGTAAAAAAATATGGCCTTTTTGGAAGGCTTTTGAGGAAATGGTAAATATGCACAAGGGAGAACTGGGGGAAAAATTTTTTATATCAAAACTTCCTCCAAAGATAAAGAAAAAATATTCGGAATTTAAAGAACATGGCGGAGAATTTAAGGATTTTGCCACAGGTTCGCCAATGTCATTTTTTGATGATAGTGATCGGCAGTTTTTGACTTCTGTCTTATTGGAAGTTGACAAGGATATTCGCTTACACACAAGACAGGAAGTTTTGGGTATAGATAAAGATAGGTACCAGGAATTAATCGTTGAATTTGGGGAGGTTTTGGATGGTATTGAGAAAAGACTTGAAACATTAAGGACAATGGCCGATAGTGAGCAAGAGCACCCACAGCTGGCAGACGAGATTAGAGCACAGATTAAAGCGTTTGAGCATGGGATTTGCTTTTTGGCACCAAAAATAAATTTGGATGACATTAATAATTCATATGAATTTTTTGTAGAAAGAAAGCAGGAAAAAATAACTCTAAGATAGTGAAATATGAAGGAAAATATATTAAATTTATTTAAAATACTTATTAATAAAAAACCGGTTGGTGTTCCGACAGAATTGTTAGAAACAGCAAACAAAAAATATCAATATTTCTTGGATAATGATGTTTCGGATTCTGAAATAGAAAAAGAGTTGGTTGAATTTGGAAAAAAAATTTGGCCTTATTTGCAAGCTGAACAAGAATTTGTAGATAAGTACGGTAAAGAAAAGCATAAAGATTTATTTTTGGAAAAATTGAAGCCTGAATTGAGAAAAAAATGGGAGGAATTTACTGAGCAGGGTGGTGATATACATGATTTCAGAAAGGGTGACGACTTTGAAAAAAAATTTAATGCTGATGAAAATTATGAAATAGAACAAGCTATAATAAATACAAAGCAAGAAATCCTGCAATTTATAGAAAAATTGGCAAAGACTGAAAAAAGTGAGGAATATTTTTCTATAGTTGAAGAATATAAAGAAAGAGAAGAAAAAATTTTAAAAAAGCTTGAAGAATTGAGACAATTAAAAGAGAGAGGTGACAAGTGGGATGATGAAATTGAAGATCTGATACATTTTTTTGAGAAAGGTTTTGCCGAGTTAGAAGAAAAACCAACACTTGAAAAAGTCCAAGCAAAAATTGACTGGTATGAAGGACAGATAAATTCAGGTAATGCTTAAATTAATTATTAATGAGTAAATATGAAAAAAATTCTTTTTATTGTTGCTGGGCGTGGTTTTCGTCTGGTAGAATATGAGAAGCCAAAAGAAGTATTGGAAAATGCGGACATGAAAGTATATACCGGCAGCGATGTTGAGGGCGAGGCTGAGTCAGCTGAAAGTACAAAAGTGAAAGTTGATGTCACGTTAGAAGATATCAAAGCAAATGACTATGATGGGATTTTTTTGGTTGGTGGTCCGGGCGCGCTTGAGCATTTGGATAATCAAAAAGTTTACAATATAATGACACAGGCAGAGGAAGCGGGAAAATTTTATGGAGCGATTTGTATTTCACCTAGAATTTTAGCAAAGGCCGGTGTGCTTGAAAACAAAAAAGCTACAGGTTGGAATGGAGATAGAAAGTTGGAAGGTATTTTAAACGAATATGGGGCTAGTTACAAGCACAAAGGTGTAGTGATTGACGGAAACTTGATAACAGGAAGCGGACCGGATGCGGCAATTCTGTTCGGGGAGACAATTGCAAAACAACTGAGTTAAAAAATAGTCCGTTTGGACTATTTTTTCTTTGACTTTGATTTTTTGTTGTTAAGTCTTTTTGCTTTTTTAACACAGTATTTTATTATTTCTCCGGCTACATCTCGTCCTGTGGCCTTGGTTATACCTTCAAGTCCGGGGTTAGCATTTACTTCAAGAACTTTTGGCCCGGTTTTCGTTCTAAGGATATCAACCCCCGCTATATCCAAGCCCAGAGCTGATACTGCTGCAAAAGCTACATCTTTTTCTTTTCTGGTCATCTCTGCGACTCTCACTCTTCCGCCCAAATGAAAATTGGATCTAAATTCTCCTCTTTTTGTGGCAATTCTTTCCATTGCCCCGATAATTCTTTTACCTACAATGAACACTCTTATATCTTTACCTTTTGATTCTTTAACATATTCTTGGATCATTATAGGAAGAGATGATGATTGATCGGTTAACATACCAACAATAGAATTAAGCCCTCGCCTTGACTCAACTATGGATACCCCCGATCCATGTGAACCAAAAACAGTTTTCAGAATAACCGGGAAAGAACCAATTTTTTCAGCCATTTCGTCAAGATAATCGGTTGATCTTAATATATATGTTTTCGGAATAGGAACTTTATGCTTATTGAGTGTTTGCAAGGTTCGAAGTTTATTTTTCGCTTTTAACACAGGTAAATATTTGTTGATGATTGGAGTTTTTATCAATTCAAACTGTTTTATTAAACCACTTCTGTATTCCATATAGCTGGAAAGAAAATTTGCTCGAACCAGTAAAATTTTTATGTCTTTCGGTCTTTTATTTCTAATCAATAATTGAGGTTTATTAAAAAATTTCATGAAACATTCTTTTTCATATATTATTTCAGCTTCATGACCCAAGTTTTCTGCAGCTTCTTTTAGTAATTCCAGATTTTTTTTTGTTACGGGCGTTATAAAATTTCGTGAAGAAAATGTTAATATGTGTATTTTCATAAGAATGATTCTGTTAATGATTTTTTTATTATTTCCACTGTGTTATCAATCTGTTTATTATTTTTTCTTAATAGATGACTAATTTCCATCTGAACAGCGTAATCATCTCTTTGTTCGTGTTTATGGAATTGAATGGCCGAGGTTTTACTCCACCCCGAGTAGTGTTTTCCTATGCTTATTTTAGAGGGGTTTTCTTTGACCATGTTTTTACTTAGATTTTTCTTTAATTTTTTTAGAAGGGAAATCCGCATTGTAATTTTTCCATTATTCTTATGGATAAAATTATAAGCTTTGGCACCATATATAAAATCAGTATATATATTTTTTTTTGCACCGACACCAAGATCAATAGCGATTGTATCTGAAACAAATCCATGAATATAAATGCCAAGTGCTTTTTTAAAAGGGCTTTTTTGTCTCGCTAAGTCGCAGTATTCAGATATATCATCAAAAAAAGTTTTCATTTCCTTTTTTTTTCGTCCCCACAAATATTTTTTTTTCGTATATGACCAACTTAGTTTGTTAAAATCTTCTATTTTTTTATTTTTCTTAGTATTGGATTTCTTGCAAAATTTATTATTTAACACAAGGTAGGCATCCATTTGTCTTGACAATCTGGAAGCAATGACACCTGTTTTTAAGTCATCACCGGCTCCATGAGGTGCAATAATGACAAAGGGTAGGCGGCCTTTTCTTTTTTTACCATATGCTGTTTTTTGAATTTTTTCCATATTTTCATTTCAGTGCAACTATATAGTCATTTTTTACGTTGATAATTTTATAAAAGAACTAACGGTTTGTCAATCCGGCTTAAAGTTTTTTGATTTGTTTTTGAATACCGTTTTTTGACAATAGACCTTTTTGCGCACCAAATTCAGTAATTACTCCACTGGCATTAGCAGTGCCCCATTTCATCGCTTCCGGTATACTTTTGCCGTATACAATGGCTGATAAGAAACCACTGGCATAAGCGTCTCCGGCACCGGTTTTGGCTTTGGCTTTTTCTTTCGAAGCCGGAGTAAAAAAGATTTCATTTTCGTGAGAAGAATAAGAGCCCTTGGTACCATCGGTTATCACAGCAGTCTTAACTCCTTTTTTGTGTAAATATGGAAACAATTTTTTTATTTTTTCGTCTTTTCCCGTTATTTTTTTAGCTTCTTGTTTGTTTACAAATAATAAATCTGTTTGCTTTAGAATTTTCTTTATTTCTGTCATGGAATTTTTCATCTGGTATGAACCGGGATTAAAGGCTAATTTAATTTCTTTGTTTTTTTCCAAGAAATTTAGCAATTTTGGAACTATTTTTTCATAATTTTTACTCATTGAAGTAAAATATATCCATTTACATTTAGGTATTTTTGGTAAAGTGTAATTTCTCTCCGCATGATAAGATAATATGGTTCTTTCACCTCTATAATTTAGTACAATTGAATATCGGGTCTCTTTGTTTTTAAGGTTTTTTGTCAGATCTGTGTTGACTTTCATTTTTCTCAATTCTTTTTTTACATAATCTCCATTAACATCAGAACCAAGTTCTGTGATTAGGGCTGTTTTTAGGCCTAATTTTTTACAACCGACAGCAATATTAGCCGCATTACCGCCTATTGAAAGATCACTTTTTGAGATCGGTATTTTATCAGCGTAATTTATACAAAGTTGGCATTGGCTTTTTTTCAGATCACAATTTACACTGGCTTTGTCAATAACAATAATAGTGTCAACCGTGGTGTCGCCGATTGAAATTATATCAAACATATTTTTTATTTAGAATGCAGGCTAAGTATAGCATAAAATTGATAATTCAGATATGAATATATACGCATTATTATTCCCACTTATTGATATATTCTATAGCAGACAAAGCGGCCGTAACTCCATGTCCGGTGGCAATCGCTATCTGTTTATAAGGAATGTTGGTTACATCACCGGCGGCAAATATTCCGTTACAGCTGGTGCGGCATTTTATATCTACTTCAATTTCTTTATAATTATTTTTTTGTGCACAATCTACAAAGTCAGAATTGGGAATCATACCAATATGCACCATTACGCCGTCTACATCAAGACTTTTTTCTTCATTCGTTTCCATATCATCATATTTTATACCTTCAACTTTATTGTCTCCCATAATTTTTTTGGTATCGGCGCTATATATTATCTCTACGTTATCCAATTTTTTAACTTTGTCGATTAAAATATTTTCTCCTTTTGGAAAACCACCGTTTTTTTCTTCGCTATCAGGGTATTTGGTCACAAGATAGGTTTTTTTAGCTATTTTTGACAACATCAGAGCTGATTCAAGAGCGGCATTGCCTGCTCCTATGGTGGCGGTTACTTTACCCTTAAATAATGGGCCATCACAAACTGTGCAATATGTGACTCCTTTGCCTTTTAATTCATCTTCACCGGGTATTTCCAGATGGCGGGGATGGATACCACTGGCAATAATTACCGAAGTGGTTTTGTATTCTTTTTCTTCGTTTGAGTTATTTTTAGCCTGAACAATATGATAATTTTTTTCTTGCTTAATCTTATAAACTTCAAATCCTTCTTCAATATTTACACCATAGTGCTCAACATGTTTTTTAAAATTTTTGGACAATTCGACACCATTGGTTTCTATTATTCCCGGCCAATTTCTGATTTCTCCGGATAAAGCCACTTCTCCGCCGATATCCTTTGAAACAATTAAAAAGTCTAAATTTCTGCGAGCTGCGTAAATAGCAGCTGCACTTCCCGCTGCTGCAGCACCGATAATTATTAAGTCGTATATTTTGTCATCATTCATATTTTTTTATTTAGTCGCAAATTTTTACATTAAAGTTAAAGAAGCGATCCTTTTTTCAATAAGACTATAATTTTCTTGAGGACTGGCCTTGTCATTAAAGATGGCACTGCCCAGACAAATTATATTGGCCCCGGCTTTTATAACCTCATCAATGTTGTGATTGTTAACACCACCGTCAACTTCAATATTCAGGGTCGGGTGCATTTGCCTGATTTTTCTAATTTTTTCTAATATATTTTTATTGAATTTTTGTCCTGATTTGCCGGGATCAACTCCGAGAAGCATAATATATGAAGGTTTTGGTTCTATTTGTTCAAAAAAACCAACGCCTGTTTCAGGCTTAACGGCAAAACCTATTTCAATTTTATTATCAAAAATTTTTGTAATATCATTTGCAGTTTTTTCCAGACCGCAACGCTCGTCTCCACAAAGCAATTCTACGTGAAGGATTGTTCTTGTTATATTTTTAATATTTTTCCATCGTTTAAGTTCGTCTATTGGGTTGTTTGCCATCACATGAAGTTCATAGTCCAATTCGGTTTCAATAAGGGCGATCTCTATCGGATCGTGCCAATTTTTCCAATTTGTGAATTTACCATCCGCAATATCAATTTGAACCGTGTCAGTAAAACCTTCTACAGCGCGAAGGTTTTTTATGTATTCTTCTTTTGTTTTTACGTTAAGAGTGGGAATAATTTTTGTTTGCATATTTTTTTGGACTAAAAATTGGAGACTGGAGATTGGTGATTAGATAAACAAAGAAATTGACTTACCAACCTCTAATCACTAGTCTCTAATTTTTCAATTTTTTTCAGTCTCCGCACATGCCTTTCCTTCTCGCTGAA
Source organism: Candidatus Magasanikiibacteriota bacterium (assembly GCA_014729395.1). Lineage (GTDB taxonomy): Bacteria > Patescibacteriota > Patescibacteriia > Magasanikbacterales > UBA922 > WJJZ01. The sequence goes on from WJJZ01000009.1 coordinate 15,095, forward strand.
TTCAGTTTCCAGCCATTTTTTAACAATAGCCATAGAATGTTCTTCAGAAGTGAGTTTAGCTGCCAAGCATAGGATATTAGTTTTGTCATCAGTCATCATGGTTTCGGCAGCCATCATATTATAACCTATTCCGGCTCTGACACCCTTTACTTTATTTGCGGCTACACAAACTCCTATGCCATTTTTACATATTAAAATTCCTCTTGAGTCTTCTTCTGCTACTTTTTTTGCCAAGGGAATGGCATAATCGGGGTAGTCATCACCCTCATTATATTTGTAGGGACCCATATCTTCCACTTCAAAATCGAGCTCATTTTGAAGATAGCGAATTAAGCGTTTTTTTAATTGATACCCTCCGTGGTCAGAGGCGATATATAGGGATCCTTTGTACATATATTACAGATATAATGTGTTTGGATTATAGCATTTTAGGCTCCCAATTTCAAGGGTTTTTTGTTGTTTTTTCTTTTTTTATGTAAACTAATTAGTAGCGTAGCTGGCAATTAAAAACAAGGAGGTGCAGGTATGAATCGTCAGCGTTTGAGGAAAATCGCAAAAAAATATGAAAAAAAAGATGTTCTTTACAAAGCGGAAGAAATTGAAAGAAGAGTGAGGAAGGTTAGTCACATCATTGCCAAAGCTCATCGAGGGACAAAAGATTTGGTTTTGGTTGGTGTTCTAAATGGAGCGGCGATATTCACAAGAGATTTGTTATTTTTTCTACACGAGTTCGGAATGAGTCCTCAGTTGGGATTTATAGGTATGTCTCTGTTTGATGATAGTAATAAGAGAAGGTTGGATGGTCCGAGAATCACCAGCCCTTTGTCAATTGATGTAACAGAAAAAACAGTGATGGTGGCCGAAGATGTAATTGAAACCGGTGACACGATGAGACTTTTGATAAAACATTTAAAAAGTCTTGGTGTCCGGAAGGTTGAAATCGTGACTGTTATGGCTAACTACGGATTTAAACCAAATAAATTTGGTCTACCCAAAACTCATATTTGTTTTAGAAAAATTCCCGAACATTTTATTGCCGGATACGGTATGGATAACAAGGGAATGGATAGAGGTTATCCGCACATATATAGGGTTTATGCCAAAGGGCAACCCCGTCCGGTAGGACAATTCTAGCTCGCTATACCCCATTGTAAAATATTTTTTGGCAATGGGGTTTTTTATTGACAAATGTTAATAATTATTATACTAGTCTGTGTTTCATACTAAGACTCATAATATCATACACCAACTCAAACAGCGTTGGTTTTTTTTAATTTCATTTTCATGTATACTTATGCACATAAGTTCTTTATTTAAACCTGTAGGAGGTGCATCATGTCCGATTACAAGATCAAAAAATTGATTTCCGGTGATGAGATTCAAATTCGTGCCAAGGAAATGGGGCGGAAGATTGCCGGGGATTTTGAGGGTAGACCAATTCATGTAGTGGTTGTCCAGTTGGGTGCTTGGATGTTTGGGGCTGATCTGATAAAAAATATTCCGACAAACCAGTTAACTTTAGACAGTATCCAACTTTCCAGCTATAAGGGCGATACGGAAAGTTGTGGACTGGTGACGGTTGTGCGCGATCTGGTTCGTCGTGTCAAGGGACAGGACGTTTTGGTAGTGGAGGATATTGTTGACACCGGCCGCACTATTTCTGAGTTGCAGAAGAATTTAAAGCGTCGAGGGGCAGCCTCAGTTCAAGTGGCTACCATGCTCAACAAGCAAGATGGCCGCGAGATTGACTTTGAACCTGATTATGTTGGTTTTGAGATCCAGGATTGTTTTGTTATCGGGTATGGTCTTGACTACCAAGAAAGATTTCGTAATTTGCCATATGTGGCAGAAATGGTTTTCTGTTGATTAGTAAAGGTTTAGCCCTGCATTATTGTGGGGTTTTTTGTTGACAAAATTATTGTTTTTGCCTAAAATAACCATATAATCATAAAAGCTTTGATCCCGGCTATCACCGGGGGAGTTGCCGGAAGAAAACCTGTATCATAGGTAAGTAGAACCGGCCGGGTAAGCCCGTAATCGCTATATTAAGAGCCACTAAGTTGGAAATGAGGTGGTACCGCCCGGATGGGTCCTCATACACTGGTGGTTTTTGTTTTTTATAACTATACTATAATTATACAATAATTTGACGATAATTATACGATAATTTAACAATAATTATTTTTAAATTATGGTCAAATTATATTTTAATTATTGTACAATTATTGTTAAATTTTTATGCCCTACAAAGCTAACAAAAATGAAAAAGAAGTCCTAAAATTTTGGGATGAAAATAAAATATTTGAAAAGTCGGTTGAATCAAAATCAAAGGATGAACCTTATGTTTTTTATGATGGGCCGCCTTTTGCTACGGGTTTGCCTCATTATGGTCATATTGTAGCTTCTCTTATAAAAGACACCGTACCAAGATTTTGGACAATGCGTGGATATAGAGTAGAGCGTGTTTGGGGTTGGGACTGTCATGGTTTGCCGATTGAAAATATTATAGAAAAAGAGCTTGATCTCAAAACCAAGGATGATATTGAAAAATTTGGAATAGCTAAATTCAATGAAGCGGCCAGAAGTAAGGTGCTCATGTATGCGGATGAATGGAAGAAAACCGTTCATAGAATGGGACGCTGGGTTGATATGGATAATGCCTACAAAACCATGGATATTGAATATATGGAAAGTATTTGGTGGGTATTTAAGCAGCTTTGGGATAAAAAATTGATTTATGAAGGATATAAATCCATGCACATCTGTCCGCGCTGCGTGACGCCACTTTCAAATTTTGAAGTTACACAGAATTATAAAGATATAAAAGATATTTCTGTTGTTGCTAAGTTCACAGTTCACAGTGGGCAGTTCACAGAAAAATTGAATTTGGATGGAAATCTATATATTTTAGCTTGGACAACAACACCATGGACATTGCCGGGGAATGTTTTATTGGCTGTAGGAGAAGACATTGAATATTTGGTAGTAAATATTGATGGTAAAGAGGGTTCTTATATTGTTGCGAAAGATAGGGTTGAAGATATTGTGGGCGATGAGAAGTTTGAAGTAAAGAAAGAAATAAAAGGAAGTGAGTTGGTGGGTCTGGAATATGAACCACTATTTCCATATTTTGCAGATACGGAAAATGCTTTCAGAGTAGTCGCAGCTGATTTTGTGAATACTGAAGAGGGGACCGGTATTGTTCATGTGGCACCGGCTTTTGGTCAAGACGATTATGAGCTGGGTCAGCGTGAAGAAACCGGCTGGATTCAGCACGTTACCATGGAAGGAAAATTTACAGAGGATGTGTCAGATTTTGCCGGTCAGGAAGTGAAGCCAAAAGATGATCACAGTAAAGCGGACGTGGAGATTTTGAAATGGCTGGCGGCAAATAACAAACTTTTTTCCAAAATGAAATATGAACATAGCTATCCTCATTGTTGGCGTTGTGATACCCCGCTTCTAAATTACTCAACCGCTTCTTGGTTTGTAAAAGTAACTGATTTAAAAGAAGATCTGATTGAAAACAACAAAGAAATAACTTGGGTACCGGAACATATTAAAGAAGGTAGGTTTGGGAAGTGGCTGGAGGGAGCGAAGGATTGGGCGATTTCCAGAAATCGTTATTGGGGAACCCCGTTACCAGTTTGGCGTTGCCAAACTGAAAATCAGAAATCAGAAATCAGAAATCAGAAATTTTGTGATAATTTGGTTATTATTGGTTCGGCGGAAGAACTTGAAAAAAGAACTAATCAAAAGGTGGATGACTTGCATAAACATATTGTTGATCAAATGGAATTTGAATGTGATAAATGCGGTGGCACTATGAAGCGTGTTCCTGAGGTGTTGGATTGTTGGTTTGAATCCGGTTCTATGCCTTATGGACAGATGCATTATCCTTTTGACAATAAGCAAAAATTTGAAAAAGGTTTCCCGGCTGAATTTATTGCCGAAGGCCAAGATCAAACTCGAGGCTGGTTTTATACTTTGCATGTTTTGGCGACTGCCCTAACTCGTGGGAGTGAGCCGTCAATTCCTGTTGGTAGAACCACTTCTTCATTTAAAAATGTAATTGTAAACGGAATAGTATTGGCAGAAGATGGCAAGAAAATGAGTAAGAGATTACAGAATTACCCGGATCCAATGGAAGTCCTGGAAAAATATGGAGCTGATGCCATGAGATACTATCTCGTTAGCTCACCCGTGATGCATGCCGAAAGTCTAAATTTTTCTGAAGAGGGGGTAAGGGAGGTTTATAACAAAGTTTGTAATACCTTGTGGAATGTTTTTAGTTTTTACCGTATGTTCAGTACCGATTCCACTGATTTAAAAACAGATTATGCGGATTCGGAAAATGTGCTGGATAGGTGGGTTTTGGCGAAATTAAATATTTTGATAAGAGATGTGACCAAAGGCATGGAAGAATATAAATTGGCGGAAGCCAGCCGACCTATACTTGAATTTGTTACCGAACTTTCTCAATGGTATGTAAGACGTTCGCGTGACAGATTCAAAGGTGAAGATGAGAGAGATAAGCAAGCAGCGATTACAACTTTGCGCGAGGTTTTATTGACTCTCTCCAAAGTAATGGCGCCGTTTACCCCTTTTATGGCTGAGCAGATTTATCAGTATACAGTGGGCAGTTCACAGCCAACAGGGTTTGGTGATTCAGTACACTTGCAAGAGTGGCCGGAGGTGGACAATAGTAAGATTGATAGTAAAATTTTAAAAGATATGGAAATGGTAAGAAAAATTGTGGAGTTGGGTTTGTCTGCCAGAAAAGATGCTGGTGTAAAGGTGAGACAGCCTTTGAGTCAATTAGCAATTAACAATGAACAATTAACAAAGGATTTATTGGAGATTATTGCAGACGAACTAAACGTGAAATCCGTAGAGATGATCGACAGTGCGTCTCAGGGCAAGGACTGGGTTGAAAAAGAGGACGGTAATTTGAAGGTAGCTTTGAATGTAAAAATTGATGAAGAATTAAAGAAAGAAGGTATGGTACGGGAGATAGTCAGGGCTATTAATTTAATCAGAAAAGAAAAAGGATATACTATTGATGATAGGATAAAGGTGAGTTATAAGACTTCTGATCCCATGCTTAGTGTGGTATTGGCTGATTTTAATGATGAAATTTGTAAAGGTGTTTTGGCTGATGAAATAATTGAAGGTGAAGGGGAAAAGGAAGTTGAAGTAAATGATAGTACTGTGAGTTTGAAAGTGGAGAGTGTTTAATAAAAAATTAAATATAAAAAATCCCGCTAATCATGCGGGGTTTTTATTTTTTTCTGTTTAGCTTCTTTGGAAGGCAAATTCAAAACCGCCGGCTTATTTGCTGGTGGTTGATTATTATTTTTTTAAAATTTCCAGTGTTTTTTTGGCTGTGACTGTTCTGCCAAACATTTTTGGCCATAGCCATTTTTTCATCAAGGCCTGTAATTCTTGCCTGGTTGGATTATCTGTGGTTTCGATCAAATTTTTTACAATAATAAAATTGTAACCACTTGAGAAACCACCCTGTATGGTGGCGTGAACACAACCGTCTCCAAATACCCCGGTAATTATTAAATATTTTACCCCCAGTTTTTTGAGATTTTTATCCATTTTTTTATTACTAAAGGCGTCATAACTATTTTTTGTAATAATAATGTCATCTTTCTCCGGTTTAAGTTGGAAAAAATTATTACTAAATCCGGTTTTATCTTTTGAATAATATCTACATGCCGGATTTTTATACAATTCAACAATATTTTTTTTCAGATTTTCTTCAATCCAGACAGGGTAATTTACGTATATAACTTTACCACCTAATTTTTTATAATCTTTAATAAATTTTTTTAATTTAGGTACCATTCTTCTAATTTTTTTAAATGTCATTTTCCACTTTTCCACTTCGCAGTTTTCATGACAGCAAGAATTTAGTACATCAATCACCAGTAGGGCGGTTTCTCCTATTTTAATATTGTTATTTTTCATATTTTTTTATTATCCAAGGAAATTTTAGCTGACAAAGTGTATATTTTTGTTTATCTGAAATTTGACAAGCCAGTCTATCATTTATTCTTTTAAGAATATATCTGATATGGGTATTATAGTTTGTTGTTTTCGGTAGAAGGTAATGTTTTATTTTATGTTTTTTTAAAAGTTTTTTGATTTTTTTGTCTATCGCTTTTCTAAAGTCTTCATCAGTGGTTCTAAATCCGTCATCTTTGGCATTAATTTCCAGTTTTCTTGTTTTGAATACCAGATCATATGTACTCATATGTTCAACCGCTCTGGCTTCCCACTCGGAAATATCTCGGTCAGATACGGCGTTTTGAAAATAGGCAAAGTTGTCCAGGGTGGCTCGGTCGCAAATAAATATTTTATCTTCGTGGTTGACTCCATTTTCTTGTTCCAGATGTTTGGCTTGTATCCAGGCTTGCGCTTCATAGCTGGTTCTTTCGTTGACCGGAAAAGGACATTCGCGAGAAAGTTCAAATAAAATCGTGGTTCTAAAACCTAATTGTTTTATTCTTTCATCCAACTTTTGGATTATGGTGGTTTTTCCGGTGGAGTGTGTGCCTATAATGGCTATTTTCATGTTTGTTTATTATGTTTGCTTCATTATACTCTATAATTGACGTGAAGTTAAGAGCGGGGTAGAATGAAGTATATAGAATCTGGAATCTAAAATTAAGAATCTAGATTATAAATTTTAAATTCTAATTTAATATTATGTTGAACGTAAATGAAATTTTTGAACTCGGTTTGAATATGGGGATTAAAGCCGACCCCAGAGGTAAAAAAGGAATCAAAGAGTACTTGGAAAGCATCGCAAAACAATACAAAGACATGAAGCCCAAAGAAAAAAAATATTTTGATAAAGAAAAACTAACTAATCCATATTCGGATAGTCGAATTCATGTTTATGACAAGAAAACTCAAGTAAAACGAGTAATGGCTGGTATCGATATTGGTGATGGGGAGGTTTTGCTCGCCAGTCAACTCGGAGAAAGAGACAAAAAAATTGATTTGGTAATAGCTCATCATCCTATAGGATCAAGTTTGGCAGATTTGCATACAGTCATGGATATGCAGGTGGATGTGTTTGTAAAAGCGGGGGTGCCGGTACATGTGGCGGAAAAAATTATGGAAGAAAGAGTTAACGAAGTGGGGAGAGGCGTGCACCCGATAAATCATTACAAAATAATCAATTTGGCCGAATTATTAAAAGTTAATTTGATAAATACACACACAATCACTGATAATCTTGTTACAGAATATCTGGAAAAATTTATTAGTAAAAGAAAACCACGACTGGTTGGAGATTTGGTCGATGTTTTGCTTGAAATTCCGGAATATCAAGAAGCAAAAAAGCGCGGAGCCGGTCCAAGTATTTTTACTGGTAATCCAAAACATCGGGTGGGTGACCACTTGGTTGAGATGACAGGTGGTACCAGTCCGTCAGATAAGGTGTACCAAGAATTATCTCATTATGGAATAAGTACGATTGTCGGTATGCATATGAAAGACGCAGCCAGAAAACATGCCAATAAACATCATATGAATGTTGTAATTGCCGGTCATATGGCATCTGATTCGCTGGGTATGAATTTGTTTTTGGATGAGTTAGAGAAAAAAGGAGTTGAGATTGTACCGTGCAGCGGATTGATTAGGGTTAGTAGGAATTAACGATACCCCCATTCCAATATCATCAGGCAACCCACCCCCCACCCCCTCCCTTAAAAAGGGAGGGGGAAATTACTAAGCCAAGTTTGATAAACTTTTTTTGCAAGCTCTCTCCCCTTTTTAAGGGGAGGGTTGGGGAGGGGTTGCAGAGGGCTTGCCCAAAATTATAAAATTATGAACAGAACAAAAATAGAATTACTAGCTCCGGCAGGTAGTATTGAAAAAATGCGTTATGCCTTTGCCTATGGTGCGGACGCGGTATATATGGGAATACCGGATTTTAGTTTACGAGTTAGGATAAATAATTTTACATTGGACACGGTAGAGCAAGCAATTAAAGAAGCACATGATCTGGGCAAGAAAATTTATGTGACGATAAATATATATGCCCACAACGAACATTTGAAAAACCTGCCTGATTATTTGAAAAAATTAAAAAAAATGAAACCGGATGCTTTTATTATATCTGATCCCGGTGTAATGCAATTTGCCAAAAAATATGCCGGCCAAATTCCAATCCATGTATCCACACAAGCTAATGTTACCAATTGGTCGGCTGCTAAATTTTGGCACAGCCAAGGAGTGGAGAGAGTAATACTCGGCAGGGAAGTGTCAATAGAAGAAATAAAAGAAATACATGAAAAAGTACCGGAATTGGAACTGGAGCATTTTATCCATGGCGCTATGTGTATGAGCTATTCGGGTCGTTGTATGCTTAGTTCTTGGCTTACGGGTAGGTCGGCAAACTTGGGAGATTGTGCTCAGCCCTGCCGTTGGAAGTATTCTCCACAATTAGCCGAGCACCATGTTTTAAGTGCAGAGGTGGAAGAACCGTTGCGTCCGGGAGTTAAAATACCGGTGGAAGAAGACAAAAATGGTACCTATATTTTCAATTCCAAAGATATGTGTATGATAGAATATTTGCCGGAAATGATAGAAACCGGTCTTGTGAGTTTTAAAATTGAGGGGAGAGCGAAAAGTCCTGCTTATTTGGCAAGTGTTGTAAAAGCATATAGACAAGCCTTTGATATGTTAGAGGGTGAAATAGACAAAAAGAAAGCCAAGAAGAAATTAAAGAAAATAAAAAAAGAAATCTTAGACAAATTGGTTCATCGAGGTTATACGACCGGCTTTGCTTTTGGTAAAGAGTCAGTAGAACAAAATATTGATAATAGCCATATTGGTGGGGAAGAGCAATTTGTGGGAGAAGTGCTGAACTGTAAAAAACATGATAAAAACTATTTGGTTAAAATCAGACCACACAATGCTATTAAACTTGGTGATGAACTAAGAATCATGCGGCCTAAAAGTGAAGATGTTCGGTTAACTATTAAAAACATGTATAATGAGAAGGGAGAAGAGATTGAAAGCGGACACGGGGGTGCGGGGAAGAATGTTGTATTAGAGTTGGATAGAGGGGTGGAGGAGTTTGGGATTGTATTTAAGAATTTGGAATTATAAATTTTGAATTTTGAATCAATTTTAAATTCATTAATTAAATAATTAAGAATTCAATCAAAATTTTAAACTCAAAATTCGAAATTCTACATATGATTAGTTTTATAAAAGGAAAAATTTTAAATAAAGAAAAAAATCTTATTACAGTGATGACATCTGGTGGTCTTGGCTTTGAAATAAATCTATCAAACCTGCATGCCGGTGAATTAAAGATGGATCAAGAAGTAGAATTAAATACTTATTTAAAAGTCAGTGAGAATGCAATGGAATTATACGGCTTTAGAACTATGGAAGAAAAAGATTTTTTTGGGCTTTTATTATCAGTTTCCGGAATTGGTCCAAAGGGAGCTATGAATGTGCTTAATTTGGGTTCAATCGAACAGATTCAGTCAGCTATCTCAAGAGGCGATACCGCTTATCTTACACAAGTGCAGGGAATGGGAAAGAAGACCGCGGAGAGAGTGGTTGTGGAACTCAAGTCAAAAATCAGCAAGCAGCCGGTCGTTAGCGGTAAGCGAGATGAAAAACAAGGAGAAAAATTGGGGGAAGTTATGGATGGTTTGGTTGCTATGGGGTATTCAAAAGATGAAGCGAAAAGGGCGGTAGTCGGTTTGGAAACAGAAGATAAAACAACAGAAGAATTATTGAAACAAGCTTTAAGTAATAAATAAAAAAAGCATCTTTTTCGGATGCTTTGCTTTGGTCGACCCTATTTTTTATCAGTGCGCAATATCTAGCGCTTTGACATAATTTGAGGTCTCAAATAGATAATAATCGTCACGAACATAAATAACCAGATTGCTGCTAGGATTTTTTTTTATTTGAAATCCACGACCCGTAACTTTTTTCATTATAGAAATTACGGCTTCTATAGAATACATCATGGAACTAGACACCAATAATTTATCATCACCGTCCCAATCAACTAGGGTTAGTTGGCCATGTTCGTTTTCCGGCAGGCGGAACATCTGACATGTTTTTGAGTTTCTATCAAAAACAAGTTTAACCACCTTTTGCATATCATTGGGCCTTGTTTCCGGTCGAGACATATTACCTCCTTTTTTAAAGATCTTTTTCGATTGCGAGAATAAATTATCACTAAAAATATAAAAAGTCAATCAAAAATATTAATTAAATTATAGAGACATTAAAGTATAAAACACACCCGGAGAATAGGTGTGTTTTGATTTTTTATTATTTTTTAGTTAAAGGAGGGCGGTGCCAGCAACCTTGTCACCACCGGCTTTAAATCGCATAATTCTTACTCCCTGCGTGGCTCTACCAAGTGTGGAAATATTTTTAACCGGCGTTCTGACAACCTGACCTTTTTTGGAGATAAGAAGTACATCTTGGTCTTCTGTTTTATTTATTACTTTTGCACTTATAATCGGTCCGGTTTTATCCGTAATGTTCATGGTTTTAATTCCACTACCACCTCTACCTTGAACTTTGTACTCATTTATTTTGGTTCTTTTACCGAGTCCGTTTTCTGATACTACCAATAGTTCCAGGACTTTTTTAGCCACCAGTTTGGGGGGAATAACATCCATACCAACCACTTCATCATTAGATTTAATTCTTATACCACGTACACCACCGGCGGTTCTACCCATAGCTCGGACACCTTTTTCTTTAAATCGGATAGCTTGGCCAAGAGAAGTAACAATAATGACGTCGTCTTTACCCGTACTCGGTCTTACCCATTCCAGCATATCATCAGTTTTTAATTTTATTGCTATAAGGCCGGAACGGCGGACATTTTGAAAGTCTTCCACTTTTGTTCTTTTAATAGTGCCTTTTTTTGTAACCATTACCAAGTATTTATACTTACTCATATCATCGACCGAACGAATATAGGATACCCTTTCATTTGGAGCCAACTGTAAAAAGTTTACCAGAGCCTGTCCTTTGGCGGTTCTGGTGGTCTGCGGAATATCATATGCTCGTAATTGAAAGACTCTGCCTCGCGTGGTAAAGAATAATAAATTATCATGAGTGTTTGTTGATATTACTGACTCGACCACATCTTCTTCCTTTGTGGTTAGACCGATTACACCTTTACCTCCACGCCGCTGTGTTTTAAATGTGCTTGGGGGAAGCCTTTTTATGTAGCCGTCTCTTGTGGTCAATATTATGGTTGGTTCGTTAGGGATTAGGTCTTCTATTCTGAATTCCTTTACTCCATGAGCAATTACTTGAGTTCTTCTTCCATCTCCGTATTTTTCTTTTACGTCTTTTACGTCTTTTTTTATAATGTTAAGTATTTTTTTAGGATTTTTTAAAATGGATTCCAGTTCTTTTATTAATTCTTTCTTTTCTTTTAATTCATCCAGAATTTTTTGTCTTTCCATATTAGCCAATTGTTGCAATCTCATTTCCAATATAGCCGCTGATTGTCTATCGGTAAATTTAAATTTTTTCATCAGGTTGCTCTTGGCCGCATCTTTGTCCTTTGATTTTCTAATGGTATTAATAACCGCATCTATTTTGTCTATAGCTTTTTTAAGACCTTCCAATATATGAGCTCTCTCCTTGGCTTTGTTCAAATCAAATTCAGTACGTCTTTTTATTACATCTTGACGATGTTTAATATATTCTTCCAAAACCGATTTAAGGTTTAGTAACCTGGGTTGGATACCATCAACCAAAGCAATCATATTTACATGAAAAGTCGTCTGTAAGTCGGTTAATTTGAAGAGACGATTTAAGACTTTTTTTGGATATGAATCTTTTTTTAGGTCAATTACTATTCGTACGCCATCTTTGTTTGATTCATCTCTTAAGTCCTTTATACCATCGATTTTTTTATCTTGAACCAGTTTGGCAATTTTTTCTATAAGATTGGCTTTATTTACTTGGTATGGAATTTCATTAACAATAATTTGGAAAGTTCCACGTTTTTTTTCTTGGATATCCGTTTTTGCTCTTATCACTATTCCCCCTCTACCGGTAGCATAAGCGGATAAGATGTCCTTTTTGTTGTAAATAATACCACCTGTTGGAAAATCAGGCCCTTTAATATATTCCATCAGGTCTTCAATGCTGGTTTTTGGTTTATCAATCAGTGTAATAACGGCATCACATAATTCTTCCAGGTTGTGGGGTGGAATGTTTGTCGCCATACCAACAGCAATCCCCATTGTTCCATTAAGCAGTAAGTTCGGTAATTTACTTGGCAAAACTATTGGTTCTTTTTGTGATCCATCATAATTCGGCATGAAATTGACCGTTTCTTTTTCTATATCAATCAACATTTGTTCAGCTGCCGCTTGAAGTTTGGCTTCTGTATATCTCATCGCAGCGGCTGAATCACCATCCATTGAACCAAAGTTTCCTTGTCCATAAACCAAAGGTAGGCGCATAGAAAAATCTTGCGCCATTCTGACCATCGAATCGTAAATGGCAGCGTCGCCATGAGGATGATATTTACCCATCACATCTCCAACCACACGGGCTGATTTAAGAAATTTTGAAGTATGTTTTAATCCCAATTTCCACATAGCATACATTATTCGTCTGTGAACGGGCTTTAAACCGTCCCTTACGTCAGGTAATGCTCTCGCTACAATAACACTCATAGCATAATCAAGATATGAAGTTTTCATCTCTTCCACTATCGGAGCTTCTTCCACATCTCCTATGGGATTTATATCCAAATTTGCTTGTTTTTCTTTTTTCTTTGGCATAAACTTTATTTTTTCAGTTGATAGATAAACTTGAACTTGTATGTTCAAAATCAGATAATGTTGAGCTTGCGATTGAGTCTGTGCTGCTTGCTGAAGATGATGCAGCGTTTAGTTTTATTTCAGTTGAAATTTCACTAAGTATATTTGCAATATCTTCTACATCCATTTTATCTTTTTTTTCTTGCGAATTATTATTTTTTGTTTTGTTATTGTCATTTACTTCATCTTGATCAACGCTACTGATGATCGAACCGATATCGGCTTTCGCTTCATTGAAAAAGGAACTTACCTCACCATTACCGCTGTTTGATACTTTTTTAAATATTATTCCCGCGTTCCAAACCCACATCACAAAGATTATAGAGCTAATGGACAGGACACCGATCCATAACAAAATTCGACTACTGTCCGTTGGGTAATTATTGTATTCTAAATTATTGCGAGTATCATCCTTTTTTTTGCTTTTAGCTGACTCTGTTTTTTTCAAATCTGCAGTTTCAACAAAAATTCCGGGTATCCTTTTTTTATTGTTTGTTTTATTCATATCTATTCTTTACTTAAAACTTCAACCCTTGTTTCGTCTTGGGGAAGGTCTTTTTTCTTTATGATTATTTTCTTTTCCGGTTTGCCGTTTTTACTGCCAATTTCTTTAAGAAATTTATCAACATCTGCGAAGTTCGGATCATTTTCACTTTTGAAAGCTATGGGAATAACAATTCGGGGTTCGACTGTATTAACTACTTTAACAGCTTTTTCCGCATCATAACAATCCTTGCCTCCCACCGGAATGATTAAAATATCAACACCATTTAATAAAGATAAGTTGTCGTCATTCGGTTCCTTATTTAGCAGACCGAGGAAGCCGACACTCATTTGTTCCGAGTCAATTCTAAATATTATCTTATTTTCTTCGGGTGACTGTGAGGCGGCGATTAAAACTCCTTTTGTTTCACATTCTCCGGGCATTGACAGTGTAAACGGTTTGCCGGAAAGTGTAATTGAATTTTTTTCTCCTCTACTATATAGACCGATATCGGGAGTCAAAGATCGTGGAAATTGACCTTTTGTCGGCTTATATGGGTCCAATACAATCGTAATATCCTTATCAAAAGGCTTGGTTTGTATTTTTACACAAGTTGTTCCATGCCATGAAAAATGCATATGTCTTTGTCAAAAATAGATAGATTATAACCTTTTTTATCTTAAATATACGCATATATTATACAGATAAAATTAAGCAATGGCAAGGGTTTAATGCGATTATTTCCACCCTTGACTGGCTTAAAACTTCATGCTATAGTAGTCACGCTTTTTAACTTAATTTAAACAATTCTGTAGTAACACAGAACACTCTCCCAGCGAGGGTTAATTTAATTTTTAATTTATGTCAGAAGACGACAAAAAGAGTGACTTTAAGAAAATGCTAAAAGACTACTTTATCGCGGTTCCAAAAGAAGGCGAAATGGTCAAGGGCGAAGTCATCTCTGTTGATCACGGGGCGGTCCGGCTTGATGTTAACGGAGTAACAACCGGTATTGTCAGAGGTCAAGAACTTTTTAATGAGTCCTCAGAATATGCCAATATAAAGGTTGGTGATATTGTGGAAGCAACAGTAGTGGAACAAGAAAATGAGAACGGTGAAGTTGAATTGTCATTTAGAATAGCCGGTCACCAGAGAGTATGGAATAAGATGGAAGAATATAAAAAAGACGAGATAACTATTCCGGCAAAAGTTATTTCTGCCAATAAGGGTGGTTTGATGGTAAAAGTGGATGCTCTTGTCGGGTTTATGCCCGTTTCACAGTTAAATCCTGATCATTATCCGCGTGTACCCGGAGGCGATAAAAATAGAATTTTGGAAAAATTAAAAGAATTGATCGGTACGGAAATGGAGGTAAAGGTTATTGATGCAGATAAAAAAGAAGAAAAATTAATCGTTTCCGAAAAAGCTGTTTGGGAAGATGAACAAAAAAGTGTGCTGGAGTCCTATAATATAGGAGACGTAGTAGAAGGCGAGGTAAGCGCACTAACATCGTTTGGAGCTTTTATAAAATTCGGTGAAGGTTTGGAAGGATTGGTTCATATTTCTGAAATAGTTTGGCAAAGGATTGATCATCCAAAGGATGTTCTCAAGGTAGGTGATAAAGTAAAAGCGCAAATAATCGATTTAAACAAATCAAAGATTTATTTATCCATCAAAAGGTTGGTGGACGACCCTTGGAAAGGGGTTAAAGATAAATACAAGGTTGGACAGATTGTTGAGGGTGAAATTCACAAAATAGAACCGTTTGGTCTGATGGTTAAACTGGATGAGGATATTCATGGCTTGGCTCATATATCAGAGCTTTCAGATTCAAATATACGAGATGTAAGCGATTTAGAGAAGATGTTTGATATTGGAGAAAAAAGAAAATTTGAAATCATGAATATTGAACCGGCTGAACACAGACTTGGTTTAAAACTTGAGGGGATAAAAGGGAAAGAAAAGCCGGATTCAGATACGGAAAAAATAGAAAAAAAAGAAGAAAACAATACTGAAGAATCAAATAAAGAAGAAAAAGAACCGGCAAAAGAAACGGAAGACAAAGAGGGAGACAATAAATAATGATAAAAAAACATCCTGAAAACGGGGTGTTTTTTAGTACAATAATTATTGTTTAATTATAGTCAAATTATTGTATAGTTATGGTGTAATACCTTGATTTTCTCCTTAATTTATACTACAATGGCTTTACGCTACGGTCCTTCTCCGTCCAGATCTCTCACCCCTCGGGTCCGGGACAGGACTACGCCGGGTAAATTAGTTTGGTGTATTATGCTGGAGTGGCGAAATTGGTATACGCGCGTGGCTTAGGACCACGTGGGGCAACCCGTGGGAGTTCGAGTCTCCCCTCCAGCACTCAGAAAAATTAATCGATTTCTCTTGTCCTCCGTAGCTTTATCTTGAGGCTCTGGGTGAGAGACCGGGGCGAATAGAAAAAACATGGTTATGGACAAAAAAGAAGCTTTAATTTATTCCGCTGAAATAGGTGCGGACATTCCCGAGCTTGATCTCCATGGATTTTATGTTAAAGATGCTCTAGAAAAACTAGAGTCTTTTATTTTTCAAAATTACAAATCTGATTCAGTGGTACGGATAATTTATGGGGGAGGGACAGGTAGACTGGAAGAAGCTGTTACCGAATATCTAAAAAAACATCCCCAAGTGGAAAAGATACTAAAATATTCAGGTAATTGTTTGGTTGTTTTTTAGAGAAAGTTTATACAAATTTTATCTTTTTGTTTTTGACCAGCTTAGGTATGTAACGATATAATATTAATGTGTGTGCAAAGTATAAGAGAAACAGGAAGAATGTCATCCACTCCTTTCGGCCATAACTAACTTAATGTCATTCCCGCGAAGGCGGGAATCTAGGCATAGGACGTATAACATACTTAATTCTGGATTCCCGCCTTCGCGGGAATGACAAAACAATGGCACAAGACAAACCAATGTTTATACCTTATCAAAGTTTATTTATGAATGAAGATAAAGTTATCAAATTGTTGTTAAAGCGTGGTAAAAATCTAGAATGGATTAAAGATAATATGGTTACAAAAAAAGATCATCGTGAAGTGATGGGAACTTTAGATATATTAGTGGGATTAGCCAGGAAAAAAGATCAAGAGCTTACATTTATGGGGGAAAGAGTTACAAGAGTTGAGGATGATGTAAGAATATTAAAAAAAGCTACCGGTGTGGCATGATAAATTATTTGTAGAGAAATAAGATCACCTAATATGGGTGTTTTTTTAATAATGATATTTCTTGTTATTTATTATCGTGGCTGCCCGGTAAATTTGTTCTATCAAGATTATTCTGGCAATCTGGTGGGTAAATGTTAGTTTGGATAACGATACAACATAATCAACTTTTTCAATTATTGATTTATCAAGTCCCAAAGGTCCGCCAATAACAAACTTAATTTCCTCTCCTTTGGTTGAGTTATCACCTAAAAACTTAGCAAATTCAATTGAATCCATTTGCTTGCCAGACTCATCCATAGCAACAACAATACCACCACCCAGGTATTTTTTTAATTTCTCCCCCTCTATTTTTTTAACCCTTTCTTTGTCATCGCCTTTGCCAAAAGACCTCTCAGGCACACTTGTTATAGTTACCTTAGCATAAGGAGACAGTCTTTTGAGGTATTCTTTCTCAGCTTGAATCCAGTAGTTTTCTTTTAGTTTTCCTATAAGAACAATATGTATTTTTAGCATAGAAATATGGTCTTATTAACACAAACAGTGTTTTATAGGGGAAATATGTAAGCATTGACAATTACCACTCACTTTGCTACTATTATATATCAATTTAGAGTAATATGGCCATAGCTGGAACATACTAAACAAATTGGTATTTTCCGGCTATGACTGTCAATTCTGTCAGTCAAGTGTTCATTTAACGGCGAAAACCTGGAAAGGAGAAACCGCCATGCACAAACAAACAGCCAAGTTCGCGTCTCGCATTTGCGAGAACCTACCTGATTTGTCCGGCAAGGACATGCAGTACTGGATTGAACATCCGAAAGAGTTGCAACAGAGACTGCGTGACCTATTGAAAATAGTTCAGGTTAAGACTCAGATATCCGAGTTTAAAGTTTGGAAAACCATCAAGCTGGGAACCGGTCCGCAGACAGTTGCTGACTTACGTTGGGCTCTGGAACAACATAGGATCAATATTGACAAATTGGCCGGCGATATGCTGGGACATCACGCATTCACCATGACTGGCACCGAATTCGAGGTTGATTTGGTTGTCGTGAGTGTGTCCGAGCTTGGATTTATTGCCCGCGTCACGCGCACGCAAATCTACGAGCGAACCAGAGAGTTGGGGCTTGAGCTTTGTCCGGCTGACGTTGGTCCTCTGTTGCGCTTGCAGTACAAGGATCAGCCCGTGAACGAGATAATCAGAATGGGCATGGAAGCTATTATTGGGCCGAACCACTGGCTCTATGTATTTGAACTCTCATGTGATGAGGGCGGTTTGTGGCTCGGTGGAGAGTACGGTATACCTGATCGCTACTATAACGGGGATGACCGTTGGGTCTTTGTCCTCCCCAGAAAAGGTTAATTAGCTCTTTTATACACAATCCCCCCTGCCACATCGTTGACAGGGGGTCTTTTTTTGTCTAAATTAAGTCAATATTTAAGAAAATCATTAATTTTTTCATATATATTCTAAATATAATTGCTTAGAAATATTGCGCATAAATTACCTGTTTTTTTGAATATATTATGGCATTCACAACTTCTCCACAGGTTATATGATTCATCTCTTGACAACCTTTTTTAATTGATGTATATTGATGAGGCATTAAAAAACATAAATACATGTCCAATGCACTGCTTGGACCTCTGAGAAGATTGAAAATTATCACATGATAGTTATTGAACATCTTAGTTACTCAAATAATTCAAGCAGTTAAAGACAAATTAATTTTTGTTTGCGACCGCTTGAAGGCGGTTTTTTTAAACTCACTTTTTCATCACTTGGACTAGATTCTGGTATAAGCGATAAGAAAGTGAGGAATAAGAGGTTGAAGCGAGATGGGCTCGTTACAATTCAATCAACAAACAATTAAGCAAATTGTAAGTAAAATCATGATTATATTCAACGATAATCATGATGGGTAATAAGCACAATTTTGTGTTTTCGTTGTACGCAATATAAGGGCGTACGGTGGATGCCTAGACACTAAAAGTCGATGAAGGACGTCGCAGGGTGCGATAAGCCTCGGTTAGGTCCCAAGCAACCTTTGACCCGGGGATTTCCGAATGGGGGAACCCACCTCTTTGTGAGGTACCTTATACTGAATTCATAGGTATAAGGGGTCGACCTGGCGAAGTGAAACATCTCAGTAGCCAGAGGAAAAGAAAACAAATTATGCTTCTTTTCTACACCTTGAAAGTTTTAGCTTTTAAGGTGTAGTAAAAAAAGCTGTGATTCCCTTAGTAGTGGCGAGCGAACGGGGAACAGCTCAAACCTTTATCGTGTTGTCATATTTTATTGGTCTTCGGACTTTCTAGGATATGACTTAAAGGACAGGCCGTTGCGATTTAGGTGTTGTAGGGTAAAAACGTCGGTAACCTGTTTAGCCGGATATATTATTTTATATATAATTGAAAATCTCTGGAAAGGGATACCAAAGAAGGTGATAGTCCTGTAGATAAAATATATATGATAATGTGTTGTTTTTATTCCTGAGTAGGGCGGAGCACGTGAAATTCCGTCTGAATCTGCCGCGACTATGCGGTAAAGCTAAATACTTTTAGTGATCGATAGTGAACAAGTACCGTGAGGGAAAGGTGAAAAGCAGCCCGGGAGGGCGATGAAATAGTATCTGAAACCGTACGCTTACAATGAGTTGGAGCCCGCTTTTGCGGGTGACAGCGTTCCTATTGAAGAATGAGCCTGTGAGTGTGTAGTTGTTGCAAGCTTAAGAGCCTATGGTTCGAAGGCGTAGGGAAACCAAGTCTTAACCGGCGATTTAGTAATAATTACACGACCCGAAACCGAGTGAGCAATCCATGACCAGGTTGAACCCCGACGAAAGTCGGGGGGAGGACCGAACCCACGCGCCGTGCAACACGCGGGGATGAGTTGTGGATAGCGGAGAAATTCCTATCGAACTCGGTAATAGCTGGTTCTCCTCGAAATAGCTTTAGGGCTAGCTGTATGTGTTCCTGCTGGTGGTAGAGCACTGGATGAGAGCGAGGTCCCTCGGGATACTCCTTTCAATCAAACTCCGAATGCCAGTAGTCAAAACATGCAAGTCAGACTGTGGGGGCTAAGCTCCATGGTCAAAAGGGAAACAGCCCAGATCGTCAACTAAGGTCCCTAAATCACCACTAAGTGTAAAAGGCGGTGAAGATTCTTATACAACCAGGAGGTTGGCTTAGAAGCAGCCACCCTTTAAAGAAAGCGTAACAGCTCACTGGTCAAGAGTCTTTGCGCCGAAAATGTACCGGGGCTAAGTGGTGTACCGAAGTTACGAATTATTGTGTCTCACTAACGTTCGACACTGAATTACGAATTAAGAATTATTAATTTTGATTCAATTTTGAATTATTTAATGATTAAACATTAGAAATTCAATCAAAATTTAAAATTTTAAATTCAAAATTTGAGTGGCGAGCGATAGCGAGACACGATAGTGGTAGAGGAGCATTCCTAACTGCTGTGAAGTCGGATCCGCGAGGACCGGTGGAGCGTTGGGAAGAGAGAATGCAGGCACAAGTAGCAAAAACGAGGGTGAGAGTCCCTCGCGCCGAAAGTCCAAGGTTTCCAGGGCAACGTGAATCGTCCCTGGGTTAGTCGATCCTAAGGTGAGGCCGAAAGGCGTAGCCGATGGAAGAGCAGGTTAATATTCCTGCACTTGGCATAGTTTGTTATGATATGCGTATCTCAAAGGTGTGAGCGTTGTAAGGCTACACGTTTCGCAAGATAGAGACCAATCCTTCGGGGGCGGTCAATTTACACTGGAGAGGTATCTAGAAAAGTATTATAACGCTAGGCTATGTCAAACCGTACCGATAACCGACACAGGTGGACAGGTCGAGAAGACCAAGGCGTACGAGAGAAACATGGTTCAGGAACTCGGCAAAACAGCGGCCGTAATTTCGAGATAAGGCCTTCCTCCTACGCCCTTCGTTTCACTTCGGGCTTCGGAGGACAAGTCCTTCTACTTTCAAAGAAATGTAGAATAAAAGGGACTTGTCCTCCGTAGCTCAAGCGGAGCGCAGAGCGTAGGAGGACGCAGCTAAAGACTCCATGCGACTGTTTACCAAAAACACAGCTCCCTGCAAAAGCGCAAGCTGAAGTATAGGGGGCGATGCCTGGCCAGTGTCAGAACGTTAAGGGAGCGGGTTATTTGTCCTTGTGGCAAAGAAGCTTGCGACCGAAGCGCTGATGAACGCCGGCGGTAACTATAACCGTCCTAAGGTAGCGAAATTCCTTGTCGGGTGAGTTCCGACCCGCACGAATGGCATAACGGTGTGGAGACTGTCTTAACCATGTACTCGGCGAAAATACAAGAGTCGTGAAGATGCGACTTACCCGCAGCTAGACGAAAAGACCCCGTGAAGCTTTACTACAACTTGACATTGGTATATTGTTTCACATGTTCAGCATAGGTGGGAGCCTTCGGGCGCCAGTGAGATACCACCCTTGTGTTGTGATATACCTAATCCAATGCCGTGAATCCGGCATGGGAGACAGTGTCTGGTGGGTAGTTTAACTGGGGCGGTTGCCTCCCAAATTGTAACGGAGGCGTTTACAAAGGTCGGCTTAGCCCGGATGGAAATCGGGCTGGACGTGCAAACGCAAAAGCCGGCTTTACTGCAAGGGCTACCACCCGCGCAGTCACGAAAGTGGAAGTTAGTGATCCGACCGTACGAAATAGGACGGCGGAAGCTCAACGGATAAAAGTTACTCCGGGGATAACAGGCTGATCACGCCCAAGCGTCCACAGCGACGGCGTGGTTTGGCACCTCGATGTCGGCTCATCGCATCCTGGGGCTGGAGAAGGTCCCAAGGGTTAGGCTGTTCGCCTATTAAAGCGGTACGCGAGCTGGGTTCAGAACGTCGTGAGACAGTTCGGTCTCCTATCTGCTGTGGGCGTTGAACGTTGAAGGAACTCATCCCTAGTACGAGAGGACCGGGATGGACGAACCTCTGGTGTACCAGCTGTTCTGCCAAGGGCATTGCTGGGTAGCTAAGTTCGGTGCGGATAAGCGCTGAAAGCATCTAAGCGCGAAGCCGTTCCTAAGATTAACGTTCGTTATTAGACTCGTTCGAGACGAGGACGTTGATAGGCGCTAGGTGAAAGGTCCGCAAGGATTTTAGCCGAGGCGTACTAATATGTCGAGCGTACTACGGAAACACAAAGCTGTGCTTAAAAATAGATCGTGGCCAACAGCCGACCGCCAATTGATACTACCTACGGTTAATAAATATCCGTAATAGTGTCCGCTGGTAATTGGCAGTTGGTCTTTAAACAAAAAAAAGAAGGTCAAATCTTGGTGGCTGTTGCGGTGGGGGTACACCCGTTCCCATCCCGAACACGGCAGTTAAGCCCACCAGCGCCGATGATAGCCGCAAGGCAAAAGTAGGTCGCCGCCAAGATTTGACCTTTTTTTATACCACTAAACCAAAGGGAGGAAATCATGAAAGGATTAAAGGTTGCAGTAGGTTCTGATCATGCCGGTTATAGATTGAAAAAACGTATTTGCAAATATTTAAATGAGCGTTCTGTAGCTGTTATTGATGTCGGACCGAACGAATTTAATCCTGATGATGACTATCCTGATTTTGCACATATTGTCGGTCAGATGGTTTCGCAAGGCGAGGTAGATTTTGGAGTTTTGGTGTGTGGAACAGGAAAGGGAATGGCAATTACTGCAAATAAATGGATAGGAGTTCGGGCAGTTACTGTGAAGGATTTATTTGA
>WJJZ01000002.1 GCA_014729395.1 Candidatus Magasanikiibacteriota bacterium
AGACCGCCTTCGTCCTGAGTTCATCAAAGGACTACGGCGAGTCAAGACCGCCTTCGCCTTTCAGGCTTCGGCGTGTCAAGGAGGGTTTTAAGACCGAATCATTATCAGTCGGAGCAATTTCAAGAAGATATTTGTCTATCGCTTGTTGAGAGATAAATATAAATCAAGTAAATTGTTTTACCGACAGTTCATAAACCAAGAACATTAAATGCTAAAAAGCATATAAGTGCTTGATCCCGCATTGCCCATAGAAAAATAGGAGAGAGATTCCTATCGGCGATGTGAGATACACTTTTCTCGCACCGCTTTATAACTTCTGCGGGTAATAACCGCGGCTAGAGTTGTAAGGTTTTAGCTCTTATATAAAAGAGTGAACCTGGCGGATGTAGATAGAGGCGAGCAATCGCCCTTATCTCCCGCGCGAAGTTCCTACCTAACTTGCGAGAGTTAAGTAGTACCGAGTGCATCCCTTCTCAACTTCGGTTGAGGTGGGGACATTCTGTACTATTACAGATTTGATCATTAAAAAAACAGACTCATCAATAAGAATGTCTATAAAAAAGTGGAGACTAAACGGATTTGAGATTATTTTTCTCAATAACAAGATCCAGCTTTTTTTCAGTCCGGTCTTGTCTAAGAGAAATAGAGCTTATTTGAGATTTTTGTTCATTATCAAATTTTACAAGATAATCAACATGTTCTACTATTTCATTTCTAAGCTCATTGATATCTTTCTTTGTCGCCATAGTTGAATGAGTATCATAAATGTCTGTATGAATATTTTCAATATCGTTTTTGAGTTCTGTTCTTAATTCATTGATGTCATCTTTTGTAGTCATTCTACTGTTTATGCCTGCGATATCGTCTTGAGTAGCTCCATTATTTTTGATGAAACTAACCACTTCCCAGATATCTTTTATTGTAGGTTCATTAGTCATAAAACCATGTTATTAGTAAATAAATTATATTAATTATAATAACATAAGTCAAACAGAATTTAGTTAAAAAAAGATAAAATCGGTATAAAAAAATTATAAAATTTGGTCTGCTGTTGAACTTTGGACTCAATTGGTTAACTCTTAAGAGTTAATTGTCAAAAGTTGAGTGTGAAGTTTGATGGCTAGAGCTATCTTGAACATTAAAATTGGAATTTAAAATATTGAATTTAGAATTTCGATTGAATTACAAATTTTTAAATTTATAAATTTAAAATTGATTCATAATTCGAAATTTGAAATTCAAAATTAAAACACGTACTTTCTTCCTCATTATTTTTTACTTGCGTATTTGTCATTCCCGCGAAGGCGGGAATCCAGTAAGCGGTATATGAGCCATGGATGACAATTTCCTGGATTCCCGATCAAGTCGGGAATGACATTTGAAAAAGTAAGAAGTAGTGAGGAAGAAACAGGGGATTCTGCGCCAGCCAGCGCGGGACGGTAGATTGTTCAAGTGGTATTCCGACGGGGGTCGGAAGAGCAATTTATTGACATAACCACGACTCCAACCCCTTCCCGCTTTAGCTCTAACAGTCTAAAAATATAGACGATGACGGAGCAGGGCTTAGGAAGATAAGGTTGGGGGAAATTGTATCCCCAGCAAACCAACGGCCGAGATATCCGTTTCGGCCAGAGACCAAAGGTCGGGATGGAAACCGACCGAACACAGAAAAGGATTGAGACATGAACAAGCACAACATAGAAGTGGTGTTCGAATACGGCAAGACGGTAGAGGGCGAGCAGAACATGCAGCCCAACACCATCTACATCGACGGCTCCTTCCGGGGGCCGGCGATCCGGAACGACATCCGGACGTACAGCTTCGACCACCACGCGGGTTGCTCGCGGTTCGCCACCCTGGCGACCTGCGAGCAGGTGCTGCTCGCCATGGATCTCGGCCTGGACGTGTCGGGGATGACGGTCGTGATGAACGACCTCGATGCTGATGGCAGTCTCAGCCTGTGGCTCCTCCGCAACCCTAAGAAGTCGCAGACCCCCGAGATCCGCGCCATCGTCAAGGAGATCGGCTTCGTCGATGCGCACGGTCCCGTGCGTACCCCGGCCAAGCTCCACAAGAGCCTGAGCCGCAACCCCCGCGTCCCGCAGACGATCGACATGCTCTGGGACGACCAGGGCAAGATCGACGCGTGGTACGAGAGGGGTGACGAGGCGCTCTCCGAGCCGTTCAGCTTCCCGCCCGCGCCGGCTTTCGGGCTGACGCAGGAGGGCGAGCTGGTGGAGCTCGAGAGCGCCGCCGACTTCGCCGAGGTCTACGCCGCCGGCTGCGTCGCCGCCGTGATGGTACCCGAGGGCCCCGAGGGAACCAAGGGTTACACGATCGGCAAGCGCAGCGACTTCGTGAGCTACGACGTGCAGGCCTTCCTGGCCAGCATGAACGAGCTCGAGAAGGGCTGGGGCGGAGGGTCCACCATCGGTGGTGCCCCCCGTCTCGACGGTGGCAAGCGGTCGAGCCTGCCGGTGGAGACGGTCAAGTCCGTCTTCCTGGCGATCGCCCGCGGCGAGTAGCACAAGTCGCAATCACGCGACAAACCTCCCCAGCGTCACAGGGTACGCTGGAATAGGGAGGTTTACTAACCCTAAGCTAGTTGGCTAGAAAGGAGATAGTGTTATGGCTACACTACCAACTTTCAACTGGCAGTCCCGACCGTTTGGGACAAGGTGCTTCGCAGCCTTAAATGCGGCGGCAGACCCTACCCTTCGCGAGGGTAAGGCAGAGTCTGCGACGGAAGCCATCCCTCGCAAAAAAATTCAAACGGCGTCTAACCCCAAAACAAAAGAGTAACCTGTGGGCGAGGGCGCAAGAGCTGATTTCTAGTGGAGTTCTTTCACATTAGCTCGAAACGAGTTGACCGCTCTATTCTGAGTAGGGTCAACAGCACTTGGGATAGGAAGTAGACGCACGCACATGCAACACTACTTCCTACCCGTCACATCTTACTTAAAGTTTAGGTGAGAGGTGATGGGGGAAAGGCTGAAAAAGCTTGAAAAGCTGGAAAGGCTTAAAAGGCTCGAGATTGGGTATTTGTGATTAGTGATTGAAGTTGTAATAGTTGTAAGAGTGGAAGATTAAGATTAAAACAGTAAATTGTAAGTAGTAACTAGTAATTAGCTTTTTGCTTGGTCTAGTTTAAAATTTACAGATTTCTCTCTATTAATAAACTTTGTCCAAAAAACAGAGTTTGGCAATAGAGAGAAATCTCGAACCGGTTTCTCCACCCCCGGTGGGTGGAGAACGCAAGCCGCCATAGGAGCGGACCGGTAAAGAATAAAATGAGGGCCGACATGCTATATCTAGCATTTGATGGCGATAACGTCGGCTCTCAACTCTCTCAGCTCATTGAGCTGGGCGAGGATCGAGAGCTGGCGGCATACGCCGCCGGAGTGCAAGAAGAAATGTTCGAGACGGCGCGAGCTGCCGAGCGCATTGGGGCTACGGTCCTAATGTGTTCGGGGGACAGTTTGCTGTTCCGTCTCGAACATAAGAGTCAGGCGGAGCGTATCTTATATACGTTCCGCCATAGAAAGAAAAGGTTCGTCACCCATTCTGTGGGCGTGGGGCGGACCGTTCAGGAAGCCCACAAGAAATTGATGCATGCAAAGCTTGCCGGTAAAAACCGGGTGTGCTGGTATTACGAGCCAGCTCCTCTCGGGAGGCTTGTAATAGAGTCACTATTGCACCCGTTAGTGGCTCTAAAAAACTTTCACTTCAAAGGTTTTTTTCTTTGGAAGTGAAAGTTTCACCCACGTCAGATGGCGCCTAACCCCAATAACATAACCACTTCTGGGGTGAGGGCGCAAGAGCTGCAAATTCTAAGCGAGATTCTCTCGTGGCAGCTCGAGACATGGTCGGCTTTACTCTATTCTGAAGCTAAAGTTGACCACACACCGTGAATCTATCCGGTTCACGGGCACTCGGATAGGAAGACAGCACATCTTCCTACCCGTCACATCTTACTGAGTTTATCAGTGGGAGGTGATGGGGGAAAGGCTGAAAAAGCTTGAAAAGCTGGAAAGGCTTAAAAGGCTCGAGATTGGGTATTTGTGATTAGTGATTGAAGTTTTAATAGTTGTAAGAGTAGAAGATTAAGATTAAAACAGTAAATTGTAAGTAGTAATTAGCAATTAGCTTTTTGCTTGGTCTAGTTTAAAATTTTGCTAATTTCTATTTACAAATTACCATTTACTGATTACTTTTTTGCTGAAGTCTGCCTGTCCGCCTCTGGCGGAATAGCCGAGAGCTGATTGCTAATTGATCGGATTATTTTTCTTTATAACAAGATCCAGCTTTTTGTCAGTTCGGTCTTGTCTAAGAGAAAGAGTGTTATCGTTTTTTACCAGAAAATCAACATGTTCAGTTATTTCGAGTCTAAGTTCATTTAAATCCATTCTTGTAGCCATGGTATTATGAATTTCATCAAGTTCCCGATGAATTGACGCAATATCATCCTTGGTAGCCATATCACGACGAACGTCTGCAATATCAGTTTTAAGTTCACCCCTCAATTCATAAATGTCAGTCTTGAGTTCAGTTCTTAATTTGTCTATGTCAGTCTTGAGTTCAGTTTTGAGTTTACTAAAGTCATCTTTGGTAGATCCATTATCCTTGATAAAGTTAATGACCTCATAGACGTCTTTGATTGTAGGATCTTTTTTCATAGTAATGTCACTTATTAAATAAATTATATAAATTATAATATCAAAAAGCAAATAAAATTATGATAAAAAAATTATTAAATTTATATAAACAAATTTTGAATCAATATTGAATTAGTAAATTTTAAATTAATAATTCAATCGAAATTCAAAATTTAAAATCAATCTAACCACCACGAATAACCACCACACACAAAGAGGGTTCTAGCTAGACCTCTTTGGGAGATATTTTTCTGTGGTGGTTAGATATCGACCAAAAGGTCTAAAAAAGAGTCTTCTTGATCTGAGAAGGCTCTTTTTGTTTAAAAAAAAGGAGGAAAAAAAAATGACCGAGATTATTGACATGAACAGGTTGGCCCGTTTCGTATCTGGGCTGAAGCCATCGGCGCACGTCGCTATTCTCTTCACTGGAGACCGACTGGCTTGCTGCGATGAAGCGGTGACTTTGCGAGTTGGGTGCGAGATTGTTGGCGTGGCCACGATTGCTCCCGAAGGGGAAGAGTATACGGGTCAGCCGACGATTGTGGCTCTATATATAGAGCCCGGGTATCGTCGACGCGGCCATGGCACTACCCTCATGAAGTCGGCGCTTGAGCGCTGCCGGGAACGTGGCTTTGAGACTGTCCGAGTTGATGTCATGTCCGACCATGTTATGAAAATCATCCGTAGTTTGCCGGCTGAACTGGCGACCATCTTGGATGTCCATGATATGGGGGCCATGATGGACTCATTTCGAGGATAGATTATTTAAAAGGAGGATTCAAGGAGGAATCTTCCTCAGTTTTTAAAATATTTGAAGATTGAGGAAGCATCACGAATGGGTCGTGATGCAAAAGGTTTTAAAAACCAAGGCCCGGTCTACCTGTGGTGGATGTCGCGTCGCTTGAATCAACAAGCGATCCCGAAATTACTCGGGAGGAGCTACACTGGTTTTTGAAGGAGGAAGAGATGAAAAGAAAGATGGGCCTATGGCCCATGTGTATTTGCGGAGTAGAGCTCGCCGACGGGCACGAACTGTGTCCTGAGTGCGAGCAGGTGGAGGCCGACGGCCGCTGTTTGGGCTGCCGTCGGCCTGTCGAGGATGGACACCGAAGTCAGATCGGGTTGTGCCCGGTCTGTACTGAATTGGTTCTTGACGGCGTGGAAGAGGCACGCCGCGAGACCATGTCTATCCCCGACTAAAAACCGGTCATTCTAGGTGATCGCATACGTTCTTTCAACACACAGGCACACATCCTAGACCCTGTGTGCCTCTACTTTTAGAGATTGTAAATATTTATGATTTCTGAAAGCGTTTTGATTTTGAAAAAATTGAAGCGTGTGATCGTTTTAAAAAAACCGTCTGACAAGGGCGGATGAAAATATAGAGAAAAGAGACCTTGGGCAGCCCTGCCCGGTTGGTTGTGTTACTAAACCTAAAAGTTATAGCGCACAGCAAGTCGATTTAGTTCGGCCGAGCAGGGTGGGTATGCCTCGACAGATGTCGGGGTAAGCGTTGCCGTAAGGCGCGCTACCGCTGCTTGAGGAGTCCAAGATGACGAAGTCGAAAAAAAAGGGTTCCTGCAAGCCTTCGAGTGCGGGAATCAATGATTTGCCAATCGTTGATTTTAAGGATGAGATCATGGGGAGTAGCGCCCCCTACATCATTGTCGAAGCCGAGACCGGCTCCGGCAAGTCGACTATGGTGCCCCAGTGGTTCCATGAGCTCGACATGTCGGTGCTCGTGACCGAGCCGTTGATTGAGACGGTAATCGGTACGAGCGAGTACGTGGCCCAGCTCATGGGCTGCGAGTTCGGCTCGACGGTCGGTTATCGTACGGGCAGTAGCCGGTGCGACAGCCGGGAGACTGATGTGCTTTTTTGCACGGACGGTCTTGCGCTCGTGCGCGAGTTGTCGGGACACAATCGTTTCGACGTGCTCGTCATCGACGAGCTCCACGAGTGGAATACTAATCAGTCCACTCTGGAGGCCTGGGCGTGGAAGCATCTTCAGGCGGGCGATAGCCCGTTCCAAAAGATCGTGGTGCTGTCGGCCACTTTGAACTCGGACGAGCTCTCGCGCAAGCGGGGCAATGCTCCGGTGTTCAAGGTTCCCGGTCGACAGTTCCCGATCGAGGATCGGCGTGCCGGTTCGTCGATCGAGGCGGACGTGAAGTCGCTCGTCGCCGAGGGGCACGACGTCCTGGTCTTCCAGCCTGGGGCAAACGAGATCCGTGAGACCATCCAGACGCTCGAGCGTATGGAGGTCAATGCGGAGCTCATCCCGTTTTACGGGAAGCTCAGCCGGGAGGACAAGACCAGGGCGTACCGGTCGTACGGTCGTTCCAAGGTGGTGGTTTCGACCAACGCTTTGGAGACCGGCCGAACACTTGTGCCGTCACCCGGGCGCAAGCTCGCGGTCGTTGACTCCGGGCTCGAAAAGCGAGTGGAGCTCGACAATGATGGAATCGAGGGTTTGTACCTGGAGCCCATCGCCAAGGCTAAGGCCATGCAGCGTCGCGGTCGCACGGGTCGCGTTGGTGAGGGGATCTATATTGATCATTGTCCCTCCGCCGGCCGTCCGGCGTACCCCGTACCGGAAATTCTCCGGACGCGACTCGACCAGACCGTTTTGCGGTTGGCGTGTCATGGGTACGACGCGACCGAGCTTCCCTTCTTCCACGAGCTCGACATGAGCGTCATCGCGGAGGCCAAGCGGGCTCTGCAGGCGCTCGGAGCGATGCGGGAGGATGGAGACGTGACCAAGACGGGGCGTCTCATGTCCCGTCTGCCGGTCTCGGTCGGTCAGGCGCGGATGATTATCGAGGCGGACAAGCGTGGTGTGGTGGACGATGTGATCACCATCGCCGCGATCTTGAACGTCAAGGGCATTTGTGACCGCACCGGAGCGTGGCGGGCGTACACCGTCGAGAAGCGTTCCGATGTTTTGGTCGAGCTGGACCTCTGGCAGGCCGCTCGTGGCAAGCGGAATCGCGAGCTGCGGGACATGGGGATCTTCGCCAAGGATTACCAACGAGCACGGCAGATCCGCCGCAAGCTCGTGGACGTCTTGCGACAGCATCGCGTGAAGCTGGGTTCGTCCGGCGATCGCGAAGAGATCCTCAAGTCGGTTTGCGCCGGTATGGTCGACCACCTGTACAAGTTTTCTCATACAGACAGGATGGGGAACTGGTACGTAAATGGTGGGTCGTCCACTGCGCGGTTGCTTGGCAACCAGAGTGTGGTGGATGGCGGCCCGGACTGGCTGGTCGCGATTGGGTTCAATGTGCCGACCCGAAAGGGAGGCACACTCCCGATCGTCACGCAGGTGACGGCGGTTGAGCCCATGTGGCTCGCCGAGGTCGCTCCACAGCTGGTTGAGGTCAAAACCGGTCTCTCCCCCCGGTATGACCAGGAGAAGGACCTCGTGACTTCGGTCACCGAGATGTACTTCAACGGTCAGAAGGTGCGGGAAGAGAGGGTTGATGACCCGACTCATCCGGAGGCTGCGAGGCTTTTCGCCCAATATCTGGCAAGCCGTAACGATGTCGAGCCAATGTGTTCGAATTGTCGTCAGGCAAACCGGATGAAAGAGCTCAACATTCGGGCCGGCGAGGACATCTTCCCGGTACCCGACATGGCGAGCTTCTACCAGGAGCGACTGAATGGTGCTCGTTCGATCCAAGAGATCGAGCCGGGTACCAGCCTCCGTTTGCCCACCCTCGACGAGGAGCTCGTCAAGATGGTGATGGATGAAAATCCTGATACCATTCAACTCCTCGGAGAAGAGTTGACGGTGGAGTATCGGGCGCCATATTATGGCCAGCCCAGAGCTCCGCGTGTGAAGCTCACGGATGAGCTCGTCAGCACGAATCGCTGGCTCGAGCTTCCGGACGAGGGAGTGTGGCTCCCGAGCGGTCGCTCAGTAGAGCTGGTGGTGTCCTTTGGGCACTACAATGAGCTCTCTGGGACCGACATCCCGAAGTTGAAGGTTGAGATGAGAGATTATCTCAACCGGAAGCAGTGGGATTCTTGGGTCAAGCCCGAGATCGAGATTCCGGATCTGTCGGCCGATGACGCCGTCGTCCCGTTTGTCACCAAGGTCTATGGGACCTGTGTTACAACGGGTGACGAGCTCATGGCCTACGGTACAATAGCCGTGAACACGAGTCGCTGGTATGCAAGTGATCCGCTGTTCAAGGCCATGTGGTACCGCGATTTGATCGCGGCCCAGAACGCCGCCGACGCCTCCGCCGAGAAGCTCGTCGAGAAAAAAGATGAGCTGAAAGCGGCGAGGGCGCTCGAGCTGGCGAAGACCGAGGCTGAGGCCGCGCGCAAGGAGCTCCAAAATCTCAAGGGTCGTGAAGACTGGGAAGAGCTGGAGTACGACTTGCGGAGTCGAGTTAGCGACTTGCTCTACCGCTCGTTGCCGCGCTCCATCGATGAACTTCGAGAGGATATTGAATCCACCAAGGCACTGATTGCCGAAGTGGAGAGTGCACTCGAGAAGTTCGAGAACGAGCGTGAGGCGGAAGAACAGCGCCTGCTCGAGGCCGAGGAGCGCGGAGAAATCCTGCGCGACTTCGAAGCCTGGCATCGCCGGGGCGGTATGACCGGCAACGGAGACGGCTGGGTGATACGGCCGGACGGCAGCCTCCGCGACCGTGACAGTGATACAGTGCCACGCTACAAGCACGATGGCCAGTATCACTGGGACATGGTCAAGCCGGAGGAGCTGGCTCTCAGCTGGCGCTGCAGCACCAGGCGCGACGTCGACGGCACGAGCGACTTTAAAGTCGTGAAGGTGCCTGTCGACGGTGTGACGTCGGAGCAACTGCGCCGGGTGGAGGAGATCGAAGACGGTATCGGTGCAAGCCGTGGCGCTTTCGGCCTCCACGCCGAGATCACCCGCCGCAACGAGGAGCGTCTCGAGGCCTGCCGTGAGGCAGCTCTCAATGCTCGGGTGCGCGGTTCCCAGATCCTACGGAAGTTGCCGGAGACCTTCAGCTGGTTGAAGCTTGCCGGTGACGGCGTTCTCAACCTTGAGCACTATGTGGAGGACAGGAATGTCTTCCGCTACGTCAACTGGGCAGCAGAGTACGTGGGAGTCTGCGACAACCGCGACGCCTTTCTTCTCTTCGAGACAACCGCGGCCGATGGCAAGTTGCAGTTCGTCGTATATGAAAAATACGGCTCGAGCGACAACCTGGCTGTCCGCTGGCGGGAATTCACGGAAGAGGAGCTCGCTCAGCAGGCCGAGCATGAGACGCCCCAAGGCGACGGCCATTTCGTCGAGCGCTCCACCCGCCATTTCGCTTGCGATTGTGGTGGAACGACTCGGATAACCAAGTCCGAGTGGAAGCGCTACCGGCGAGGTGAGGTGCTGGAGCTCACCTGCACCCACTGCGGAGCTACCGGCACTGTCTGCAAGGAAGCGGACGAAGAGCCGGAGGCGAAGCAGAACGGGAACGGCTCGAGCGGAGGCGGCGCCTCGATGGCCGATCTCATGGCCAAGTTCAATCGCTGACAATTCAACCGGCCTGACCACAAGAAAACAGGGCCGGATAAAAAATAATATGTTTTCTGCGGAAAAACCGGCGGCCGTCCCAATAGGGAATAGAGCCGGTTTACATATATGTTCTTTTTTGGTAATTTTGGGGACAGGACTGAACATCCTAGTCCCCACCCTTCACTACTTATTTAAAATTTAGATAAGTGTTGAAGGGAAATTGGTTCCCTTCAGCAGAGGGAGGTGTCATGAAAAGAGAGATAGTTGTCGCGGACAGGGACTTTGAAGTGTACCGACCGGAGCGCCGGTACTACCGCCTAGATCGTAGGCACTGGGATCTGGAGCCTGGTACCCGGGTGACCGTGAAGGTGTGGCGGAAAAAAGGTCGCTACAAGATTCTGAGTGCGGTCGTTGTTGAATTTTTTTACTGGTGTCAGTGTGGGGTTTGTGACCCCACCTATTTCAAGGCCGCTATGCTGAACCGCCATTTCGACGGTAAGCTGAAGCGAAAGGATACAGACTATTAGAAAACAAAAAAACCAAGGCCCGACTTGCCTGTCTGCTTTACAAAGTGGTGAAGAGATTGGCAGGTGTCGTGTTGCCTGAATCAACAGGCAAGCTTGGGATTTTCCCAGGTGGAGCTACACTGGTTTTGAAAGGGGTAAGAGATGAAGAAAATCACGGACGCTTGTAACGAGCAGAGCTCAGTGGTCATCCAGGTGGCCGGAGGGTACATGAAGTGGTACCCGGCAGATGAGCAGAGGAGAGTGGAGTTCTACCTCCAGGGAATCGAAATCGATCCCCGGGTTCAGGCGGTGGATTTGCTCCTTGCCATGAACCAAGACGATGACATGGTGTTATGTAGCATCAATTGTCCGTCATTGGTACTTCCAATGGAAGTGATCGAGGAGAACGAACTCCTCATCGCCGATGGTGCTGTCTGGTTCAGGCGACCGTCCAGTGAAGGTGGTGAGCGCTACCCCGAGCCACCATCGAGATTGCGGTACACGGTCAAGGCACCTGGGGGATTTTCTCCGTGGGGTACGACCAACTGCCTCGAAGAGGCGCAGAGAATCCAACAAAAAGCTCTTGAGGAGGGTGTTGAGGACATCGGTATCCGGGAAAATTCGAGTGGCAAATATCTAGGGTAATGAATGTCGTTAGAAAAATTTTTAACCTCCGGGCACACATCCTAGACCCTGTGTGTCCATTCTTTCAAAGATCATAATAATTTGTGGTTTTTGAAAGCACCGTCTACTTGTGTTAGGCGGTGCAAGAAGCTTTGTTAAAAATATCTTTGCAGCCTCTAATTATTTGATAATTAGAATCTCTCTCCGCTGCAATCTATATTTTTGATAAAAGCAAAAAATAAAATCCCGCTTTGGCTCTAGTCCACAGCGGGGTTTTGTTTTCATATTTATTTTGCTATTATTAAACTAATCTTATTTTGATCAATTTATATTAAATTATAAAATATGAGAGAAGATGTTACATTAAACAAATCAGCAGCAAGATTTAATTCTGATATTCCGGAAATTGATAATGACAGAGAAAACTATCTGCAGGAAGTAAAAAATAATAGGAAAATATTAATCAGAGATATGGCAGCTGATGATGAACTTTCCGACATTAATCCGGACAAAATGCTAGCTAAACTTCAAACTGATTGGCTTGAGAAAATTAGCAAAGAACAAAAAGATTTGATAGCCGGTCATGTTGATTTGGATTTTATTGAAAAAAGCGTTTTTAGTTATGATTACGAAGAACTTGTTTTGCATGTTTTGCTTTTAAATCAACTGGCAAAGGAATTTTATATTATCAGACCGTTTTCATGGAAAAGTGAGGAACTTGGTTTGTTTGATGAAGAGCTTGAAGAATATAATGAAAAAAGAGAAGGGATTTCAAGTAAATTTTATGAGATCAAAGAAATAGTATTGGCCAAAGCTTGTCAGCTGGCATCTTTTCAGGCCCCTGAATTTAGCTATGGTTTGGATGAGGATGGTGGTACTCCTATTTTATATTTTGATTTACCGGGTTATGGTCAGTTTAGTTTTCACATGCCAAATATTAACCAACCTTATAGATCTAATGAACATATTGCAAAACTCTATAAAATTCTTGATATACCCAAGTATCATGGAGACTGGAAACAAAGAAATAAACGGCCTATATCTCGAATGACAACAGAAAAAGCCGAAGAAATAATTGCTGAAGGGGAACATATTGTGTCATTGGAAGATATTGAGCAGTATCTCAGTGAAAGAGAAGATATTAACCCCAAAAAAGCACACGATTTATATTTTAGGGCAATGGCCCATCCGGATTTCCATAAAAATAAAGAGAAAATTGATGAATTACTTTTCAAACATGCGCCCACTGTTCCCGGAGCTTTGTCCCAAGCCTATCTAGATGGTTTTGATTTGCCCTATAAGTATTATTCAAAAAAAATTAAGAAACGTGAACCATGGATGGATCATCTATATCCAACTTATCATGATATAATTTTTTATATTGAAGAGTTAGATGCCTTGTTGGATTTTGCACAAAAAAATCAACCAAACGAAGAGTTAAAAGAGTCGACATTTTATGATCTTGAAGAATTGGAGCAACAAAAAACAAAAGTAGAGACTGATACGAATTTGGTGAAACAAAAATTAAACAGAATATTAAAACCGGCCTTACTTTTTTATCTGGAAGACGATAATCGTTATGACGTCCCTCTGAGAAGAAAGATATACAACAAATTAGAAAAATTACTGGAAAGGTTTAATATGGAATTAGGCGATTACTTGACCGGGGATCAATTTGTCGGTTAATAAATGGTAGGTTCCAAGAGTTTTTTTTAGTTCAGCTTCAAATTATTTTTTCTAATAATCAAATCCAATTTTTTTTCAGTTTTGTCTTGTCTAAGAGCAAGAGCGGTATCATTTTTTACCAGAAAATCAACATGCTCAGTTATTTCAAGCCTAAGTTCATTTAAATCCCTTCTGGTAGCCATGGTATTGTGAATTTCATCAAGTTCTCGGTGAATTGACGCAATATCGTCTTTAGTAGCCATGTTCTTGATATCGTCTTTAGTAGCCATGTTTGCCAGGTCATCTTTGTTAGCGGCATTTTCACTCATAAATTGAATGATCTCATAGACGTCTTTGATTGTAGGATCTTTTTTCATAATAAAATTATTTATCAAATAAATTATATTAATTATCATATCAAAAAGCAAATGAAGTTTTGATAAAAAAATTATAAAATTTATGTGAGTAAAAAATTAAACAAACCCCATATAAGAGGTTTGTTTGAAGTAATAAATTTTTGATTACTTATTGCAGTATTATTTATCAACCGTTTCTTTTTCTCCAGGCTTACCCTTTTCCTCTTCAGGTGCTTCACCTCTTTCAACGGCTTCCCAAATTTTCTTTTCAATTTTTTTCATCATTTTTGGGTGTTCTCTTAGAAATAGTTTTGCTTTTTCTCTACCAACGCCGAGTTTTTCTTCTCCAAAACTATATGTATTACCCGATTTATTGACGACCTTGTGTTCAATTCCGGAATCAAGCAAATCACCTGATATGGAAATTCCTTCATTGTACATGATATCAAATACGGTTGTTCTAAATGGTGCAGCCACCTTGTTTTTTACCACTTTTACTTTTACGCGATTCCCAATTACCCGGTCACCTTGTTTTATTTGGGCAGAGCGACGGACTTCTATCCTAACAGAAGAATAAAATTTCAGAGCATTACCACCGGTAGTGGTTTCGGGGTTGCCAAAAAACACCCCTATCTTATGTCTGGTTTGATTTATGAAGACTACCGAAGTCTTGGTCTTACTGACAATGCCGGCCAGTTTTCGAAGAGCTTGACTCATAAGACGAGCTTGCAGGCCCATGTGAGAATCTCCCATCTCACCTTCGATTTCAGCCTTAGGGACAAGCGCAGCCACTGAATCTATCACGACCACATCCACAGCATTTGACCTAACCAGAGTTTCCAGGATTTCCAAGGCCTGTTCACCGGTGTCGGGTTGGGATATTAGCAAGTTATCTACATCCACACCGATTTTTCTGGCATAATCCGGATCAAGAGCATGCTCGGCATCAATAAAAGCGGCAATGCCATCTTTTTTTTGAACTTCTGCGATAATATGTTGGGCCAATGTGGTTTTACCACTGGATTCTGGGCCAAATACCTCAATAATTCTACCTCTTGGTACACCTTTTACACCAAGGGCGATGTCAAGCGAGATTGAACCGGTAGAGACCGCTTCCACTTGCATGGCGCGGGCCTCGGAGAATTTCATAATTGAACCATCACCGTATTTTTGTTTAATTTGACCAATGGCGGTTTCAGCCGCTTTAAATTTGGCTTTTTGTTCATCGGTTTGTTTTTTGGGCATAGTGATCTTGAATTAATGTATAATTTTTTATTATCTAAATTAGAGATTGGTGATTAGAGGTCAGAAATTATTAGTTTCTAATTTTATTAATAAAGGAATTAAGTTTTTTCGTCAGCTTTTTGTACTCTTGATCAAGATTTTTAAATTCCTCCTCACTTGTATATTTATTACCAAATGCGACTGATAAGTGGCTGCGTGTTTCCATTATTTCACCTCTTGCAATGTAAAATACTCTGACTTTATCTTTATAAAAATAACGTCCATGAGCTTCGGCAATATTAGCTATTATGGAATTAGCTGACCTTGTTATTTGACTTTTTAGGGAATATTTTTCAAATTCTGGAAAAGTAGCGGATAATTTATAAATTTTCATTAATAAATTATATCCTTCTTTCCAAATTTCCAACTCATGGAATTCTTTGTACATTTTTTGTTTGTTAAATTGGCAATTATAATGGGTCAATCTCCAGTCTCAAATCTCTAATTTTTATTCTTCACTCTTTCTTTTTATTTTCAATCACTACAACTCTATCACAAACCACATAAAATTTCCCTAAAATTAATATAAAGGACCAAAAAAGAGGGGATTGCGCCCTCTCTTAGTGATATATTACTTTTTTTAAAAAATGGTGTCAAATAAATTCAATAATAATTCTCACAAATTAAAATACAAAATGATTTATTTTAACAAGCCGAATTCTACATTGTCTTTTAATATAATATGCCTTGTAATATTAGTTGTTTTACCGTGTTTTTTTTGTGCTTTAATCGTTAGTGTATTGACGCCCGGAGTTAGGTCTACAAATTCTTTAAATTCTCCGTTGTCACTCATTGATATCTCTTGTCCGTTTACCGAAACACTTACTTCAGATTCTGTTTTTCCGTGAATTAAGATAGAGTTGCCTTCTGTAATATAGCCTTCCTCCGGAGAAAAGATTTGTATCTGTGGTGGTTGGACTATATTTTTGACTTGGGCACCCAAATAAACAACAAGAATGACAACTACCGAGGCAAACCCAATGTATTTTAGGATATTTGGTAGATTGCTCAAGGGATTTTGCTTGAGTATTTTTTTTGGATGTTCTATTTTTTTATCGGTTGTTTCTTCTTCGGAAAATTGTTTTAGGAAAGGCTCCGGTTTCACTCCCAGAGCTTTAAGATAGCATTTGATAAAGTTTTTTTGATACACATGCGCATCGGGTAAAGCTTCAAAACGACAATCTTCAATTGCCTTTAGATATTTTTTATCCAGCTTTGTTTTTTGAACCAATTCTTCCAAACTGACTCTTTTTGTCTGGCGTAAATTTTTTAAACGTAAACAAATACGTTTGCTGCGGATAAGTTTTTTCTTCTTAAAAGTGGACATATTTTATAATCCTAACGTTCATCGAACCTTGGCAACGAAATAATGACAGAATTAATAGATAAAAATTAACAATTATTTTCTATACTCATCTTCTTCCTCATCCTCCTCATCAAAATCCTCGTCTTCCAAATCCTCGTCTTCATCGCCATAACCAATTTTTTCTTCACTGTCATCATAGTCATCATCTTCAATATTATCATTGTTTTCTTCATAATCTTCTTCTTCGTCTTCGTAATCATTATCAAGGTTATCATCATAATTATCGTTTTCTTCATCATCGCTAAATACGTTTTGTTCCCCTCCGGCTCCCATCGATGTTTCAATATCATCCAGTGTCATAAGCACTTCTCTGGGTTTTGACCCATCTTGTGGTCCGACCACACCGGCTTTTTCCAATTCATCCATAATGCGGGCAGCTCTATTATAACCTATTTTGAGTTTTCTTTGTAAATAGGATGTGCTACCTTTGCCGGCTTTGATACAAGCGATCTTTGCCTGTTCAAATAATTCATCACGATCATCATTACCACCAAACATATTTGTAGAACTTTCGTTATCACCGGTTACAATGGATTCGTCATATTCGGGTTTTTCATCCGCTTTCAGGTAACGAACAATTCTTTTTACTTCTTCTTCTGATATAAAGGAGGCCTGTATTCTTACCGGTTTGGAAAGTTCTGCGGTTTGAAAAAGCATATCTCCTCGACCCATTAGTTTTTCCGCACCCGGGGAATCCAAAATTGTCCTTGAGTCGGTAAGAGAGGCAACCGAAAAGGCGATTCTAGCCGGAATATTGGCTTTCATGAGTCCTGTTATTACGTCAACGCTCGGTCTTTGGGTAGCAACAATCAAATGAATACCTACTGCTCTTGCCATTTGAGCTATGCGGATAATACCGGCTTCCACTTCACCTGCGGCTGTTGCCATTAGATCGGCCAATTCATCGATAATAAAGACTATGTGCGGGAGTTTATCGTTTTTATATTTTTTGTTGTATGAGCTTATGTCGCGGCAACCCGCTTTGGCGAGTAAATCAAAACGTCTATCCATTTCGCTAATCGTCCATTTTAATGCGTTTACGGTTTTTTGGGTGTTGGTGATTACGGGAGCAAGCAGATGGGGAATATTATTATACAAAGTCAACTCCACTCTTTTTGGGTCAACCATGATAAGTCTTAGGGTTTCGGCTGTATTTTGATAAAGCAAACTCATCAAAATTGTATTGATGCAGACGGTTTTACCCGAACCGGTGGCTCCGGCAATCAAGAGGTGCGGCATTTTTGGCAAGTCGGCAAACCAAACTCGGCCGGCAACATCTTTTCCAAGAGCAATCATCATATCGTGGGCTCTGGTTTTAAAAGTCTTACTCTCGAGAATTTCTTTAAAAGAGACCATGGCCGCTTTTTGGTTTGGTACTTCAATTCCAACCAATGATTTACCCGGTATGGGTGCTTCTATTCTGATTGGATGAGCGGCCAAAGAAAGTGCCAGGTCATTGGAAAGCGAGGTAATCCTGGTCAGTTTAATGCCTTTGGAAGGTTTTAGCGAGTACTGGGTTACTGTTGGACCAACTCGAACGTCTCCCATACTTACATCAATATTAAATTGAGCCAAGGTATCTTTTATAATTTCAGCATTGGCTTTTATGTCACCGCTTGTAGGTTTCCCCCTTTTATCAGAGAGTAGTTTTACGGAAGGAATAGGTTTTATAATTATCTTTTTGGACCAGGGTCCTTCATCAACTTTGACAGAAGCTACTTTTTGTCTAATCGGTGTCGAACTCTCATTTCTCTCAAATTCCTCTTCCATGTCTTCTTCGTCTTCATCCTCCTCCTCTTCTTCTTCATTGCGTTCATTTAGGCGTCTTGAAAAAAACCTTCTTTTTTTCATGGGTTCTTCTTCATCATATTCATATTCATCTTCATAATCAGTCGGTTCTTGGCTGTTTGTTTTTACAAATAAAGATTTTATCGTTTTATAAAAAGCCTTTCCAAGCCAACCCAGACCGGCAAAAAGTTTTTTGTTTATAATTACAAAATGCACGAGAGATGTATTGAAGATAAAAAGGATACCAACAGCTACAAAACCGGCCAGGATTACAATTCCGGCAACATTACCCAAATAGTTCTTTATGGGCCAAGCCAGCATGCCAAATATACCGCCACCGTTGCCTTCGAGAGCCTCCCGCCACATTTCATTGGTTTCAAAACCAATATGCATGATACTGGAAGCAGCCAGAAAAAATAAAAAAGCTCCTACCAAATGGGTCGGCCTATATTTATAACGAATATCTTTTATCAGAAACCAAGCCAATATTACTATCACAAACGGGACTGCATAACGCATCTTACCAAACAAGAAGCTTAGTATGTATTTATCGAGCATCACTCCGACTGCGCCGGCCATGTCAAAAAAAGATAAAGCTATTATAATAGCTGATATGATTAGTACAATTGCAATTATACCGCGCGATAGCGTAGGATTAAGAATGCTATTTCGTTTTTTACGTTTAGCCATAGTGCGTATATTGTATCATATTAGTTTGGTACTGAAAATAGGAAAACAGCGTTGTTTTTTGCGGGGGGAAAGTATATAATATTAGGGATTGAAGATTATTGACTGGTGATTGGAAAATAATAGTCTGGAATAGCGATCGAGAATAATTTAAAAACCAACAATCACTAATCTCCGGCCTCTAATAATCAATATTTAAAAATAATCTAAAAAATACATATGCAACGTTGGAATAACTATCTACAATCACTGGGTCTTTCGGAAAATGAAGCTAAAATTTATCTACACACTTTAAAAAAAGGCCAGCAGACTGTTCAACAGATTTCCACGGGAACAAACTTGTCACGAGTAACAGTTTATGCGGCAATTGACACTCTAATCGAAATGGGGCTTATCAGCAGTGTGCAAAAAGGAAAAAGAAAATTGTTTTCCGCCGAACCGCCGGAGAGGATAGTGTCGGTTGCTGAGACAAAAGTAAAAAAAATGGAAAACATGATAAATGAGATGTCTTCTCACCTACAGGAATTAAAATTGGCTCAAAGCGGTGACAAACCGGTGGTTAAGTTTTTTGAAGGACCGGAGGCATACAGGATTGTTAACGAAGATTTAATTGAAACTAAACCAAAGGAAATATATGAATTCGGGAACATTGAAGAGCTTCAGAGGATTTATAGTGGAGAGGATAAAAAAATATCTGAAGAAATTATAGATAAGTTAGATCAGTTTTTTAAAGGGTCTGATATTAAGAGAAGGAGTATCCATGTTGGTAGTCATGATCCAGAAAGATTTGTTGATAAAGGAGACGTTCAGAGAGTTTTTTTGGATAAGAATAAATATAAGTTTTACGGTGATATTTTTTTATATAAAAATAAAATATGGCTGTCCAGTTTTAGGGGCAAACAGATTTCAATTTTAATTGAAAGTGGATTACTATATGATACCCTTAAAGCATTATTTGATATTTCTTGGCGTTCATTAAAAAAATAAGACCCAAGCCACATTGTAAAATATGACTCGGGTCTGTCGAACTGGCTACTAGTCAGTCGGGATGGGTCCGCCGACCCAATCCTCTGCGCTTTCGCCTCGCTTTTTTAATAGTGTGCATATTCTCATACTCCCATTTCTCCTTCTCCTTTCGGGTCGGTTTAAAGACCCTTGCTTATTGAAACCCCATTGTTTTTGGGTTTCCACCAAAAAAGGATATTGGGAGTATGCGATCGATCCTCTCCTTGTGAGAGGTTTTTTTGGTCTATCACCATCCTTTTGTGGATATGGCAGAATGACCAAAAAAAATATTTTCGATCCTTGGTTGCCGAGATTGAAGTTCCCGGCAAATTTGGCCACCGCACTTCGGTGGTTATGTTTCGCATCCTCCATTTTTATCCCTCCTTTTTGAAGGGGAAACCATATCTCATCTACCACATGCAAGATGAGATTTACATATTTGGAAAACCGAGGGGTCTTTTCCGATCTTCCAAATAACATATAATAATACCATAAAAAACTTAATTTGTCAAGGATAGCTTTACAATTTAAATTCCTAGTTTAAATATAAGTGTTTAATCTTGCTTTACATATAAATTTAGCTAAATTCAGCTAAATTTCATTATTTTACAAAAAAACAGTAAAGCAGCTCTTGACAAAATTATTAAAGTATGCTATTATTATATGTTCATCAAATATGAACAGAATCATTCAAGAATTTATTTCTTGGAATCAGGCCCGGAAAAGCGAGCATACTCGATGGGACAAATTCATTTTCAGCCCAGAAAGAGCAGCTCAATATTTCGGCTCTTAAAAAACTGTAAATCCTGTAATTTTGACGCCTAAAAGGATAAACAAGCTTTGGCAAGTTTATTCATGTCAATTCCTTACTTTATTTACGGTTTCTTGCCACCCGGGCTTTGTTCCAAGAAGTAATTATCATGCTTGTCGTGAATATGGAATTTATTATTACAATGTATATATTTTTCGTCTTGGCTTGCAGTACTCTAGTAAGAGTATAAAGAGCCCGATTACTGCCCCTTTCTTATTGATTTGTTTTAAATGTCGATATGAATGGGACAGTAATTTCAACCAAAAAAAATCAAGGCCCGGTTCGCTGACATGCGGACGACGCGTCGCTTGAATCAACAAGCGATC
Source organism: Candidatus Magasanikiibacteriota bacterium (assembly GCA_014729395.1). GTDB lineage: Bacteria > Patescibacteriota > Patescibacteriia > Magasanikbacterales > UBA922 > WJJZ01. The sequence goes on from WJJZ01000002.1 coordinate 20,580, forward strand.
CCGAAATTACTCGGGAGGAGCTACACTGGTTTTTAAAGGAGGAAAGATGGAAAGAACTAATATTCGGGACGAGACCGTGATGTTCGAAGAGACCATCACCGGCGCTTGCCTCGTGGCAGGTGCATGGGGGGCGTTTCTCGCCCTCGTTTTCCTGGTCTTCTAGGCCGGGGGAACCTTGTCCCAAAAAACCCCCGACGGACTTTACATCCGATCGGGGACATTACTGAAATCCGGATTAGTCCGGGTTTGAGTAATGACACAGACAAATCGATCATCTGTTAACGGAGGGGTGATCGGTTTTTTAATTGCCAAAACAAAAAGGAGAGGACATGAGCGAAAAAAGTTTTACCTGCCCAATCTGCAAGTTTTCGACAACGATCGAAAAAGCTTGGGTACCGAGCTTTGATTTCATCTCCAGTCAAACCGGTAAGAATCCGGTGAGGCTGGGGGATCTGAAGTGTTTCGCGGTTTGTCGTCGCTGTGCGGGAGACCTGCGTCGGGAACTGAAGATGAGATATTACCGCTTCAGTGATTCAGCGGAGCGGATTCGGAAAAGAGAAGTTAGACAGAGGGCGACACGGCGCAAGAAGCGCCAAAAACGTACCGCAACAAAGTTCAAGGATTTATTCTGTGCCAAGGATGGCAAGATAATTCCAATTCAGAAAACCTCATGACAAAAAAGGAGAGGACATGTCTAGGACATGGCGCAGCACCTATGCAAAGCCGGGGGTGTCAAAAAAAACCGGCCAGCGTAAACTCGACAATGATCGCCGACGGCAGCTAAATAAACGTTGCCCAGAGTGCGAGGCAAGGCAATGTATATGCCAAATATTGAGTCGGCAAAATGTTGATATAGACGTAATTAATGATTGTTGGTATTTTGATGGGTTTGAAGAGACGGCCGAAATTGATTATGAAATCGACTGGAGTCGATTCGATGAAATATTCGAATTCATAAAGAAAAGTTGAGAACGCGCAAATATTGGGGGGAGCTCTGAAATTATCAGGGCGCCTTTTCTTGGAGCGTTTCTATAAGCGAGCCAAGATAAGGCATAAACAAACAAAAAGGAGGAAAAAATGGAAGAAAAACGCAAGGCAGGTCTGGCACGTCTTAAAAAAGAATCGATGAAGAGATTGATTGATAAATTTGATGATGAGAAGTTTATCGAAAAAATTGCAAAGTCTTTGGCTTTTTCTCATCATAATAAATTGAGACAAAAGCAATATGGAAGAATAAGGTTTTTAAGAGGTGTTATTGATAAGCCAACCGAGCGAATTCGCCGATATAATAGGCATCGATTCCATTATTCAATATATGAGATAGATGCCAATGATATTGAATATTTCGGACGCCGATTATGGGCCGAATGTCTACGCTTGCGTTTAGCACGCAAGCAGGAATGGCTTGCAAAGCAGTGATATAATAATTTCTAGGGATAAAACAATTGGTATATATCCTAGACCCTGTATACTTTTTCTTTCAGAGCGTATGAATTTATTCATGTATTCTGAAAGCACCATGAATGCATCGTGGTGTGGAAGAGAAACTCTAATACCGAGGCCCGGTTCGCTGATCGGCGAATGTCGCGTCGCTTGAATCAACAAGCGATCCCGAAATTACTCGGGAGGAGCTACACTGGTAAAAAGTTTTAGGAGGGTTATGAACAAGCATAATAACGAACAGTGCACATTAGAGGAAGTCGTGGTGGATTTTTTGGATGCATTTACAAAAATGACAGAGATAGATTTTTTGTTGGACTATCTATGGGCCGTAGTAGAGAAAAACGGCGATCAAAACCGCGATGAACCAATTATAATCAGTCTAAGCTGTGATAATTGGTTTGGTGAAGAAGTCTGCGATGAATATGATGGTATTGATTTGGCAAATGACATATTGGGATTATATTATTTAATTTCAACTCTGCCCAACAATATTTTAAAGCATTTTCCGCGTCATGTTGATCTGACAAAAGTTGCGGAAGAGAATTGGACGACTTTGCATAAGTGGGCGATGTATTCAAGATGAAAATGCTTTGGTGAGAAATATTTTTTGGAGATTGGTTTTCAGAAACGTAATCAATCTCCGGTCTAATTTGTCTTTATTATTTATAATGAAGACAAGGAGACATTTTCACAACTGTCCTTAACATAAAGGAGGATTCGCTATGAATAAAGAAAAAATAAAAGAAATTCGGAGACTGCTTAGAAAAGCAAATGAAGAGAGAAGACTGGAACTCGAGAATTTTGATGATGATGCATTTGAAGTAAATGAATATGGTGAATTTGTTAATTTGGAAGAAGACGAATCGAGCAGTGAAGAGGATTGATTTGTTATGCGGGGGTTGATAATGACTACAATCCCGGCGTTATTTGTTGTGAGTTTTTCTGGCAAGTATTTCAGACCCTGCTTGCCTCTTCTTTCAAGCTAATAATCATAAGTTTTTGATTTGAAAGAAGGATATCCGTTTTTTAAAAACTCAAAAAAAAGGAGTTGCCATGAGTCGGACGAGAAGGTGGTCGAATGAGGACCACATAGACGCAATGGATGGGGTCAATCAAAAAAGATTGGCCAATGAAAAGCGCCGGGCAGACCGGAAATGGGCGGTCCGTAATCCGAGCTGTCCGGATTGCGGTCGGTTCCGCTGTGAATGTAATACAATTTATTTTATTGATGAGATGTTAATAAATAATTCTGATGATGAATTTCTGCAAAGGGAATTTTTAGCGACCGTATTTGCCGTGGTCCCGTTGCATGCGGGTCCTGATAATAGATCTGATGAAGATGTACCGGATAATGTTATTTTTTTTGAGCATCATTTATTTAAATTGGATGATAGGCTGTTAAGTATGTTCGTCACTGACACGACCTGTCAATGTTGTGGCAGAGATGACTGCGGCTATTTTGTCGGCAATGGCAATTCCGCCTGTTTGGGTCTTTGGTTAAAAATAGACCTTCGAACAGGCGAGCTGATCACTGCGATGTGATCAGCCAAATGAAAATTTAGGGGGAGCTCTGAAATTATCAGGGCGCTTTTTCTTGGAGCGTTTTCAAAGCGAATCAAGACAAGGCACAGATAAACAAAACAAGGAGGAAGCATGAGCGCAGAAACAGAAATCAGATTTTTTCGTATGAACAACGGGCAGATTTGGGCCGCAGTAGTCAGAGGGGGTATGACCTGCGACGAAGAATACGGCCGTTGTCTCAGTATTATTTTTGCTGGAAGTTACGACAAGGTCAAAGCATGGTACGGTCGACAGTCCAAAATGGACAAGTTTGATCCGGACTATGTTTGGACCGAGCATGGCGGGCGTCTTCCCAGCCAGTCAGAGCTTCAAGAAAAACCTGTTTCTTTTATCGGCAGCGAGGTCTGGCTAGAACTGGACAACGGCAATCCATTTCCCGATTGTCGCGACCTCAAGCGGCCAATTTGGCGGGTTTTTGAGACTGACTTGGCCATCGAGTGTCGAGTTCTGGGGGAATCTCTTTACTTTGCGGAAGCTTGGAACTTGGCGCAAACGTATGCCATGCAGCAACCCGGAGATTGTAGGCTGCGGTTACCGGAGCGGTTTTACAGACCGGCTTCCGAAAAGCGTAGGGCGGAGACCTTGGAAGGACAGGAGATCGCCATGCCCAAGAATTTGCCGGATGGCTTGGACTGGGCGTAAAGGCCAATAAATTCTAGATAATAGCAACATCTTTCAACCCACGATAAGTATTCTAGACCCTGCTTATCAAATCTTTCTGAGTTCAGGATATATATCATGAACTTTGAAGGGTCGTGAGTATTTTTTGATATAAAAAATCATTGCAACTTAAATCATATTAATCAAGATGAAATCAAGGAAAATCTTCGGTTTGTAAAAAGATTCATACCAGGCAATGACTTGCTTGGTTGTTCTTTATAAAGGTTTGTGTCAATGCCAAGCAAGCCTGGTATGAGTTCTTTTGCTATAATAGGAGGGATATGAAAAAAGGATCAAAAAAACATTACACCCGTCGTCGTCCTGCTCATCCGGATGACGCTCACACAAAATCAAAAAGATTCTTCAAAAGAAAAGGCCGTAAGCGTGTACGGCGGTATCTAAAGGAGAGTTTGAGAAAAAAAGGAGAATAAAAATTCGGATATGCTGATAATGCGGATTTACGGATAGTTTAATCCTAAATTCAAACATCATGTACTTTTATATCCGATTTTTTTATACATACTTGTGTTTAGTATTCTTTTAATGGTAAGTTTTTTTATAGTGGATATTTTCTTTTTTTAGTTTTGCCTCCAAGGCATCACCATACTGTTTTTCATTACATAATCTGCCAAGCTCATTGTGAATTTTAAATAAAAGCCCCCTGATTTTGTAGGTTAAATTTTCGTAGATTAATTTATTCTCCATAACAATACATATTTATTTAATTTAAGTTTTTTAAATTTTAACATAATATCAATGAACTAAAAGTAAATTTTTTGTATTAAAAAAATAAAAAAATAATAAAGTATTTCTTGTAGCAAAATATTCATTATACGCATCAATAAAACTTTCTTATTTATTAATAATTTATTGAACTAAAATAATCCTATCCGAAAATCCGCATTATCCCTGCCTGCCGGCAGGCAGGCGTATATCTGCATTATAGGCGTATATCTGCATTATAAAAAACACCCCGGAATAAACCGGAGTGTTTTTTGTTTCAGATACCTTCCTCGGCACAGTTTTAGAAAAAACCTCTTTGGGAGGACCAAAACAAATGTGTCGTTCGAGTATCTTATCCCGAAAATCGGGATTATGGTATATTTTAAATTTCACCACCTCACAAAGATTTGCGAGTGGAAGGTTATAAGCGATTTTTTCTCTTACAATCTTCCGAATTTATACTATACTTTTAATTTGAAATTTTGATGTTTCAGAAAAATATTATCTTTTCCAAACCCTCTACCGAGCCGCTTAGACACTAGGCCTAAGAAACTCAGTAGAAGGTAGGGCGATAGAGATTAAGGGGAATTTGGGGGGAAAATAATGAATCTTGGGTGGGTTCTGTTGCAGATTCTTTAGGTGAGATCTCTATCGCCCTGGGGTGGAATATATAATATTAATTCCCTCCTCACAAACTCTTATGGCTTTTATTAAGGATTTGTGAGGAAGGAGGGGATAGTCTTTTTGCACTTCGGGCCCAGTATAGGCCGTCAGTATGAGAACAAGACTACCCCCTTTGACAAATAAACCGGTGGGACGATTTTTGAACCGTGAGCTAGCATCACAATTTTTTAATCGATTGGTTTATTTGTCCGGAAATTTTTTTACCTTCTCATAGCAAGAATCTACAAGAAGATTTGTGCTAAACAACTTTTTGGGTAAAGTGTTTGAGCTTCTCTGCCATTAAACAGACAGAGCCTTAGGATGGGTTCGCGCGTCGCGTTTTTTTTGCTTTGGCGTTAGCCAAAGCCGCTAGTGTAACTAATAAACACTTCGCTTCCCCTTCCGCGCCAAAATGACGCGTGTTGTGGCAGGAGACCGTTTTGAGCGGTACCTGCAGTTCACTAAAGAACAGATAATTATAGCACAAAAAAAGGATCTTGTCAAGTGTTTATAATAAGATTGATTATTTTTTCAAATTTTTTTTAATTTTTTTTTGTGGATAAACTGTGAAATGCAGTTAATAAAATTCAATTTTTTAGCTAAATTTAGCACAAAATAATTATCCCCCTTGACAAACATTTATCCACCTGTTCCATTTGACAAAACTCTAAAAATAGGTTATTATTGTAGCGTTAGCTAAATTATTGACAATATTGCCTTTGTTTAGCAAAATTTTCAGATAACAAAGCCAATGTTGTTAAATTTGACACTTTTTTAATCACGTCCGCTGTTAATTTGTACGAGTCCTTCCCCGATTAAAATCGGGTTTAGAAATCAAAAAAAGGCCGCAGTTAACCGCGATTACGTGCGCCCCAAAGGTAAAACTGAAAATCAATGTGTCTGAATCGGTTTTCTTGAGGAACTTTCTCAAGAAGGAAAGACTTTTGGTGTGCTGGTAATAGGCAAACCATGCACAACAAAAAAAATAAAAATTAATTTCTGAAAAACTCTTATTTAAGAGTAATTTTTGTATTGTAAATTAATTCATGAAGTAAATAGAGCTAGTAAACAGTAAAGAGAAATTGAGCAATATTAGTAAAAAACTGTTTACTGTTTACTATTCACTATTTACTGTGTATATTTATGCCTATTTATAAACGTCAACCAAGCAAGGAAAAGACAAGAAAATTTTTTACAGACAATCGTGAAGCTATGCCCAGTCCTGATTTGATAGCTTTGCAAAAAAATTCCTATGATTGGTTTTTTAAAGAGGGGATTAAAGAGCTTTTTGATGAAGTATCTCCAATTACGGATTTTACCGGTCGTGATTTGGAGCTTTATCTGGAAGACTATTATATTGATGAGCCGAAATTTGATGAAGTTACCTGTCGCAATAAAAATACAACCTACGAAGCTCCGATTAGAGTTATTGCCAAACTGGTAAACAAAAGAACCGACACCAGCGAATCTCAAGAAATATATTTGGGAGAAATCCCTGTCATGACCGACAGAGGCACTTTTGTGGTTAATGGAATAGAGAGAGTTGTGGTTTCTCAGCTTATCCGCAGTCCGGGTGCATTTTTTACAGCTAATAATGTTAGAGGTAGAAGATATTACGGAGCCAAGATCATTCCCAATCGTGGAGCTTGGATTGAGGTAGAGACAGATCAAAACAATGTTATTTGGGTAAAAGTGGATCGAAAACGTAAAGTGGCTGCAACTTCACTTTTACGAGCTTTTGGCTACAGTACGGATGAGGAAATATATAAATTATTCGAGGATGTAAATACTCATGAAAGTATAGATTATATTGAATCAACTCTAAAAAAAGATGCCGCAAAAAATGAAGACGAAGGATTGATTGAGGTATATAAAAGAATCAGACCGGGAGACTTGGCAACAGCTGACAATGCCAAAGGTTTAATCCATGCCATGTTTTTCAATTTTGACAGATATGATTTAGGCAGGGTCGGAGTCTATAAGTTCAATACCAAATTTGAAATGGATCTTAAAAAGGAAGAATATGATGAAAAGGAAAACAGGGTTTTATCTCCGGAAAAGTTATTAAGAGTTTTGAAAGAAATTGTAAGGTTAAATATCACACAAGAGGAACCGGATGATATTGATCACTTTGGCAACCGCAGACTAAGAGCGGTTGGCGAATTGGTACAGAATCGATTTAGAGTTGGTCTGGCAAGAATGGAACGAATTATTAAAGATAGAATGAGTACTTATGAACTTGAAGGCTTGTCTCCGAATAAATTGATAAATGCAAGACCAGTAATCGGAGCGGTAAGGGAATTCTTTATGAGTTCTCAGCTTTCACAATTCATGGATCAGGTAAATCCTTTGGCAGAGCTTGAACATAAACGACGTGTGAGTGCGCTTGGTCCGGGCGGTTTGTCCAGGGATAGGGCAGGTTTCGAGGTGAGAGATGTACATACTACTCACTATGGACGTGTTTGTCCGATTGCCACGCCGGAAGGACCGAATATCGGTTTGGTGGGACATTTGGCCAGTTATGCAAAAATTAATGATTTCGGTTTTCTTGAAACACCATATAGAAAAGTTATAAAAGAGGTACCAAATGAAGCACGATTCACAACCGGAGAAGTGGCTCGGGAGACGGTAAAGGGAGTGGTAAAAGCAGGTGAAGAAATTACAGATGCAAAGGCAAAAAAACTTGAAAAGAAAAAAGAAGTAAAAAAAATAAAAGTAAAACCGCGAGCCGGTTCAGAAATTATTTACCTTAATTCGTTTGAAGAAGAAAGAGTGGTTACCACCAGTGCAACAGCACCAGTTGACGAAAAAGGCTTCTTCACCGAGGAAAGAGTTGCTGCTCGAGACCAAGGTGAACCGACAATCGTACCGGTTGAAGATATTGATTATATGGATGTGGCATCAAATCAGATTTTATCGGTTGCAACAAGCTTGATTCCTTTCTTAGAGCATGATGACGCCACTCGAGCACTTATGGGTACAAACATGCAAAGACAGTCAGTACCGTGTATTATTACCGATGCTCCGCTTGTGGGAACCGGTATGGAAAAAACCGCAGCTGAAAACAGCGGACACCTGGTATTGGCGGAAGATGATGGGGAGATCACTGCCGTTGACGGATCAATGATAGAATTGACAACAAAAAAAGGCAAAGTATTAAAATATCAATTAAACAAATACGTTAGATCAAACGCATCCAGTTGTATTAATCAAAGACCGATTGTTTCTTTGGGGCAAAAAGTTAAAAAAGGCGATGTATTGTGTGACGGACCTTCTACTGACCAAGGTGAGCTTGCTCTTGGTAAAAATGTCTTAGTAGCTTATATGGTTTGGGATGGTTATAATTATGAAGATGCGGTAATTATATCGGAGAGATTGGTACAAAAAGATGTTTATACATCGGTACATATAGAAGATTACAGTACTGATGTTCGTGAAACGAAATTGGGTTCGGAAGTGGTGACGTCAGATATACCAAACGTAAGTGAAGAAAAATTAAAAAATTTAGATTCAGAAGGAATCATAAGAATCGGCGCCGAAGTTCAGTCCGGTGATATTTTAGTGGGTAAAATTACTCCAAAAGGAGAAACGGAATTATCCCCCGAAGAAAGGTTGTTGCGTGCCATTTTCGGCGAGAAAGCCAGAGATGTACGTGACTCATCTTTGTATTTGGAACACGGAGAACACGGCAAGGTTACTGATGTAAAGGTTTTTTCTGCAGACGAAGGAGATAAATTACAACCGGGTGTCAGTAAGCAGGTTCAGGTAACAGTGGCTGACATGCGTAAAATACAAGTGGGTGATAAAATGGCCGGTCGGCATGGTAACAAGGGTGTTATTTCAAAAATTGTACCTGCCGAAGACATGCCATTTTTAGAAGACGGTACTCCGGTGGATATTATATTGTCTCCATTAGGGGTCATATCTCGTATGAATTTAGGACAGCTTTTGGAAACTCATCTCGGTTTAGCTGCCAATGCTTTGGGTTACAAAGCAGCTACGCCAACTTTGAACGGTATTACTGACGAACAAATAAAAGAAGAATTGGAAAAAGCCGGATTTCCGGTAGATGGACAGCTTACATTATTTGACGGTAGAACCGGAGAAGCTTTTGATAACAAGGTAACTGTTGGCTACAACTATATGTTGAAGTTGAACCACATGATTGAAGACAAAATGCACCAGAGATCTATTGGTCCGTACAGCCTTATAACTCAGCAGCCATTGGGAGGAAAAGCTCAATTCGGCGGGCAGAGGTTTGGAGAAATGGAAGTTTGGGCATTAGAGGCCTATGGTGCGGCTCATATTTTACAAGAAATATTAACCATAAAATCAGATGATGTTCCCGGACGATCAAAAGCTTACGAAGCCATTATAAAGGGCGAGAAAATTAAGCGCGTAAATATCCCCGAATCATTTAATGTTTTGGTGCGCGAGATGAAAGGTCTGGCTCTCGATGTTGAACTTTTGCGGGAAAATATTCCGGTTGATGAATTGGAAGAAGAAACGGAAGAAGCTGATAAAGAAAATGAAAACGAAGATAAAGATGATGAAGACAAAGATGGTGAAGAAAAGAAATAGAACATTAAATTAATTATTATCAATTACTATAAAAAATAAATATGTTACGTGATCAAATTAATTTAAAAGATTTTGATTCCTTGCGGCTAAAAGTGGCTTCACCTGATATTATCAGGGACTGGTCATTCGGCGAGGTAACAAAACCGGAAACCATTAATTATCGCACACAAAAGCCGGAAAAAGGCGGATTGTTTGCCGAGGAAATATTCGGTCCCACCAAAGACTGGGAGTGCTATTGCGGCAAATACAAAAAAATTCGTTACAAAGGCATTGTTTGCGATAAGTGTGGGGTTGAAGTTACGCATTCTTTGGTCAGAAGAGAGCGTATGGGTCATATTGCTTTGGCGTCCCCTGTAACCCATATTTGGTTTTTACGATCAATACCTTCGAAGATCGGACTGGTATTGGATTTATCTATTCAGGCGCTAGAAAAAGTGATCTACTTTGCTTCATTTATCATTACCAAAGTGGACAAAAATGCAATAAAGGAAACTCATAAAGCTCTAAAGAAAGAATACAAGTCAAAGAAAAAACAAATCGAAAATGAATTTAAGCAAAAGTTGGAAAAAGCCAATAAAGAGAAAGCCGGACGTAGTGAAATAAAAAAGTTACAAGATGAACAAGAAGAAAAATTAGCCAATTTAAAAGAAGATTTTGATGAAGCCGAAAGCCAGTTGAAAGAAATAAAAATGATGAATATTATTTCAGAGAATGATTATCAAGAAATGGCTTTACGTTATGGACATCTTTTTGAAGCAAGTATTGGTGCGGGTGCGGTGCGTTCACTTCTTGAAAAACTCGATCTGGATAAAACAATTGATAATTTGGAAACCGAATTGGAGAAAAGCAAAGGGGCAAAAAGAGAAAGATTGATAAGAAGAATAAAACTTTTGAAAAGTTTGAGACAAAATCAGATAAGGCCTGAGTGGATGGTATTAACCGTAATTCCGGTAGTACCACCGGATTTAAGGCCTATGGTCGCATTGGACGGAGGCAGATTTGCCACGTCAGATCTAAATGATTTATACCGTCGTGTTATTAATAGAAATAATCGATTGAAAAGACTGGTTGATTTGAATGCCCCGGAGGTAATTTGTCGTAACGAAAAGAGGATGCTGCAGGAGGCGGTTGATGCTTTGATTGACAACAATGCCCGAGCATCGAAAACCGTAACAGCTTCGACCGGTCAAAAAAGACAACTAAGATCTCTGGCGGATATTTTAAAAGGCAAACAAGGAAGATTCAGACAAAATCTCTTGGGAAAAAGAGTTGATTATTCCGGTCGTTCGGTGATCGTGGTCGGTCCAAAATTAAAAATAAACGAATGCGGAATTCCAAAAAGAATGGCACTTGAGCTTTTCAAGCCTTTTGTAATGTCAGAGATTATTAAGCAAGAATTAGCACATAATGTGAGAAGCGCATCCCGCTTTATTGAAAGTAACGCTCCTGAAGTTTGGGATATTTTAGAAGAATTAACCAAGAAAACAAGAGTGCTGTTAAATAGAGCGCCGACTTTGCATAGGTTGGGAATTCAAGCTTTCAGACCTCAATTAATTGAAGGTAAAGCAATTCAACTCCACCCACTGGTTTGTTCCGGTTTTAATGCGGACTTTGACGGAGACCAGATGGCTGTCCATCTTCCTTTGACAGAAGAGGCAAAGTGGGAAGCGGAGAATTTAATGGCATCAGAGAAAAATCTTTTAAAGCCCGCCACCGGCACTCCGGTAGTAACCCCGGCTCAGGATATTGCGTTGGGCTGCTATTATATCACCAGATATAATCAGGATGATGAAGGACAGGTAAAAAAGTTTTTCTCAAGCATCAAAGAAGCTAAGTATGCCTATCAAAGTAGAAAAATTACTTTAAAAGAGAGAGTACAAATAAGATTTGATGATCTGAGTAAGTTCCCCGAAGGTGAAGGGCCGCTTATCGAAACTTCAATTGGGCGAGTTTTCTTTAACGAAGTTTTGCCTGAAAAATTACCGTTTTATAACGAAGCCATCACCAAAAAACATTTGAGTTCCATCATTCAATTGTTGCTGGAAATTTACGGCCAGGAGGAAACTGCTCATATCTTGGACAAACTAAAAAGAATCGGATTTAAATATGTAACCAAGTCAGGGTATTCTTTGGGTACGGATGACTTTGGTCACATAGATGAAAAGCAAGGCATAGTTGATGAAGGGGATGCCAAGGTTTTGCAAGCGCAGGAGCAATACAATGAAGGTTTGTTAACCGACTCTGAAAGGCATTCCAAAACTTTGGAGATTTGGTCGGATGTAAAAGACAGAGTTTTGTCTTTTAATAAGCAAGCTCTCGACAAAGATGGACCGGTATTTGCTATGATTGATTCGGGAGCTCGCGGTTCTTGGGGTCAGCTGGGTCAGGTTATCGGAATGAAGGGCTTGGTTGCTTCTCCAAGCGGTGAGATTATTGAGTTGCCGGTAAAAGGCAACTTCAAAGAAGGTTTTGATGTCTTGGAGTTTTTCATTTCATCCCATGGTACCAGAAAGGGTTTGTCAGATACGGCTTTGCGTACAGCCAACGCCGGATATTTGACCAGACGCTTGGTTGATGTGGCTCAGGATGTGGTGGTAATTGAAGACGATTGTAAAGATAAAGACGGAGAAGTGTTTACAAAGGAAAACTCAGAAGCAATGGGAGAAAAATTATCGGATAGAGTCATGGGACGTTTTGTTATAAAAGATGTAAAATCCGGTAACAAAAAGATTGTTAAAGCAGGTGAAGTGGTAACCGAAGAAGCGGCCAGACAAATTGAAAAACTTGGAGTGGATGAAGTTCATGTTCGTTCGGTTTTGCAATGTAAATTACCTAAAGGCATTTGTGTGAAATGTTATGGCTTTGATTTGGGCAATAACAACATATCTGAAAAAGGCACTGCAGCCGGAATTATTGCCGCTCAGTCTATCGGTGAACCGGGAACACAATTAACAATGAGAACATTTCACTTGGGTGGTGTAGCCGGAGGTGGTGATATTACCCAGGGTTTACCTAGAGTTGAGGAGTTATTTGAAGCCAGGAATCCAAAGAGAAAAGCTATTTTGACTGAAGTGGGCGGTAGTATTGAAATAGAAGATGCTGATGGAAAAGTGATAACCAGTTCGACCGGTCGCAAGATTTTTGAAGGAAGACGCGGTCAGAAAATTATTAAAGTTCACTTTGAAGGAATGGATGAGTTGAAAATAAAAGTAAGAAAAGTGGACGAGTTGAATGTGGAAGAAGGTCAAAAAGTTAAAAAAGGCGACGTTTTGTTAACCAGAGGTTCTTCCGGAGAAAAAATAAAAGCCAAATATACCGGTAATGTAACAATAGATGGAAAAAATTTAATATTGAAATATACCGGCAAACACACCAAAGATTATATAGTACCAATCGGTTATAAATTATGGGTGAAAAATGGCGACACGGTTGAAAAAGGAGATCAGCTGACTGAGGGCAGTGTAAATTTACAAGAACTTTTTGAATTAAAAGGCAGAGATGCGGTACAGAGATATATATTGAGTGAAATTCAGGCAATTTATGCCGGTCAAGGACAGAGATTGAATGACAAGCATATTGAAATTATAATTAAACAAATGTTCAGTCGAGTGTACGTTGAGGATCCGGGTGAAACGGATTTATTACCGGGTGAGGTTGTAGAAAAAGCTCAATTGATGGTGGCCAATGCCGAGGCAAAAGAAGAAAAAAAGAAACCGGCCGTAGGTCGAGAACTTTTCCTTGGGATTTCAAAGGTATCCTTGTCGACACAATCTTTCTTGTCAGCGGCTTCTTTCCAAGAAACTGCCAGAGTTTTGATCAATGCTGCTATCACCGGAAAGAAAGATAGTTTGTCAGGTTTGAAAGAAAACGTAATAATAGGACGATTGATACCGGTGGGTACAGGATTCGAGGAAAAAGATGATTAATAAGAAATAAATAAAATCCCGATTAATATCGGGATTTTTTAATAGTAAAATTATTTTTAATAAAGTTCAATTTGTTTTGCTTGATTGTAGTAATAATCTGCTTTTTCTTCATCACCGAGAGCTTTGTAAATATCACCGAGACGTTTGTATGAGAAAAAGAAATTATGATTCAATTCAATACTGCGCATTAAATGAGATATCGCTTTTTTGTAATTACCTTCATTCAGATAGATGTTGGCTATATTATAATGAACCTCTGCGTGACTATCATTAACTCTAATTGCTTTTAAATAATATTTTTTTGCTTGGCTGAATTCTTCTTTTTTTGTATAAGCCATGGCCAGATTATTCAGGACTCTTGAACTTCCTGTCTCATAGCTTAGGATATAATTGTAAAAAGTGATGGGATTTTTCCATTTTGAGTTTGTTTCCAAAGTAATTGCCATTAGAATAATGACGACCAGGCATGTACCGGCAATTAAATAAAATCTATATTTGGAATTAAAAAAGTAACGGTAAATTAAAGTGGATATGACAATAAAAAAACCCAGCGATGATGCATATAGCCAATGCTCCATTATGAAAGCGTTTAATGGGATTATACCGCTTATAGGTAGCATTGTGACTAGCATCCATAATATGCCAAAAGTAATTAATTTATCCGGCTTTTTAATAGCTTTGTATAAAATTAAAGCAATTACGGACAGTATTATAAGAGAAAAAAGTACCGGTAAATTAAAAGGGCTTACAAATACCGGAAAACTTCTTTCCATGTGTAAACCGAAAGGCATGATCAAGAAGGAAAAATATTCCGGAATAGTTGCAATAAAAGTAAGAATGCGCACAAAGATACTTTCCGTATAGATGTTGGCCGATTTATAAAAATTTAAACTTCCTTCAAAGTTTAACAAAGTTAGTCTAAATATGGCGAAGGTTATTAAAATGACAAAATAAGGTAAAGAATATGAAACAATCTTTTTTATTTTTTTTGAAAAAAATACTGATTCAGTCAGTATTATCAAAAGTGGAAAAACCAAGTAACTCTCTTTGCTTATTAAAACAAAAACAAAACAAAGTATTGAAATAATAAAAAAAATTATATTGTTTTTTTTTCTGTATATTGTATAGCAAACTAATGAAAGCAAAGAGAAGAAAAATGCCAAAGGGTCTGCAGTTCCGCTAATATAGGTTACAGCTTCGGTATGAATAGGATGAACCACCCAAAAAACAGAGGATAAAAAAGATATTACTTTGTTTTTTGAAAGTTTATATAAAATTAAGAAAATAAGTAGAGCGTTGGCAAGGTGAAGAGATATGTTTAGCAAATGATATGGCCATGGCTCCAGGTTGAATTTTTTATATATTAGTGAATAAGCCGTTAGCTGAATGGGTCGATAAAATTTATCCATTCTACCGGCACCGGCACCGATTGGGTTGGTGAGAATTTTTTTTATTTCAAAATTATGTACATACTGATTTTTTTCCAGTAAAAATTCGTCATCCCATAGAAGTTCATTATTATAAACATTGATATATGCAGTAAAGCCAATAATGAAGATCGTTAATATTAAAAAAATATTTTCATATTTAAAGAAATATCTTTTAAAAATATTAATATATTTTGTCTGTTTAGAAGTCATCGAAATCCAATACAGTTTTTGTCAAATGCCGTTTATAGTTGTCGGCAATTTTTTCTTTTTTTGTCAGTTTTCGCCAATTTTTTACACCTTTTATCCCTTTTTTTGTGAAAAGGATCCTGTAATCCAGACATGAATTTCTCTTTTCACCAATATTTTTTGTTGAAAATATATAAATTCTTTTTTTTCTTTCTATCAGCACATATTCTTTTTCTTTTTCATATATTTTTTTTAAATATTCAATTTTTTTGATTTTTTTATATTTAATTTTAAAACCGGGATGGCATCTTTTTATTTCAGATATAATGTTTTTAATTTTATAACCTGCGGAGCTTTTCGGAATAAAGTGCATATGGGCGTGATTTATACTCTGTCCCCATACACCATATTCAATTAAGATCGGTCGCGAAAATTTTGTTTCAATTTCTTTTATTAATTTGGTTTTAAGTTTATCGTATTCTTTTAAAAGGTTAACCGGCATGGCTCCGAAGCAGGAATAATGTTTTTTTGGAATAATCATTACATGACCGGCTGCTATTATAGCAAAACCAACTTTTATTATAAAATTTTTATCTTCATAAATTATTCCTTCGTTAATATTTTCTTTTTTGCAAAATACACAATCTGTTTTTTTTGGATTTTTTTTAGGCATTTTTTTTATTTATATATACAAAAAAAGAGTCGCCTGAATGGCGACAATTCATTATTTATTTTGTTTTTTACTTTGTATTGCGGCAATACACATCAGAACAAAAATCAAGCTGCTCTTGGCAAGAACAAAGTATTCCAAATAATAGTCAGGTTCCAGCCCTTTTGCAATATCGTGAATAGCAGCAAAATCAAGGAGTAATAAAACAATTATTATTATCACTGCAGAAATGATCTTTATTTTTTTCATATTAATCATTCTTCTTGGTGGAGAAATTTATTATCTGCCAGTCCGGAGATGAAAAGTAAATATCACTGGCACCGGCTTCGGTATTATTAACGTCTAATCCACTATAGGCTGTTTCAGCACCGGTCCAAAAATCCAAACCGGCCTGAACAACCGCAGTTCCTGTAATTTTTATCCTAGCTTCAACTTTTAAGTATTCTGCTTTTGGTGATACCCAGCTTCTTTTGGAGCCCCACCAATGCCATACCCATTCTTTGTATTGATGCGGATAAAAACTGAAATATCCCTCGCGATTGGTTGTGATAATCATTGGATTTTTAAATTTTTTTTCATCAAAGAAAAAAGGATACCTTTTGTAAAGACGTCCGTTTGAGAAAGCAAAAGTTGAAGAAGTTCCGTAATTATATTCATTGGCCAGTAGAATTTCTTCTTCACCATTTTTGAATACTTGGTATAAACGTACATAATCAACTTCAATTTTAGCGGTGTCATTATTTTCTCCGGTAAAAAGGGCTTGCAACCAGGGCATGGCGTGAGTAAAGCCTTCCGGCGGTGTTTCGTATTGTACGTATTTTTTTATGCGTACCATTTCAGAGGGGATTCGATCATCAATTTCAATTTGATTGTCTTCTTTGTATTTTACAGTTGTATCAACCAGGCTTAAATTAAAACCGACTCCATTATATTTATTTACATGATTTAAGTAATATTCATTAAGGGTTGTACCGTTTAGATTGACATTACCCGCATAAATTCCTTTTTCAGAAGCAACCCATTCCAACCTTTCGTGATCTTGGTTGGTTGTAGCCAAGATATTGAATTGGTAGTCACCTTCCGGTTTGTAGCCTTCATATGTATATACATAATCATTTTTCTTTTCCATCTTTTCCACTTTTATTTTTCCGTCAAAGTTATGATAAATTTCAACTTTTTCAGCATAAGGGTGGCGTAATCTGACGATTAGTGAAACATCCACTTTTCTGCTTCTAATGACAGCCGGTATCAAAAAAACCATGACAGCCCCTAAAATTGTCAGAAAAAATAATACTAATAATATTTTTAAACGTGTATTTTTTTGTTCTTTAGTCATTCTATTTTTTTAAAAATTATCAGGGCCATGATTATTTTGGCCCGATTATTATTTTTTTTAATCTTCCATGGCCCTTACCCTCTTAAGAATTTTTACAATCAAGTTCCTAAAGTTAAATTCATGCAGTGGTGATGTGTATTCCATAAGCTCAGATCTTTTTGCTTTCATATTACTTTTCTGTTTAGAGAAACCCATAGCCCTAAACATGAATTTTGCCACAATTCGGCATTCATCTTTATTGATCGGAACCAGGTCATGGGGGCGTGTTTTAAAAACATCTTCATATTTGTCACAAGGTTGACTTGTCACCAAAAAATGACGGCAAGCAAGAGGTCTGTATTCATATACAGCACATTCTTTTTCAACTAAAAAGGGGCATTTTGGGTTGTTCTCCATTCCTAGAACATTCGCCATTATCCGTCTTAGTGTATCCGGATCGAGTGATTCGCATATAAAATTCTGTATAGCAGTAAACTCTATTTCAAGAATGGGTATTATGGGGTTTAGACAACATGCATAACAACCCCTTTTACAAACAATCTCCGGCAGTTCAGTGTTAGTTTTGTGTCTACTAACAGATCTTTCCGTTATTTTATCCGCTTCAAGAATAGCTTTTTTTAGCCAAAATTGACTAATTTTTGAGGAATTATCTTTGTTTCCACCTTTTTTCACCTTTCCCTCCTTTTTTGATTGTAAAATATGGGTATATTTTATACAAAAAATAGTTAAAAATCAAGTTTTTCTCTAAAATTAGGCTTTTTAACTTGACAGTGTCTGTAAATTGTGTTAAAAAAAGGTGTTCTAGATAAAATTAACAAAAAGAAAAAAAAGGAGAAAAAAGATGGGATCTTTAAAAAAAGCTTTCGCAAGACCGAAAATAATCATTGCCGCGCTTATTGCCGGTACTTTGGCGGCAGTTATTGCCGACCTCATCAAAATGGAGACGGGATCAATTTTATCCGGATTTATGGTTTTTATGTTACTGATTATTCCGTTTACTGTGCTGTCGGTATTGATCGTTAATATTTTCTTTGTGAAAAAAAATGAATGAGGGGCAGCCCTGTTGAAATTTCAACCGGGTTTTTTTATGCTTGAATTTTTAAATACTACCTGATAAATTATACTTATTGGAAATCTATAAGATAAATCAAAATTAATCCGGTTCTATGAGCGGACATTCCAAGTGGCATAAAATACAACATAAAAAAGGCAAAGCTGATGCAGCCAGAAGCAATGTCTTCACCAAGCTAACCAGAGCTATCACCGTAGCTGCACAAGAAGGCGGCGGCGATCCTGAGATGAATTTTTCATTGCGTTTGGCAATAGAAAAAGCCAAATCGGCTAATGTACCCAAAGATAATATTGAAAGAGCGGTTAAAAAAGGCACTGGTGAATTGAAAAGTGAAGACAAGTTGAAGAAAGTGGTTTATGAGGGTTTTGGACCCGGAGGCGTAGCCATTGTTATAGAAAGCGTTACCGATAATACTAACAGAACGGTAGCTGAGGTAAAGCATGTGTTGAATAAATTCGACGGTTCTTTGGGTGGGCCGGGTTCAGTGTTGTGGCAGTTTGAACAGAAAGGAGTGGTAAGGTTTGTTATTGATAAAAAAGATAAAATTGAAAATTGGGAAGAAGCCCAATTGAAATTTATGGATGCAGGTATAGAGGATATAAGAGAAAGTGATGATGGGGTTGAGCTCATCACCAATAAAGATAATTTTCAAAAAATGATAGAAGTTGTTTCAGAGCTTGAGATTGAACCGGATGATTCAGGTCTGCAATGGGTAGCAAAGGAGGAGATAGAGATTGACGATGAGATAAGCAAAAAAATGGAAGCACTTTATGATGAGTTGGAAGAGTTGGATGATGTGAAAGAGGTTTATACAAATGAGAAGTAGTAAGACCTGTAAAGGCTAATAGATTAGGAGGAGTATTGCAGATAAATAATTCGCAATTTACTATTTACGACTTACAACTAACTCTTTATTTTTTGTGAATTCATCTCCGGATACAACACGAATTTTGGGTATTGACCCCGGTTTTGGCCGGGTTGGTTTTGCAGTGATTGAAGACATTGGTAATGAATGGAAAACACTTTCATACGGTTGTATAGAAACGGCAAAAAATACCAGATTTGTCGATAGGTTGGACAAGTTAAATAAGAGTTTGACAAAGATTATCGATAAATATAATCCCAATCTGGCGGCGGTCGAAGATTTGTTTTTTTATAAAAATGTCAAGACAGCTATAAAAGTCGGTCAGGCGAGAGGGGTGATTTTGTTGACTTTGCGACAGGCAAAAATTGAAATTGATGAGTTTACACCCCTTCAAATCAAGCAGGCAGTTACCGGCTATGGGCATGCCAAAAAAAAGCAAATCCAATACATGGTAGCAATCCAGCTCGGTTTAAAAACAGTTCCAAAGCAGGACGATGCAGCCGATGCCTTAGCGGTTGC
Source organism: Candidatus Magasanikiibacteriota bacterium (assembly GCA_014729395.1). Taxonomy (GTDB): domain Bacteria; phylum Patescibacteriota; class Patescibacteriia; order Magasanikbacterales; family UBA922; genus WJJZ01. Next base: position 40,235 of record WJJZ01000002.1, read on the forward strand.
GCTAACGTGTGCACATTCCATGAAGTTAAAAAAAATAATGAACATTCAGTAAAAAGTGGTATTTTTAATTTACGACGATTTGTAAATAAATTTTTTTTATAGTAAATTAAACTAGTTTTCCTATTAAACATTTTACCAACAAGGAGGTAAAAATGGCAGAAGTTTGTATTCTCGGTACAGGATACGTTGGTCTAGTTACGGGGGTGGGTTTGGCGCATCTGGGTCACCAGGTCGTATGCGTTGATATTGATGAAAAAAAAATCGATACACTCTCTGCTGGGAGACTTCCTTTTTATGAGGATGGCTTGTTGGAACTAGTCCAAAATGGAATCTACAATGGGAGGTTGTCCTTTACAACGTCTTTGTCCAAAGGTTTGAGGAAGGCGGATTATGTATTTGTGGCAGTAGCAACTCCGCCAAAAGAATCCGGTGAACCGGACTTGAGTCAACTATTTTCTGCAGTTGAAGAAATTGCAGAATTATCTAATGGCCAACTTGTCGTGATAATCAAATCGACTGTGCCAGTAGGTTGTTTCAAAGAGTTGGGTACTATCCTCTCCCAAGAGGAGTTGACTTTAGTTTGTTGTCCTGAGTTTTTGGCAGAGGGGGCAGCTGTGCAAGATTTTTTTCACCCCTCTCGTACTATTGTTGGTGCCGATGATGAAAAAGTCGCTAGACAAGTGGTGGCGCTTTTTGATGGGGTGACTGGCCCCAGGATTTATTGTGATATTGAAACGGCTCAGCTCATAAAATATGCAAGCAACTCTTTTTTAGCTTCTCGAATCGCGTTCATTAATGAGTTGTCACGCATGTGTGAATATTTTGGTGTTGATGTGAGGAACGTCGAAAGCGGGATTCTTCTTGATCCTAGGTTCGGTAACACTTATCTGCAGTCTGGGATAGGTTTCGCTGGCCCTTGTTTACCAAAAGATCTGGCAGCCTTGGTTCATACGGCTAAGACCGTAGGTCATGATGCTATTGTGTGTAAGGCCATCGAAGCACAGAATCAACAACAACTTGATCATGCTGTCAAGCAGATCTGTAGTTTAGTTGAAACGGGAGACAAGATAGCTGTCTTTGGAATTTCTTTCAAGGCTGGTACAAGTGACGTTAGAAATTCATTTTCAGTAGAGATAATTAAAAGACTTGAAGCCAGAGGTTATAACGTGGTTGCGAGTGATCCTGTTGCAAATGATTATGCGGCAGACTATTTAAAGCAACTGGGTATACAGGTCATGGAAAATCCTTGGTCAACAGCCAGGGGAAGTGCAGCACAAATATTTTTGACAGGTTGGCCACAATACCGTGCGTTGGATATGAACCGATTGTTCAAAGTGGTAAAAAGTCCACGTATTTTTGATGGACCGGGTATTTTTGACCAGAAGGTGGTAGAAGAGATAGGATTCCAATACCTTGGCATTGGACGTGTTGGAACATCGAGGAGGTTGGTCATAGTGGAGAAAAAAAATAAGTTCACTGAAATGGCAGTGGGGGGGGTAAAGAGAGTCAAATATTTTGTAGTTTGACTCTTTTATTTTTTAAATGTATACGATAATTTATCGATGTTTAAGGTAGTGTCAACAGCTAATTCGATTTTTGATTTTTTGTATGAAACAGGGATAATCAAGGAACTGTCAAAATTAAATTTTTTTGCCAAGTATAGTCCCATCTCAAATGGTGATTGTTTTTTTTCTGCAACATGAATTATACCTTTTAAATTCTGATCAATAAGTTTCCAAACAATCTTTGCAAGTTTTTCCACTTTTATTGTAGAACGTTTTATATCATCAAAGCGTTCTATTTTTTGATTCTTTTTAAGACAGTTTAATACTTCTAATGATCTTTTATCAAAATTTTTTTTGTCTCTACCTAATATATATCCAGTTCTAATTATTAAGAAATTATCAGAAAATTGTTTTATCATTTGTTCAGCAGAGAGTTTGGCTTTGCCGTAATCGGTTTTCGGATTTGTTTTATCATTTTCTTTGTAATTACCCTTTTCACCATCAAAGACAGCGTCGGAGGAAAAGTAAATTAATTTTGTTTTTGGTGCATTTAATAATTGGACCAATTTTTTAGTATAAATTTTAATTTTTTTTGGATTTGAGTCATGTGGGTAAATACGCGAGGCATAAATCACAATTTTTGGTTTTGAAATTTTTAGAGCTTTTTTAATACTGATTGTATCAGTCAAGTCAATTTTTATGTGGTGTATTTTCGTGTTATCCATTGTATTTCTATGGGCTTTCCAAACACAAAATTTTTTTGGTGAACATTCAAAAATTTTTGAACCCAAAAAACCGGAAGATCCGATTAACAATATATTTTGTTTGTTCATATTTTTTCTTATTAAATCTAATTTATATCCTCAATTTTTTGTTGTCAAGAAAAAAGACCTCATTAAGAGGTCTATAATACATTTAAAGCACCTTCAGTCTTGGATCAGATCTTTTCGAGGATTGTTGTTCATTGTGATTTTTGACAAAATCCGCCAGACCATTTGCTAAGGATAAAAAATCCTTTTGATCCATATCAAGTACAAATGAGCGTTCAAGAGATTGGTTCGCTGCCCAAGACCAGTCTGTATCTTCCTCATCCAGTAGACCGGCTTCGACTACTACTTGGTACATCGGAGTACCAGGTAGGGGTGTAAACTTTGCCAGACTCACAAATGGCGGGCTAATTTCCTGGATGATATTTTTGGTTTCTTCCATACTAGATTGGGTTTCCTGCGGAATCCCAATGATCATATATGCCGACCAGAATATTCCAGAACGGTTAAGTATGTTTGCAGCAGATTTTATTTACTCCTTGTTGATGCCTTTATTCATATACTTCAGGCTGTCGTTACTGCCTGATTCCACTCCAATTCGTATTGTTGAACAGCCGGCTTTTTGCATTAAATCAAGCAACTCTGAATCTACTGTATCAACCCGTGTTAGACATTCCCATTTTATATCTAAGCGTTCTTCTATGAGTCTGTGGCAGAAATCAATAGTCCGATTTCTATTTTGGGTAAAAGTACCATTACGGAAAGAGAAATATTTAGTACCGTAGCGTTCCATCCTCATTTTTATTTCAGTTATGGTTCGTGTAATGGAATGAAATCGGACTTTTTTACCCCAAATACTGGAGAGGCTGCAAAAACTACAGGAGTGTGGACAGCCACGTGCTGTAACCATAAGACCCATATCTATCGGTCTGTAGCTTTTTTCATTTTGTAGACACTTCAGGGCAGGTATGGGCAAAATATCCAATTCGCTGATTAGATGTCCGCTAATTACTTTGCGTGGACTTTCCTTATTTTCTAACTCCCGGACTAGTTTGAGTAAGGCAAGTTCGCCTTCACCACTTATTATATAATCCACATTTTTATGAAGTGCATCTTTCGGGCGGACTGTTACGTGCTCACCACCTAAGACCACTATTATTTTTTGATTATATGATTTTGTTATGCTTGCAAGTTTAATTGCAGATGCTAGTTTAACGGTCAGAGCTGAAATTCCAACAATATTTGGTTTGAAATCAGCTAAGATTTTTGAGAATTCTTCCCAGACGGGGTGTGTATCATTTGTGAGAGCATTTAGATAATGTTGATGTCTAGAAGATGTTTCTTTCATGCTCGGGCTAATACATGACGTGTCATGTTCTGCATCATAAATTATCACTTCATGACCGGATCTCTGGAGTGTGGCCGCTAGATATGAAAGCCCAAGTGGAAAGTAGAAGCGATAGAATCCCATAAATCTTTGACAGGGTGGATCGACGAGTAGAATTTTCATGTCTTCTCCTTTTTAAGGATCGGTTTTTGAGTTCGGTATACCCATATAAACAGATTTTGATTTAATTTTCAAGTTTTTGAATAAAAGAATTTTTGATAAAACATTAGGATTTTGTTAATATCCCTTTATATGTTCTTTTCTATATCAGTCAAAAAGGAGGATTGTCTTGGAATGTAAGAAGAACACCGAGGCTAAACGCCTCTTTTTTCATATCACCCCTGCGGTCATTGCAATAATTTGCTTGCAGATTATTAGTATATCCAAGGATACGGGGTGGTTGGTCTATGCGATATTGGCTTTTTTTGCTTTATCGCTTGATACTTTTCGGTTCGTTACATACCGAATAAGCTTGAAAATTAAAAATTTAGATACCGCCTTTTGGCGTTGGTTTTTATCTAAAGAACAGTGGTTGGTTGAAAAAAATATTTTACGCCAAGAAGAAAGGTTGTGGCCATCTTCGATGATGACTTTTTCAATCGGATTAGGTGTTACTTATTGGTTTTTTCCGGATTACATTGTTGTGCCGGCAGTTATCATCCTGTCATTAGGTGATCCGGCTGCCCGTATTATCGGGGTTAACTTGCGCAGTTACAGATTTCCGAATGGCAAGACAATAGCCGGATTCTTGGGTTTTGTCACAGTCGCACTTTGCGGAGCGTTGGCTTTCAACGGGCTGTGCAAAATCTGGCCCATGTATCCGGATCACCATTCAATGGGAGAAATTTTTGGCGCTCAAATTGCCGGTGTATTCGGTGGAGCCGGGGTTGAGTTCGCTTTCAAACGGATGGACAACATGCTTATTGGTGTCGCATCCGCTATCGCCATGAGTCTGGTTTTGTTATAACCTCCTTGTTAGGCTTGGAGGTTTTTTATTGGCAACCACTTGACAAATAGCCTTTTTTTGTATATAATCAGCATGTTAAAAACATTATTTTTTTAATCCAGCGGACCCGAGTTTTTCACATGCTGAACTTGAGGCCCGGTAACCACCAGGCATGTATGTTAACAAAAGACCAAAAACAAAAGATAATTAAAAAGTATCAAACCCATGAAGGTGATACAGGTTCAACGGAAGTTCAGATAGCCATCTTATCGGCAGAAATAGATGAGCTTTCCGATCACTTAAAAGAACATCATAAAGATCATTCTTCAAGAAGGGGTTTATTAAGAAAAGTTGGCGAAAGAAGAAAACTTTTGAGATATTTGAAAAAAGAAAATGCCGCTTCGTATGAAGAGCTTGTAAAAAAATTAAAATTAAAACAAGCAAAGGTATTTGCCAATAAACCGGTTCAGGACGAGAAAAAAGAAGATAACAAAAAAGAAGATGAAAAAGGAAAATAAAACAACTAATCCTCTAAAGCACCCCGATCAACGTGTAGGGGTGTTTATTGATGTACAAAATTTATATTATAGTGCCAAAAATCTTTATGGAAAAAAAGTGAATTTTGGTAATATAGTAAAAGCGGCTGTAGAAGGTAGGAAATTAATACGATCCATCGCATATGTCGTTAGAACGGAATCACAAGATGAGCAGCCTTTTTTTGAAGCCCTATATAATTTGGGGATAGAAACAAGAGAAAAAGATTTACAGATTTTCAATTCCGGAACCAAGAAAGCGGATTGGGATGTTGGATTGGCGGTTGATGCTATCAGATTATCCCATAGTTTGGATGCGATCGTTTTGGTGTCCGGTGACGGTGATTATTTACCTTTACTGGATTATTTGCAAAAAAGTACCGGAAAGCAGGTTGAGGTGGTTGCTTTTGGTAAAACATCTTCAAATAGATTGGTTGAATCGGCTGATGATTTTTTGGATTTGGATGAGGATTTGGCAAATTTTTTGATAACTGATAATAGAAAAGGAAGATTGAGCACAAAAAAAAAAAGAAAATAATTATTTAAAGAAGCTTGGTCCGGAGGAATCTAGGTCCAGATTAAAGGATCTATCTCATCCGGAACAACTTCATAAAAGACAATTTATGTTAGAAACAAAAAAGTGGTCCATTGAGTGGGGTGGACGCGAACTTACCGTAGAGGTAGGAAAGTTGGCATTGCTTGCCAGCGCTTCTTGTACTGTGCAGTATGGTGATACAACCATAATGGCCACAGTAGTTAAAAGTAAAGAAGAAAGAGAGGGAATAGATTATTTTCCGCTGTCGGTAGAGTTTGAGGAAAAACTTTATGCTGCCGGTAAAATTAAAGGTTCTCGTTTTATAAAAAGAGAAGGTAGACCCAGTGATGATGCTATATTATCAGGTCGATTGGTCGATAGATCAATCAGACCTCTTTTTGATGACAAGGTCAGAAATGATGTTCAGGTTGTTTTAACAGCCCTGTCGGTTGATTGTGAAAATGATGCGGCTATTACAGCATTGGTAGCTGCCAGTGTTGTGCTTTCAATTTCAACGATTGCTTGGGATGGACCTATTGCTGGTGCTAGAATCGGTAGAGATAAAAATGGTGAATTTATTTTAAATGTTACAACTACTCAATTGGAGCAAGAGAGTGACCTGGATTTGGTTGTCGCCGGTACACCGGAAAAATTGGTAATGGTGGAAGCGGCCAGTAAGGAAGTTCCCGAGGAAATCATGTATGACGCAATGAAGTGGGGATGTTCTCAACTTCAACCGGTAGTAGAGATGATTTCAAAAATTCAAAAAGAAATCGGAGTGCAAAAAGAATCATCACCAAATGTGGCTGATGATGTTGACGATGTCGATGATAATGTAGAAGAAAAAGTTCGACAATTAACAAAAAAATTCGTATCTGACAAAGCAGAAGATATGATATTTAATTCTGTAAAGATTAGTCGCCAAGAGCGTGTAGCAATGGTTGATAAGATTAAAGAAGCAGCCAAAGAAATGTTGACTGAAAAAGGCTTCGAAGAAGATGAACAAAAAGCCGGTCTTAATAGAATTAAAGAATATGTGGCTGCGGAAATAACAAAAAAAATATTAAACGAAGATGTTAGACTTGACGGGAGGAAATTGAATCAAATCAGAAATTTGGAAGTTGAAATAGACCTTTTACCGAGAGTGCACGGCAGCGCTATGTTTATGCGTGGAGATACTCAAGTATTATCCGTGGTTACTTTGGGTGCGCCGGGTGATGTACAGACTCTGGATACGATGGAAGAAGATGGTACAAAAAGATATATGCATCACTATAATGATGCACCATATACGTATGGAGAAACCGGCTGGATGCGTGGTCCGGGCAGAAGAGCAATCGGACACGGAGCATTGGCTGAAAAAGCTTTGGAGCCGGTACTTCCAACCGAAGAAGATTTTCCTTATGCAATCAGGGTTGTTTCAGAAGTTCTTGGCGCAAATGGTTCCAGTTCAATGGCATCAACTTGCGGATCAAGCTTGTCGCTTATGGCTGCCGGAGTACCAATAAAAAAGCCGATCGCAGGGATTGCAATGGGCTTGGCTTCAGATACGGATGGCCGCTGGAAAGTTTTGACAGACCTTCAAGATGTTGAAGACGGTAAAGGAGGTATGGATTTTAAAATAACCGGTTCAGAAGACGGAATTACCGCAATGCAGATGGACACAAAAACGAATGGTTTAAACTGGGATATTGTTGATACAACTCTTAAACAAGCTTTTGAAGCCAGAAAAGAAATATTGAATACTATGGCCAAGACTATTCCCGATCCAAAATCTGAATTGTCAAAATATGCTCCGAGAATAGAGACACTGCGTATTGATCCGGAAAAAATAGGTGATGTTATTGGTCCGGCAGGAAAAACCATAAAGAAAATAATTGAAGAAACCGAAGCGGCGATCGACATCGAACAGGACGGCAGAGTTTTGATCACAACCAATGACATGAAGGCGATGGACGCGGCAAAAAAGATGATAAGTGACCTAACCAAAGAAGTTGAAGTCGGAGAGATTTATGAAGGAGAGGTTGTAAGATTGGAAGATTTTGGTGCTTTTGTTCAGATACTTCCAAATAAAGATGGAATGGTCCATGTTAGTGAAATTGCTTGGGAAAGAACCAACAAACCGGGAGATGTACTGAATCTGGGTGATAAAGTAAAAGTGAAAGTAAAAGAAATTGATAATCTGGGAAGAGTAAACCTTACAATGAAAGAACTTTTACCAAGACCCGAAAGACCAAAGCGCGATGCAAGCCCAAGACAAGGTGCGGGGGGTCGAAGAGATTTCAAACGATCTCAAGACAAAAAGCCCAGAAGAGGATTTTTCAAGAAAAAAAGATAGATTTACAAACCGCCCTTGTGGCGGTTTTTCTTGGTTGACAGGCTTAGTTTTTTCTTCTATATTAAAATAACTTCGATAATATTTTTATTTAGAAATAAACAAATTATGAAAAATTTATTTAAAAATTTTGCCATTATATTTTTAAGTTTATTTGTAATCGCTTCTATTCTCAGCTTTGCCAGTTTTGATGATGAAAATGTAGAAGAGGTGGGTTTAAATACTTTGGTTAGAGAGATAAATAATGAAAGTGTAGAAAAAATTGAAGTCAAAGGCGATACATTGGTTATCACTCAGATGGGTGAAAACGCTCCTATCCAAGAAGTAAAGAAAGAAATGAACCAGTCTTTTTCCGAGTTAATGGATAACTATGGCGTTGAACCGGAAAAATTACAGAATATAGAAGTTATAGTATCTGATGACAGGGGCGCCGGTTATTGGCTTGCCGCTTTGGCTCCATATCTGTTACCTTTTTTACTTATAATAGGACTTATTTATTTTATGAGTCGACAGGTAAAAGGGGTAAATAATACAGCTATGGGATTTGGTCAGAGTTCAGCCAAACAAAACAAACCGGGAGAAAAAGAAAAAAAGACATTCGAGGATGTAGCCGGTGCCAAAGAGGCAAAAGAGGAATTGGAAGAAGTTGTAGAGTTTTTAAAACATCCTAAAAAATTTGCAGATATTGGCGCAAAAATTCCCAAAGGAGTACTGCTTATGGGGCAGCCGGGCACTGGTAAAACATTATTGGCAAAGGCAGTAGCAGGTCAAGCCGATGTGCCATTTTTTCATATAAGTGGATCTGAATTTGTAGAGATGTTTGTTGGTGTAGGTGCTTCCAGGGTTAGAGATTTATTTAATAAGGCCAAAAAAGCGGCTCCGGCGATTATTTTTATAGATGAAATAGATGCGGTTGGTAGAAAACGCGGTGCCGGTCTGGGAGGAAGTCATGATGAAAGAGAACAAACTTTAAATCAGATTTTGGTTGAAATGGATGGTTTTGAACCAAATTCAGGTGTTATTGTTGTCGCGGCAACCAATCGTCCGGATGTTTTGGATAAAGCCTTGCTTCGTCCCGGAAGATTTGATAGAAGGGTAATAATTGATATGCCTGATATTAATGACAGAGAAGCTATATTAAAAGTTCATGCCAAAAATAAACCGATTGACAAAAGCGTTTCTCTTAGAAATTTGGCTGAAAGAACTCCGGGTTTCTCGGGAGCTGATTTGGCCAATTTATTAAATGAGGCAGCTATATTGGCTGTTAGAAGAGGTAAAAAGAAAATATATGAGGAAGACGTTTTGGAAAGTATTGAGAAGGTTTTGCTTGGACCTCAGAAAAAATCCAGAATTATGACCGATAAAGAAAGGGAGATGACAGCTTATCATGAGGCCGGACATGCTATAGTCGGACATTTTTTAGCTCATTGCGATCCGGTGAGAAAAGTCTCTATAGTCGGTCGCGGTATGGCCGGAGGTTATACACTCAGTATGCCGGAAAAAGATATTCGTTACCAAACGATGTCAAAATTTAATGATGACCTAGCCATGACATTAGGGGGTTATGTAACGGAAAGATTGGTTTATGGCGATAGTGAATTATCGACAGGGCCTTCCAATGATTTAAAACAAGCAACGGGGATGGCTACTTCAATGGTTATGCGGTATGGAATGAGCGACAGATTGGGACCCAGGCAATATGGAGAAAAAGAGGAATTGATTTTTTTGGCGCAAGAGATACATGACAAGAAAAATTACAGTGAAAAGACGGCCGAATTGATAGATGCAGAAATTAATAGAATTTTAGAGGATGCTAAAGAAAGAGCAAAATCAATTGTTGAAAAAAATAAAGATAAGATGGACAAATTGGTAGAAGTTCTATTAGACAAAGAAACGGTTGAACAAAAAGAATTCATAGAAATTGTCGGCCCAAAGGTAAAAAAAAGTGAAAATGAAGACAAAAAAGAGGCTGAAGTTGTAGTGGAGGAAGTTTAAGAAAAATTTAAAATAATTTCAGGCAACCCCGGGTATAATACTCGGGGTTTTTTGAATTTTTTATGAAAAGATTATATAAAGGAAAATATAGAGTGGATACATTTAGATTAAGAGGGTGGGATTATAGCAGTAATGGTTATTATTTTATAACCATTTGTGTTAAGGATCGAAAAGAGGTGTTTGGAGGGGTTGTAAATGGGGTTATGGTTTTAAATAAAGTCGGTTTAATTGCCCATAATTTTTGGTTAGAAATTCCAAACCATTTTTGTCATGTATTTTTGGATGAATTTGTCATTATGCCGGACCATGTTCATGGAATTATTTTGATTGATGGTGGACATGATAGCGGCGTTGCAATGCAACGTCGCCACAACAACCACAACAGTGCAATGCAACGTCGCCACAACAATGAGATACCATTGCAACATTATAACCAAACACAGAAAAATCAATATATGTCCAAAATTTCACCCAAACCAGGATCAATCCCAACAATTATCAGATCCTATAAATCAATTTGTACCAGAACCATTAATAAATTAAATGGTGGTGCAGTGAATTTTTCCTGGCAATCCCTATACCATGATCATGTTATCAGAGATAAATTTGCATTAAACCAAATTCGGAAATATATTAGAGAAAATCCGATAAATTGGGGCAAGAAAAAACCCCACCGACGCTAAGCATCGATGGGGGTTTTGTTTATTCCTCCGCGTAAATGACCGTGGTCACAATCCGCAAGACACCACACAGCATTGGTGTCGGCGAGGTGTAGGTGTGGCTTTGCCGCATTGCTATAATTTTTATATTGTTACTATTAGCCAACCATTGGTCCATCTGCACATGTTTGTAACCCTCTTCCGGGTGTTTTTTTCTGGAGCTTGGGTCAATCTGGATACTCGCGTGAAAAACTTTTGTTTTCATTCTTTCTCCTTGTAGGTGATAGTCGTCGCAATTTCAATCCAGTCAAGTATTATACCGGTCAGTGTGATTTGTGTTGGGTGGTATATGCTTTCTTGGTTTACTGAAATGACTGTTATCCTCGGATTATTTTTCAACCATTTTTTGGCTCGGTCCATGTAATCATAACTTTCCTTTGGGAAATGGTTATGACTTAGACGAGGTTGACATCTTTCACGGAAAATTTTTGTTTTCATTTCTTTTCTTCCTTTCTCTCCAACTCTTCCAGCCATTTCTTGGCGTCTTCTTTGGATTCAATCTGTGCCAGTATATGGAAAACAAAGTGGTCGACTCCGACTGGCATTAAATCTCGCATAATTATTGTCTCCCGCCATGTTTTGGGCAGCATCACTTTCAGGGTCAAATAGATAGCGGGGAGGGGTCTTGGAAAGAAGTCTTCAGACCTTTCAATTACGGAGATTTTTTTAATTTGAATATAATATTTTTTTCTTCTCTTGGAGTATCCTTTAATATCCACATACTTGTATACGTTTTTTTCACTAGGGAGTGTCTTAAGTAAGGTAATCAGGTCGCTTGGCGAAGCACCGAGCTTCATTTCTGTGTAGTCTCGCATTTCGTCCTCCTATGATATGGGTTCAAACATTTTTGTAGGGGCGTTTGTCATTCCCGTCCCCGTCTGCACGAGGATAAACTCCAGCGGGAATCCAGGAGAGAAGTTCGTTGTAATATGCTTGATTCCCGCCTTCGCGGGAATGACACGATGCTGTTCGATTTTATCCTCTAATACGGGGAGGAAAATGAAATTTAAAATGATTTAAATATCTAAAAACAAAATAGCAAAAAAAAATTATTTTGTCCTAAATAATTGACATTCTAGCTAAATTTATTTTAATTACTTGTAAAATTTATTATATTTTAGTATAATATTTTAAATATAAATTTTGTCAAAAAATATCAACAAAATGAGACCCACACCACAAATAATGGAAAATTTAGGTTTTGGAGAAAAAGAATCAAAAGTATATTTAGCCTTGCTTGAATTGGGCGAAGCCGGGGTGCTTAGTATTGCCAAGCGAGCAAAATTAAAGCGAACTACAGTATATCCAATTTTGGATAATTTAATTCATGAGGGTTTGGTCAGAAAAACAAAAAAGAAGAAAAAATATTATTATTTTGTTGAAGATGTAAATGATTTAAAAAAATCTTTGGAGCAAAAACAACGCGCTTTTGACTTGGTGTTACCTCAGTTGAAAGCCATGCATAACGTTATCCCAAGGAAACCAAAAATTTTTTATTATGAAGGATTGGGGGGGATGCGGGAGTTTTATCTTAAAATTTTAAATAGTTTAAATGCCGGGAGTACCATATATGAATTTGTTGGTGCTGAAAATTTTGATCGCATTATTCCGGATGAGTTTATAAAGTTTTATCCCGAGGAAAGGGTTAGAAGAAAAATATCTATAAAAACCATCGCCTCCATATCCACCGCTTCAAAACAATGGTCCAAATATTCAGAAAAATATTTACGTAAAATTAAATATGCCAAAGGTGAGGATATGGATTTTGTTGCTAATATGCAAATATACAATAAAGGTGTTGGAATTATTTCTTACAAGGATGATTTTCTAGCAGTGATAATAGAAAGCAAAGATATCCAGAAAATGATGAAATCCGCTTTTAACCTGATGTGGAAATTTCTCGAATAATTAGTCCGCATACTGTTATTATGCTATAATTAATATATTAATTAACTCAAGGAACTTGTTCATTTTTAAATAAAATTTATGAAAGAACCTTTATATTCCACAGCTTTAAAGGAAAGTCTAAATTTGGCTTGGAACCATAAATTATTATGGCTTTTTGGAATTTTCGCCACTTTATTGGGGCAGATGGGTATTTTGGATATTTTGATTAAAACCGGTAAAGCCGGTTCGACCTTCGCTTTATATCCAAACTGGTTGGTATTACCAAAATTCATAATAAAATCACTCATACAGGCGATTAATAACGGTTCAGAGGTATTGTGGGTGATTTGTTTGATATTAATTATAGTCGGTTTAATAATCTTTTTTGTATTTTTAGCTGTTGTTTCGCAAGGAGCGATAATTCACTCGGCGGCTAAATATATTAAGAGCCGTAGCAACAAAATGCCTGACGTTGGTCAAGCCTGGCATGTTGGAGTCGAACATTTCTGGAGATTGTTTTTTATAAACTTACTAAAAAAAGCTATAATAATTTTAATGGCGGTAATGGTAGGCTGGGCTACTTTGAGTGTTTTAAATTCAGGTCAAGGGGTGGATGTACTTGTTTTTTTTGCAATATTTCTTATTGCTTCATTTATAGGATTTGTTTTATCATTTTGGAGCATATATGCGGCAGCTTATGTTGTTGTGGAAGAATTTGGATTATGGAAAGCAATAAAATCGTCTTGGAAATTATTTACTGATCATTGGTTGGTCTCAATTGAAGTTGCTCTGATTATTTTAGCATTAAATTTTATCCTTGCTCTCATTGTGTTACTTGGTTTTTTTGTGTTGTTTTTTCCTACTCTAGTGATATGGTTCATATCGGTTATGACCGTAAATATTGTATTGTATAATATTGGAATGTTTATTGGCTTGGTATTGTTTACTGGTTTTATAATATTATTAGGGTCTTTTTTTACCGTATACACTACAACCGTATGGACTTATTTATTCATGAAAATGCATAAAAAAGGTATTGTAAGTAGAATTTTACATACTTTTTATCCTAAAATGAAGTAATATGAGTGATTTTCCTTCAATTAGCGATTTGGTTTCCAACAATAAAAAACAAAAAGTTCAGACTGATAAAGATAGTCAGTCTTTGGGTACTGCAAGTGCCAGCCAGAAGCTAAAAAAGAAAATGACTGAGGTTAAAGAAAAAGAAAGAGAAGTACAAACAATGAGGGAGGCAGCAAAAAAGGGATTTCCGCATATTGACTTGGAAAATTTTCCTATCAACCAAGAGGCTTTGCGACAGCTTCCAAAAGAAGAGGCGGAAAAATTGCAAGCGGTTTGTTTTTATGCCACGCCTGCAGAATTGAGAATAGGGGCAATTGATCCGACAGATAAAAAAGTTGAGGATTTGATGCATAGACTTCAAGAAAGAAATCATGCTCACGGAATAATATATGCAATATCGGAAGATTCTTTAAATAGAGTGCTGAAATTATATGAAAATCTTCCGGTTATAAAACCGGTAAGTAAAGATATCCAGATAAAGGAAGAAGAGTTGGAAAAAGTAAAAGCCAATGTAAATGACTTTAGGAGTTTACAAGAATTATTAAATAAGAAAAGCGTAACTGATTTACTGGTGTTTTTATTAGGTGCGTCTTTGAAATTGGATGCTTCAGATCTTCATATAGAAGCTGAGGAGGAAGGAATAATAGTGCGACTAAGATTGGATGGAATTTTACACGACGCAGCTGAATTACCAAAAGATGCTTATAAAAAATTAATTTCAAGAATAAAATTGGTTTCATCACTGAAAATTAATATAACTGATAAACCACAAGACGGTAGGTTTACAATAAAATTAAAAAACGGTGATGTGGATGTGCGTGTTTCCACTATTCCGACAATTTATGGAGAAAGTGTTGTTATGAGACTTTTGCGTCAAGACAGAAAAGGTTTAACTTTGGATAAATTGGGTATCAGTGGATCTGCTTTTGATAAGTTGATGGTTGAAATTCAAAGACCAAACGGAATGATTATAGCCACAGGTCCCACGGGTAGTGGTAAAACGACTACCCTTTATGCCATCATGCAGTTGCTAAATAAGCCCGGTGTAAAGATAATAACTTTGGAGGATCCGGTTGAATATAAAATCGAAGGAATCAATCAGAGTCAAATAGATCGAAGCAAAGAATATACTTTTGCCAGCGGTTTGAGATCAATGCTGCGTCAAGATCCGGATATCGCTATGGTTGGAGAAATAAGAGATTTGGAGACCGCCGATATAGCTATCCAAGCTTCTTTAACCGGACATTTAATGCTTTCGACTATTCATACCAATAATGCATCGGGAGCAATTCCCAGGTTTTTATCAATGGGTGTAAAACCTTTTTTATTAGCACCGGCCTTAAATTGCGTAATCGGTCAAAGATTGGTTCGAAAATTATGTGATGAATGCAAGAAAGAAACAAAATTATCAGAAAGCGATTTGAAAAGAGTAAATAAAATAATAGAATCAATGCCCGAGAAAGACAGAGCTGATCTAAATGAGAAAAATTTGACTTTCTATGAGCCGGGTGAATGTACAGAATGCAATAACATTGGTTATAGTGGTCGCGTTGGTATATATGAAATTTTTGTTATGATAAAAGAAATCGAAGAAATGGTTCTCTCAACAAAAGTATCCGAGACAGAGATTGAGGAAACAGCTATTAAAAACGGAATGATGACAATGGTGCAAGATGGTATTAAAAAAGCGGCACAAGGTATAACCTCGGTATCGGAAGTATTTAGAGTAATTGAATAAAAAAATAATAAAAAAATAATCTATGACCCCTAGAAGACATGAAACTAAAATACCCGGTAATCAACCAATAAGATTTTATAAAATAGTTGCTCTTACTTTTTTATTGCTGACAATTGGATTGTTTGCTGTTATTATTTTTATGTCTTCCAAGGAAGCTGAGATTATTGTGACTACGAAATCATCAGCTATAGAAATAAATCGGCAACTTGAGATCGGCGAGTCTTCGGCACCAAATAGTATAGACGGTATTGTTACTTCCACTGAAATAACAATTACGGAAAAATTTTCACCAAGCGGAGAGAAGGAAGAATTGGGTAAAGCGGGTGGTGTGGTAACAATTCACAATGAGAGTTCAAGTAATCAAATTCTGGTAGCTACAACAAGGTTGTTAACCCCGGAGGGTGTGCTTTTTAGATTGGATGATAGAGTAAGCATTCCGGCCGGTTCAACTGTAGAGGCAGTTGCTCATGCTGACCAAGAAGGTGAAATCGGTGAGGTCGGTCCTGTAGAAAGATTTTCCATACCCGGTTTGAGTGAATCCAGTCAAAAATTTATCTATGCCACGAGTAACGAAGCTATGACCGGCGGGGTTAAACAAGTTGGAGTACTTTCAGCAGAAGATATTAGAAAAGCGGAGAAAATTTTGTCGGATAAAGTTGAGTCGAGAGCGGAAGAAGAGTTCGCTAAATTATTTCCAAATAAGAATTTCATTGTATCTATTTCAAACATCAAGCAAGTACAAAGTGACGTCGAAGTTGGAGAAAAAGTGTCTGAGTTTAATGTCACACTTGTTGCTGAGGTTGCCGGTGTATTTTATGAAGCTGAGGACTTGGAAACTTGGGCCGTGAGCATGCTTATGAAAAGGGCTATTGATCAATCAGAAATAATTGAAGCATCCGAAGATCCACCGACGGTTATTCTGGAGAGTTTAGATAATAAGAAGGCTGTGGTTAATGTAGTATATACCGGTCTTGCGTCCTTAAATCCAGAAGGCAAGCAGCTGCAAAAAAGTATTTTTTTCGGTAAAACAAAGGATGAAGCCAGACGTTATTTACTGTCATTGGATCATGTACATAGTGCTGAAGTGAAATTCAAACCGGCATGGATGCGTACTATTCCTCATGTATCGGATAAGGTAACCATAGTTATAAAAAAAGTGGATTAAATATTTGACAGTTTTTACATAATTAATTATATTATTAATATTCCAAGTGATTGAAATGGCCACCAACCATTTATTCAGTGATGGATCTAATAGAAATATTAGCCAAGCTTGGAACAATTTATTAGAGATAAATTATCGGGTGGAACCGTCTTTGAACATTGATTACACAGATTGGCACTGATTACACATATTTTATATCTGTGTAATCTGTGAATAATCTGTATAATCAATACAAGGACCCCGATGAGCATCTTTTTACAGGTGTTTATCGGGGTTTTTTAATTAACAATGAACAATTAACAAATTTTATCAATTTATATTTACGCAATATGATTTGCTAATTGTTAATTTTATAAATATTTATGTCAAAAGATTCTTTAGATGTTAAACGTCACTCAGCGGCTCATATTTTGGCGGCCGCAGTTCAGGATTTATTTAAAGATGTTAAATTTGGAGTTGGACCTGTAGTCGAGAACGGTTTTTATTATGATATTGAATTTCCAAGCAACATCAGTGAAGAAAATTTACCCGGAATAGAGAAGAAAATGAAAGAAATGATAAAGAAAAATTTAAATTTTGAGAAAGAAGAAATGAGTATTAAAGACGCAATTGAATATTTTGAAAAAGCAAAGCAGAATTACAAAGTGGAGCTCCTTAAAGATTTGGAGAAAAAAGGGACTACCAAGTTGAGCGATGAAGAGCTGCAGGAAGTGGGCGAAGCAGTCGATAAGGTTACAGTTTACAAAACAGGTAATTTTGTCGACCTTTGTCGCGGACCACATGTTGACTCAAGCAATAAAATCAATCCAAAAGCTTTTAAATTAACAAAATTGGCCGGGGCTTATTGGCGAGGTGATGAAAACAATAAGATGATAACCAGAATTTACGGTGTATTGTTTGACACAAAAGATGAACTTAATGACTATCTGGAGCTTTTGGAAGAGGCCAAGATGCTGGATCATAGAAAACTTGGTAAAGAGTTGGATTTGTTTACTTTTTCGGATTTGGTTGGTAAAGGTTTACCTCTTTGGACGGAAAAAGGGGCTACTATAAGACGTGAGCTTGAAAATTTTGTTATTGAAGAAGAAATAAAAAGAGGTTACAAACATGTAGTTACTCCGGAGCTTGCCAAAGTAGATTTGTATAGAAAATCGGGTCATTATCCATATTACAAAGATACCATGTATCCGCCAATGGAAATCGATGACGAAGAGCTCATTTTGCGACCAATGACCTGTCCGCATCATTTTATGCTCTACAGCGATAAAAAGAGGTCATATCGTGAATTACCGATGCGTATTGCCGAGCTGGCAAGACTTTTTCGCTATGAAAAATCCGGAGAATTAACGGGCATGCTTAGAGTTAGAAGTTTTTGTTTGGCAGATGCTCATATTGTTTGTATGGAAGAGCAAGCTAAAGAGGAAATTAAACAGGTAATAGAATTAATAGATTATATATCCGGTGTCCTTGGTCTTGAAAAAGGAAAAGATTATTCTTATAGATTATCTCTTGGTGATAGGGAGGATGAAAAAAAATATTATAAAGATGATAAGGCTTGGGATTGTGCGGAAAAAATATTGCGTGAGACCTTGGGTGAAATAAAGGCCCCTTTTGAAGAAGCCAAAGGCGATGCCGCTTTTTATGGTCCAAAGATTGATATTCAGATGAAGAATGTCTTGGGAAAAGAAGATACGGCTTTTACTATTCAATATGATTTTTGTATGCCTGAGAGGTTTGAAATGACTTATGTAGATAAAGACGGTGAGGAAAAAAGACCAATCGTTATTCATCGTTCATCAATCGGAGCGATTGAGAGAACTTTTGCATTTTTGATTGAAAAATACGCCGGTGCTTTTCCGCTTTGGCTTTCACCTATTCAGGTTCATTTTGTTCCTGTGTCGGAAAAACATATTGTAGGAACAAGAGAATTGGCGGATCGTTTCAAAGAGGCCGGTATCAGAATTGAGATTGACGAAGCTGATGAGACGGTTGGAAATAAAGTCCGTAAAGCTGTTGGTCAAAAAATTCCTTATATCGTGGTGGTAGGTGACGATGAATTATCAGGGGGTGAATTAAAAGTTAGGGTGAGAGGTCGGAACGATCAGATACAGACCAAAAGAGATGAATTCATAGAAAGATTAAAAAAAGAAATCAAAGAAAAAAAATAAATTAAAAAATCGGGCATCTGCCCGATTTTGAATTCAACATGATTTATATGCTATACTGATATCGGCCTAAAATCAAAGCTAAGGAGGTGCAACATGCAGGTAAATCTCAAAAAAAAGGAAACTAAAATCGCCGGAATTGATTATGAAATTTTGCATTATTGTAGGTGGTATATAGAAAATGGTGTATTGTATTTGATCTTTGAAGAAGATGACTACAATATGGTCGGGATAATGTATGCTTTGGATAACTTGGAGAGGGGTCTTAGGAGTCAAAATTTGCTTGCAAATGAAAATGTCATAAAGTTGTCTTTTGGAAAAAAGGAGGGGGATGAAAATGAGATTTTTATGAGAGCGCACATTGCCTTAAAGGTTTGATATGTAAGACAGAATTTTTCATATAATTCCAATAAAAAATCCGCCCTAATTAGGCGGATCTTTTTTTGTTAATTTTAGGCTGCTTTTTTGAACTCTTCGTCCAAAGTGTGTAATTTTTCTTTAATTGCTATAACTTTTGACTTGCTTTGGTCAGCTTCTGCATAAACAGCATCCCTAATTTGTTCAATATCTTCTAGCGCTTTGTTAAATTCATGTTCTTCTTCTGCTTTTTTTTCTAGTTCTCGAACTATCATATCCAATCTTTCCCAAACTTTTGTTTCAACGTCATTTTTTACTTCTTTTGATATAGATTTTAGATCCTCCATTGCTTTATTAAATTCTTCCATATGTCTTGCTCTGTTATCACTCGCCTCTACTATTGTATCCAATTTATTCATAACTCTGTTTGCCAGTTCCGGATCTTCTATGATTACGGCTTCTTCTGTTAAATCCGGAATTTCCGGAGGGGTGGCCGGCTCTAAAACATCGGCCAATTCGCCGCCTTTTTGTTTGATTTCCCCTTCCATTTTTTGCAGGTCTTCGTGAATTTGTCTGGGAGTTTCTCCACGCATATTATTTGTATATTAATTATATAAATTATTATAATATATCATGCTATCGGTACTAGGTCCTTCGACTTAAAACTTTACAACTTATCATTTTTAATCGGATGTTACTTTTTTCCTCTCAATCGATCCCATATTTTTTTAAAACTACCTTTGGTTTCAGATTCTTTAATGGTTTCAGATTCTTTAATTCCGGTTTCTTTTGAGTATTCATCTTGTGTAATCAAGTGCACCGCTCCGCTTTCATCCGGAACACCATATTTATCTCTATCCACTATTTTTTTATATTCTTTTGATTTTTTCACACCTTGTCTTTCGGTATCAATGGATTTTTCCATTTCTTTTCTATGTTCTTTAGATAATTCCGGAATCATAGCCTGTAAACCGGCTTCCATGCTACCACCCGATTTAGCTTTCGCTTTTATGGCATCCCTTACTCTTGCTATTTTTTCTCTTTCAATTCTTGCAATATCTTCGGGATTTACCGCTTTTTCATTTGATAGTGGGTTTTTCACATAACCCGAACTGGGTTCGGGCTTGCCTTTTTTTGGTTCTCTTCCGTAAATCGGGGCCTCTTCGGTGGGAGCTCTCTCATGATTTTTTTTTGTCAGCTCTGAACCGGGTACAGTATCAGCCAATTGTTCATTTTCAGGTGTAAAACCGGGACGTGTTTTTTCCAAATCTCCATTTTTTGGAAGAACATTTATAGTTTTTTCTTCTATGGGTGTGTGATTTCCATCTTCTCGCATATTTTTTATTATATATTTATTATAATATAGCATATTTTAGTAAATAATAATAGCATTTTTTATCCTTTTTGTCAATTATATTATGTATCGATGTAATAAAAGTTTTTTGTAATTTTGCTAAATTAATAGTAAAAATTGGCTTGACTATTGACATTTTTATTAATATGGCTTATTTTACCTATATATAGTCCTTTTTCACAAACAAAAAGGCAAAAGCCTTTTTAACATATATAGGTGCAACATGTTCGGATTTTTCAATTCGGGAGATGACGGGTCGAACAAAGATGATCAACCGCGGTCACCGGAAATGAGGCAATACAATGGTGAAAAGTTGTGTGCAGGAATAAGGGAACTGCCGGGCTATAAACCGCCCGGAATGGAGATGCTTGCAGAACTGGAAAGAGAAAGACAAACTATCAAGGAAATGCCTGCTTTTGAAGAAGCTTGGGAATTTCAGGATATATTCGGTGAGTTGATTGCCGTCCCGCCGGGTACGGAAGTTCGTACGGGTAATGCTTCAATAGTGGTGTTTATTTCAGAACCTTATGGTAGAGAAAGCT
Organism: Candidatus Magasanikiibacteriota bacterium; assembly: GCA_014729395.1. Classification (GTDB taxonomy): domain Bacteria; phylum Patescibacteriota; class Patescibacteriia; order Magasanikbacterales; family UBA922; genus WJJZ01. The sequence continues at coordinate 61,245 of WJJZ01000002.1, forward strand.
TTGACGAAGACGATATTTTGAATACTGTGGGGGATATAAAAGATTGTCTCATGAAAAAAAACGTACTCGCCGATATAGGCGAGCCAATATCCATACCAGGGGGGTGGAGCGTTGCATTCCATCTGAAAAGATGGATGATGCTTCTAAAATGAACATGTTATTCAAAAGCGGTGTTTTTTTAACCGCTTTTTCTTATCTTGACATTTTTTTATAGTTGTTATACTATGGTATGTTATCGATTAAAAAAAGGAGGATTAAATGAAAGAAAAAGAAACCGTTTGGGTTCCGATTGAGCTGTGGGGTCAGACTTTTTTTGTACCGCAAGGTACTATAACAAACATAATTGAAAAATATTTTATAATAGTTTCACCGCCACACGTGACAGAGATTGAAGTAAAGGTTATGTCAGAAGCTTTTCTGGAATTTTTTAGAGCCAGAAAAATGTTGCTCAATGAGGGGGGTATGACAAAGAGACCGGATGGTAAAATACAGAGATCTTTTATAATAAATCCTACAGTTTTGGTAGGAAATTTTTCCGAGGGTGATTGATATTATCGCCCTTTTTTTATTTGCTTTTTTATTTAATTTATAATAGTATTTTAAATACTAATTAGGAGCGATTTAGCATGAATTATGAAGCAATATAATTATCACATTATTACCTTTGGTTGTCAGATGAACAAGAGTGATTCCGAGAGAATAGAGACAGTATTGCAAAATATGGGTCTTGAAGCTGTCAATAATTCTGAAAAAGCTGATGTAGTTATAATAAACACTTGTTCTGTTAGGCAGTCTGCTGAAGACAGGGTTTTTGGTTTAAATAGAAATTTTTTAAAATTAAAAAAAGTTGGAGCCAAACCTATAGTAGTTGTTACGGGCTGTATGGCCGGACGTGATAAAGACGAAAAGATAAGAAAAAAATTACAAGGGGTTGACTTATTTTTTCCCACTGAAGAGCTGGTCAAGCTGCCATATTTATTGCGAGAAATAAATCCGGATCTGCCTGCTTTGGATTTGGGTTCTGACTACCTGCGAATAAGACCTAATTACAAAGACAGTCATAAAGCCTTTGTTACTATACAGACCGGTTGCAATCAGTTTTGTACTTATTGTGTGGTTCCCTTTGCACGTGGTACGGAAGGTAATCGTTCTCTCAAACAAATCCTTGAAGAAGTATCAGGATTGGCAGAGACAGGTTGTCTGGAAATAACTTTACTTGGTCAAATAGTTAATCACTATAAAGCACCTGATCCGGAATACTTTTCAAAAAAAAATCCTTACAAAAAAAATGATTTTGCAAAACTTTTATGGGAAATAAATAAAATGACCGGGATTGAAAGAATTCATTGGACAGCACCACATCCTTTGTATATGGACGATGAAGTTATTGATGCGCTCGCCCTGGATAAACAAATAAATTATCTGCATTTGCCGGTTCAGTCCGGTAATGATGAAATTTTAAAAAAGATGAATCGCAAACATGATAGGGATTATTTTATAGATAGAATTAAAAAAATTAAATTAAAAAAACCCGGTATTTCAATCGGTACTGATTTAATTGTAGGTTTTTGCGGTGAGAATGACAAACAATTTGCCGATACAGTTAGTTTGTATAAGACTTGTAATTTTGATATATCATATAACGCTCAATATTCTGTTAGATCTGGGACCGGTGCCGCTAAATTATTTCGTGATGACGTACCGAAAGAAATTAAAAAGAAAAGATGGCATAAATTACAGGCTTTGATGGAGGACATCGTATATAAAAAGAATCAAAAATTTATAGGAAAAACAGTTCAAGTATTGGTAGATAATTATAAAAACGGAGTCTGTAGTGGTTATTCGGAGAATATGAAGCTGGTTCAGTTTCCAGGAACTGAAAAAATGATTGCTAGTATTCAACCGGCTAAGATAAAAAAAGCTAAAGAATGGGTCTTGTATGCTGATCCGATAAAATAAAGAAAAAAAATGCTATACTAGGTAATATTATGAGAGAAGAAAAAAAATTACCAAAATTAATTGTTATTTTAGGTCCTACAGCTTGCGGTAAAACAAGTTGGAGTTTGAAATTATCAAAAAAATTTAATGGCGAAGTTATATCCGCAGATTCCAGACAAATTTATAAAAAAATGGATATAGGTACTGCAAAAGAACCCGGAGAATGGAAACGAAACGGATTGAGAAAAACTTATTATATTGAAGGTATTCCTCATCACCTGCTTGATTTTTTAGATCCCGGAAAACGTTTTACTGTCGCTGAATTCAGAGACAAAGCTTTAAAATATGCTAAAATGGCACAAAAAAATGATCGAATTCCGATTATAGCGGGCGGCACAGGATTGTATATCCAATCTATTGTTGATAATTATAGAATTCCCAGAATTCCACCAAATAAAAAATTGAGACAGAGTTTGGAAGAAAAACAAAACAAAGAGCTGGTTCGCCTGTTGGAAAAAATGGATCAAAAGGCAGCCAAACGAATTGACCGGAATAATAAGAGACGAATAATCAGAGCATTGGAAGTTTGTATTTTGAGTGGAGAAAGTTTTTCTGAACAGAGGGAAAAAGGAGAACCTCTTTTTGAAACTTTGCAAATTGGCATAGATGTCCCCCGTGAAGTCTTATATGATAGAATAAATATGAGAGTCGATGAAATGATGAAAATGGGACTATTGAAAGAAATTGAAGGTCTGTTAAAACAAAAATACAGTTGGTCTCTACCTAGCATGAGCGGAATCGGTTATCGTCAATTCAAAGGTTATTTTGAAGGAGAAAAAAAATTGGAAGAATGTGTTAATCTACTCAAAAGAGATACCAGGCGTTATGCCAAAAGGCAGATTGCCTGGTTTAAAAGAGACCAAAGAATAAATTGGATGTCAGATTACGAAGAAGCTGAGAAATTGGTCAAGACTTTCTTAAAATAATTTTATGCCATCAAACAAGAATATCGGAAATATTAAAACTTCAGTTTCAAATTTTTCGAGACCTAATAAAGTCACCAGGGCTCAGGATATGTCAGTAACCAAATTACAACAGCATGTTGAGCGAGGTAAAGCGGCTGTTTCATCTTCTCAAGCTGCACAGAAGAAAGAAGGAAAAAGATACGCCAAAACATCCATTGGCCGGGTTGGTTCTTTTTCAGAAGCAACTTCTTCTATCGCACATGCCAAAGAATCCGACAGATCAATCAAGAAACATGGTTATGAGTCGCTTTATGGTGAGGACGCTGACACCAGGCGTTATGAATATATTCGTCGAAAAATTAGGGCGAGACTGGCTAAAGAAAGAAAAAGGGGTGAGAAATTTTTTAAAGATTTAGTTTATAAAACGACAAAGCAAAGCATAGCCGATGCCAAACCCAATTATCGTGACCGGATAAAAATGAAAGTGGATATTGATAAAGCAAAACAAAGAGGTACTATAAATAATGAAATGGCCGAGACATTTAAAAGTAAAATAGATAAAATGGCTTAGTGCTTTACCTATTAAAAAACGACCGGGTAAAATAAGGGTCGTTTTTTTGTTCTCCTTTGGGTGTTTAGGCCGGAACCAGCAATCCATTGCTGTCATCGACTTTCCACTCGAGTTGTTGGCCTTGGGCGCAATAAGGGCATTCATCCGGTTTGAAGAATTGCCAGTTCTTGTCTTCCTTGGATATCTCTAATAAAGAGTACAGTTTTTCCACCCCGAGCTGTTCTGCGGTGATGCCACCGCGGTTGCACATATAGGCGGCAAAAGTCACTTCTGCCCCGCAGTCTCTGGTTGCCTGAATCATGGCCTTCATTGTGGCGTCGGTTGTACCAACGTCTTCAATAATGCCAATAGTCTCACCGTTTAGCTGGGCAGAGTAGAGATGGTCGAAGTAAACAAGGGGATTTCCGTCCGAGCTCTTTTCTCGCGGCATAGACTGCAAACTCAGAGGTTTATCTTTTTTTGAGTTGCGAGCCAACATTTTGGCCAGTTCGTGGGCAAATACCACGCAGTGTGGACTTCTGCCCACAATTCCGGTTACATTCATTTTGATTTGCTCTGACAAAAGACCAACCAAGGTTTCTGTGCTCTCTGGAAAAAGTTGAGCACGTCGCATGTCCAGAAAGCGTTGGCTATGTTTGCCGGATCTTAGTTGAACATGTCCGCTGATTAGTGCTCCACATTTTTCAAGTATGTGGAAAACTTGCTCTTGTCTTTTCATGATTAGCTACCTCCTTTAGTTTAAAGGTTTCAGTCTTTTGACCCGGGGCTTATGTTAGCAAGAGTTAGGCTGATGTGTCAACCTAGGAAATTCTTTTTTTGTATGCTTGCCAACCGGCCTCCCGATATTTTTTTGCTTCCTCTGTTGGGTTTTCGGCTTGGTAAATACCTCGACCAACTATAATAATGTCACTTCCTTGTTCAAAAATCACTTTTTCCGGAGTATTATATTGTTGGCCCAAAGTATCTCCACCTTTGTCTAGCTTAACTCCGGGAGTAAAGTTTATAAAACCGGGATCATCAGTTAGTTTGCCCATGGCGATAAAACCAATCACAAAGTCTTTATTTTCCGCAGCCATCATTAGTGTTTTTTCTGTATAACTTCCATAAGCCAGATTTCCGGCTGAGCTCATTTCTGCCAACAAGAGCAGGGCTCTTTCTCGGGGTAGACCCACCTCTTTTAATCCCATGATTATGCCGGGACCCGCCACAGTGTGGGCGTTTACAATATGAGCCCAATCAGCAATTTTATATATTCCCTTTTCGTATTGATATTTTACCGTATTTCCAATGTCAGCAAATTTTCTGTCTTCAAAGAAAATAAAGTTATGTTTATTGGCCAAAAATTGTAATTGTTCAATCAGAGATTGATCAAAATCTTCAATAATATCAATATGTGTCTTGAGGACACAAATTTCCGGTCCTATTTCATCAGCAATTTTTATAAGTTCTGCTTTGGTGGTTACATCAGCGGCGATTGCTAAATTGCTTTGTTTTTTATCCATCAGATTGAGTAGTTTTTTTGCGATCGGGTTTGTGCATAAATCAGCTCTTCGAGTATAAGTTTTATGGGGGTTATCATTCTTCATAGGTGGATTTTTAATTTGGTTTGCATTAAGATATTTATTTATCTCTTCATATTTAAATTTATCAATTTTTCCAAAGTCAAGCAGTGTATCCATAAGTTCTGTCATTGTAAATATGGAATGCAGATTATATCCTTGGCTACTTAGTGTCCTTCTGCCCCCCTGTTCCCGGTCTAATAAAACCACTACGTCACTAACTTGCAGGTCTAGTTGTACAAGTGGTTCAATCGTTTCGAAAACACTTGAACCGCTGGTCACAAGGTCCTCAACTATTAGACATTTTTGTCCGGGTTTATATACACCTTCAATTGATTTTTTTGTACCATGATCTTTTACTTCTTTCCTGCGCATAACCATAGGAATTTTATTTTTCAAAGACATGGCTGTGGCAATAGGTAAGGCGGTATATGGTACCCCGCAAAGTATATTAAAATCCAGACCATGGACTTTTTCCCACATAATGTCGGCAATTTCTTGTAAAAGTTCGGGATAAGAGATGGTTACTCTCAGGTCTATATAGATTGGAGAGATGCTGCCGGTTTTTAATTTAAATTCTCCAAATTTAATTCCTCCTACTTCGTAAAGTTTTAGAATAAGATCTTTTCTTGACATAGATCAATATATTATTAATTAATACTGTTTAATTGTTGTATAATTTTTTGTACTAATAATTCAGGTGAATTTTCAAATATTAATATCGATTTTGTTTGTTTGTTTATTTTTTTGTTAAGTTGATATAGTTCATCCGCTATTCCGCCAGTTTCGGTTAATATTCCTATTACCTTACCCATGTCTATCAAGTTAGTGAATTCATTTAGAGTACCCCAGCGTCCGGCAATTATTATTCCACTGTCACATTCTGATGTCGATAGTACATTTCGATATTTTCTACGAGCAAATTTATCATGATTTTCAGCAAATTTTTTATCAACGTAGATTATTTTACCATATATTGAAAGATCATCATTAGGTGTGAACTGTTTTTGGTTTTCAATGTCGACCTCCGGAGAAAAGCCCCAGACTTCCGCACCGGACCTTTTTGCATTAATGGCAACTTTGTACGGTATTCCGGAGCAAGCTCCGGTAATAACAATACTTTTTGTTTTACCCAAACTTTGGCCAAGTTCGCTTGCCTTTTGGATTGTGTTTTCGTTTTCGTCCATGGCTGAGCCGAAAACAGCAATTTTAAAGCTCATATGTAAAAAATTAAGATTTAGTTGATGAAATTTGGTGGTATTTATTTGCCAAATAGGGATTCCACATCATGCCGGTAGCGCTCATGGCGATATCGGCTCCCGCTTCAAGTAAATTACTAAAACCTTGCGGCGTAGTTACACCACCTGTTCCAAGTAGTGTGAGCCCCAGTTTTTCATTATCAATAATAGTTCGTCCATATTTAACAAATTCAATAGCGGCTTTATGAATTGGGGCACCGCAAATCCCGGATTTTAGTCTATTGGGGCCAAGAGCCGGCTTTCCATACTTGTTTTGTACGGCCATGCCAATTGTATTTATACCGCATATGCCTCTGGCGCCGGCTTTGGCGACGGCATAAAAAACTTGTCGCATTTTTTCCAAATTGGTAAAGATACCGACTTTTATTATTAAGGGAATTTCTTTGAGTTCTTTTACCAAACTCCTGGCGATTGTATAGACATAATCCGGGTCAGTGTAAATACTACCTTCGCCGGTGGCTACATTTGGACAAGAAAAATTGGCTTCTATAATCTTTGCACCCGCTTCTTTGGCTAGGGCGACTGTCCTTACAAAATCACTGATAAAATCTTCTTCCGAGCGGGGTGTCCCGACAGTTGACACTATCATTATTTGTCCCTCTTGCAGTGATTTATTTGCTTTTTCAATGTCCTTCAAAAGGGATAATGTACCGGAAGAGGGCATGCCGAAAGAATTGGTAATTGCCAAATTTTCCATGTTGGTCGGTTCAGAATCTTTTTGTTCTAAGGTTTCTTCCAGCCGTTTTTTATTTAAAGATCCGTTGGTATTCACATAGACACAATTTGGAAGAGGTTGGCAAGCGTGGGCCCTACTTCTTATGGTTTTATAAGTTACAACATCAAATCCCAAATTTGCCGCTAGGGTGGTCCATTTGGAATTTAGTAATGGTCCGGCCGGTACACCCAGAGGCGAAGCTATTTTATAACCAAAAAAATCTATCCATTTTTCTTTTTGCGGTTTTATTCTTTGTGGTATTTTTCCGCTAAAAAAAGGACCTTTGGAAAAATTTTCTTGATAACTTTTTTCTATGTGATAAATCGGTTCTTGGTTTTTCAAAATCATAGCGGTCTATCTAGTACATAGTTTTCCAATCCCAGATTACCCGGACCTCCCAAAGATACCACTTCTTCTAAAGCTTTTTTGGGATCAATTTTTTCCAAGTGTTCAATATCTTCTTTTACTTTTTGATAGGCATCTCTAAAGGCCAGTCCGGTTTTTACATGGCGATTAACCGCATGGGTTGCAAATAATTCAGCTGTCATCGCTTGTTGAAGATTTTCTACCTTTGGTTCTACGTCTTTCATTACTAGAGCAACTACCTCCAGACTTCGCCTTGCTATACCCATGCCTTTAATAAGAGGTTCTTTGGTAAGCTGGGTATCGCGATTGTATCCGGAAATAAGATCTTTACAAATGTCTTTTACTTGGGTTTGCAAGCCCACAATAACCCCTACATTACTTCTAAGAATTTCAAATATGTCCGGATTACGTTTTTGCGGCATGATTGATGAGCCGGTTGTGTATTGGTAAGGAAGGTGGAAGAAGTCAAATTCGGGAGTCGTAAAGAGAATCATTTCAGTTGATAGACGCCCCAAAGTCATCATAATTTGAGTCAAAACAGACAATATATAGCTTTCTGTGGTACCTCGACTATTGACGCAGTATAAAGAGTTTATTTGCGTTCTTTTAAAATCCATCAGTTCAGTCGTATATTTTCTTTGTAAATTTAAATTTACTCCAAAACCGGCTGCCGCCCCCAAAGGATTTTGATCATTTAGTTTATAAGCGGTCTCAAGCAGCATGTGATTGTTGATGAGCTCTTCCAAATAAGCGGCCGCCCAGTGAGCAATGCTTGATGGCATGGCTCGTCTGGTGTGAGTGTATCCGGGCATGGGCACACCTTTATATTTTTTGGCAAAGTTCAAAAAAACTTTTTCCAATTCTATTACATTTTCACTGATTTGCTTTAATTTTTTTCTGGTATAGAGCCTGGTGGCTACCAAAACTTGATCATTTCTGGATCGTCCGGTGTGCACTTTTTTCCCAAGCGTACCCAGTTTTTCCACCAAGTAATTTTCAATGGCTGTATGGCAATCTTCATCAGATTGTTGGATTATAAATTCACCTCGCTGAAATTTTTCCAAAATTTCATTTAAGCCGGCCACAATTTGGACCAGCTCTTGGGCTGTGATAACACCAATTTTTTCCAAACCCTTCACATGAGCAATCGATGCCTCTATGTCAAAGGGGAGTATTTTTTTATCAAGCTTATAGTCATTACCGACCGTATACCTTTCGACCATGGGGTGTAGGCTGGTAGAGACTGTTTGCCAGAGTTTTGCCATAGTTTTGGTAATTAGTTTATTAAACGATATTCAAAATTTTTCTTCCGTTAATAGTGGCAATATCTACCAGATCATCAAAGTTGTAATATCGACATGCTTCTTGGAGGAGACGCATTTCAGTCCACATGTCGCCATCTACAAATGGCTGATAAAAATCATAGACATTGTCTACTCCCAAGGCTACAACCACTCCGGCCTCTAGCATTTCCGGTACATTGGCAATAGAGTTATGAACCGGAGAAGTATATTGATCCAACTGTCGCATGGCAAGCGCCGCCGAAGGGCAGACTACCACTCCAATTCCAAGTTCAGCCAGTTCTTTATATATTTTTTTACGATACTCTTTTGTTTGGGCCGAAACAGACAAGGCATGAACGGCTACCACCCGGCCTTCGTAGCCGTATTTTTTGGTAGCGGCTATTAGTTTTTCCGTGTCACGTTCATGTGGATTGTTTTCTTGATCAATATGAACATGAATCGGTTTGTTTAAATTTTTTGCAATCGAAAATAGCATATCATAATGTTTGTCATCATGAGGTCTATCTTTAGAAGGGAGGCCGCCGGCAATGTCAGCTTTCTGAGTGATTGCTTCATAAAGTTCTATGGCTGCTAGATTTGTTAAACCACCAAGAGGTTGAGTAATAGTTAGAAAATTAATTTTGTTTTTGTATTCTTGTTTTACTTGAATGGCTGCGTCAATGGCGCGATGATCTACAGCGTCATAAGCATCAATAAAACTGCAAGTGTGTTTTACACCTTGCGCAATCATAATATCAAGGGCTGTTCTGATTCTATCCGCGATTTCTTCTTGGCTTGAGTTTTTTTTAATATCATCACTCATGAGCCATTTTTGCTCCATATCAACCATTGTTTTATCCAAACCCGCCTTGGTAATATAAAATGCTTTATCAAAATGACCATGGCAGTTTACAAAACCGCCTTTAGGTCTTATGCTTTCAAGCATTTTCTCCTTTAGGTTCCATTGATTCATAAACTAAATGATTAAAAAACACTACTCATGGTTTGAGTAGTGTTTTGGAAAATAAAATTTCCCCCTATTTGCACTTAACTCGTAAATTTTTTTATGCTTATGGCTTTGTCTCATGCTCCCTTTTAAAAAAGGCCACCCCTTTCGGAGTGGCCGCGTACAAAAAGTTTATTTGTGTAGGTGATTGTTAATCATATCTTTATAAAGAATAACATAGTATTCCTTTTGTGTGAAATCTTATTTTGTGGATAATTATAAGAATAAAAAAACCGTCTATTTTTATGAATGGACGGCTCTCCTTTTAGTTTGTTATTTGGTGGTAATTGTCGCGACTATACAATGGTGTCGATAGCGAATCATGGTCATAAGAAGCATGCCGAAAGCAATCGGGATGATGAACAACCATTCATCCGGCATATCATCGGTTATGAGAGTGACTAGAGGCGAGCCGACAAGGATACCATCATATACAAGTGGTGATACAATGGATGCTTGACCTTTATGGCCAAAGTGAATATAACTTTGCCCCAGTTCCCTTACCAACATAAAGATTCCTATGGCCCCAAGAATGAAACCACCTATAAAGATGGGGTCCCAGTCCCAGTGGCCGATATCCTTAAGTATAGTAGCGTATACTAACAGTAAAGTTCCTCCACCCATATTCATCGTTATATTAGTAGCACGGTGGCCATTGCTTAGCTTGATACTGATATTGAATAGTGCATAGCCGGCTATGGCTATTATGATGCTAGGGGTTGCCGAAACTATCAGGTCTTTTTGGTCACAAGTCATTATTCTCATATAAACCAGTAGGCCCATGAGACCGTGACAATATAAGTCAAAACGATTTGGTTTTTCTTGGAAGTTTTTTGACCAAAACCGATTGAGCAGAAGAAACAATGGCCAGCTGGAGATGGCAAAACCATTGTATACCATTTCCATACTGATACTTACGTCCAGTTCGCTGTGGCCACCTCGTAGTCCAACCACAATGAGTAATATTCCAACTGAGCCCAACAAGGCTACAAACCATTTGGGTTTGATGCTCGGTTTGATTTGTTTTCGGTAGTAGAGGCCGGTAATGACGGCGGCCAGGATATTGGCTCCGGCAATGGCGATAAGTCCACCCTTTCCAATGGACATCCAGACGGCGATGTTGAACACGAGATATGCAAAGATGGTAAATATGACATGTCGCACCGTTTGCTCCTTTGTGCAAATATGTAACGGGAATTGGCTAAAAGGATCTGGTTGGAGCTTAGTTTAAATTTTAAATTTTGTCAATATTACAATTTTCCCATTTTGTAATCAAATCGTAAATTTTTTTGTTTATAAATTTTTTCATGATCCCTTTTAAAAAAGACCACCCCTTTAGGAGTAGCCGCGTACAAAAAATTTATTTGTGTAGGTGTAATGTTTATAAATCACATTAAAGGTTTTCACTTTTTTGTTTTTTTGGCAAATGTACTTTTGAGGGTAATATTTATGTTATTGCCTTAACATCATGAGCACCACTTTCTTTTTGACCGGCACCACTAATTCTTACAAATTCCGTATTACGCTGTAATTCGGCGATTGAATGAGAATTGGTATAGCTCATACCGGATTTTATACCGCCGGTAAGTTGGTTTATTATGTCTTTTACACCCCCTTTGTAAGGGACAATTGATTCAACACCTTCCGGAACCACTTCATTCAATTTTTTACCCTCCTGCTTAATTTTTTTTCTACGGTTGGCCACTGTAAAACTTGCACTTCCTCGGCAAACTTTAAATTTTTTGTCACCTTTTGTCATAACCACCCCCGGACTTTCAGAAGTACCTGCTAACATGCCTCCTAACATTACCGTATCAGCTCCGGCGCCAATAGCTTTTACTATATCGCCGGATTTTTGAATACCGCCATCAGCTATTACCGGTACGCCATAATGTTTTGCAACCCCGCTCGCTTCCATAACGGCTGTTAGTTGTGGTACACCGCAGCCGGTTACTATTCGGGTTATACAGATTGTACCCGGCCCAACACCAACTTTTAGAGCATCAGCTCCGGCTTCACAAAGTTCTTCAGCGGCTTTTGCTGTAGCAATATTACCAACTATCAATTCTGTTTGACCACAAATATCTCTTAATTTACAAATCGCATTAAACATAAGGTCGGAGTGTCCATGAGCAATATCCACAACAATTACATCAACTTCGGCTTTTACCAATTCTTGTGCTCGTTCAAGGTAATCTCCGTGTACTCCGACTGATGCTCCCACTAGCAATCTACCTTGTTTATCATTTACCGCCATAGGGTATTTAACCAAATGTCTTATATCATCACTTGTGATTAGTCCGACAATACGATAATTGTCATCAACGAGGGGTAATTTTTCAATTTTGTGTTTGGCAAATATTTTTTTTGCTTCTTCAAATGTTGTTTCCGGATTACCTACGATTAATTTTTCTTTGGGAGTCATAATTTCAGAGACTTTTTCGTAGTCTCCATTGGCAAACATAAAATCTCTGCTGGATAGGATACCAAGTAATTTTCGATCTTCTCTTGCTACCAGCAAACCACTTACTCCAACAGATTGAATAAAGGTCTTTACTTCTTCAATTTTTTTTTCGGGATCAATTATATATGGATCTGATATTATATAACTTTGCGCACGTTTTACTTTTTTTACTTCCTCAACATTGTCTTCAATTGTCATAAATCTATGCAATATCCCGATACCTCCAAGCCTGGCCAATTTAATGGCCATTTTAGATTCAGTTACCGAATCCATATTCGAACTTACAATTGGAATATTAATATCAATTTTTTTTGTTAATTTGGTTTTTGTTTGTGCTTCCGATCTTGATTTAAAGCTGGATCTTTTTGGTATTATTAGAACATCGTCATAGGTTAGGGCAAGAGGTATATGCTTCATATTTTGAGGACTTTAAAACAACACCTTTTTGGTGTCGTTTTTGAATTATTTTGATAATTGTTCTTTTAATAGTTTATCGACAACTTGCGGATCTGCAGTTCCTTCAGTTGCCTTCATAACCATACCGACTAAAAATTTCAACACGGCTTCTTTGCCTGATTTATATTCTTCTACTTGTTTGGGGTAACTTTTTATTGTATCAGAAATTATTTTCGATAGTTCTCTTTCATCACTGACTTGACCATAGCCTTTTTCTTCCATTATATGCGTAGGGTCTTTATCGGTTTCCGCTTCAACCATTTCCAAAAGGATTTTTTGGGCGTTGGTTGAATTTACTTTATTAGTGTAGACCAGGGCAATTAGCTCGGCAAAATTTTCAGCCGATAATTTGATATCAGCTATCACTTTATTTTTTTCACTCATTATCCCCGTCAATTTACTGGTCAACCAACCACCGGCCAGTCGAGCTATCTTATTTTTTTTATCTTCTTTTATTTTATCGCTTTCGCCTTTTACTTCGGGTAAACTGTATAACCAATCAACCAATTCGCTCATTACTGATTCAGTAAAGTCGGCCCATTGCCGATCGTTTGTCAATATCTTTGAGTCAGACAGTGAAAAACCATATTCACTGTGAAAACGATTTTGCTTTTCAATGGGAGTTTCTCCTATATCAATTTTTCCGGCTATTTCCATAGGATGAAACGGTGGAATATCGGGTTCTGGAAAATATCTGTAATCCTCGGCATTTTCTTTGGTTCTTTGCAGTATTGTCTCTTGTTTTTTTTCGTCCCAGCCTCGGGTTTGTTGTTGCCAGGTCTTATTTTTTTTCAATAGATTAAGCTGTCTTTCTATTTCATATTCAATCGCTTTTTCTACAGCTTTGAAAGAATTTAAATTTTTTAATTCAACTTTGTGATTTAGTTTGTGGTCATCTAGTGGCTTCACAACTCCTTTTACAATTTCAAAAGATCCGGCCGGTTGAACTGATATATTAGCCTCACATCTCATTTGACCTTTTTCCATATCAGCATCACTAACTCCCAGATATCGGAATAGTGTTCTTAGGTTTTTACAATATATTTTTGCTTCAACGGCTGATTTAAAGTCCGGTTTTGTTACTATTTCAACCAAAGGTACGCCGGCGCGATTAAAATCAACCAGGGTTGCGTTTTTTTTATTATGTATAAGTTTGGCTGTATCTTCTTCCAAATGTACTCTTTCTATGCCAATATCGGCATTTTTTCTAATATTATCTTCAAGCTTCATGTCCAAGTTCATAGTACCGTTATAAGCGATCGGTTCGTCATATTGGGAGATTTGATAAGCTTTTGGCAAATCCGGATAGAAGTAGTGTTTACGGTCAAACTTTGAAGTTTCATTTATTTTACAATTCAAAGCTTTACCGATTTTGACGGTCCACTCAATTGCTTTTTTATTGGGTACGGGCAGTGTACCGGGTTGGCCGGTACAGATTTCACAGATATTTGTATTGGACTGATTTTCGTTTGTATCATTTTTACACGAACAAAACATTTTGCTTTTTGTGGCTAGTTCAACATGAACCTCCATGCCAATGATTGATATATATTTTTCCATATTAATTCAATAAGTATGTTTTGATTTTATCATTATCGGCAAAAAAATAAAAGACCCGCTCTTGGCAGGTCTTTTTAAATAATATAGTTTATTATTTCTTCTCTTCTTTCATATTTGAATCATCCATTTTTGTCTCCCGATTTGCCTCCGGGGACATATTTACAGCAGCGGGAGTTTTCTTGAGTTCAATATATAAGATTGACTGAGCAGCACTGCCAAACGGTGCTATGACAAGCGCAACCGCTGAGCTGAAGAAACTTGCCAACATTACACCCATTTGTGTATCCATGATTGGACGAAATGGAAGCATTATAATAGCCTGAGCTATGAATCCAAGAAGCGCAAAAACGATTCCCGGTGCAAGTAATCTCCAAAAAACACCAAACCATCTGCCCTGTACCATTTGTTTGCTGGCTTTTAAGGCTTCTGTACCTTTTTTATTATCTAAAATAACAATATAATATGAAAAAGCAAACCACACAGCAAATATTATTCCGGGGATAATGAGTAGAATTAATCCTCCAAGAACCGCCAATCCGGTTAAGATGGATACTAATACGACCGGTAAAATCATTTCTGTCGCTTTTTGTAATTCCGGTTGGATGGCACCGGCTTTTTTATTCTGGTATCTGTCAACCACTGCCCTGATAAAAGCAATGGAAATCCAAATGCTTACCACTGCAGCTGCGATAGCTACCAATAAATTAATGAAAACCATAGCGCCATTATTGCCAAAAAGCGCTAAGACGCTTGTTATTGCAGCCGGGATAAAAAGTAGCCCCATGTACTGCAAGAAAAGCTTGGCATTATCTCTATAGAGTTTTATACTCTCGGAGATAATATTACCTGCGGAAATTAACATATTGTGATGTTATTTATTAATTAAATAATGCTTTGTAATAGTTCAATACCTCTTTGTTTCATTATATCAATTTTTTCATTACAATCCAAGAGATGGATTTGTGTTCCACGTTCAGTAAAGTATTTTTGATAATCAGGGCTTTTAAAAGTATGTGCTGCTTTTTCCAAAAAGTTCTTCTTCTCGAAGATAGCTAGATCTTGTTTCTCCACTCTGCCACTAAGTCTATTTATAGCTTCGTTAGCGTTTACATCGGCAATTACAAGATGCTCAGGTGCATTATTCAAGGCATAAGTATTTCCTTCAATCGCAGCAATATCATCCATTTTCAGGTTACTGTTGGTTTGTAAGGGCTGATAGCAAATAGATGTGCTCACAGATCGATCTTGCAGAATAATTTTATTCTTTGATCTAAGAGGTAGAATTAATCTTTTTAGCAAAACCATTCTGTCAAGGGCGTACGCATCAGCCATAGATGTTGGGGTGTAATTTTTACCATTCAGGATCATTTCTTGTCTAATGGACGCTCCGGCCCAAACAGTGGTCGGTTCGGCAGATACAACAACATCATAATCGTCCAGTTCACCTGGATTAGGGTGGCAGTGTTTTTTTTGCCAATAGTTTTTTAGGTCAAATACTTTTTTATTTTGATTAACAAAAAAATCAGCCCAAGCTTTAATGACCGTGCTTTTACCCGATCCATCAATGCCGTCTATTACAATATACATAATACTATTTGTTAATTTTGTATCTTAGCTGGAGGACATTATCATCAAGTTGTCTTGTTTCCAGAAGTTTTAAGTCTAGATCGACATCAGCTTTGGCAAATAGAGGTAGGCCTTCGCCAAAAAGTTTTGGTTCCACTGTCAGCCAGAGTTCATCAAGTAGGCCAAGTTTTAGGAAAAGTCCGTTAATGGTGGCGCCGCCACCGATTATCACTGCTTCAAAACCTCTGTTTTTGAGTTCATCAAGTAATTCTCTTGGCTGTGAATTGGTAAATTCCAATAAATCCGGAATATTTTTGTTTGTGTCCGGTTCAAAATCCATAACAACATTAAGTCTACCCGGGAGTGGCCGGCCGATTGTTTCATAGGTGGTTAGACCCATAATAATGGCGCCGGCTTTTTTGGTTTCTGTTACAAAGATTTTTTTATCGGCTTTACTGGTCCAATCAGCGGCATGGGTTGTGTGTTTGGCAATTTTTCCGTCAACGGTAATAGCCATCATTAGGATTGTTTTCATATCTTTATATATACAACTGTGACTTCTTTTTTATTTGTTTTTTTCGTTGTGTTTATCCATGTCGATTAAAATTAATGTCGCATCATCCGGTTTGTTGAGTGAGGGGTCTGTGACAGTACGTACGAAGTCTTCAGGATTTTTGTATTTATCAAAATCCATAGGTTCACGTGTAAAATTTCTTTTATTTGCCGTATTTCCGACTTGACCTGAACTATTATTTTCAGCTTTTGCATCCTTATCTGAAAAATCTAAGTAATTATCTGAAAAAAAATCTGTGGCTATGCAAATTTGTCTTCCCGGTTGGTATTCTATATTGTGAATATTTTCAACAAAACCTATATCAGTATTTCCGAGCTCTATGCCAAAAGCATGATCCGCTAAACTGATTCCGGCAGTTTCATCGCCGAACCCTGTATACTCACCATTTTCATTTCTTATATAAAGTGGACTGTCTCCCATCACGACAAATTTCCACGAACCATCTGTTTGCTTTTGGACAATAGTTAGGGTGGTAAATGCCGATTCCAAATCTCTTCGGGTTGTCCATTTCCCTTCTCTCTCATTTGCATTTTTATATTCCTGAGATTTTTTTATTTTATCCAATATAAGATACAATTTATTTCTTCCGTTACTTGTATTAAAAATTTCATCCAAAGACATATCAAGATTCACCAGCTCATGAGAAATTTGTTTTGCCAAAACTCCGGATTTTCCATAGCTACCCATACCGTCACAGACAGCAAAGGTTTTTCGGTCCCCACTTACGGCAAAAGCGTCTTGACCGGCTTTGTGGTTACTGTGAAGTATTTTAAAACCGTATTTATTCAAATCACCAATAATTACCGGTTCATCTTTGGCTATATCTAAAGAATTCAGCTCTTTTCCTTCGATTATTTTATTCCTCCCTTCTTTTATTTGTTTGTAAGCCTCATAAATTTTATCATTGTCATCGAAATAATCATTCTTATCATCTTCAATCCATTTATTGATCAAGCGTCTGACATCATGAGATATTTTTTTGTTAGTTGTCTCTCCTTGTGATTTAATAATTTCTTCTATTTTCACTATTTGACTGCGAATTTCGGGATCATCGTTTTCAAGAGCTTCATTATACATGTCTAAAACGGCTTCTTTGTTTTTTAGATCTTCCGGCGATCTGTCTAAGGTAGCTATTTGAGCAATTATTTTATTCAACAGTTTGTCATCAATGTTTTCATCGTATTCGTCTCTTATGGTTTTTTTCATACTATCTTTTATGTCATCTTCTACGCTCGAAGCTGTTAGATCTCTCATCTCTGATCCAGTCATTTCTGCGTATTCGGGTTTTTTTTCCGGTTCTTTCGGTTCGGGCTGATCGTTTTTATCTTCGGCTTCCGAGGTATCCGGCTGTGGCTCAGCATCGGTTTCTTTTTCAGATTCATCCTCTTTCGGAGTTTCTGTTTCCGGTTCAATTTTGGCGTCAGTTTTGGATGTTTCCTCGCTTTCTTCTTTTGTGGTAGACGAGGCAGAAGAAGGTTGGTCAACTTCGGTGTCAATCTCGGAACCGGTTGCTTTATCAGTAGATTCAGTCTCAGTCGGAATTGCTTCACGAACTTGATTTAACCAGTCGTCATCCAAGAATTTTTTTAGCTTTTCACTCATCTGACCTCTGTTTTTATTCACATATTCATATACACCTTTATATCCACCTAAGTGAAACTGGTCAACAACATTATCAAATTCAGCTTTATCTTTTTTCGACATTTTTCGATATGTTTTTGTCTCTTTTCTCAGACTTTCGCCTCTACCAAATATTTTTCCGGTTGCTTTGCCGGCAACTCTTTTTATTTTGGACAAAAAGCCTTTTATATTCCTTTTATTTTGAGCTTCCAATTTGGTTACTCTATTGTCTATATCATTGATTTTTTCATTGTGTCCGCCAACTGTCTTTTTAATTTCTTCAGTATCTTTTTTTATGGTTCCCAGCTCGTTTTCGTTATTTTCGGACAAGAGGGTGGCCTGTTTTTCTTCTTCGTTCATTTCTTCAAGACCCTGTTCCAGCGGGCTTTGTTCGGTTTTTTCCAGGTCGGCTTTTTGTTCCGGTGAGGGTGGCGGCGGGGGCGAGACCTGTTCCGAGCCGGTATTTTTTTGTGGTACTGCTTCTGGCATATATTTTAATTTATGACAATTTATCTAAATTACCTTTTTGTTTTAATATATCTACTTCTTTGCGAAGTTCCTCAAGTTCTTTTTTAATTTCCTTATCCCTTCGCAAGAATTTTTTGAAAGCCTCCCTGGCTTCTTTTAAATATTGATCGATTTTATTTTGGGTTGGCATATTAATATATTAATTATTATTAATAGGTTCCGGTACTTCCAAAACCTCCGCGGTTGTTTTCGTTCATTTTTTCCACTTCTTCAAAATTTACTTTTTCAATCGGGACAAAATAAGCTTGGCCGATTCTTTCGCCTTTTTTTATGTCTACCTTATCATCAGTATAATTATACAACATTAGTTTTATCTCGTCTTCCTCACCATGATAATCCTGATCAATTATACCGACTCCATGCGGACTTAATAGGCCTTTTTTGCGGGGTGTACTGGAGCGGGGAGTAATAGAGAGCATAAAGCCTACCGGGATTTTTATAATAAAATTTGTCGGTATAAAATCCAAAGTTTTCGGCTCTATTATCATATCAACTCGGCTGTACAGATCAAAAGCCACCGAACCATCTGTTTGGTATTGTGGCAAGGGGAGTGACTTATCTATTCTTTTGATTTGAATTTTCATAAGTTTTTAAACAGCTATATCAAATTTTATACTCGGATAGCTTTGGTAATCAATTATTTTGGTCTGATCAGATGACCAATCAAAAATGGATGTAAAATTTTCAGTTCCTATTTTTGGTAAATTATATTTGGTATAGTCACGACTAATTTGTTCTTTGGCGCCCTCAATATGATTTTTGTAAATATGTGTATCCGCTAAAAAACCAACCAATTTACCTTCGGCAAAACTACTTTCTTTTGCAAGTAGATGTAGCAGAAGTGCATAGCTTGCAATATTAAAGGGAAGACCAAGCATAGAGTCAACCGAACGCTGATTCCAAAGGAGATTTAATTTATTGTTTATTATTGTCACTTGGAAACAATAGTGACATGGTGGTAGTGCCATTTGATCCAGCATGCAGGGATTCCATGCGGAAAGAATCATACGCCGGTCACTGGGGTTGTTTTTCAGTGTATTGACAATTTTTTTCAGCTGGTCAACACCTTGGCCGCGGTAGTCTGTCTTATAATCATCATAGGGAGCATTGAAATGACGCCACTGAAAACCATATATGGCACCTAAATCTCTCTCTTCGGCCATTCTTTTTTTAGATTCCTCGTCATGTCCATACGGGGCTTTTTTGGGATTAGCCCATTCGTCCCAAATATGATTTTTTTTATCTTGAAGCCATTTTTTATCAGTTATTCCTTTTATAAAAAATTCCAATTCGGTTTTTACCAGCCTGAAAGGAACTTTTTTTGTGGTTAGCAGGGGGAAGCCATCGCTCATATCATGTTCAAATATCATTCCCGGTATAGCAATCGTACCGACTCCCGTTCTGTCATCTTTTTTTTCTCCTTGTTCTAAAATTGTTTTTACTATTTCAATATATTGTTTCATATCATCTATATTTATTTACT
The DNA here is from genome assembly GCA_014729395.1 of Candidatus Magasanikiibacteriota bacterium. Classification (GTDB taxonomy): domain Bacteria; phylum Patescibacteriota; class Patescibacteriia; order Magasanikbacterales; family UBA922; genus WJJZ01. Next base: position 81,158 of record WJJZ01000002.1, read on the forward strand.
AATTTATCAAGTTGGGAGTAAAGTTCTTGCAAACTGCCATTATTATCAATATTTTCATCAGCTTCAGCCATTACACCTGGAATTGTTACTTCGGTCGATCTTTGGTGGTCGGCTTGAAACTCTTCAAAGGTTTTGCTTTTATCATCCGCATTTTCTCCTCTTTTAATTATTCTTTCATATCTTTTTTCTATATCTGCATCTATCGCCACCAAGATAAAATCCGGATTTTGACTTAGATATTCAATATCTGCCGGACGTCTGATACCATCAATTACCACGATATTATTCGGGTCTTTTTTTGCATCGCCTGCCATTGCCTTTGCCATTATGTCTTCGCCGAATTTTTCTCTGATAGCCTCGGACATTTTTATGAGATTGTCTCTGCTTTTATCCAGATAGATTCTATCCAACATATCGCGGAGCATGGTAGAAAATCGATGCGTATTTGCAGCATATTTTTCTTTGAGATAGCTGGCCGATGTTCCTTTTCCGCTTGCCAGAGGTCCTACAAATCCCAAAATAATTTTATTGGTTGTCATATTTTTCAAATTCTTCTTCAAAATAGTCAAGTTCTATACCGACTTTTCTAAACATAATTTCGCTTTCTTCACCGGCATGATATTTTTTTTCACAGACCACTCTTTTTATTCCTGCGTTTATTATCATACGAGCGCAAACCGTACAGGGTGTCATTTTACAATAAAGCGTGGCATTTTTTATAGCAATACCGATTTTTGCAGCCTGAACAATAGCGTTTTGCTCAGCGTGCGTTGTTCTTACGCAGTGTTGGCTTTGGTGGCCATCTTCATGGGTAACCGTTTTCATTTGGTGGCCGACTTCATCACAGTGTGGAAGTCCGGCAGCTGAACCTACATATCCGGTTACCAAAATTTGCTTATTTTTGGCAATTACACAGCCGGAGCGACCTCTGTCGCAAGTGGCTCTTTTGGCGACAGCGTGTGCCACCTCCATAAAATATTCGTCCCAAGTGGGTCTTTTATGTTCATTTACAGACATAAGGTATTTTAATTATTATGTTTTATTTTACAGGACACCAGAGAGCTGGTCAAACCGTATACAAATTAAAAAACCGCCTATTTATGGCGGTCTTTTTTATTTAAATTTCAATTTTGATGCTCGGCCCCATCGAACTGGTTAGGTAAAGGGCTTTTATAAAGGTACCCTTCATTCCAATCGGTTTGGCTTTTTTTAGTGCGTCAATAAAAGTCTCTATATTCTCTTTCAGCTTTTTTTCATCAAAACTTATTTTTCCAACCATTAAATGTATGTTACCACCGTCATCATTTCTAAAAGCCATTTTTCCTTTTTTCAATTCTTCAACCATCTCGGCCACGTTTGGTCCTACAGTTCCAGTTTTCGGACTGGGCATCAGGCCTTTTGGTCCCAGAACTTTGGCAGCTACAGCCAGCTTTGGCATCATTTCAGGTGTGGCAACGGCAATATCGAACTCAATTTTACCGGTATCTTTGATTTTTTTTATATCTTCTTCACCGCAGACAAAATCCGCTCCGGCATCTTTGGCAGCACTCTCATCATTAGATCCGACAAAAGCGGCAACTTTTTTTGTTTTACCGCTGCCATGAGGTAATACAACTGTGGTACGAATTTGTTGGTCGCCTTTTTTAGGATCAATCCCAAGACTAGCGTGAAGTTCTACAGAAGCATCAAATTTTACTGTAGATGTTTCTTTAACGAGTGCTATCGCCTCGTCTAAACTATAGGCTTTCGTAGGGTCTAATTTAGCCTTTTGCTCATTCATTCTTTTTGACATAGATATATTTTTGTGTGGTACAAGCCCTTGAGTGGTCAAGGTCCCACTTGTTTAAAGTGCTATATTTATACTAAATTTGGAGTTTTTTGTCAAGGAAAGGTAGTTCACTGTTCACAGCTCCTCAAGTCTGAGCGACGAAATCGCTAGACTTCGGAGTCGAAGACCAGCAGAGGTCGATTAAATTTTGACTTTAAACAATGCCTGTTGGCTGTGAACTGAGAACTGTTATGTAACATCATTCTGTCTCTTACCACTAAGATAAGCATTTACATTATCAACGGCCGTATCAATTATACGTTTTATAGCTTCAGTACTGTTGAAAGCGCTGTGCGGGGTAACAACTGTATTGGGGTGATTGATTATTTTGTGATTGATTTCATTGTTTTTTAGTTTTTTCTTATCTTTTATTTTATTTAAGACTCTTTTTGGTGCATCTATAAGTTCTTCATCTTCAAAAACATCCAGGCCGGCTCCGTTTATCCTGTTTGTTTCCAGTGCCCAAAGAAGTGCTTTTGGCTCTATCAGCCCACCTCTCGCGGTGTTTATTATATATGAACCTTTTTTTATTTTTTTTATATTTTTAGTATTTATCATATGGTAGGTACTGGGGAAAAGGGGAACATGCATAGAAATGATATCTGACTTTGAAAGCAAAGTGTTTAAAGTGGAGACATACTTAAAACCATGCTTTTTCTGCAAAGATTTTTTTGGAAAGGCATCATAGGCAATTACGTCCACCTCAAAACCTTTGAGCATTTTTATCAAATAAATACCAATATGCCCGGTACCAACAACACCGACAGTTTTATCTTTTAAATCAAAACCTCTTAGGCCATGATAATCATATATGCCGTGTTTGGCGCGCTCGGCTGCAACAAAAATTCTTCTTGAAAGGGTCAAAATTAAAGCCATGGCGTGCTGAGCAACTGTATTTTCTCCATAAGTCGGAACATTGCAAACCGGAATACCTCTTTTTTTGGCTTCTTTTATATCTACATTGTCGTAACCTGTGGAGAATGTGGTTATCATTTTCAGTTCCGGTAGTTTATCCAATACCTCTTTGTTTACTTTAGAATCCACAAATACTCCCAGTATTTCTGTCTTTGGGTCAATATTTTTTTTATTCAATGGCTCGTTGATTATTTTTACATTCAATTTTTTTGTTTTGCTTTTTAGATAGTCATTCATGTCCGGGACGAAGGTATAGAAGACCGCTTTTGGTTTATTTTTGGGCATAAAAATTTTAAATAATGATAAAAATATTGATTTATAATATATAGCTGTTTTGTCATTCCCGCGAAGGCGGGAATCCAGGAGAAGAAGTTTGTTGTGGTAGGCTGGATTCCCGCCTTCGCGGGAATGACACGGTTCTGCCGGGGTTTATTTTGATGAATGATACCTGGAAACTTTGATAGGTTTATTTATTTTATATATTATAGCAAATTAATTTAGAACTTAAAAAACACCGGCCTTAGAGCCGATGTCTTTTTATTTTTTAATACGCAGTTTTACTCCACCTTCACACCCATTTGCCTGGCTGTACCTTCTATGATTTTCATGGCGGCCTCTACATCATTTGCATTCAAGTCAGGCATTTTCTTTTCTGCGATTTCTTTTACTTGGGCCTTGGTAATTTTACCAACCTTATCTTTCAAAGGATTACCCGCACCCTTTTTTATACCGGCCGCTTTTTTAATCAATGCGCTTGCCGGAGCTACCTTGGTAATAAAGTCAAATGTTCTATCTTCATAGACATTAATTACCACCGGTACCACCTCACCTTTTTTATCCTGGGTGGCATTGTTAAATTGGGTGCAAAAATCTTGGATGTTCAATCCGTGCTGACCAAGTGCAGGTCCAACCGGTGGGGCGGGGTTAGCCGCTCCTCCCATAATTTGCAGTTTGATTTGTGTCATTAATTTTTTTGCCATATTATTTTCGTTGTTTTTATGAGGTGAGAAGCTTGTCCATAAAGGAGCACCTCGGATTATATTTATAATTTTTTGACTTGTAGCGCATCAAGCTCAACCGGTGTTTCTCTTCCAAACATACTAACAAGTACTTTTACTTTACCTCTACCATCGTCAACTGTTTCCACCTTTCCTTCAAAGTTTTTAAACGGTCCATCTATAATTCTTACCGGATCATCAATATTTACATCAATTTTGTGTGTTGGTTCTTCCACTTTCATCCTCTTGGTAAGATTTAACATTTCTTTCGGATCGATTGGAGTTGGCGTGGTTCCGGAACCGACAAAACCGGTAACATTCGGGGTATTCCTTACCACATACCAGGAATCATCTGTAACAATCATCTCCACCAAAACATAACCGGGGAAGATCTTTTCTTCTACAGTTTGGCGTTTACCGTTTTTTATTTTAATCTTTTTTTCTTTTGGAACCAGAACCGAACAGATTTTATCATGCATATCAAAAGTGTCAATTCTTTGTTCCAGGTTTCTTTTTACGTTTTCCTCGTAACCGCTATATGTATGAAGTACGTACCAGCGTTTGCCGAGGTCTAGAGTTTGTTTAGCCATAGGTTAAATGCTTAAAATGCTAGAAAAGCTCGAAAGGCCTAAAAAGGCTTTTTTTTGCCTTTTTTAAATGATTTTTTCTAAGATGATATTAAAGATATAATCCAAAACTCCAAAGAAAACAGCTACTCCGATACTCATAGCGATAACGATAATGGAGTAGGTAGTGGTCTGTTTTTTTGTTGGCCAGACCACTTTTTTCATTTCCGCAACCGAACCTTTGAAATAGTCAGTTATTTTTTGGCTCATTTTAGTCATTTTTGCCATAAAATTAAAATTTTTTTATTTAAAAACGGCCCGTGGCCGATTGATGCTGATAATATACTAAAGTTAGGTAAGTTTGTCAAGTAGTTTTGTGAATATTTTAATCTATAGTATTATTAGTATATTGAATAATTTTTTAGTTTTAATGTATATGCTGAGAAACAGAGAAGTTGGTATAATGGAGTTACCGGAGAAAGAAAAATATAAAAATTATACCCGCCATGAGATAAAAAGCGTTGTCAACCCTGATGAAACCGATAGAGCCTTAAAAGATTTAAGGGAATATGAAAACGATGAACCGACTTTGGAAGAGATTGAATTTAATAGGCAGGTAAGAGAAGAAGGGGAAAAGATACTAAGGGAAAAAGGTTTGCCAAATAATGCCGAGACTGTATTTTGGGTGGATGAGACTGTAGCGGACAAAGAACCGGAAGATAAGGATAAACCGGATTTTACCATCCTTTCCTGGAATATTGAGAGAGGCTATAAAGTAGACAAACAAATTGAATATTTAAAAAAAGAGTCCCCGGATGTAGTTTGTCTACAAGAGGTAGACTGGGGCTGTGAAAGAACCGGAGATCAGAACATAGCTTTAAAAATGGCAGCCGAATCCGGCTATAAATACGTAGGCTATACAACCGAATTCGTGGAAGTTGATGATAAACAAAAATTTCCCACACAACAAAGAGATAATCCTAGGCTTGGCAAAGGAGGTGGGGTGCACGGTCAAGCTTTTCTGAGCAAGTACCCGATTGAATCTGATGGAGTGGCTTGCTTGAAATTGCACAAGCTCTGGCATGATTGGGAAAGAAAGAGCAAGAGTGGAGAAGCGGAACCAAGAATTGGACAGAGAATTAGTCAGAAGATAAGAGTCAAAATAGGTAATCGTGAAGTTTTGCTTTATAATTCTCATTTTGAGGATAAAGTTGGCGGAGAAACAGGTCGGCTGGCTCAGTTTGATCAGGTGGCGGATGATGCGGAAAAAGAAGATGCACCCACAATCATTGTGGGCGATCTTAATACCTTAACTCATGGATTGGCCGGGCTTATGCCCGGTAACCGTGGAGATTTTTTTGTAAAAGGAGCAAAAAGAATTGGCAAATCAGCTGCTGATATGTGGAAAGATTTGGAGTTCTCTCAATCAAAGACTAGAGAAAATGCAGAAGAAGGGACTTTAAAAACAAGGGATAAAGAATATAGAGATCCGTTTGAATCACAAGATAAAACTTTTGAGATTTTTAAAGTTTATAAAGGCAAGCTTGATTGGACATTGTTTCAGGAGGATAAATTTGACGTTTTAAAAAAGGAAATTGGTCCGAAAGGTTTAAGCGACCACCAGCCTTTGTTAGTGGATGTTAAGATGAAATAAGTTTTATAGGATTACTAAAAATTACCGGATTTCCGGTAGTTTTTGTTTGTCCTGATAAAAAAGTAAAAAGGCGGGAATCAAGAAAGGTGTATATGGAGAAGGGGCGAGATGGTAGCTGTCTTATTTTATATAAGAAGAAGTTTTTGCACCCTCTTTTTTTATCTAATAAAAAACCACCGGCAATCCCGGTGGTTTTAGATTTCAATAGCTTTTCCGGTCTTTTGGGCCTTTTTTAAATATCCAAATTCTTTACACTCTTGGCATTTGTCTGAATAAATTTCTTTCTGGGTGCAACTTCGCTTCCCATCAAAATATCAAATATTTCACTGGCTTTTTCCGCGTCTTCAATAGTAACTCTTTTCATGACTCTATTTTCCGGGTTCATGGTGGTTTCCCAAAGTTGCTCAGGATTCATTTCACCCAAACCTTTGTAACGTTGAATATTCAACTTGGTTTTTTTCTTGCCGGTTTTTGTGTCTTCGTCGCTATCATCTTCACTCTCTTCACCATCTTCTTTAATATCTATTTCTTCGTCTTTTATTTTATGTTTCTTTTTATATTTTTCCAACTCCTCATCATTATATATCCAAGTTATGGCTTTACCTTTTTTTATACTATAAAGAGGTGGTTGGGCAATGTAGAGATAACCTTCATTTATAAGCTCCGGAAAGTAGCGAAAAAACAAGGTGAGAAGCAGAGTTCGAATATGTGCGCCATCAACATCGGCATCAGTCATAATAACAATTCTATGATATCTTAGTTTCTCTATATCAAATTGTTCGCCTATGTTTGTACCAAGAGCAATTATCAAAGATTTCAGTTCGTTATTTGTTAAAATTTTGTCCAGCCTGGCTCTTTCGACATTTAAAACTTTACCACGAAGGGGAAGTATGGCCTGAGTATTTCTATCTCGGCCTTGTTTGGCTGAACCTCCGGCAGAATCACCCTCAACAATATATAACTCTGATATGGAGGCATCACGGCTGGAGCAATCTGCCAGTTTGCCGGGTAATGTAAAACCTTCCAAGGCTCCTTTTCTCAAAACACTTTCTCTCGCCACTCTGGCCGCATGTCTAGCTTTGGCCGCCAAGATACATTTTCCAATGATACCTTCAGCGTCTTTGGGGTGTTCTTCCAAAAAGATCATAAAGGCTTCGGCAAATACGGATTCGACTATGGGTTTGACCTCCGGGTTACCCAGTTTTGATTTGGTTTGTCCTTCGAATTGCGGTTCGGGAATTTTAACCGAAACGATTGAGGTTAGACCTTCTCTAACATCTTCACCACTCAGATTATTATCTTTTTCTTTTAAAATGTTTTTATTTCTGGCGTAGGTATTCAGGGTTCTGGTAAGAGCGCTTCTAAATCCGGAGATATGCATGCCACCATCCGGATTGATGATATTGTTGGCAAATGCATGCATTGATTCAGAGTAGTCGGAAGTATACTGCAAAGCTATTTCCACAGCTACTTCATCAACTGTTTTTTCAACATAAAATATATTTTCATGTTTGGGTTCTCTGTTTTTGTTGATATGTTTTACATAGCTGGCAATACCACCTTCAAAATAAAAAAGATAACTGTTTTTTGCATATTTTAAAGCTGATTCGTCTTTCTCTTTTTCTTCGCTACTTCGTTCGTCTATTATTGTAATTTTAACACCTTTGGTTAGATAAGCCTGCTGACGCAAATGATCAATAATTGTTTTCCAGTTGTAATGCAAAGATTCGAAAATATCAGGATCCGGTTTAAAAGAAATGGTGGTTCCGCTTTTTTTGGTTTTTCCCACTGATTTTACTTTTTTTAGTGGTTTGCCGAGTTTATATTCTTGCTCCCATATTTTGCCGTCTCTATGAACAATCGCTTTGACCTCTGTAGATAAGGCATTTACCACTGAAACACCGACACCGTGAAGTCCACCGGAAACTTTGTAGCCGCCATCACCAAATTTACCACCCGCATGAAGTTGGGTCATTACCAATTGCAGGGCGGAGACTTTTTTTGTTGGATGAATGTCTACCGGGATTCCGCGTCCATTGTCTGTTACCGAAACCCATGAGTTAGGTAATAATTTTATTACAATATCATCACAATGTCCGGCCATAGCTTCATCAAAGGCATTATCCACTACTTCCCAAATCATGTGGTGCAAGCCTCTTGGTCCGGTTGATCCAATGTACATTCCCGGTCTTTTTCTAACCGCTTCCAATCCTTCTAAAACGGTTATGTTCTTTGCACTATAACCGGTTTTTTGTTTTTTAGTATTTTTTCGTGAAACAGGCTTTTTTTTCTGAACTTTTTTCTTGGCTTGTGTCTTTTTAGCTGTAACCCTGCCTTTTTGTACACGCTTTTTAGGCATATCTTTTTTAAAAAATATTAATTCAAAGCGCGATTATTATACCATGTATCAGCCCCGCGGACAAGGGCTGTTTATAATGCTTTTTTTAGTGTATAATAGTAAAAAATACAAAAATACATCTTTGATTATGTTATTTGATAAATTAAAATTTGGAAAAAATAAAAAAGAAGATTTAGCTTCGCGTTATGAAGACCCAAGCGGTAGTTTTGGCAGTGGTGAATTAAAAGCGGCAACTTGGTATGTAAAGAATAAATTGCTCTTGCAAAAAATCGGTATCGGAGCGTTAGCGGTTTTTTGTATAATAACTGTAGGTTATAGTTTGTTTGGATGGGGGAAGTATTTGATTTTTGATTATTTTTCCGATAGAGACATGCTGACAAAACAAACACTTGAATTGAATGACTATCAAAGTTTGCATGCATTATATGGTGCGCAACAACTTCAGTTGGGAAATGCCGAAGTTTTTACTTCTTCAAATGGACAATATGATTTTGTGACGACCGTGCAAAATCCCAATAATAGGTGGGCGGCTCGAGTAAAATTTAAATATATCTATAATGGCGGAGAAACAGAAAGTGAAGAGGCAATTATTTTGCCTTTGCAGGAAAGACCGTTTGTGGTTTTTGCTCATGAAGAAAGTTCTTATCCAACCAGAGCCAGGCTGGTTATTGAAAATATTGAATGGCGCAGTATAGATGCTCATATGGTTCCAAATGTTTCAGACTATATTAATCAAAGATTTATTTTTATAACTGACAACTTTGAATTTACAAGAGCCGGGGGCAGTTTGGATCTTCCCGCAAGTAGTATTAAATTTGACTTAACAAATGATACCGCATATAGTTACTGGGAAGCGGAATTTTATGTTGAATTGCTAAATAGCGGAAATCGAACCGGTGTACTATACCTGGCGGTTCCCGAGTTTAGAGCCGGAGAAACCAGGACGATCGATTTGAGAAGTTTTAGCGAGGGAATAGACGTGGATGCTATTTTACTCAATCCGATTATCAATGTTTTTGACAGCTCCGAGTATATTCAACCGGGTAAATGACGATAGATTTTACAATACAAGACGAAAAAATCTGCTTTGACCATCATTTAATCTAATATGAACTGGCTGCTTGGCAAAATTTCCTTATTGAAAAATTACGATTGTTTTTTGACAATCGTAGTTTTTATTTTGGCCGGTATTGGTCTTATATCCATATACAGTGTAGATTTATCGAGAGGCGAGAATTTAACCTATTTTCCAACTCAAATTATAGCCTTGTCAATTGGTATTTCCGTTTATTTTTTATCAGGCAGTGTACATCAGACTTTTTATCAGTATGCGGCAAGATTTTTTTATATATCGGCTTTTTTTCTATTGATTGCCGTATTGATTTGGGGTGTAAACATAAGAGGTACGACCGGGTGGTTTCAATTTGCCGGCTTTTCTTTTCAGCCGGTGGAGTATGCCAAGGTGGCTTTGATAGTGTTTTTAGCCTGGTGGATAGAAAGACACGGAAGGCAGTTTGATAAATGGCAATTTGTGTTTACAAGCGGTTTATCCGCAGTAATACTCGCCGGTTTGGTTATGTTGCAGCCCGACTTGGGTTCGGCTGTGGTATTATTCTCCATCTGGTTTTTACTGTTATTTTTGACCGGTACAAAAAAAAGATATCTGGCCGGCTTGATATCCCTATTATTTTTAACTTCCGTGATGTCATGGTTTTTTTTACTCCAGGATTATCAAAAAGACAGATTGAGAATATTTTTAAATCCCGACTTGGATCCATTAGGTGCCGGTTATAACGTCAGTCAATCGATAATAGCGATTGGAGCCGGTAATTTTTTTGGCAGGGGTTTGGGCTTTGGATCACAAAGCCAATTACATTTTTTACCGGAAGCGCAAACTGATTTTATTTTTTCCGTTTTGGCCGAAGAATTGGGTTTTGTAGGTGTAATAATAGTATTAATTTTATATTTTCTTTTAATTTGGCGTTTGGTTGCGATAGCCAAAAAAAGCAATGATGATTTTGGTTCATATTTGGCAATAGGGATAGCTTGTTTATTTTTTATACAAATTTTTTTCAATATTGGCGGTGCTTTGGGTATATTACCGGTTACGGGCATTACGCTGCCGTATTTAAGTTATGGAGGGTCTTCATTAATAATCAATTTTTTTCTACTGGGTATAGCCCAAAGCGTATTTCGTTCAGCCAATAAATAGTGCTAAAATACACTTGACTTTTTTATTTTTTTTGCTATAATGCAGCTCACATTATGAATAAAGATAATTCCCAGAGGGATAAAAAAAACGACTCGGACGAGAGGGGCATTAAAATAATTCGAGAATGCCCTTTGTGTAATGTTGAATATGAAATGCAGGATATGAGTGTTTTGAAAAGAAATGATCATGCCAATTTGGTACATTCCACTTGTCCCGAGTGTAATAATTCCGTATTGTCCGTTGTATTGATCACCGAGACGGGGCTAAGCTCAATTGGGATGGTAACCGATCTGAGTGCCGATGATGTTATTAAATTTAGCAAATTCGGACCGGTCACAGAAGAGGAATTACTTGATTTTCATACTTTCATGAGAAAAAAATTTTGTCGATTATTTGATAAATTATATAAAATATGAATTATTCGCTAAAAGTTGATAAAAGAGAGCCGAAAAATTCCGGTGAACTAAGAGAACAGGGTAAAATTCCCGCTATTTTATACGGACCGGAACGGGAGGAAGCACAACCTGTTAGTTTGGATTATAATGTTTTTGAAAAATTATATGATGAAGCCGGTGAATCCAGCTTGATTGATTTAACGGTTGAGGGAGAAAAAGAACCGGTAAAGGTTTTGATTCAGGATATTCAGTATGATCCTGTAAAAAATGACATCATTCATGTAGATTTTAGACAGATAAAAATGGGAGAAGAAATGTATACTACGATTGAGCTGGAATTTGTCAATGAATCTCCCGCTGTCAAAGAGTTGGGTGGTACTTTGGTCAAAGGAAATGATTATTTAAATGTAAAATGTTTGCCAAAAGATTTGGTATCTGAAATAAAAGTTGACTTGGCTGTTTTGGAAACATTCGATGACACTATTACAATAGCTGACTTAAGTATTCCCGAAGGTATTACTGTTACTGATAATCCTGACGCCTTAATCGCCAAAGTGTCAGCGCCTCTAACTGAGGAACAACTAAAAGCAATGGAAGAAGAAACAGCCTCTGTAGAAGATGTTGAGGTTGAAGAAAAGGGTAAAGAAGGTGAGGAAACTGAAGAAGGAGAAGAAGGACAAGAATCGGAAAAATCGGAAACCGAGGGAGAGGGTGAAAAAGAAGAAGACAAAAAAGAAGAAAAATAAACAAAAAAATCTCGCTCTTCTCAGCGAGGTTTTTTAAATTAATCGGAAGCTTGTGGTATAATTTAGTGGTTATGGCAAAAGAAATTTTAAAAAAAATTGTAAATAAAAAATCTCCCATAAAAAGCGGAATTACGTGGCTTGATGAAATAAGGTATATTTATTTGCTAAGCGCATTGGTTTTGATCACCGCTTTTTTTCTTTTGCTGTTTTTTGGTTTTAACTACTTATCGTCCATATTTTCCGGTACCAGTTTGGTAGATACCGTGCAAGAGAAAATCGAACAAAAAAGCGAATGTACCTCAAGACGATTGGTGGACGGTTTATGTTTGCAGGGTAATGAGAATAACAACCCGCCTTTGGTTGTTGCCATGATAGACAATCATATGGACGCGCGTCCACAATCAGGTTTATCAGAAGCGGTGCTGGTTTACGAAGCACCGGTGGAGGGAAATTATACACGTTTTATGGCGTTTTATATTATGGATGAAAAAGTGGAATCCGTTGGCCCCATCAGAAGTGCCAGACCATATTTTTTAGACTGGACAGAGGAGTATGGCAAGCCGATGTATTTTCATGTTGGCGGTTCACCACAGGCATTACAACTGATAAAAAATTATAATATTTTTGATTTTAATGAATTTTTCAGAAGCTGGTATTTTTGGAGATCTGTTGATCGTTTGGCGCCTCACAATACTTATACATCGTCTGAACTTTGGAAAAAGGGTTTTGATAAATATTCTTATGAAGCCAGCAGTACGAAATTTAGTTCTTGGAAATATGAAGATTATGAAAATTGTCACGAAGACGAATGTGTTACGGAAATAACAATCAATTATTTGTCGTATTATTTTGAACCTACATGGAAATATAATACATCAACCGAAAAATATGTCAGATATGAAAATAATGCGATAAAAAAGGATAAAAATGGGAGCAAGATAATCGCGGATAATATAATAGTTCAGTTTGTTGAATCACGGGTAATTGACGGTGTTGGCCGTCTGGATATTGAAACAATCGGAGAGGGAAAGGCGCTTGTTTTTACAGCCGGACGAGTTTTTGAAGGTACTTGGAAAAAACCTAATAGACAAGCGCGAACAAAATGGTATAATGAAAATGGTGAACAAATTAACCTAACAGTCGGCACGACTTGGGTGCAGGTCACACCGCAAAGCACCAAAACAGAATGGAAATAAATAATTTTATAAATAAATATTATGGTAAAACGAAAATTAACAGGGCCTCTTCCCGAACATGTAAGAAGAACGCTACAGAAAAGAAGAGAGCGCCTAAAAAGAGAATCTGATGAAGAGGAAACAAATATACAAACTAAAGATAGTACAAAAGAAGATGTCACAAACTCCAAAGATGAAAAATTGGACAATGCCATAATTCAAGTAACGGGTAATAAAGAAATCCCCGAACTAAAAAATAAAATAACTGAACTGGAAAAGGAAGTTGAAAAATGGGAAGATGAAGTTGGAGAAATGTGGTCTCAAGCTGAGCCTGATGAAATGAAAATACGAGATTTAAATGAAAAAATAAGGAGTTCCGTAATGGAATTAACTGAATTAAAACGTGAATTAAGTTCGCTAAGAACTAAATACAAAGAAATGATTGAGAAAGGAAATGAGTTGGATCGGGATATTAGATCAGCCGGATGATCAAGCAAAAACCTATTTATTTAGGTTTTTTTTAATACTAAAAATTACAAGCCTGCTTAATTCTGCCAAATCTTTTTTTATTTCGATTTTTGTTTTTGGAAAATATTTTTTTATCAGATTTGGGATTGCTTCGGATTGGGAGGGGTCGATTTCGATGATTGTGGTGATTTGTGACTGGTGATTAGAGATTAGTGACCGGACTTGCTTGAAGAGTTTTTCATATAGCGCCAGGCCTTGATTTCTCGCTACAAGAGCTTTTTTGGGTTCGTGCTGGATTGAGGGTTCGGATCGGTACTGGTCTTCGGTTAAGTAGGGGAGGTTGGCGACAATGAGCAATGAACAATGAGTAGTGAGCAATTTTTTATTTATAATTGGTTGGAGTAAATTGCCATGGAGAAATTCTATTTTTACCTTGTGTTTTTTTGCATTTTTTTTGGCGATCCTGATGGCCTTTCGGGATATATCGGTTGCAAAAATTTTATATGTTGTCCCGCTGCTGTCCCCGAGTGCTGAAGAGACGGATATTGGAATGCAGCCGGATCCGGTGCCGACATCAATTAAGATTGTCTTATCCTTATTTTTTAAAATCGACAAAACTTCTTCCACAATCATTTCCGTTTCCGGACGGGGAATCAATACATACTTATTTACTAAAAAATTTGTACCATAAAATTCTTTGTTTCCGGTTAGGTAGGCGATTGGAACAACCCGGGAACGTTTTTTTGCCAAGGCTTTGTATTTTATCTCCTGCAGCTTGGAAATTTTTTGTTTGGGATGAGAAATAATAAACTCGCGTGTTTTTTGCAAAACATGAGACAGTAGCAATTCGCTTTCGCGTCTATCGATTTTTGATTTTTGTAAAAGTTTAGCTATTGTTTCCGCCATATTAAAATTTAAAAATTCCGGATTCGAAATTCAAGATTCCATTTCTTCATAATCAGCCACACGAAGAGCTTCGATGATGTCCTCCAAGTCTCCATCCAAAATTTTTTGTATGTTATTCCAGCTTTTTTTAATACGATGATCGGTAATACGATCTTGCGGAAAATTGTAAGTGCGAATTTTTTCACTTCTGTCGGCTCTACCAATTTGTTTTTTTCGTTTTGTGTCAATCTCAGCTTGCTGTTTTTCTCTTTCCAGTTCATAAAGCCTGGCACGTAAAACATTCATGGCTTTGGTTTTGTTTTGTAGTTGCGATCTTTCATCCTGACATTGGACTACGGTGTCGGTTGGAATATGAGTAATGCGAACGGCGCTATAGGTTGTGTTTACGCTTTGGCCGCCATGGCCGCCGGCACAGAATGTATCTATACGCAGGTCATTGGGATCTATTTCAAATTCAGTTTCTTCTATTTCAGGTAGAACAGCCACGCTGGCGGTAGAGGTGTGTATACGTCCCGATTTTTCCGTTTCGGGAATTCTTTGAACTCTATGAACACCCATTTCATATTTCAAATTTTTATAAACATTGTTTCCTTCTATGGAAAAAATAACTTCCTTATATCCGCCAATTCCGATTTGATTTTCATTTAAGAGTTTTGTCTTCCATTTTTTACTTTCAGCGTATTTCATATACATTCGCATTAGATCGCCAGCAAAAAGGGCGGCCTCATCTCCACCGGCACCGGCTCTAATTTCTATGATGACATCTTTTTTGTCCAAAGGATCGGTCGGTTTGGTTAAATTTTTCAATTCAGATTCTAATTTTTGTTTTTTCTTTTCCAATTCCGCAAGTTCGGCTTCAGCCATTTTCTTCATGTCGTCAGTTTCATTGTCTACCATTTCTTGAGTGCCTGTTAAATTGGTTTCTACTTGTTCCAAATCCATAATTTTTTCTATGATAGGTTTTAAGTCATCATATTCTTGTGCTACTGTTTTTAGTCTTTTTTGGTCAGCAATAACATCAGGATTTTGTAAATCCTGTTCCAGTTGATTATATTTATTTTTTAGTTGTATATATTTTTTTTGCATATATTTACAGTTCACAGTTTTCGGTTCACAGTCAACAGGGAAGTAATATCCTGAGAATTGAGAACGTCTGACTATAAACCGTTAAAAAAACAGCCCCAAAAATAAGGGTCTGCTTTTAATTGTTAACGGCTATTTTGATTTTTTATCTTTTTTTTCGGATTTTGACTTTTTCTCTTGTTTTTCTTTTTTTGCCTTGGCAGCTCTTTTTACTTTTTTTCCTTTGCGAGTGCCGGCAACTTTTTTAACGCGTTTCATTTTTTCTTGGAATTTTTCAACTCTGCGAGCAGTATCTACAAATTTTTGTTTACCGGTATAAAAAGGATGACACATATTGCAGAGTTCAACCCTGATGCTGTCTTTGGTGGAGCCAACTTTAAAATTATTACCACAAGCACAGGTAACAGTAGCTTCCTCATTGTATTTTGGGTGTATATCTTTCTTCATAATTTACGGATAAGTAATAATGCGGATTTACTGATAACTTGCCTGCCGGCAGACAGGCACATATCTGAATTATTGTTTAAAAAGTGAGAAAACTATAACATGTCTTGATTATTTTGTCAATGAATAAAAAATTTGCCTTTTTTGACAAATTGCACTATAATCCAACGAGCAGAATGATAAATTTATCTTATGATAGTTCAAATAATTCAAATTGTACAATTGGTCTTGGCAGTATTATTAATCGTAGTGATTTTATTGCAACAGCAAAGTGCGGGTTTAGGCTCAGCTTTTGGTGGAAGCGGTTCGGTCCAGACCACTCGTCGTGGGGCTGATAAGTTTTTATTTAGAGCAACAATCATTATTTCTATACTTTTTTTCCTATCCGCATTGGCCCAAATTATAATATAATTGGTAATTGATCAATCGTTTTTTTGTTCAAAAACCTTTTCTTTTGTGTCTTCAACAATTATAGAAAAAATTAAAAAAAATATTAACTTGCTTGTTTCGCAAATAAAAAGAAAAAAGAAGCGATCTTTTGTTGATGCCGAACATGATATAAAATTATTACGCAACGCTCACGGACGTAAATTTCCCAGTCTTAAACAGCTAATTAAATTTAAAAAAGTATTAAACAAACGGGAAAAATTTTTTCTGAATTTAGCATTTGTTTTTTTTGCGATAGCCATTGTATGGTTCGGAATTGATTTTGTGGCTAAAAACAGAACCAAAGTTCCTGCAGTAGGGGGTACTTATATAGAAGCTGTCGTCGGTTCTCCGGAGTTAATAAATCCGGTTTTTGCAAGTATGAATGACGTTGACTTTGATATAAGCAGATTGGTTTTTTCCGGATTGCTTCGTTATGACGAAAAACAGAGATTGGTTCCGGATTTGGCTGTAAAGTATAATGTAAGTGAAGATGGTCGGGTTTATACCTTTGAATTAAAAAAAGATGTGGTATGGCATGATGGCGAGCCTTTTTCAGCGAGAGATGTTGTTTTTACAATAGAAACAATACAAGATCCAAGTGTTAATAGTCCGCTTTTGGTAAGCTTTCAAGGGGTAAAAGCGGAAGCTATTGATGATTATACGGTTCAATTTACTCTGCAAGAGTCTTTTCCGCCATTTGTATCCAGCTTGACTCTGGGAATACTGCCGGAGCATATTTGGGCATCAATTCCCGCTGAAAGAATGAAATTGGCTCAGCAAAATTGGCAGCCCATTGGCACCGGACCTTTTATTTTTACAAATTTAGCTAAGGACGAATCCGGATATATCTACAGCTATAGTTTGAGCAGGTATGATAAGTATTACAGGCAAAGTCCTTTTATTGAAGAATTTATTTTTCAATTTTATCCTGAATATGCCGGACCGGCCGGTGCTATTGAAGCATTGAGAAGTCAAAAAGTGGATGGAATAAGTTTTGTTCCCTCTGATTTAAAAGA
The DNA here is from genome assembly GCA_014729395.1 of Candidatus Magasanikiibacteriota bacterium. Classification (GTDB taxonomy): domain Bacteria; phylum Patescibacteriota; class Patescibacteriia; order Magasanikbacterales; family UBA922; genus WJJZ01. The sequence goes on from WJJZ01000002.1 coordinate 98,352, forward strand.
AAAAGTAGCTCGAAAACATATCAACTTGCACACTTTGCAATTACCGCAGTACACAGCTTTGTTTTTTAATGCCGAGAAGCAGAGTTTGCTTGAAGATTTGGATTTCAAAACATCTCTTGCTAAAGCGATTGATAAGGATAGAATTTTGCGGGATGTTTTAAAAGGGGATGGTCAGATAATATACAGCCCAATTTTGCCCGGATTCCCCGGATTTAATCCTGAGATAGAAAAAGTAAATTATTCAACCGAAGAAGCCAATGCAATATTGGATGAGATGTGGGAGAGGATTACATATTCAGATTATAGGCAAGAACGAAAAGAATTCATGCTTTCCAAGTGGGAGACTGTTTATGATGAGGAGCATCAGGAAAGCAGCACTTCTACCGAAGACAACACGGAAAACAGCGATGAAGCCAAAGAAATGGCGAGAAGAGAAATGGAAGCTGAAATTGATAAGCAGCTGGATGAAGAATTGAATGAAGCACAGATTTTTTTCAGAAAAGACGACGATGGCAATTTGATTCAATTAAATTTGGTTACAGCCGATACCCAGGAGTACAGACAAGTAGCCCAACTTATTGCCGGATTTTGGCAGGAAATTGGAATAAAGACGAATTTGAAATTCGTTCCTTCACGCAGTATTTCAAGAGAGGTATTGAGAGAAAGGGACTATGATGTTTTACTCTATGGAGAGATAATCGGAAGTGATCCGGATCAGTATCCTTTTTGGCATTCCAGTCAAATAGAATTTCCCGGTTTAAATTTAAGTTTATATGAAAATGAAAGAGTGGACGAAATTTTGGAAGAAGCCAGAGAAACCAGTGATCAGGATAAGATAGTGGAATTATATCAGGAGTTTGAGGATATTATTCTAGAGGAAAAACCGGCTGTGTTTTTATACATGCCAACATATACTTATGCGACCACAGATGAGATAAAAGGTTTTGATGTTACCAGGATTTCCAATCCGGCTGATCGGTTCGCCGATGTCACTACATGGTACATTGAAACAGACGGAAGGTGGGATTTTAAATAGTAGTTTTCAGTTCGCAGCCAACAGTTCGCAGACGTTGTTGTTAGTTAGATATATTGCACTATATCAGACATAAACAATGTTTGTTGTCTGCGCACTGTGAACTGTAGACTGTGTACTGTGTACTGTGAACTGACAAAGCCGAAGTGGCGGAATTGGTAGACGCGCTAGCTTCAGGAGCTAGTTCCCACCTTGGGAGTGCGAGTTCAACTCTCGCCTTCGGCACCAGTATTTGTTATCTTCTTTTATAAGAAAAAATTTTATTAAACATTATTTCATTCAAAGCTTTTTAGCTTATATCTAATTACATCTTCTAAATAATTAATTTATGCAGAAAACATCAAATATAACTCGTAACAGTGGTAGAAAATCTCATCAAAAAAGATCTTCTAATTCAAAAAGAAGGCCCGGTAGTTCGAGAAAAACAAATAAAAAGAGATCCAACAAGAAAAGAAGAAGTCATGTACAAGGAAAGAAAAGCGGACAAAAAGTAAATGGTAGCCCGCTCTATAAAAAAGGTGTCCTTCGGATAATCCCTCTTGGAGGTTGTGAAGAAGTGGGAAGAAATATGACTGTTTTTGAGTATGAGGGGGATATCGTAATTTTGGATATGGGACTCCAATTTCCGGAAGAGGATATGCCGGGAATAGATTTTATAATTCCAAATGTAAAATACTTGGAATCAAAGTCAAAAAAAATACGTGGAGTAATTTTTAGTCATGGTCATCTCGATCACATCGGCGCAGCGCCGATTTTGTTGGAAAAACTGGGTAATCCACCGATTATTGGTCGAGATTTAACTTTGGCATTGGTAAAACATAAGCAGGAAGATTATAAAAAGAATTCATCAAAGAAATTAAAAACCATTCGAATTGAAAAAATTAGCGATGTCATTAAGTTGGGAAAGTTTAAAATTAAATTTTTTCAGGTTGAGCATTCAATTATGGATGCGGTCGGAGTTATTGTTGAAACACCCGGCGGAATTGCCATCCATCCGGGAGATTGGACACTGGAGAGGGACAAGCGTGGTAAGCCGACAGTTGATTACAAGCATCTCAGAAAATTAAAAAAACCAACAGTTTTAATGCTGGAAAGCTTGGGAGCGGTAAACGAGAAAGCACACGGCAGTTATGAAGAAATGTACAAAAACTTATTAAACATTATTTCCAAATCGCCGGGCAGGGTAATTATTGGAACTTTTTCTTCTCAAATTGAGAGAATCAAATGGATTTTGCAAGTAGCGCAAAAACTGGGTAAAAAAGTCGCGCTTGATGGCTATAGCATGAAAATGAATGTTGAAATAGCTAAAAAGTTGGGATATTTAAAAATTAAAAAAGGACAGCTGGTCGACATCAGAAAAATAGATAAGTATCCTGATAAAAAGGTTATAGTTATTGGAACGGGAGCCCAGGGAGAAGAAAATGCCGTTCTGATGAGAATTGTAAACGGTCAGCATAAATATATAAAACTAAAAAAACAGGATACGGTCATTTTTTCATCCTCTGTAATTCCCGGTAACGAAAGAAGTATTCAAAGACTAAAAGACAATATTTACAGACAGTGTGATAGAGTAATACATGGTGAAGTAATGGATGTTCATGTTAGCGGACACGCCACCAGGGCTGATATTTGGGAAATGATTAGGCAGATCAAGCCGACATATTTTGTTCCGGTATATGCCAATCATTATATGCTAAAAGAAGCTGCTTGGCTTGCTCGTGACAATGGCTTTAGGGAAGATAAAATCTTTGTTCCGGACAATGGTTCGGTTATTGAAATAAGTAAAAAAGATGGAAAAGTTTTGCAAAACAAGGTACCTAGCGACTATGTGTTTGTAGATGGCTTGGGTGTTACCGATACACAAAATATAGTACTTAGAGATAGACAGGTTCTGGCCGAAGACGGTATGGTGGTGGTGATTGCCACGCTAGATACTAAAACCGGAAAATTGGTGCAAAATCCCGATATAATCTCCAGAGGTTTTGTCTTTTTAAAAGAAAACAAACAGTTGATAGAAGACTTAAGGCATAAAGTAAAGAAGATGGTCATTGAATCAGACCCGCTAACTTGGGCGGATACAAATCAGATAAAAAATGACATAAGAGATAAGGTGGGACAGTTTTTGTTTAGTAAAACTCAAAAAAGACCGATGGTGCTGCCGGTGGTTATAGAGGTCTAACAGATTTGACAAACAATTTAAAAAATATATTATAAGAACAGGTCTTTCAACCATAGGAGGTGCAGATGACAATTCAACCTAAAAAAGTAAAAGCGGGTCAGGAAACCAGAGTAAAGGGTCCGGAACGGATTGAGGTAATTTTCCGAAAAAGCAATGGCTGTACTGAAATGGGTTTCAGTTATACAAATGGTGATGAAGTTGGTTTTTTTGGAAGAGGTAATGAAGAGTTATTACAAAATTGTTTGAATAAGCATTTTTTGAGTCCGATTGAAACCACATTTGTGATTGAGCAGTATAGAAAAAATTTTCCGGCGGGATGAACTGAGATGAGAGTGAAAGGAGAAAATATTCGCGACTCCATTTATATTCATAATGGGTTGTTGGAGGTTGAGTTTTTGCTGACTGAGAGTGGCCTATATATATTCTATTTCACTTGTTTTGGTGTGGAATACGGGCCGTTTTCAGACGATGAGGAATCTTTGGCGGCGTTCAACCACCTCTTGAATGATTTGGAAATGGATATGGGGGCGAAAAAGTATTTACGCTCCCAGTATAGAAAGATTTTATTTTTCTGACTATTCAGGGACGATCAATTCGTCCCCTTTTTTTCACAATTATATTTGACAAGCAAAATTTATATTTATATACTCAATTTAGCAGCAAAATCTATGAATCAATTTAGAGTTAACAATTCTTGGTGGAAAGCCCGCTTGAGTGGGTAGGTTTTGTTTTTTCTTTTTTGCAGAATCGATCCGCTCCGGCGGGTTTTTTTGTTTGTGGAATAATGCGTAGCGTGTAGATCGTTTTTTAAAAAAGGAGGAAAGAAGATGGGAGTTTCAAACACGATACAGTACAATCCGGACATGGTCGGTTACTGGGGAGTGGAGTGGGAGATGTTTTTGCTCAATAGCGAAGGCCAATATTCTCCCAAAGCTTACGATTTTTTACAGAATGCCAAAAATTACTATGGGCATGAAAGGTGGACCTATGAATTATCCGCGTGTCAGGTAGAGTGCAGAACCGAGCCAAGTGCCGATCTTAGTGCCTTGGAGTTTGATTTGAGAGAAGCTAAAAAACAAGCTACTCATATCGGGCGAATTATTGGTTGTAAAACAGTCGGCATTGAGGTCGCCGATGACACACTGTCTTCAGATGTATATGATGATGACGAGCGATATCGGAAATTGGCCAAAACCATTCCACAGGATAGACTGCGGGCCGCTTGTTCGGTCGCCAATGTACAAGTACATATTGGGTGTCGGGATATTCATCATGCCATTGAAGTAAACAACAAGCTGGTGCCGCACCTGGAATTTCTTTCCGACATCGGAGATAATTCCAATGGAAACAGACTGAAGTTGTATAAACAAATGGCTAAAAATTGGCATCCGCAGATCTACCGAGATCCTGAACATTTTGATAAGGTGGCCGAGTCACAGGGGTTTGATCAGGATCTTCGGAATTGCTGGCACATGGTCAGGATCTCTCGGCACGGCACAGTGGAGCTAAGGATGTTTGGTAATTCGGATAGTGTTAATCACATTCTTTGTTGGGTCAAAGTTGTAGATTGGCTGCTCAAGCATTGAATCTGTTCATTTTTGTATCTTGCTCTGCAGTTCTTTGGGGGGCTGCAGGGCATTACTTGTTTATACTGAGTTTTTACGATAGTATATATACAAATAAATAATATTCTTTTCGACTAATTTTATGGCAAAACCAATCATTATATCAGGTATCCAACCCACAGGTAATCTCCATATTGGAAATTATTTGGGTGCGGTTAAAAATTGGGTGGAATTACAAAATTCCGGCAAATATGAAATGTATATTTTTATTGCCGACCTGCACTCCTTGACCGGTAATATGTCCGCTCTTGATAGACGAGAACAAATTATTAGAACTGCGGTTGAATTAATGGCCGCCGGGATTAACCCGGAGAAGACTGTATTTTTTGTACAGTCGCATATAACAGAACACAGTGAATTGGCCTGGATTTTTAATTGTGTTTGCCCCATATCTGAACTTGAAAGAATGACCCAATTCAAAGATAAGTCCGAACGACAAGTAAAAAATATCAATACCGGCTTGCTTACTTATCCGATTTTACAAGCGGCGGATATTTTGATGTATAAAGCGGCCAAAGTACCGGTTGGCCAAGACCAAATTCAACATATTGAGTTAACCCGCGATATTGCTCGCTGGTTTAATAATCGTTTTGAAGACTACTTCCCCGAGACCGAACCACTCTTGACCGAAACCCCAAAAGTGATGAGTCTGCTTGAACCGGCCAAAAAGATGAGTAAAAGTTTGGGCGAGGGGCATGTGATTGAGTTGGCTGATGAACCCAAAGTAATTGAGAAAAAAATTAAAAAAGCGGTTACCGCGACCGAAGGCGGAGGAGAAGCTCCGGGAGTAGCAAATTTGTTATTGTTCCTGAAAAATTTTGCTGATAAGTCAGTTTATGATCAGTTTGTGGAAGAAGAAAAAACCGGCAAGATTCAGTATGGTGATTTGAAAAAACAAGTCAGTGATTCAATATCAAGCTACTTTCAAAATTTTAGAGATATAAGAGAGGAATTAATGCTTGATCACGATAAAATAGCTGAAACATTGATTGTCGGAGCTGAAAAAGCGAGTGCGGTGGCGAAAAAGACAATGGAGGATGTGAGGAGAATGGTTGGGGTTAGGTGATTGGAGACTGGAGATTGGAGATTGGTTCGATACTGTTGACTTTTTTATAGAAATCTATTATTATATATGCACTATGCAAAGAAAAAATAACAATAATAATTTTGAAGTCTCCTAGGCGGTGCATAGTTTTACATTACTAAACAAGCCCGCCGAGAGCGGGTTTTTCATTCCCAGATAGTTCAGCGGTAGAACACCACGCTGTTAACGTGGATGTCCCTGGTTCGAATCCAGGTCTGGGAGCCAAGAGAGATTAAGCGAGGTTAAAGCCTCGTTTTTTCTTTTACTTAAGGGAAAATTTAGCGGTTCTAACCTTGTTAATTTGTCGTTGTGATTTTTTGCGTTTTCTAAAATAGGGTTAAGCCAGTCATGCACTGAAATTAGCACTTTTTTGTCTTTAAATTCTCGGTTCGAACCTAAACTTGTTACTATTTCTTTTTTCTTTGTTTTGTCGCCATTATTAAAGTCTTCCAAGGCATGAGCAGAGAAACAAAACCTTTCTTTTGTTAGTTCGATTGAATCATTTTTTTTGTCCTCGTTATTATTTATATTTTTTAAGTTTGCAATTTGTTTTTCAAGTGTATTCTTTTGTTTTAAGAAATTATTGTCGTCAATCAACTTTTTACTTCTCATAATAATTAGTTCAGATAACTGATTTTTTAATTCTTCTAACTCGTTATTTTTATTTTTTTCAATAACCTTACTTTGAGATTTCTCTATTCCTTTCTGTTTATCTAAATGTTTCAAAGTTAAATCAAGAAAATGCGGATGTATAACTAACTTTTCTAATTTATCGGTAACATCTCTCGTTATCTCTTTTTCTTCAACCGAACCTTGTTTACAATTTGCCTCCTTCTTTTTGTGGGTGCAGTGATAATAACTATATCCTTTAACTTTATTTTTACTTTTAATATACTTTGTTTTATGTTCGGCTGTAATACTGCAACCGCAAACTGCACACTTAAACATGCCTGCATAAGTAAAATTTTGTTTAGTTGGCTGTCTTTTACATCCTCTTTTACCAAGCAGTTCTTGAATACGATTAAATTCATCTAAGCTAAGTAAGGGCTTATGTTTACCTTTGCTTTCTTTGCCATTATAAACGATTATACCAGCGTAAAAAGGGTTAGATAATATTTTATACCAACTAGAACGAGATAAGCTCTTACCGCCTGATTTTTTCTTTTTCCGTGTTTTATAATGCCACTCATTATTTAAAATATCAAAAACTTCTTGGGCGGTATAAGCACCAGTTAAAAATAAGTCAAAAGCCTTTCTAAGAAGCGTTGACCTCTCTTTATCTACGATGATAGTCCGTTGACCTTTCTCTAGTCGTAGATCGTTCAAATAGCCCTCTGGAGCAATCCCAGGTCGCCACCCTAAAGATATTTTTTTCTCCAAACCTCGTTTTACATCTTTACCTAATTTTGAAGAAAAATATTGAGATTGAGAAAGGGCTAATTGCAACATCATTATACCCTCGGGAGAGTTATCAAAGTTATATGAAGCAAATTTTAAATCATGGATAATCCCAGTTCTCACCAAGTATGTAATACTTGAAGCGTCAATTTCGTTTCGGCTTAATCTATCAGGATGCCATGCAATTATTCCTTGTGCCTCGCCTAATTTAATCCGTCTAATCATATCTTCAAAGACAGGTCGGTTATATGGTTTAAAGGCAGAGTGTTTTTCCTCCATGACTTCCACAATATCCAAATCAGGGTGAATTTCTTTCACTTTGTCTTTTTGGTTTTCTATTGATAATGCCTGTCGTTCATCGCCCTCGGTGGACTTTCGAACATAGGCAAAATATTTAGTTTGAGTATTCATAAAATTTATTAAAAACAAAAAGGGACGGTCGTGGAGACCCAACTAAACATTACCAAAAGCAATATTTGTCGGCACAAACCGCCCCTTTCTGGGGACAAATATAAAACAAAAGCTCTCGGTATTTAATTGTTTAGTTAGGTCTCACATTTATACTAACAATAATCATCAGGATTATCAAGATGTTTACTGTATTTTTTCCAGTTCTTTTTACTCATCGGCTTATAAGTAATTTTAACAAGCGTAATCAGGGCGGTAGCTTGTTCTAATGCCTCGGCTCTATCAAGGGTTTTTCCAAACTCTTGTTTATACAAAGCTATGAAGTCATTTAAAAATTCTTCTGTAATCATAGCTTTTGGAAAATTACATTTCTATCAAAAACGCCTTTTTCAAAAGGTATAAAATCCAAAGCAAAGGCTCTGTAATTAACTTCGCCGATATATTCACTTTCAAATGTTTTTTCAAAAGTGGGATTTAAAAGTTTTAAGTACAGATCGATGAATTTTGTAGCCGACCAACCCAAAATTTCAACTGGTTTTTTAAGTGTCTGTGAACGAAAGAACTTTTTTTTGCCGAAAGTTCGCTCGTCAAACATATCTTTGCCAAGGTATTTGCAGATATACGCTCCGAGATTGGTAATATCTTTGATTTTTTTAATATCAATATTACCCTGTCCCCAAATGTCAGTTAATTCTTTGTAATGAACAAAGGGCAAATTACAAAGAACATGATAATGAACCGCCCCTCGTTGTTGAAATTCAGGCACTGCCAAATATTCAAAATTTGGGTACTTATAATTCATCCTTAATATAAATTTATTAAAGATGTAGTTAGCTTCTTTTAAGTCAGTTATGTTGTCGGAAAAAGTTAGAGTTAAGAATTTATTTAATTGCGGGTTTGAATTGGTTAACCGACGGATTTCTGTTCTCGTTCGGTTTAATGATGAGGTCTTTTTTATTTTTTGATTTTTAATCCTCTTAAATATATCTAATTGTTTTGGCTCTTTATGAGTGTTTATATTTTGTTTCTTAGAAAAATCCCGCCAGACCTGTTTCTTATACTTGTAAACTTCAACATGCTTGCCCGATACCACAACCTTGAAGTTGTAGGGATAGGCCATAACAATTTTTCGTTAGATGTATGGATATAATCAAGATTAGAATGTAAACTTTGACTTTGTTTCAAATTCCTTGTGGCAAGCAATCTTTTTTCGTCGTCGAGCAATCGACGAAAAAAGATTTTACTTGCCAGCCCAAGATAATTTAATTAACAAAGTTTCAATAGTAGCTTAAAACATTCGAGTTGGAGAAAGTTGGAACAAAACATTTTCCAAGGAAATATTTTTGCTTAATTTTAGTTGAAAAATAAACAAAACTTTTTCCAACTTCTTGCTAATATCTTAAACTATCTATGTTCTGAAAAGTTCCTATATCTTTTTTCAGAACTTTTTGATTGTTCCCAAAACAAAGGTAATTTACATTAAATCTTTTCAGAATTCAGCGTAGCAAAAACGGTTTTAACAAAGTTGAACCGTATTTTAGTTAAAAAAAATAAAAAAGCTTTTGTTTAAGCTCTTTTTTGAAATATTTTTGGGGTAAAATACATTAGCCAGATTCTGTTTGGCAGGTATGCTTTTTGAGGGTATAATAAAAGATAATCGAGAAAACTTTATTTTAAATATGCAAAAGATTTTTGATGTAAAAAAAGCAGATAATTATACAAGCAATTCTCAAAAAATAAGGATATTAACAGAAGATTGGGTTGATAGCCAGATTTTTTGCCCTTCTTGTGGTACTAATATAGAAAATTATGAGAATAATCGACCAGTCGCTGATTTTTATTGTCCGAAATGTTCAGAGGAATATGAGTTGAAGAGTAAAAAAGACGGAATGGCGAAAAAAATAGTAGATGGGGCTTATAGTAAAATGATTGAGCGATTACAGAGCAGTAGTAATCCTAATTTCTTCTTTTTAAATTATAATCCAGTAAAATTTGAAGTGTATAATTTTTTGGTAATCCCAAAGCATTTTTTTGTTCCTAGTATTATAGAAAAACGAAAACCATTATCATCAACTGCAAGGAGAGCCGGTTGGGTTGGCTGTAATATATTACTCCAAAATATACCCCAAAGTGGAAAGATTTTTTATATAAAAAATGGTGAAGTAGAAAACAAAGATAAAATTCTAAAAAATTGGCAAAAAACTCTTTTTTTGAGAGATACAAAAAAAACTGAACTCAAGGGTTGGATTTTAGATGTTATGAATTGTATTGATAGTTTGGGAAAACAGGATTTTACTTTGGAAGAAATGTATAACTTCGTTTCACTATTGAGTAAAAAACATCCAGATAATAGACATATAAAAGATAAAATTCGTCAGCAATTACAATTTTTAAGAGATAAGGGATATTTAGAATTTTTGGATAGAGGTAAATATAGGTTAAAATAAAATTATGAAAATTAAAAAATGTACTAATTGTGGAAGTCGAGATTTTTATATTCAAGAGACTATTTGCCATAAAGCAACTTTATTAGATAATGGTAGGCTGGAAACATATAAAGACGCTGGCAATGGGATAGAAAAGATAACTTGTGGAAAATGTGAGACAGAATATAACGAAAATGATTTTGAAAATATAAAATTTTAGCCGTATGCAAATAAATATCAATCCATTTTTCGCTAAAATAATATTAAGACTAAATCCATTTAGTAAATTATTGGTAATGTGTAAAGGGTATAATGAAGATTATGATAATTTTACGGAATTAGTTTGGAGGGATGACAAAAACTTGGATTTTTATGATAAAAAAAACTATCCTAAGTTTCAATTGTGGTTTATTAAAAAAATAAAATTATTATGAAATTAAAAAATGGAACCATAATGATTTTAGGGCCCGATAAAAATAATATTGCAAGAAAAGTTTTTGATTTAAAAATAATGCAAACTTTTCCTATAATTTCTATTGATAAAGATAATTCAATTTTAGTAACTGAAGATTCTAAAGATATCTCAATAAGTGGTTATGACCACCTTTCAATTCCACCAGATATTAACCTACATTTGACTAATAACAAAACATTAGACAACAAACATCTTAATTTTGTAACAAATTTTGTTGATTATGATAGTGGTTTATTGAAGAAAGATTTTCTACATATTTTTACATGGATGAGTAAACCAATATCTAATTATCGTGAACCTCATGGAACTTGGAACCAAGCACAAATAATATTTCCTCCTAAAGATAACTTATTTTCTGAAAATACTGCCATTTTTGTTGATTTTTTTGTTCACAATTTCCCGCATGTAGATATAATTAATGATTACATTCTTGTTGATAAAATGATGCGTTTAGTTGGAGATAATAGCGGATATATCATTGGTCCCTATGAATTTGAACAAGTTATACGTGGTTTACATAGATTCATACCAAAATTTTCATTTTCTTTAAGATTTGGATATTATGAAAATCTAATTGGCTCATCCAAAATATTTATACCATTAAAAATAAAAGAAAAAAATGCTACCACCTCAATATAAAAGTTATTATGAAATAGATTTTAAAACTCTAAAAAGAATTGAAATTTTTTTGAACAGTAAATATATCTTTACTGTTGGGGTGTATAAAAAGGAAATGGGTTTTTATATTGATTTTCCTAAATTCAACAAATCTCAAACAAGTATCTCCAACTACACACTTCCAAAAGGAAAAAGACAAATCGACAAAATAGATCCCTCAAAAAGCGAGATAAAAGAAATTTGTCCTAAATTAAGTTTTCATGAATCAGGTTGGGTGCTTTTATCAAAAGGTGGTGTTTTTTTTGATAAAACTATTTCACGACAAAAAACCCACGACTCAATATTTGATAGCAATGGCGAACACATTTTTACAATATCATTACAAAACTTAAATAAATTACCTGATGAACCCCCGTCAACAAAAAATAAAATTGGGCATATTTCTTTGCCATTTTCACCAACACCAAAAGCTATAAAATTTGTAGGTAATTTATGGAAAAAAGAAGATCTTAAAAACGATTTTGAAGATTTTAACCTCTTAAAGAATGGAACTGAATTTCCTATAGTTTGGCCAAGAAAAGATGGCTCCAATCTTGGCGATATAGTTTTTATATTAAAAATATGCCATATTGAAAAAAATGAACCAATGTATCTAACGGTTCGTTGTATGCCTATTCCGCTTTTAGACAAAACATATATAGACGGAACATTACTTACTCTTATTAGCGGGCTTATTTTTGACGAAGTTAACAATCTAGAAAAAGAAACTAACTTTATAAGTTTTATGGCTAAAAATGACGATGTAAACAACTAATATCATCTCTAATTATCTTTCTAACCTTCTCTACTACCCCGAGCAAACAAAAACAAGGTTTTAAAAAGATCTTGTTTTTGTTTAGTTTTAGTTAAATTTAAAGTTCAAAAAATTTGCAAAAAAGTGTTTACCCAAAGCGGGATTCGAACTTTTAATATGTTTTTTAGTGTGATAAACTTAAGATATAATAATTATCAAAAAACAAATATGAAAATAGATCAAAAATATCCTAAGGGTCATTTTATAGGGCAAGGCCTTGCAATAGGAATACCGATTGGGATTCCAATAGGTTTAGCCTTAGGAAACATTGCTTTAGGGCCTGCGATCGGTGTAGGAATTGGAATTTTACTAGGTATTGGTCTTGAAAAGAAATATCAAAAAGAAGGAAAGATTAGACCAAGAGATGAATCTGAAAAAAAATTACAAAAAAGAAATTTAATTGCTGTTGTTGTAGCATTGATTATTCTTTCATTAACTATAATAGCTACAAAAATATTTTAAGATAAAAAAATGGAAGAAAAAAAATTCGAAAAAACTTGGTTAAATTTATATTTAATATCATCAATATTATTTACAATTATTGGACTTGTCATGTTAATAATTGACAATAAGTATTTAGCCGGAAGTCAATACCTAATTACTGCGATTATTTTTATTACTGCAATATTTTTAATTAAAAAAAATAAAATATCTCCTAATTATTCAAATCCAATGTTGTTTTTAGGTTTTATTTTTTCCATAATTGGACTAACAAGTCCAATAGGGCTAAGTATGCATATTGGATTATGGTCACTAGGAATTATTTTTTTTCTTTCAGGGTTATTTGCTAAGGAAAAAAAACATAATTGATTTTATCTCAAATTGCTTAAAAAAGTTCTAAAGTCGTCCCGGTATGCGAGCAACAGGGATAAAATAGGTTTAAACACCTATTTTTCTTTTTAACTTAGCAAAAAATAACGGTTCTGAAGTAAATTTTTAAAAGCAAAAATTTAAAAAATATTTTGCTAATTTTAGCAAAGAAAATTTTGAAGAAAAAAGAGCAGGTAAGAATTCGAACTACAATCAATTGTCTTAAATTGGTTGATGAATAATTGAATAAGAAGACTAATCTTGTTATTATATTTAATGTATGAAAAAAAGACAAGGCTTTACTTTGATAGAACTTCTAATAGTTATTGCCATTATTGCTATAGTAGCAGCCGTTATTTTTACTGCAGTGGATCCTTTGCGTCGCTTTGCTGATGCCAGAAACGCCAATCGTTGGAATGCTGTAGGATCAATCGTAACTGCGGTAAAATTACATGATGTTGATCATGGAATCAATTCCTTCCCTGGGATAGATGGCAGTTTGCGTATGATAGGTACAGCCAGTTCTGGTTGTAGTGTAGTGTGCAGTGGCGAGGAAATAGCGGTACTAGATCGTGATGATTACACCGACAAGTTTGCCCGGGGCTTTGAGTGGTTTTTGCACCCAAAAATAGCTTATGCCGCACCGATTTCCGGTTGGGTGTCGCCAACTGGGTTTACTGATTCTGCCAGTCAATGGACTAATGAAAATTATATTTATGACAATAATGTAGGTACTTATGCCAGTAATAACTACGGCGGGTCTGGTTGGGGTCAATTTATAGAACTTACTTTGAGCACACCTATCACATCTAATAAAGTAAGAATCAATGCTGATTATTTAGATGCACATATCAATTATGTAGACATAGATGTTTATGTCGATGGTAATTGGGTTGATGTCTTTCAGGGCGGTAACGAAGCGAGTTGGAATGTTCAGTGGGTAGAATTACCTTTTACTCAGGGTACAGTGGAAAAAGCCAGATTTCGTTGGAATTATAAAGTGGGAGGTTATTATTATTGGTTATATGAATTTCAATTTTACCAAGCAGCTGACGAGGTTAGCTTGCCAATTTGTGGTTTAGCCCAAACTAATTATATTGATGAAAGTCGAGCAATTTTACAAGGCGCTGTGGATAATGATGGAGGAGACCCAGTAGAATATAGATTCCAATATGGTCTTAGCACTTCATATAATTATTCTACTGATTGGACAGGTGATAAAGTAAGTGGTGAAAATTTTCAAGAAATGATCACTGGTTTGGATGGGGGCACAACTTATTATTACCGCGTACAACTTCGTAACACTACCGGGACAATTAGTTGCGACGGAGAAAATTTTACTACTGCATCTGAAGGAGCGTCTTGGCTTTTGCCTAATAGTTCCAGTGGCAGTTGGGAAAATAAAAGCCAAAGCTTTGATAGTAATTTAACTAGCTATGCTCGTCTTTACCATAATATAAATGATCCAGCTTGGGGTGATTATATTTATTTTAATCACTCTCCTGTTTATTATGATCAGCTAAAATTCTATGCTTTAGGAAACAGTGAAGTGAACGGGATTGATGTTGATATATATAAAAATGGTGAATGGGAGGATGTATACCAAGGCTCTTTTTCAGATAGAAGTTGGGTACAATTAAGTTTTGATGAAGGTCAAGTCACACAATCCAGAATTCGTTTTTCTACACCCTATACTACCCATGGTTTTTTTTGGCAATTGTATGAATATCAAATGTGGCGGACGGAAAACTCTCAAGATATAAATGTGACTGAAGAATCATGTGTTGATATTGCTGATAATTTGTCTAATTATATTCCAGTGATTCCTGTTGATCCAAAATATGGCAGTGAGGAGAGAACTTATTATGCCATTAAGCGTGAGAATAATAATCGTAAAATTACTGTTATGGCCTGTGGTGCTGAAAATGGTGAAGAAATAAAAATAACAAAATAAATTATTTCAGAGATTAATTAGAAAAATAAACATTTATTTATCCCCACAAAATTTAGCTTAATCTCGCTAAAAAAGGTTCGGAAGCTGTCCCTATACGCGAGCAATTAAATATTTAGGCTGCTTGCCCCGCAGCGAGCGTTAGCGAGCTTTGCGGGGTTAACCAGGAAGTTGCAGGTTCAAGTCCTGCTCTCGGAGATCGATTTGGAAATAGGTATAGGTAAGAAAAATATTATACCCCAGGTGATTCAACCTGGGTTATTTGTTTTTCCAAAAAAAAGCTTTATCAAGCCAAATATGGGAGTTTATACCTTGACAAGAGGGCGTTTTTGTGCTATTTTATATCATTGTTTTTTAACAGTATTGTGGTTGAATTTTGTCCTTATCTGAGGCCAGAATTTGGTTCCTATACAACCCCAATTCCTATTAAAGGAGGTAAAATGCGAAAGTACAGCACGATTCTTTGTCTTCTAACAGGTATGGTCTTTTTTCTGGCCGGATGCGATTCCGACCTGAAGATCAGGCCGGAAAAGGAAACCAAGGTGGACGAGTGTATCAACATCTCGAATCCGCATATGGTTTCAGATGATTTCAGACTGATTAATTTTCTGGACGAGGCGGCCAAGAAGGCCGAGTTTCAGATCAATGAATTTAGTGAGATGAAAATTGACCATGGTAATTGTCTCATAGAAATTGAAATGGACCTTTACATTCGATCGCTCCAAGAGGATCAATTGAATGAGTTTTTCAAAGGCTTGTTGCAGTATGGCGGGAGCCCTGTGAAAGTCAAGAACCTCCGGTTCAGAACGCTGGATAACGGTATGGTGTCTGCAGCGGTGTCTGTTTCCGTCTTCAGGCTAGAAGACGATTGCCCTCAGACCCTAGCCGGTTGTCTAGCGTTAAAGCTATAGGGCGATAAAAATACATCACAACCACCCGGTTCTCCAAGCGAGGACCGGGTTTTTTAATGTAACTTGTATTTTTATTGGAAAGATTATACAATATATTCATACTTTATTGATATGAATTATAAAAGAGTAAATAAAAAAATGAAACTGTTAGCTTTTTTGTCAGTTTTGGCCTTATTTTTATGTTGCGGATCCGTTTGGCAAAATTTGTCGACTCATCAGAGCTACAATAATATTGACTCAGAAAATGGTCATATGTCCGCATGTGGTTCAGGTGAAATGTCCGGGGAGAGCTGTAGCAGTCACAATGAGATGGTTTCTGTTTTTACTCAACAATATTTGCCCCAGTTATTGATTTTGCTGTCAGCCGTTTTACTGTTTTTTGTCATATTGAAAATTGATAGATTTGTTTATTATTTCAGACAAATTAGAGATCGCTACGGAGGGTTTTTATTATTTAATAATTTTATAATTTTATTTAAAAAAGGAATACTTCATCCTCGGATATTCTAATTTTTTTATCAAAACTTTGTTTTATCAAAACAAGGTTTTTTGTTATCCAAAATTCGCTGTTTCACTAATTCGGACTGCACATTCGAATTAAAAATGGCGATCATTATTCAAGTTAATGAAAAAATATGACACAAGAAAACAAAAAAATATCTACCAAAATGGCTTTTTTTGGCGGTTTGATTGGAGGTTTGTTAATCATTTCAAGTATTGGTTTTTTCGTTCTCCTCGGCTTTTTTTTAAAAGGAGATGTAGAAGCTGTAGAGAATCGTGCACCGGTGGCTAAAGAACCCGTACCTGTCGAGACAGAGCAAGCGCAAGGGATCGATAAAAAAATCAGCTTGGCTCCTGTGACCGGCGATGATCATATACGCGGGGCGCGCAATGCTCCGGTGACGATTGTGGAGTATTCAGATACCGAGTGTCCTTTTTGTAAACGTTTCCACAATACAATGTTAGAGGTTATGGAGGAATATGGAGACAGGGTTAGGTGGGTTTACAGACACGCTCCTTTAGACAGTCTGCATAGGAATGCCAGACAAGAGGCGGAAGCAAGTGAATGTGCTTCCGAGCAAGGAAAATTTTGGGAATATATTGACAGACTGTTTGCAATTACACCCTCTAATGACGGTCTTGAGTATGAACAATTAACTGATATTGCCGAGTATGTGAGTTTGAATAAAACCGGTTTTGAAACATGCTTGGAGTCAGGTAAATACGAGAAAAAAGTTCAATCACATCTTCAAGATGCTGTTAGTGCCGGAATGCGAGGAACACCTTATTCAGTGATTATGTTTGAAGATAAAAAAATTCCGGTAAGCGGTGCCTATTCATTTTCACAGATGAAAAATATTTTGGATAATATCTTAAATTAATTGATTCGATGAAAATTATCAAAATATCTCTGATTGTTGTTATCGTGGTTTTAGGACTGTTTATATCATATCGCTCCATTCGCGGCAGTACTGAAAGCGGGGAAGAATTAAGCCGAGCTGCCGGAACCGTTATGGTATATAAGTCGCCGGACTGCGGATGTTGTGTCAATCATATAGCCTACTTACGCAGACATGGTTTTGAAGTGGGAGTTGTGGAAATGAATAATATGCCATCTGTCAAGAAAAAATTCGGAGTAACTAGAGAATTGGAAAGTTGTCATACTTCCGTTTTTGGTGATTATGTAGTTGAAGGGCATGTACCGATAGAGGCAATAAATAAATTATTAACAGAACAACCGGATATAAGCGGTATTGCCTTGCCGGAAATGCCGCCCGGTTCTCCGGGTATGCCGGGAATAAAAAGAGCTCCTTTTGTTATATACACTTTGGGTAAGGAAAAAGATGAATTTATTAAGATTTAAAAAAATATGAAATTCGATACTAATAATATTTTGACTATTATCGCTTTGGTGGTGGCTGTTTTATCATTTGTCATGATTACACAGAGCCTGCTTGTAAACACTTATCACGCAATGCTTGATAATCAAAGCAAAAATGAAGTGGCTCTTTTGGAACACACCGGCCAATTCAGTGAAGCAAAAGAAGGGATTATTTCCAAACTGATTGTTCAAGGAGATTACGCCTGTTGCTTGGAAAAGCCTTGTACATATTGTATTGAAAAAACTCCAAAGCATGGAGAGGGACCTACCTGCAGCTGCCTTGACGATGTAATGAACGGCAGACATCCTTGCGGTGAGTGTATCGGTGAGATTTTGGAGGGTCATGGAAATAAATACATATCAAGATATTTTGCCACGTCTATAGCTGAGGAGGTCGGTATGAAACACATCGGAACTATTAGAGAAATAATTGAATCAAAGTATGGAATACCGGTTGAAGAGCAAGAATAATAAAGATAAGTAGTTTGGCGTGCATTCTTTGGTATATAATAACCACCGGACTTGCAATCGGTGGTTATTTTTTTGAACTTATTTTTTACTAGAAGAGTAGCATTATTTTTTCTTTGTATTTATTCCCAGCAATTTATATAGTCCACAATATCCCGTAAGAGCTGTAAGAAGAAGAATGGCAGCCACAATATATAATATAACTTGGCTGATTCCGCTAAGTGTGAAAAAGGCAACCAATAAGAATATTATTCCAGCGATTGCGCGAATTACTCTGTCTGCTTTACCTTCGTTTGGTTTGAACATAAATTTATAATTAATATTATATATTATATGTCAATTTTCAATTTGGAACAAATTGCAAGTAATAAAATTTTTTAGTTTTTATTCTTGGGACATGCATGATTTTAGTGTATACTATTAACAAAACATGATAATTTTTTTATGAATAATATTTTGAGCGAGGCATCAAAAAAAGCCTTTATTACAAGTACACTGGAAAAGTACCCCAATATTTTGGATGACTTTAAAAGAAAATTGAATGAAGATAATATGGGGGATTATGCTGATTTTGACATGGATAATTTTTCCGAGACACAGGTAGGTTCAATGTATGATAAATTAAAAGATTTACTGGAAGAAAAAGGCATTGAAGTTGCCGATAAAGGAATATCATAATTTAATAATTTTTATATGAGTAAAAAAATAGTGAATATAATAATTTTAACAATTATCAGTGGTCTGCTTTGGTATATAGATTTTTTATATCCAAATGATCTTATTCGGAGAATTCTTTTAACATCGGTATATTTTTTATTATTATATTTTTTATTTACTTTCTTTTTGACCGGTTTTGTCAGCAAAAGAATAAAAGACTACAAATTGCGTTATTCTTTTAAAAAAATTGCCAATATTTTATTCTTTATTACCATAACAGCCGTAGTCATCAGGATTTGGATTGAAGACCCACAGACATTATTGGTTTCCTATGGCTTGATTGCCGCCGGTGTGGCCATTGCATTACAGGATTTTTTCAAAAATTTTATTGGCGGCGTGCTAATAATCGTCAATAGTTTGTTCAAAGTGGGTGATAGAATAGAGATAAAAGGAAAATATGGCGATGTGATTGACATTGGCATACTCTATACCACATTATTGGAAATAAAGGGTTGGGTTGATGGTGACCAAGCAACCGGTAGGGTAACGAGAATTCCAAACGGAGCAGTACTGACAGAGAATATAAATAATTATACAGAAGACCATGGTTTTATATGGGATGAGATTTTTATTCCGGTCACATATGAGAGTAATTGGCAGGACGCTATTAAAAAAGTATTGGCAATCGTCAAGAAAGAAACAAAAAGTACATTGGATTTGGCAAAAAAGGATTTTAAAAAATTACGCCGAAAATATTTTGTTGGTGAAAAAGTGATCGAGCCTATTATATTCGTTAAAATGACTGATAATTGGATTGAATTGCATGTTCGCTACATCACAGAGGTGAAACAAAGGAGGAATATGCACAATGTTCTGAGTCAGAAAATATTAAAAAAATTGTCTTCTGAAAAAAATATTTCAGTCGCATCGGCGACTTTGGGTATTGTGGATATACCGCCAATAAAATTAAAAAAATAAACTATTGATTATATGAATTATAAGCGTTTACTGATCAGTTTGGTTTTACCGCAATTGGCCGGTTTGCTCGGTTCTTTTTTTACGGCCTCTTCCATACCAAGCTGGTACACAACAATTGAAAAGCCCTTTTTTACTCCGCCAAACTGGCTTTTTGGGCCTGTATGGATTAGTTTATATATTTTGATGGGTATAAGCGTTTATTTAATTTGGCAAAAGGCGGAAAAAAACAAGAAAGCAAAAAAGCTGGTTTGGTTATTTTGGGTACATCTAATATTTAATGCGACTTGGTCGATAGTTTTTTTCGGATTGCAAAATATAGGTTTGGCTTTTCTAAATATAATTATTATTTGGATTCTTATACTTGTTTTGATGTGGAAGTTCGAGAAAATAAACAAAGTATCAGCTTGGCTTTTGGTCCCTTATATGTTGTGGGTTAGTTATGCGACGGTTCTAAATTTGGCCATCTGGTTTTTAAATAAATAGTATGGCGCATGCAGAAGCAAGAAATTTCGAAAGACAAGAACCCTCACCGGAAGAGCTTGATGATTTGATTGATGAGGTAGAAGATATGATTGACGCTATACCGCTTCAAATAAGAGATATTTGGCAGAAAAAATTTGATGATTTGATTGACAACGATGTGGAAGATTTTAAAACTTGGTTGGAATTCAAAGATAATATTGGTGGCTTGAGAGATAAACGAAATTCGGCGGTTGATAAGCTGCAAGCTGATTTTTTTATCGATGAAATAGATAGATACAGAGAATTATTTGTTTCAGAGCTGCCTTTTTACGAACAAAGAGAGGAATGCTCTTTTTTAGTAGAATTGTTGGAAGACAAACAAAATAAAATTATTGGTGCGGGACAAGTGGCCGAAGTATTTGCAAATTCAGATCACTTGAATTCATGTTTTAAGGTTGTAAAAGATTGGAGAAAATATAGAGAAGGAAATAATTTGTTAAAAGAAGCTTATTTACAGCTGAGAATGTCAAAGTTCAACAGTGAATTAATAGCAAAAGTGCCTGAGGTCCAATATTGCGCAGCATTGGATGATTTTAGAGTAATAGCTATGGATAGAGTGGATGGCGCCAGTCTGAGTGAATTAATGTTAGATATAAAGAGAGTTCCTGACAATTTTGAATTTGATGTTTTTTTTCGAGAAATTCAAAATACTGTCGATAAAATGCATTCTTTAAATATTCATCATCGAGATTTACACGCCGGTAATATAATGATGGATTATGAAACCGGATTACCATACATAATTGACTTTGGCTTGGCTGTGGAGGCCGGTCCATTATTTGATGAAGATGAAATATATAAACAAAGATTGGCGGATGGTTCGGTGCTTAGATTTAATTATGATAATCTACAGTTGCAAGAAGTAAAAAGTAGATTCAAGTCTGCTCTCGCCGGTACTTGACAAATAAAAAAAAGTATGAAAGAATTAAATATCGATCAATATAAACAAAAGGAGGTAAAAGAAGTGATAGCGATATCTGATACAATGCTTCAAAGTATGACCAAAACCGCACGGAGGATGGATCCAAAAGAAAGTATGAGAGAGTTATCTGATAAAAGGGGGTTTTATGTTTTACGTCAAAAAGATGATCGTTTCATTCATCTCCATAAAATGGAGCTGAATGGAGAATCTTTCTGGCTTGGCCAGATTAAACTCCATGTAAAATTATAAAAATATACTCGCAACATTTGCGGGTTTTATTTTTTTTATTTATAATTAAACAAAGGTCATTTTATAATAAATTTATTAAAAATAATACTATGTTTAGAAAAAAAGCATTCATGGGAGCTTTGCTTGTTTTCTTTATAGCCACTCCTGTTTTTGCACAAAACCAGGTGGCTGAAAAAAGACAGTTAAAAACCAAAAAAGCCATTGAGCACCGCAGCGAGGTGGCAAATTTTGTCCAAAATTTATTGGATGTTTCCGAGAGACAGGAATTGGGGGGGTTGGGTGAACAAGTTAGAGAAATAGCGCGTGAGCAACAAAGTAGATCTGAAGAAATAGTTTTACCGATGTTGGAAAGAGTTGAGAATAGAAGTTGGTTGAGGAAATTTGTTTTTGGTCCCGACTATGATGCTCTAAAAAGAATAAGGATGGAAATGAAAGAGACAAGGCAGAGAATGAATGAATTATCCCATATTCGTTCACAGTTACATTCTGATGAAATTAGTTCTCAAATTGAAGAGAATATTGCAAGTATGGATGAATTGGTGGGTGAGGTTATAAATAAAGTAGAAGAAGAGGAGGGTAGATTTAGCTTATTTGGTTGGTTCAAGAGGTTCAATCAATAATAAACTCTTGAATTAGTTCTATAATTTTATGCCCGGAAGGCGCAAAAAAAGTGTTGTAGTAAACGACAAGATGCAAAAAAAATATAGTTATGAACTGACAGAACCGATAGGTAAAAATTTTTCTCCGGACTTCAAGCCGGAACTGACTCCAAAAGAAATGCTTGAGTTGGGAATTTTTTGCGGGCGTTATATGCGCGATTGCAAAAAGGAATTTCCCAAAACTTGGTTTAAGAATGCCAAGTTTGCCAAAGAAAAAAAGAACTGTGACCTGAATTATTTCCGTGTTAAGGCCAGTATGCCTTTGTCGTATTGGCAAGAAAAAGATTGGATTCATCCGGATGATCCGCGTGGCTGGTTTCAATGGTATTGCCGTTATTATATGGGTCGGCGCCATGAGGATGATGAAAGACAGATAAAACGTTGGAAAGCGATGAAGCGTCATGTTGGGCAGATAAAAAAGAATTGTGAAAAGGGCGATATGAACTGCCGTCGTCGGCAGCGACAGGCTTTGCTTCACTGGGCTTATGATAGTAGGAAGATATAAACTTATAATTAATAAAAAACACGGCATTGGCGGTGTTTTTTCTTTGCCCAAAAAACCACCGGCTGTGTGCCGGTAGTCATTATTTTTGTTTAATTTTATTTTTTCTTGCCTCGTATTTTTCTTACGATAAATTTCAATAATCTCCAAACAGCGTAGATAACCGCTCCCATTATACCCAAACCGATAATCCAGTCCCAGGCACTCAATTCATTGCCATAATTCGGGTCATCAAGACCCAATTCTTCCACTCTAATTTTATTGGCATCATAGCTGGTTTGTGCCATTTGTTTTTCTTGGGCGATGCGATCATTTAAAGCAATTAGGTCGGTGTTCTCCGGTTCAATTTGAACCAAGAGATTTGTCAGTTCAGCAAGGCTTGAATAAAATTCCACGTCGGTTTGGGCTTCAACATATTGGACAGCGTGTTCAAAATCTTCAGAACCCGGGTCAATATCGCTAATATATAAATTTTGTAATATATCCACTTCTTCACCGGCAAACGTCACTTCTGCAAAAGGTCTGTATGAAGGGTCTTGGGGCGCTAACGCAACCGGAATTATCATTTTGACATGCTTGTACATCATATCTTGATTGCGGGTGTAGGCTCTTATCCAAGTTGCCAGTTGTACATTGTTGATTACCCCACTTCTAATGCCTTTATAAACCGTTTCCATCCAGTCAACGATTTCTCCGGCTGTGGCCGGGTAAAGAATTTTGGCAGCCTTGCCGGCAATATTAAAGCCAAGCTCTGTCCATTGTTTTACCATGGTGGCATTGTATTCCAAGTCATGTTTTTGTAGATACCAGTCTGAAAATTCTATATAAGAATTCCGTGCACCCTCCAGATACCCGTCGCCATATTCATTAAAGCTATTGTTGTTTATGGTACCTTCGAGAGAAGTTAATAGATCATCGGCCATTTCTTGATTCAAGTCCTGTAGTTCGTCAGCCACAAATGTTTTTATACTGGCTGCATCGCCACTTTTGTTTATACCATACTGCAAAGCCCCGTCAATCGCTTCTTTTAAAGTCCTATCAAGCCAATTTGGACTAAATTTGTTGGTTCCGATTGTTGCTCTCACTGCAGCTACGCGGATGTTATTAATAAATGAACGAATGACGCCGTGTTGGCCCTTTTCATAGACTTCGGATAATTTGTTAGCTAAATCAAATTTAAAAGTTTGGGAGACTTTGTCAGAGATTTCAATATTTAGTCCACCGCTTTTTTTATTTAGCCAATCTTTGATTGGGTTTTTAAAGCTATCAAAGACAGACAATAGGTCCGCCAAATCCCAGACTGCGTTACCCATTGCTTCAGCCAAAGCATCTGATGAATCTTTGCCCAAACTAAGGCCCTGCTTTATATAAAATAAAACATATTTGCTTTGTTTTATGCCGGCTACGGCTTTTTTGCTTTTTTCTTCACTGCCTTGTTTGGCCAGATAGCTGCCAAAGTTATAAACAAATTCTTTTATATTTGGGTTTACCAGGGCATAATTTGCAATGATGTCCGTGTACTGTTCTTGGGCGTCGGCCATATGCTTTTTTACTTCGGGAGTCAACTCCAGCACCACTTCAACCGGGGGAAGTTCTGCCCCCAGCTCTTCCATTTCTGTTGGCGCTTCAAGATTGGCTTTCCCATCTTTGTTGGTACGGGCGGAAAAATATTCTTCATAATCAATCGCCGCATCGTTTACCGGAATTTTATTTCCACTTTGGTCAAGTGTGTATATGTTTATTTGCGCCTTGTCTCCGGCAAAATAGACTTTGACTTCTTGGCCTGTAAAACCGATTTTACTTACTTTTACCATTACCGCTTCCGTATTTACCAGGTTGATGTCAAAGGTTTTATATAATTCCTGATCAAGTTTTTTACTGTAATAAAACATGTACAATACATCTTTACCCGATTGAATATCTGTTTCGCTCAAATCAGCGGTTTGGTAAGTAACCGTGTATTCACCGGGGTCACCCTCGACATTTGTAATGGTTCCGGGCTTTCCGGTTGTAGAATATTTAATTTCAAAACGCAGTTCTGCGGGTGATTCGGTATCAGCATATATGGCGTTAATTTTAAATTTACCCGTGGTTTCGCCATCAGCCATGTATGGCATTTTTGAACCTTCGGTTATTTCTTCTATGTTTAAAACTAATTCAGGTATTTCTTCACATACATATTCATCGTCTTCATTTGTTTTTAATTCATATCCGGGTACGCAAGCACAATCATTTTCTTCCGTGCTAAAGAAAATATTTGGGTCTTCACCACACATAGATTCACAAGTTTTTTCACTCGTCATTTCAAAGCCGGCCGGGCAAAAACATTGTCCGGTTTCTCTATTATAATCTATATTTGGGTCATCCGAACAAAGGTCGTTTATGTGTTTACATTCATTCCCTACCGGATAATGCGGTTCATAGCAGTGCAAACATCCGATTGCGCCGTTTTTATTAACCCACAATCCACCGTTTCTTTGGCAAGTATTTTGTACAGATGTACGGTTGCTATTTACCCATTTTGTATAACCCGATTGCACAATATTATTGGCACTACCCGAATCCATACCGATAGAGTCACAATATTGACCATGAAAAGCACACTTGCAATACTTAAAGTCTATTCCTACACCACAGTAAGAATTTTTTATACTGGGTTCGGTATAAGGAAAAAATTCTTCACTGGCTTTAGCTGTATTGTTGGGTATTAAAAAAAGAGCAAGCATGCATGCCCCGACGAAAAAAATTTTTTTCATATGCATTTAAAAAAGTATAAAAATTCATCTACATTATAGCATAATTTTAATATTTTTGTAATAAAAAAGAGCACCCTTTGCAAAAGAGTGCTCTTGGTGTTTAGCCGGATAACCTCTTGAGCGAGGTTAGTCGGCATTGTTTTGGTCATTGTGAATCTGCCAGCGTCTTTTGCGGCAGAAGCTCAGGCCGTACTGCCAGAGCTGGCAGTTCCCATTGGGGCAACCCTTTTCCCGGCAGGGATCGGGTTTGAGTCCAAGGCGGATCAGGCGAACCAACCGCTCCAAGTTGATCCGGGTGGGCTCTACCCCCGGATGGGAAAGAGAGCCATTGAGGATCCAGCCCGGTCTATTTTCAAAATACCAGTTTGGAACCTCTTCGATGCTGCCCTCTTGTCGGATGTAATCCCAGTCAGGTGTTTCTCCGAGAGAGCCGCCCTTGCAGGACATCTCTTCAACTCTCAGGATGGCCATTATGTCGCGAAGATCTACTCTATTCTTTCGATTAGTGTAGATCTGGACATTTCCGGTGGAATTTTGCTGAACGATTAGGCCGGCTCGATGCCTCCACCTGGCGTAGGCGTTTACTGCTTGCAGATCGCTCTGCACTACCAGCGCCTTAATTCTGCCAATTTTGGAATCGAAATTATACCAAGTACCAAAATTTTTAATTTCAGTCTCGGCATGGTAATGGAAATCATATTGCTCCGCCATATAGGCGTTGAGATAAATTTCCATTTCCTCGACTACCTCGTCCGGTCTCGTCCGCCTGATCCACTCGACCATGGTCAGCAAGTCGAATGTGTCTTCTGATCTACTCGACAGACTTCCCATGTACTGAGCCAGAAGCCGGTACTCAGGACGAACTTTGGAAATCTCCAGAAGAGTCCCGATAAGGTCTTCAGGATTTCCTTGGCTACTGAGATCGATTTTTTCTGAATCAAGGTAGCCAAAGATGATATCGTTCAGATCCGGTCCGGGTTGAACTGCTATGTTTTTCCCCAACATACAGTCCATGTAGTCGGCCAGGATGTCGTACACCCAGTCGACTACCTCCTTTGGATCTTTGTGGTTTCGCTGCGCCGTTTTAATGATGCTGGCGAAGGCAAACTTGTCCTTGTCGCCAAAGGCATCTGACTGTTGGGCGTACTCGATGAGGCGCTTAATTTCCGGGTAATGTGAAATTCCCAGAAATTCAGCCATCAGGCTGGCGGCGCACTTGCCGTTTCTACCGCCTTCCTTGTGCTCATCAAAACGTCCACCGCCGATCCCGATCAAGAGGTAGCCCTCCTTTTCGAGTTCGTCAGCTGTTTTGCCACCCGGTAGTAAGATACCGGTTCCCCAAAATTCGATCTTGGCATCGATGATCCCGTGAAAAATGTCGTAGCCGTAACACCCGGCCAAGAAAAAGGCCAGCAACTCGTCCAGATGAGGACGGACGTGCATGACCACCGTGTGTATATTGTTGAATTTTAATGGTTTTTTGCTTGTACTCCATGTTGGTACTGCCGACATATGCACCTCCTATACATGTTGGCTGTTTGTGTAAAAAGAACGCTAAACTATAGCAAATTTTGGCGGTTTTGTCAAGATGTCAGATTTTTTCTTATTTATTTATAAATTTAGCAAAATGTTGTATAATATAAGGGCTTTTAATAAAGTTTGAATATGAAATATATAATTGGCTTACTGGGAATTGCGGTCGGCGTAATTTTGGTAATAAAAACCGAATGGTTCGTGCAAAATTTCGGCACTAATGCTTGGGCCGAGCAGCACTTGGGAACAAGCGGTGGAACCAGACTAATGTACAAGTTAATCGGTATTGCCATTATTTTGGTGGCCATGCTCGGAGTGACCGGACTGCTTGGTCCACTCGTGCTGGCAACATTTGGTCGACTTTTTGGACTTTAATAAACCATAAATTTTTAATCAGAAATAATAAATGATTTTAATTCTGAATTTTAGATTTATGATTTCTGATTTTGTATTTATGATTTAAATTATGGCTTATCACACAGGCAATGAAATGGTAGATCCATATCTTCTTTTTGAAAGAGCCCAGTTGCGTCCCGGGATGCATGTGGCTGATTTGGGTTGTGGACGAACCGGACATGTGGTTTTTCCGGCCGCCGTGGTTTTAGGTGAAAGAGGTATTGTTTATGCTGTTGATATTTTGAAAGACGTATTGGAGATAATTCAAAAAAGAGCAAACACGAACCGGCTTTACAATATTCATACCGTATGGGCTAACTTGGAACATGTGGGAGCTACTGCTATTCCGGAAAAAAGCTTGGATGTGGCTTTTTTGGTAAATACTTTGGTACAAGCTGATAATCGTCATGGGGTTTTGGAAGAGGCTAAAAGGCTTTTGAAAGATAAGGCAAGATTAGTGATAGTGGATTGGGCTAGAAAGGGATTAAAATTCGGACCGCAGGATGAGAGATTTGTGGATTTTGAAAATATAAAGAAGTGGGCAAATATGCACGGCTTTGCTTTTCAGGAAGAATTTGATGTCGGTAGGTTCCATAAAGGTTTAGTGTTTTTTAAGCAGGAGTAATAATTCGGATATGCTGATAACCTGCCTGCCGGCAGGCGGTGCAGATTTTCGGATAGTTTAAAATTAAATTAATATTTAGATCGGGATTATTCCCGTTTTTTTTATTTTTTATAAAAAATTTAAGTTTATTTCATAAGCATTATGATAAGATTATAAATATTAAATTAATTAAGATTTTATGGAAAATAAATTAATATATGAGGAGTTAACTTATAAAATAAGAGGGTGTTTATATAAAGTCCATAATGAATTAGGCAGGTTATGTAATGAAAAACAATATGGTGATGCTTTAGAAGGCGAGTTAAAGAAAGAAGGAATACAACATAAAAGAGAGAAAATATTGGATAAATGTTTTGACGTTGAAAAATTTGGTAGAAATAGAGTTGATTTTATTGTTGAGGATAAAATAATTTTAGAGCTCAAAACCAGTAATTGTTTAAGTAAAAATGATTATTTTCAGTGTCAAAGATACTTAACAAGTTCTGGTTTAAGACTGGCTTTATTAGTCAATTTTAGATCAAAAAGAGTTGTAATCAAGAGAGTTCTCAATACGAAGATGTATAAAAATAAATAATTTTATAAAGGACTATCCGTAAATCCGCATTATCAGCATATCCGAATTATTATTTATGTCACAAACAACCAAACAAAGAACCGGAAGTTGGGGAGAGCAACAAGCTGCTCTTTTTTTAACTAACCTGGGTTATAATATTTTAGAAAGAAATTATAAAATAAACGGTGGTAAAGAGGGTGAGCTTGATATTGTTGCTATCCATAAAAAGGATTTTTTAGGTGAAACCTTGTGTTTCGTAGAAGTAAAAACCAGAGGCCAAAAAGACGGTTCAGCCGAACGGGCTACAAGAGGAAATAAGATCAACAAATTTATGAAAGCCGGGCGTGCTTATTGTTTGGAGCAAGATATTAATATTGATTCTACTCCAATTCAGTTTGAGCAGGTTAGTGTGTACAAGGGTGAAGATGGGAGTGTTGAAATAAAGCATTATGAAATTCCGGTGGGTTAGCAGTTCTCAGTTCTCAGTTCTCAGCCAACAGTATTGTTTAAAGTCAAAATTTAATCGACTTCTGCTGGTCTTCGACTCCGGGCTCTAGCGATTTCGTCGTTCAGGTTTGAGGAGTTGTGAATTGTGAACTGTTGTATTGACAAACGTGAAAAAATGTGATATTATCTATTTATAGTAGCATAATCACAATGCTGCTTTTTTTATATCACGATACTGATATACGGATAATTCAGATTTACGGATCGTATTTTCTTAAATCAATATATTATTAACAAATTAAGAACAAATGATCCGTAGATCGGTGTGCATCCCTGCCTGCCGGCAGGCAGGTGTAAATCCGTATCGTGATTATCCGTATTATTATTAATAAATTGACGTATGTCAGAAGTATCAAAAATGATAAAAATGATTTGCGATGAAAAAGGTCTTGATTATGACACTGTGCTTGAAGCTATTCAAACAGCTTTGGGGGCGGCTTATCGTAAAGATTTTGGAAATCGTCAACAAAATATAAAAACAAAATTTGATCCCGATTCACAGGACATGGAAATGTGGGACGTAAAAGAGGTGGTGGAGGATATTGATGAGGAGACTTTGGAAAAAGCCCAAGAAGAGTTGGCCGAAAGGCGCGAAAAGGCTTTGGCGGAAGGCAGAGAATTGTCTGAAGAGGAAATTGAAGATTTGCCGCGTTTTAACCCAAAGACTCAGATGATGATTAGTGATGCCAAAGAAATCGATAAAAAAGCAAGTGTTGGGGATATATTGGAAATACCTTTGGAAATTCCTGGTGATTTTGGTCGCATGGCTGCCCAGACCGCCAAACAAGTTATTATTCAAAAATTACGTGAAGCCGAGAGAAATAGCGTTTATGATGATTTGAAAGAACAGGAAGAACAAATAATTCAAGGGGTGGTACAAAGACGTGATCGTTCAGGAGCTGTAATAATTGATCTTGGTAAAATTACCGGACTTTTACCTCAAAATGAACAAATTCGTGGTGAAAAGTATATTCCGGGCAAACGCATGCGTTTTTACGTAATTTCTGTTGATATCGGTACTCGCGGTCCGGAAGTGGTCTTATCCAGATCACATGAGGATATGGTTAAAACCGTTTTTGAACAGGAAATCCCTGAAATTGCCGACGGTTCGGTGATTATAAAAAAGATCGCTCGCGATCCGGGTCACCGTTCAAAAGTTTCCGTTTTTACAGAAGATGAATCAATTGATCCAATTGGCTCATGTATTGGCCAGCGTGGTAGTCGTATTACTACAATTATAGATGAGCTTGGCGGTGAAAAAGTTGATATAATTTTATACAGTGAAGATATAGTTGAATATATTAAAAATTCTTTATCACCGGCAAAAATAGATGAAGTTGAGTTGAACGAAGAAGAAAAAGAAGCGATCGTAAAAGTGGCCGAAGATCAGTTTTCATTAGCCATCGGCCGTGGTGGTCAAAATGTAAGATTGGCCGCAGAGCTCACCGGTTGGAAAATTAAAGTTGTCCAGGAAGGTGAGGAAGGTAAAGAGGTGAGTAGTGATGGTGAAACGCTTGATACTGAAAAAGAAGAAAATAAAGATTTTGCCGAGACAGAAAAATCGACAGAAGATGAATCTGGAACTGACGAGAAAAATGCTGAAGAGGAGGAAAAGGCAGATGAAGTGAAATCTGAAAAAGAAGAGAAGAAAACTGATTCTAAAGCAAATAGTGACGAAAAGGACAAAAATAAAGATGATGAAAACAAAAAAGATAAAAAAAAGAAAGTTAAAGAGGAAGAAGAATAATT
This sequence comes from Candidatus Magasanikiibacteriota bacterium, assembly GCA_014729395.1. Lineage (GTDB taxonomy): Bacteria > Patescibacteriota > Patescibacteriia > Magasanikbacterales > UBA922 > WJJZ01. Next base: position 129,081 of record WJJZ01000002.1, read on the forward strand.
ACTAAAACGGCTCATTCTGGGCCGTTTTTTCGTATTTGACATTTTTTCATAAATAGCGTATCCTGTATAATTCGGGGTAAAAAAGGAGGTGTCGATGAGAAGATTAGGCGAACAGGACATTACAAACTATATAACCTTGATTAATAACACCTATCGAGCAATGTATTTTATTTTGACTGATTTTGATGCGCATGAAGCTTTAGCTGCCATGTGTTGGGATGAAATGGTTAGAATACGAGAAGATAGGTCAAGACGGTGGGGTCTGTCTTTTTGGCAAAGAAATTTGGCTTTTCAATTGGTAGTGTGCTCTACTGTCATGGTCAGTGATATTATGCAGGAAGGATTTTATGTGGATTTAAGCGGAGATTTGTATCCTTTTTCTGTGCGAGCTTCGTTGGATAAAATGATTAAGGAAAATTTTGGAATTTTTGATAAAGCTACGCTGGATTTGTATCGAAGGGCACGAAAGATATTTGAAAATTCGGATATTTCTCACTTTATCTCCACTGAACGAGAAATAAAAGAATTAATTGATTTCATCGAGAGAAAAAAATAAGGAGTTGGTAAAGAGTTGTTATGCAACTCTTTTTTATTGATTTAAAATCAGCTTGGTGCTATAATCGAGTTTGATAATCCAAATTTAACGATATATTGATAATTTTATGAGAGAAATTTTTGAATTTTTATTGTATCAGCCACTTTTTAACGGTTTTGTGGGTCTTTATAATATTATTCCCGATGTAGGTGCGGTAATTTTGATTATTACAATAGTGATTAGGCTGGTTTTATATCCTCTTACCAAGCAATCCATAGCCGCTCAAAAGGCCTTGAGTGATTTACAGCCCAAGTTGGAAGAAATAAAAAAGAAACACAAGGGTGACCAACAAAAAATCGCCCAAGAAACGATGAAAATGTACAAGGAAAATAAAGTAAATCCTTTTGGGTCATGTTTGCCTTTGTTGATTCAGCTGCCTATTTTTTTGGCGTTATACTGGGTGTTGCGAGGCGCTTTGACAACTGATAATTTTTCTTTATTATATTCGTTTGTCAGCAATCCGGAACATATCAATCCGGTCACACTTGGTTTTTTTGACTTGGGGAAAAGCAGTATTATTTTAGCTATTTTTGCCGGCGCAGCTCAATACTGGCAGGCAAAAATGATGAGCCGTAAAAAACCGCCCAAAAAGGCGGGAGAAGGGTCCAAAGATGAGGGCATGATGGCGATGATGAATAAACAAATGCTTTATTTTATGCCGTTTTTAACGGTAATTATCGGAATGCAGCTTCCGGGTGGATTGACTTTGTATTGGTTTTTATCTACTTTGACGATGGCACTGCAACAGAAATTTATGTTTAGAAAAAAAGATAGCGAAGAAATTGATGTTATTAAAAAAGAAGAAAATTAAAAAATATGAGAATGAGTTTTTCACAAATGAAAAAGTTGAAAGTCGAAACTGCGTCAGGTGATGTTTTGGGTAATGTCTATGATTTGGTAGTAGATGCCAACACTCATACGGTAATTCAATATAAAGTTAAGTCTTCTGTATTGAGAACAAAAGAATATCTTATTCATAGAGGGCAGATAGTTCGCTGCAAAGAAGACAAAATAATAGTTGAAGACAATGTTGCCAAGGAGGTCAGATCAGTAAAAGAAAAAGCCAAAGGAGATCCAAAAGCGGAAGCGGTGGCCATGAGAAAATCCGGAGAATAAAAAAATACCCAGCTGAACGCCGGGTTTTTTGTTTATAAATTTGGCTCAGGCAATTTTTTGCCGGTTGCCTTTATTATATCCATTATTCTTTCTCTCTCCTTCAAGATGCTTTTGAATATCAATTGGACGCTAAAGAAATCGAGCTCGACTTGGTCAAGGCATTCTTTTACGCGGTCTATTACAAGATTGAAATCGGCAATACGCTGGAGATCCCATAAAGTATTCGCCTCCTCCTCTTGTAATTCACCGATCGCAAAATATGCATAGCCAATGTCTTCTACACAGCGCCAGAATATTTTGTGTACATCATCAATTGAATCGTCTTGGTCGATCGGAAGCGAGAAAAAATTTTTTACGTCCATTGGTATACCATCTGCAATCAATCTTTCAAAATGATGATTCTCCACTTCTTGGTCGGCCTCTGTTTTTAAAAGAGCGTGGTGGTCGATACCGGTACTACCTTCACCATCGTCATGAGTGGCGGCACAATAGAGAATTTTCCATGGGTTTAGAGAGTGGGGGTTTCCGTTTTTAATCTCATAAGCCAATAATAACATGGCAAGTCTGATGGTTTTGGCCTCATGTTCTATTACATTTTCACGCGAAGCCCCGTGTTTTGCTTGAAAGCGCAAAACTTTTTTGTTTCCGCGGATAATTCTTCTGGTCCAGAGCTCAAACCGAGCAAGTTTGCGTTCCCGATACTGTTCCTGGTTCATTTGTCCCCTCCGAGCTATGAATAAAGAGTACTTTGAGTTTAATACTATTATATATAGAGACTGTGGTCAAGCTGGGAATTTATTATCAAATGCGCTAAACTAGATTTATTATGCATAAAGACTTAAATAGAAGCATCTTGCAAACTTTGGCCTATTTTAATATTTTTAATTTACCTTTAACCAAGGAAGAGCTTTATCGCTGGCTTTTTTTTTATAAACATAATTTTAAAACGGATTATATAGATTTTTTAGAATTTTTGGATGAATATACCGAAGATGCTTCGTGGCAAACAAAAGGCGGTTATTATTTTTTGCCCGGTTGTGAGAAAGATATAGCCAAAAGAGAAACGGGGATTAGATTAATTGAGAAAAAAATGAAAATCGCTCGGCGGGCGGTACGCAAGTTGCGTTATATTCCGTTTGTAAAAGCTGTATTTGTTTGTAATACTGTTGCAGCTTTATCAGCTTCAGAAGATAGTGATATTGATGTTTTTATAATTACCAAAAAAAATAGGTTGTACCTCGCTAGAATCATGGTAACATTGGCTATGTCAATTTTTAGACTAAGACGGACTAAAAAAAGAATAAAAGACAAGATTTGTTTGAGTTTTTATGTAAGCGAAGACTCTCTGAATTTGGCTTCGATAAAAATTGATGACCCCGATATTTACTTGATGTATTGGCTGGACCAACTTATTCCGGTTTATGATCCGAATGATTTTTTAATGAATATTTTTCAGAAAAATAGCTGGGCAAAAAAATTTTTACCACATGCTTTTGAGGAGTATAATTTATCCAATCGTTGGCGGGTTGACGATAATAAAATATCAAATGCGATAAAAAAATTATCAGAAAAAATTTGGCAGGGTTCTTATGGCGATATGATGGAAGCCCAGGCAAAAAGCATGCAACAGGCCAAGATGAAAATGAATTTTATGAGCGTCCAAGGTGAAGAAGATAGTCGTGTTATAATTAATGACAAAATGCTAAAGTTTCATGAAAATGACAGGCGGGCGGAGTACAGGGAGAGGTGGTTAGATAGCGTTGCACAATAATTATACAATAATAGGACAATAATTTGGTAATAATTATTTTCAATCGGTATTCAATTATTGTTAAATTATCATTTAATTATAGTAAAATTATTGTGTCTAAAAAAATAAATTTTACAAACGCTATCAAGACCTTTCTTGGCTTGTTTCTATTCCTCCTTCCCTGGCAGACAATTTGGATTTATAAAGAAGTTATTACAAATAAAGGGAAATGGGAGTTTTTTACATTGGGTTTTTATGCAAGCGAATTGTTTCTCTGGTTTACGGCCACCATTTTCATCTTTTGGTTTTACAAAAAAATTAAACAAAAAAATAAAAAAATAAACTTTTCTTTTACAAAAGACAGGTTGTTTGTATTATCTTGTGTTCTGTTTATATTATATATTTTGGCAGCTTCTTTTTGGTCCATCGATTCAGACTTGGCTATCCAACAATTCCTTCGTGTTTCGGCTGTTTTAATACTTTTTTTGATGTTATTTATTGGCCCTCTGAAAGTGGTTCGGCAAATGCAGTTTTTTGTTGTCGGTTCAGTTATACCGGTTTTTTTGGGAATTTTTCAATTTTTGACACAGTCTACTTTTTCCAATAAGTGGCTCGGTCTGGTAGAGCATCCGGTTTGGCAGGCAGGCAGCTCAATTGTATCCGGTCCGAATATTGGCAGGTGGCTAAGGTCATATGGCACATTTAACCATCCAAATATTTTTGGTGGATATTTGGTATTAGCAATACTATTTACAAGCATTTTGTTTTTGTGGACAAAAAAGAAATTAAACAAATGTTTATTGTTGGCGATTTATTTGGTTCAGGCGACTGCTCTTTTTTTTAGCTTTAGCCGCTCCGCCTGGATTTCTTTTTTCTTGATGCAAATATTAGTTATATTTGTTTATTATAAAAATGCCGGTCTTAAAAAATATATTCCGCTGGCAAGTTCTGTTTTTTTATTATTTTTAATTATTGTGAGTTTCAATTTCAATCTGGTTTCAACTCGTCTTGCGGCTGATTCGGTAACGGAAATAAGAGCCATCAACGAGAGAGTAGAGGGTTATAGAACAGGCGAAAGCATATTTAAAGATAAATCCATTTTTGGTGTTGGTCCGGGTAATTATACTTTGGCTTTGGTATTTAATAATTTATATAATAGTTCACTCAAACCATGGGAGTTTCAACCGGTTCATAATGTTTTCTATTTGATTTTAGCTGAGTTGGGTTTGGTTGGAATAGTTTTGCTTTTATTGGTAGTAGCCGGTTATTTGAATGTGATTATGTCGACCGAGAAAGACAGATGGGGAAGAGTGTTTATTATTTTTTTTATGTTCTTAAGTATCATGCCTATTGCAATGTTTGATCACTATTTATGGACTTCATTTCCCGGGATGATAATGCTATCTGTATACCTTGCAATACTCTCCAGACTTACTCCACAAGTACTCCACAAGTAATCCACCGTTTATACCCAATTGCGTTATTTTAAGGCAAATTTATCTTCTTGACACTAATTTTTTTTAATGAGATAGTTAATACAGACAAATATTTAAAACTAATTTTTAATCCATTGTCTGGCCATGTCTTCACCAATAATTAGGTAGCTTGGCAGATATGATATCAACGACTGAAGCGAACCTTTTTTTAAAAAAAGGAAAAGCCTAAAGTTGGTGATAGGCACATGTGTTCACTCGTGTTTTATGCGAGTGTGGCGCCATATGACTTTGTGTTTCTGACAGGCATCACAAAGTCGGAGTTGGTCGGCATAATGGGCTTATCACTTGCTTTGGGCTTTTTTGATCTTGATATTAGACAAATTTAATTCTTCGGCAAAGGCCGAAGGGCGGAGCTGTGTTTGAAATAGAATGTTCCGATCGGTCTTGACTGGATATCTCGAAAAAAGGTAGCTGAGGTATACAGAAGATCAAAAGGGTCCACATGGAGGTGATAAGCTACCACGTTAAAGTAACTGGAAATTACATTATGGGTAGTATATATCCGTCCTGTGTTTGTCAAAAAACCCTATTTAAATAAAGAGGAGAAAAATGTCGACAAACACAAAACATATCCTTTACTGTATTTTTTTGAAGCTTTCGTTGTTAATGGCGATTGCCAAAGACAAATTGTAACCACCCGGCTGCAGTTTGCGCATCGAAAGTGTTCGTAGAATATGGTTTTGGGCAAGACAAGCATTTTCTTCTCTTTAAAAATAGGGTAGCAATAAACCGTTTTACGGTTTTTTTTGATAGTTTGCTAATTATTAAAATACTTGACATATCAGCTAAATGGTGTAAAATAATAGCTACGAAATATATTAGCACTCAAATATACAGAGTGATAAATTTATATCTAATATTTTATAAATATGAATATAAAACCCATTGGAGACCGTGTTTTGGTCAAACCACTCAAGGAGGAAGAAGTAACGGCTTCAGGAATAGTTTTGCCTGATACCGTTGATAAAGAAAAAAAGGCCGAAGGTGAAATTATCGCCTTGGGAAATGGCGAAAAATTAGCCAAATTGAATTTGAGTACCGGTATGAAAGTTTTATTTAAAAAATGGGGAGGGGAAGAAGTAAAAGCCGATGATGATGAATTGAAAATATTAGATCACGGTGATGTAATTGCGATTATTGAGTAATTGAAATAGTTGTAAGTTGTAAAAGTTTTAGGTTGTAAAAGTTTTAGGTTGTAAGTAATAAATAATAATATTTTAGAATATAATTTTAATCCAATATATTTATGGCAAAGCAAATAAAGTTTAAGGAGGAAGCTAGACAAGCGTTGGTAAAAGGGGTTGATGTGTTGGCAGATACTGTCAAAGTCACCCTGGGCCCAAAAGGAAGGAACGTGGTGTTGGATAGGGGTTTCGGTGCACCGACAATTACAAAAGACGGTGTGTCCGTAGCCAAAGAAATTGAATTGGAAAACAAATATGAAAATTTGGGAGTTGAACTGGTAAAGGAAGTTGCCAGTAAAACCAATGATGATGTTGGTGATGGTACTACAACCGCCACTGTTTTGGCACAGGCGATAGTAAAAGAAGGAATAAAAAATGTAACTGCCGGAGCAAATCCTGTTGCTTTGAACCGTGGTCTGCATAAAGCCACCGAAGCGATTGTAAAAGAATTGCAAGCCAATATCTCAAAACAGGTTGAGTCTGACGAAATTGCCAATGTGGCTTCAATTTCAGCCAATGATAAGGAAATTGGCGCAAAGATAGCCGAAGCTATGCGTGAAGTTGGTAATGATGGGGTAATTACAGTTGAGGAGTCACAGTCTTTTGGTATGGAAATCGAAACAGTAAAAGGTATGAGATTTGAAAAAGGTTTTATTTCACCATATATGGTGACAAATACCGAGAGAATGGAAGCCGAATATGAAGATCCTTATATATTAATAACCGATAAAAAAGTTTCAAGTGTTGAGGATATTTTGCCAATTTTGGAAAAAGTGGCTGAAAGTGGTAAAAAAGACTTGGTAATAATTGCCGAAGAAGTGGAGGGCCAGGCTTTGGCAACATTGGTTGTAAATAAATTACGAGGCACATTTAACGTTTTGGCTGTAAAAGCTCCGGGTTTTGGTGACCGAAGAAAAGACATGTTACAAGATATTGCTGTCTTGACCGGGGGTAAATATATCAGTGAGGACATTGGAATGAAATTGGAAAGTGTTGAATTGTCTGATTTGGGAAGAGCCAGAAAAGTTGTTTCTACAAAAGAGAATACCACCGTTGTTGAAGGTAGAGGAGATGCCGGAGATATTTCCAACCGAATTGCGCAAATTAAAAAAACCATTGAACAAAGTGATTCAGAGTTTGATAGAGAAAAACTTCAAGAACGTTTGGCCAAGATGGCCGGCGGTGTAGCGGTTATCAGGGTTGGTGCTGCCACAGAGACGGAGATGAAAGAGGTGAAGCATAGAATTGAAGACGCTGTTGGTGCTACCAAAGCCGCTATAGAAGAGGGTGTTGTACCCGGTGGTGGAGTTGCCCTATTAAGAGCCAGCCGTGTACTTGATAGTTTGAGTCTAAACGATGAAGAAAATGTAGCAATAAATATTTTAAAGAGATCCTTGGAAGAACCTATTAGAATTATTGCTCATAATGCTGGTTATGAAGGTCCCGTGGTTATAAACGAAGTTAAAAAACATGATGGTAATTTCGGTTTCAATGCCGCTACCGGCCAGTACGAAGATATGGTGACTGCCGGAGTCATTGATCCGACAAAAGTAACAAGAAGCGCTTTGCAAAATGCCATTTCAGTTGCGGGTATGTTTTTGACTACTGAAGCGGTTGTGGCGGACGCTCCAAAAAAGGATGATGAGCCGGAAATGCCGCCGATGGGTGCCGGAGCCGGTATGCCGGGTGGAATGGGGATGATGTAAACATTGATTTTATAGATTAAAAAAGATTACACAGATAAAAAAGCAGTCGGCCAATAGCCGGCTGTTTTACTTAAATTACACAATAATTAAACTATAATTAAACAAATATTATACGATAATTATTTTTAATTATCGTATAATTATGGTAAAGTTATTGTATAATTATAATTTTTATTAAAAATATGACAAAAAATCAAAATTATAAGCCTACCTCCAAACAAATCAGCGACGGTAAATTATGCGCTGTTCTAGCCTGGTTTTTTCCAATCGGATTGTTTTGGTATTTGGCAGAAGCAAAAATGAATAAAAATAGTTTTGTTTCTTTTCATGTTAAACAATCTTTGGTTTTGTTTATTGCTCTACTTTTGGTAAACGTAGTGGGCGGAATAATACCTATTTTAGGTTGGTTTTTGATTTTGCCACTTGGTAATTTGGTTTTATTCTTTTTGTGGATAATCGGATTGCTCAGGGCATTAAATGGTTCTGTGGAAGAATTGCCGGCAATCGGACAATTTGCAGAGAAATTTACTTTTTAAAATCAAAAAATGAAAATAAAGCCGCTAAAACGGCTTGTTTTTTTGTTTATCATATTATATTATTAAATTAGATATGAATAAATTTTTTATGGCGGACGAGATAAAAAGATTGGATCAATTAAGTGATAAAATAAAATCCACTTGGAAGTTACTAAACCTGGATAAACAGGCAAGTGAAATAAAGTCTTTGGAATCTGTTATGCAGGAACCCGGTTTTTGGGATGACAGTCAAAAAGCGGCTGAAATTTCCAAAAAACATGAAGAATTGAAGAGTGAATTACAAACATGGGAAAAAATAAAAGAAGAAGTTAAGGAGCTTTTATTATTAGCCAAAGAAGCGGAAGAAACTGAAGATGACGAAGTGTTGAATGAAATTGAAAAAAGGACTGAAGAACTGGAAGAAAAAGTCAGTAAATTGGAATTTTTTTTACTATTTTCAAACAAGCACGACAAGCAAAATGCGATCGTATCCATTCATGCCGGTAGTGGGGGAACAGAAGCTCAGGATTGGGCTGAAATGTTGTTGAGGATGTTGTTGCGTTATGCTGAAAAAAAAGCTTGGAAAACGGAAATTATTGATGAGTCAAAAGGATCCGAAGCAGGAATAAAATCAACAACATTCAGGGTGCTGGGTCGATATGCATACGGTCATTTGAAGTCCGAGCATGGGACACACCGTTTGGTGAGAATTTCACCTTTTGATGCGGAAAAAATGCGCCATACTTCATTTGCCTTGGTCGAAGTGGTACCGGAAATTGCCGATTCCGGTGAAATTAAAATTGATGACAGTGATTTAAGAATTGATACTTTTAGATCCGGTGGAGCCGGCGGTCAAAGTGTTAACAAAACATCTTCAGCGGTTAGAATTGTTCATATTCCAACCGGTATAACCGTTCAATGTCAAAATGAAAGATCCCAAAAACAAAATAAAGAAACGGCTATGAAGATTTTGTATTCAAAATTGGAATTACAAAAGGAAGAAGAGGAAGAAAAGCAGAAGAAAAAATTAAAAGGTGAGCATAAAAAAGCGGAGTGGGGAAATCAAATAAGGTCATACGTACTCCACCCATATAAAATGGTGAAGGATGTGAGGACGAAGTATGAAGAGTCAGATCCGGAAAAAGTTTTGAATGGTGAGCTGGATGGGTTTGTTGAGTCTTTTTTGAGGTGGAAGAAGTCAGTTCAATAAGTAATCAAACTGTTGTTAAACAACAATGACACAATAATTTAACAATAATTTGACCATAATTGAACAATAATTATTGTATAGTTATAGTTTAATTATAGTCTGATTATTGTTTTTATATGAAAATGATAAAACAAGATGAAATTAAAATTAATGAAGTCGTCCGTGCTATAAAAGACGGGGCTACTATAGTATATCCAACCGAGACGACGTACGGTTTGGGTTGTGACGCGACTAACAAAGAGGCGGTTAAAAAAATTTTTTCCATAAAAAAACGGCAAAAGCACAAACCTGTATTGGTTATAATGTCAGATTTGAATATGGTGATGACCTATGTCGGTTGGAGCGCTGAGCTGGAAGAATTGGCATCAAAATATTGGCCGGGCCCTTTAACCGTGGTTTCGGAATTATCAGAAGGTGTAGATTTACCTGAAGGTGTGGTGGGTAAAGACAATACTTTGGCATTTAGAGTAACAAAACATCCTCTGGTTTCCGATATAATAAAGGAATTGGGAAAACCTCTGGTTTCCACTTCTGCAAACATAAGCTCTATGGCAAGTCCTTATGATGTAGCTGCCGTAAAAGACATGTTTAAAGATGCTGATCAAAAACCGGATTTGATTATTGACGCCGGTACATTGCCGCATCACCTGCCTTCAACAATTGTGAAATTGCAAAATGGCAGCAAAGAGGTTCTTCGGCAAGGTGAGTTAATTATTGATCATAACGACTAATAAATATGAGATCAAATTTTATTATCATAATTTTTCTCGGCATTGCCGGTTTTTTATTCTTGGGGATTTCCATGCAATGGCTATATACTTTGCAGGTTTTGGAAGAACAAGCTTTTTCTTCTTATACATTAAATGATGTAGATATTTTTGGTAAATCAAAAAAACACAAAACGCCGGAAAGGGAAGTTAAAGGTTTGTATCTTACGGCTTATTCTGCCGGCAGTCCCAAGAAAGTGGATAGTATAATAGATTTGATAAATAGAACCGAGTTGAATTCGATAGTAATAGATATAAAAGATTATAGCGGTTTGGTTTTGTACGACAGCGATGTTGAGCTTGTGAACCGACTTTATTTGGAAGACAATCGGATTGGTGATGTCAGAGCATTGATTGACAAATTTCATGACAACAATATATATGTAATTGCTCGACAGACAGTATTTCAAGATCCGATTTTAGCGGTTAAAAAACCGGAATGGGCGATAAAAGCCAGCTACGGCGGGCTCTGGCGTGATTTTAAGGGATTAGCCTGGGTAGATCCGACTATAGAAGAAGTCTGGAATTATAATTTGGAAATTGCCAAAGAAGCGGTAAACTTGGGTTTTGATGAAATTAATTTTGATTATGTGCGTTTTCCTTCGGATGGCAACATGAGTACGGTTGTTTATACCAATGGAGAGCAAAAAAAATATGAAGTAATGCACGATTTTTTTAGCTTTATGAGTGAGGGCTTGAAAAACGAACCGGTCTGGATTTCAATTGATATGTTTGGTTTTGTTATGGAGAAATACGGTGAAGATGATATAAATATCGGCCAGCGATTGGTAGATGCTGTTAACGAGGTGGATTATATCTGTCCTATGATGTACCCCTCTCATTATCCGGTAGGACATTTGGGTTTTGAAAATCCCGCCGCTTATCCGGGTCAGGTGATTGAAAATGGTATGCAAAAAGGGATTGGTCGGTTTGAAAATACTCGGGCCAAAGTTCGGCCTTGGATTCAGGCTTTTAATATCGGGGCGGTATATGACGCAGGAAAAATTCGGTCTCAAATTGACATGGTGGAAAAGTATACAGATGCAGGCTGGTTATTATGGAACGCGGCTAATCGGTATACGGAAGCGGGGCTAAGAAGCGTAGATGAATAATAATTCAACCCCACCTCCTGTCCTCCTCCCCTTGGTAAGGGGAGGAGGGACTCTCTAAGGGGGTTAATCTTCTAGTTATGTCTTCTCTCACCAAACCTACACATCTCAAAAAACTCTGTAGGCAGTACAATCTAAATCCTTCCAAACGCTATGGCCAAAATTTTTTAATTACTGAAAAACCGGTTCAAGAAATGATCAAAGCGGCTGACGTAAATAATAAAGATACAGTAATTGAAATCGGTCCTGGTTTTGGAGTATTGACTTTTCCATTAGCTGAAAAGGGAAAAAAAGTATTGGCTTTAGAAATAGAAAAAAAACTAAAACCCCATTGGGAAGAGAAGTTAAAAGATAATAAGAATATCGAAATTGTTTGGGGAAACGCCCTGAAAAATTTATCACGTATCACCCATTCATTTCACTCAGGGCCTCCGGCTTACAAATTATCAAATTATAAAGTAGTGGCTAATCTTCCTTATCAAATAACCTCTCACGCCATTAGGACAATTTTAGAATTAGAAAATAAACCGGAAGTAATAGTCTTAATGGTCCAACAAGAGGTGGCTGACCGTATATGTGCAGTTCCGGGTGATATGAGTCTGCTGGCCGTATCGGTTCATTATTATGGTAAACCTGAATTTATAAAAAAAATTAAAAAAGGCTGTTTTTGGCCTGAGCCCAAAGTTGATTCAGCAATAATCAAAATTACACCAAAGAAAAAATTACCTGTTGACAAAGAATTTGAAAAAAAGTTTTTTGAAATGGTTAAAGCTGGCTTTGCTAATAAGAGAAAACAGTTGGCCGGGAACTTGAGTAAGGGTTTGAATATTGAAAAAAGTAAAATTGATCAGATTTTAATTGAACAAGTAGGGGATAGTAAAGTTAGGGCTGAAGATTTGTCTTTACAAGATTGGTTAGGATTGACATCTAGAATATAGAATATATTATTCCTTCCCTTCACGATTGCAGGCTATGTCATTCCCGCGAAGGCGGGAATCCAGCCGATCACATTAGACATGGATTTATATATAACATACATAGAAGACGGAAATCCCTAACTAGGTATTTATTCAGCTCTATACCTGGATTCCCGCCTTCGCGGGAATGACAAAAGAGATGTTTTAATCCACACTGCTTGTTAGTTTATAAATAAACATAACCAATTTATGCGCTTCTTGCCAGAATTTCAAATCGGTAAAGTTTCTTATTTTTATCTCTTCCATATTCTGAATTCAATTTCCCAAATTCCAGGTATCAGAACCCTCATTACATGTCAGGGTTATTTTTTTAGGCCAGGTTTCCCGAGGGTATTGCTCTTTGTCTTCATTTAAGAATTTTTCATTTTGGTCAAAGTCAGTATTATCCGTGATTTTTATTTTCATATCTTTTTGAAAAGTGTTACTGCCAATTTCTTCTTTACTTCCACCCAAAACACCGCTATCTTGTTGAATGTTTTTCATTTCACTTGTGTATCCGTCGAGACTGACTGAACATCCTTGCAGATCTTCGCCAATGTTTTTAAATTCAAGTTTCCATGATTGGCGATCTCCTATTTCCAAAAAGGAACTATATGTCATTTGTACTGAATTAAGATTATTACCAAACTGAGAAAGATTCGCCTTTTTTTCAGCACCGTATCCGGCAATGATTATTGTTAAGGATACTAAGCTGATTAATAAAACTGTTTTTTTTAATGATTTGATTAAGAATATCAGTTATTATATTTAAAAAAGGGCGATTGGTAAAATTATTAATATTTTTTTATTCAGATTTTATATTTTATTTAAAAAAATATAAGGCAGTTTAGTTTAATATAAATTCACCACATTAGTCTTTCCTCTTTCAGTACATTCGTCGAAAGTGTTTGAATATCCATTTGAACAGCTGTTTGGAAAGACGTTCTATTCAACAGGAGGTGGTGATGAAAAGTTCTTTACACGCATTGCTCAAGTTCTTTCTGGCTCCGGTAACAGCAGCCATTTGTATCTTTGGCTGTACCGATGAATCCGATCCACTGAATTCCACTGCATCTTCGCAAGAAGTCCGGGTCCAGCTGGAATTGGTCGAAGGGGTCACAGCGAAACAGGCTCTTACACTATTCAGTATGGATAGCGTAAATCCGGTTGTAGGGGTCTCTGTTAACTGGGGTGACCATTCGTCACACTGGTTACTCGAGTCGGGTAGTCCGGATGAGCAACTCGAACAGCTCCTCGAGGCCGAGGAGGATCAGCTCAATTTTTTGATCACGAATTTTGATCCCGAAGACGAACTAGAGGCGCCGGTGTACGCCGAACTCAACAGGGATCTAAACGATCTGCGCGAGTTTCAGGATTTACCCGTGTCCTCCATCATGATTGAAGAGGGTTTCTTCAATCAGGAGTTGAAAAAACATGACTTGGTTATGTCGGTGAGTTTTCATGAAGAAAAACCAGTAGCGATTCAAGCCATAGCCGGTCACGATAACGGTCAGTATGTCGTTGGCCAGCAAGCGATAACAGATTACCGCTACTCCGACAGAAACTACATGCCTGTAGGCGGTACCTCAACTATTTGGACAACGGGCAGTCTACAGAAATTTTGGTTTGATGATTCTTCGTTGCGTTATCTGAATGGTCATCAAGATGGGATTGAGATAGACACCTTGATCTATCCCAGGTATTCGGCAAGGTGCGGTTCGTCCGGCTGGGGATCCAACTTGCCATGGAAATACAAGGATTCGGAAGCATTCGACTGGTACACCGGCAGCGCTCGCAATTGTTCTGTTGGTTCGATATCAGCTAACCAATTACGACCTTGGCGACTATACTGGACATGGCATCCTTTCAGTTACTTCAACACAAGATATACTCCTTTTGTAAAAATTCAATTTCAACCATCTAAGTGGTGTGATTGGATTGACAGTACAGAGGAGTGTATTCAGGGTAATGTCTACGGTATGCTTCGGGGTTTAGCCTGGTGTATGTGTTCTCGTGATGATTTACCGATCAGAAATTTGCTGTCATATTATTACTTTGAAGCACCGGGTCGTGAAGTGCGTTGGCAACGAAATTAATTTAGGAAATTTGGTTATTATACTGATTTCCTAAAATCTGCTAAAATGGGGAGTATAGAGGAAATCTGTACTCTCCATTTCTATTATTATTCTCATTTAGATGGAATTCAGAACTATTTACTACATTTTAAATATTTTGTTTATCTTAAATTTGGTTATTTTGCCGATTGTAACCGGATATCTTTATAATATTAAAAGAATTGGTTTTGTAATTCTGGTAGGATTATTTGTTCACCCAGTTATATTCGCTATTCTTTTATTGTCGACTTTTTTTGTAAACGTATTTTTTTTATATTCAGATTTATTGAAATATAGAAAAATCGATTCATTGTTAATTTTTGTTATTTTTAATTTTTTTATTTTGTTCGGGTTTTGGATTATGATCAATATGTTTTTTTATGTTTAACAAAGTTGTCTTAATTTTTAAAATATTTTTTCTTTTAATTCTGATCTTGGGTATTTTTTTGCCATTTCTGAGGAAAGAGGAAAATTATTATATAAATAGGTTTGCAATTGTTGTGGATAATAAAACTGATTTGGGTGATTTTAGCAATCAGGATTTTTTGGAGGTATTATCATTATATAGCGCACAATCTTGGCCTCAACCTTTTTTATCCCCCAGACACGTTACTGTGTTACGAGAGGTTGATTCTAAATATGGCGGGGGAAAAGATTTGTTATTGGAAATAAGATCATTTTTTGATATTAAAATAGACGAAGTTGTAATTTCCAAATAGTATGTTTTTGGTCAAGATGTATTAAACCATTTCGTATTTAATATTTAATTATCTTTATCAATTATATTTTACAAAAACATCTGTTATTCTCGCCGGAGTTTATCTGCACGTTGGTGGGGACGGGAATGACATCAGGTTGACTAGGGTTGAAGGGGGCGAGAATGACACCGGGTTGCCTAGAACTGAAGGATGGATATTACTGTATATGTTTGTTTTGTCACCACGCTCAGCTAGGCGGGGTAGGCCGGGTATTAGATAGAAGTATTATGGTTTGATTGTATCTAATAAGCGTCAAGGTATTTCTAAATTAAAATTTTATCCACTACAATAAGGACAAAATCTTTGTCCTTTTTCGTTTTTTTTGGTAAAATATCTATAATGTCATAGCAAAAATAAAATATGGCTGAAAACAATCGATCCAGTCTTTCAAGAGAGCAAAAGACCGGTTTTGGCTTATTGCTTATTTTTGGTATCGTCTCAATCGGTTTGGGTTTTTTTCAAATAAGAAATAATATTTACAGTCCATTTGCTTTAAGTTACAGCGAAGACGATAGTTCAGCTGTAATTGACGAGCAGACCAGGCTGCAAATGGTTGATACTGATCAGGATGGTTTGAATGATTTTGAAGAAATTACTTTTTATGAAACCAGTGCATATATTCCCGATACCGATTCCGATGGGATTGACGACAAGACCGAGGTTGACCAAGGTACTGATCCGCTTTGCCCCGAAGGAGAGGAATGTGTGGGGCAAGAATATGTAGAGGGGGAAACCGAACAGGATGAAAATTTGTCACCACTCTCAGAAAGTGCCGCCACTCCGGCAGAGTTGATTGGTAATCCTGATTTTGTAAATGAAAGTTCCGGTGGCGCGGTTGATGTTGATGAAATATTAAGTGATCCGACTAAACTTCGCGAGTTATTGGCTACTACCGGCGAGGTTCCGGCCGAAGTTTTAGAAAATATCAGTGACGAACAATTGTTGCAAATGGCACAAGAGAGTATGGGGGAGATGGAAAATAATTCTGAAACAATACAATAATAATTTTAATATATAGTAGATAAGAATTGTTGTGGATTAGATTAAAATATTTTTATTGTCATTCCCGCCTTCGCGGGAATGACACAATGTTTAGAAATAACACTAGTTATCACTTATTGATTTTATGCAGCGTCCGACAAATCCAAAGAAAACTTTGTTAATGATGGTTACAAGTGTTTTTATATTTGTACAGATGTTTGGATTGTTGTTGGTCCCCACTCCGGCCAAGGCTCAAATGGCAGTCACTGTGATAGAAAGTATTCCGGATAAGACAAATTATGTTTTGGAAATAATCGAACGAACTCTTTATGCAAGTGCTTTATACGCTCTGGTAAACGGAGCATCTTATTTTGCCAGAAGAGTGGCCTATGATACCGCCAGTTGGATCGCCCATGGTGGAAAGGGTCAGAGCGCTCTGGCGTTTCAAGCTGGGTTTGATACATATTTGGCAAGAACCTTGGGAGATAGTACCGCTTCGGTTATAGGCGATATGTTTAAGGGTGCCGGATTGAATTTATGTCGACCGCCTGATGCCAATGTAGAAAGATACCTTCAGGTAAGCCTAAGTGCATATTATGATGAATTCGGTCCCGGCCCGGAACCAAGTTGTACTTGGCAAGAATTAACAACAAATTGGAATCCGGATGCAATTAGGGCAAAATATGGCGATGCAAAGCTTGAGGATGTGTTTATAAATTCAATCAGTTTCAAAGAAAGTGATTTTGGTATTGCGCTTGGTGCTATGGCAAAAATTGACAGACTTAGAGCCAGTGCTTATGAAGCTGATTTGTTGGAAAGGCTGGAAGGGGATGGATTTAAATCTGTAAAAAGTTTAATTTCCGGGGATATTAAAACACCGTCAGACGTAGTTGAAGAAGAAGCGGGTACATTGACGGCAAAGGAACAAACGAGATTTACTATAGATCAAATTTCCGGTATTTACGGTTCTTCGGCAAAAGAAATATTACCGATGGCCGCGTCCGTATTTTTGAATACTCTTGTTTCTCAACTTTTAAATCAAATAATGTCCGAAGGTATTTTGCCGGGCAGGGGTTCGAGCGGAGGGGTTTCCTCATATTTTGCCGAGGGTGTATCCAGAAACAGACAATTAGCCGAAGCAGCTTTTAGCTTTTTACTGACAACTCCGCCGGCACAGCTAAGTCAATTTGATATTGTAAATGAGTTTGCTTCGTGTCCGAGTCAGACTTCTCCAAAATTAAACAATTGCGTAATTGATACAAACTTTCAAAAAGTGATTGAAAGAGCCAGAACCGGAGATCCTTTGACAATCGGTGAAGCCTTGGAGCAGGGTATACTGCCTGACCGACCAATAATTTCTCCCAGACGAGAAGTTGATAATACTGATACTAATTGTTATCTAACCGGTTATTGTTATTCCAATATTCAGAAATTAAGAAAGGCGAGAATATTGCCGCTTGGTTTTGAGATTGCCGCTCTCATGGCTGACCCTGATAATCCGCAGGAATGGACACTGAAAAAAGTGGTGGACGGTTTTCATGATTGCGAAACAGATTTGATTACAAACAATCCTGTACCAAACGCAGGGAAGCCATTTTGTGGATTAATAGATCCTAATTGGATCATAAAAGCACCGGAGACAATCTGTAGCGCTTATGTATATGGACCGCAACCGGTCTCAGACCAAGGACCGGAACGTTTGCAAGAATGCGTGGATTTCAAGAGTTGTGTTTCTCAAAATTCGGACGGTTCCTGTGAAGCCTATGGCTACTGTACAAAAGAAAAAAATGTATGGAAAATGCCAGGGGCGGCTTGTGAAGAAGAATACGCTACTTGTGAAACATACCGTGCCCAGGATGGCCGTTATGAATCTTACTTAACCAGAACGGTTGACTATGGCGATTGTACAGCCGATGATGTCGGTTGCCGAGCCTACAGTGCTTATCAGGATGAAGACGGTTGGCTATCTTCGGTTGAAGCTGATGTATCAGCAAAGGTATTGGGGGTCAATCAAAATATTTACTTTAATAATAATATAAATCAACAAAGTTGTTTGGCTGAAGACGAAGGTTGTAGCGCTTTGCGATTGATAATAGATGGAGAAGAGTTTGACAGACCTATATATTTAAAAAAAGCCCCTTCTTATTTGGGTTGCTATGATACCAATTTGGCAACCCCGCAGATAGAGTGGCCGGTTGATAGTTCGGATTTGGCTCAATTGTCCGACAATCCGTCTTGTAATAATTTTGCTCAAGTTTGTGTTGAAGACGAAGTGGGCTGTGATAGTTATATTCCCAATGAAGGCGGAAGCTCTGTAGCCGGTATAATTGGAAATAATTTTTGCGCTGAGGACTGTGTTGGTTATGATACTTTCAAACAAGAAGAAACCGACTTTGCTCCATCGGAATTCCCCCTTTATTTTATAGCAGGCGACGGGCAAGAGTGCAGCGAGGTTTATGCCGGTTGCGATGAGTTTACCAATATTGATGAACTTTCAAGAGGTGGTGAAGGATTGGAATATTATTCGTCTTTAAAATATTGTGAAGTTCCGGAAGGAAATAATGAAAAAATATTTTATACATGGGAGGGTTCGGCTGCCGAAGGTTATGTTTTGAGAACCCATAATTTAAAACCTGATGACGACGGATCACCGATATATGCTGACGACAGCCCCGAGGCCCTGGCGGATAATGATGCTGTTTGTAATGAAGAAGTTTATAACAATTTAATAAACAATTTGGATCCATTTGAGTTTGATGTGGCCGATGCCGATTGTAGAGCTTTTTATGATGATGATGGAGCTATTTATTATAAATTACTGGCAAAAACTGTTAGTATTTCCGAAGCTTGTCATCCACTTAGAAAAACAGAATCGAGAATGTTTGTTGATAATTCCATAGTATTATCTAATGTTTGTGAAGACGAAAAAGGCGGTAATTGGAATACCGAGTCCGGACAATGTGAAAGATGCTATAGTGGAGGTGTTTATCAAAACGGTTCTTGTGTTTATAAGACAATTACCGAAGAATCAAATTCTTGTCCGGCAGCGGCCAATGGCTGCAGAGCCTATCTGGGTAATGAGGGTAATCGACTGCAGCAGGTTGCATACTTTGACTTTGAACCTGTTGGTGATGACCCCGGCAATTTGGGGTGGGATACCGGTACTGTCGTGGCCGAGTCAATTCAAGTCGGCTCAAATTCTTTACAAATTGATGGAGATACCGGGTTGGTATTTGAAGCCGGAGAAATAAAATCAGGTGGATGGTATGAATTGTCATTTTGGGCCCGTGGAACTCCACAAAATTTACAGATTCAATTTGATCAAGATGGTACTCAAGGCAGTTTTACTCTGGATCCATCAATAAATTCGGAAATACCCGTATCAATATCTCAGGATTGGCGTGAGTACAAACTGGGCCCGGTTCAGTTTATGGGAACAGAAGACAGCAGTGTAAAGATATTTTTTGACGCAACTCCTATCGGTGGAGCTAGTGGACCATATTTTATGGACAATTTATCCGTTGTCCAAGCACCTGATTTATTCTATAGGATAAAAGATTCATGGAAGCGGTCGGTAGATTTTAATGGCTTCCCGGCCAGAGCCGATGTACCCCTAACCTGTGACGCAGATCCTACGGACGGACGACCGGGTTCGGCATTGGGATGTGCTACATATACTTCCGAGACAACAAATCAAACAGTTAATATTACCGGATTTGACAGACTTTGTCGCGATAATGCGGTAGGCTGTCAACCATTTTTGGATACATTCAATACTTTGGATACAGAAGACGCCAGCGCATATAATGTCTGGTGTCAGTACGCGGAAAATACGGCTGATGTTACCGTACAGTCTACCTGTGAAATGCAAGTGGGTGCTTCTACCTATGAGTGTACCGTTAACGTCAATAACACCGGTTGCTATATCGATAGAGTAATTATTCCAAGCGGTGAAGACTTACCGGCAGGGAGTATTGTAAGCTCGACCGTATATATTCCGGCTGACACAGATTTTGATATACCGATATATTTAACCTACAGACCAAAAGAGTTTGGGTGTAGTGAATCAAACTTAGGTTGTAAAAAGTTCGGTGCCGAAGAGCAAGTGTTACCAACAGAAGAGCCTGATTCTTTTAGACATCAAGATACTTATTTAAAAGACAATCCAAGCAATTACGACAATATTTTATGTCGCGATGATTTGGTTGGCTGTGGAGAGTTTAGTGCTGAAGATGAGGTTAAGTATTTCAAAGATCCCGAACTGGCCGGTAATAAAATATGTGAATACAGATCACAAGCGATCGAAGGAGAGCCATACGGCTGGTACATAAAAGGAGTGGGAAGATGTGTGAATGAAACCGGCGGCTTGGAAGATAAAATTTGCGTTGACGACAGTCAGTGTGGAGAAGGTTTTAGCTGCCAAGATATGGGCGAAGTACCTTGTTATGAAAATTATATAAAACCCGGTGGGGAATACGGAATTTGGTCAAACCGGTCGCTTGCCTATGGTGGTTTTGTCGGTTCCTGTCCGGAAACTGCCAACAAGTGTACTGAATTTATAGATCCGACCGATACTTCCGGTGGCATGTATGAAAACGGTACGCCATATTATTTGATATATGATAACAATGTCCAAGCTCTGCAAAGCGAATGTGAAGGCAGTGTTTCCCGCAAATATGGCTGTGCCTTGTTTGACAAGACTGATGAGCCTAATAAATTTTATCACGCTACCAGTACCTATATTGAAAGTGAATCCAAAAATCAC
>WJJZ01000010.1 GCA_014729395.1 Candidatus Magasanikiibacteriota bacterium
AAAGAGAAAAGAGACTAAAAAAATGGAACCGTGCTTGGAAGATTAGACTGATTGAGAAAGATAATCCCAATTGGCAAGATCTTGCCTGTCCTGGATTCCCGCCTTCGCGGGAATGACACTGAGATGCTTTTATGCTATGGAATAGGAATGACAAAGTACCGCCGGAGCCTGTCCCCGTGAAGACGGGGACGGGAATGACACTGAGATGCTTTTATGCTATGGAGTAGGAATGGTAATTATTTATAGAAAACCAAGTTTAATCGTTAATTGATTTTATGTCAGAACCAAAGCCTGGAATTTACAAACATTATAAAGGTAAGAGTTACCGTGTTATTGGGATTGCCAAACATAGTGAAACCTTGGAAGATTTGGTCGTATATGAGGCTCTTTATGATAAACCGGAAAGCAAATTATGGATCAGACCCAAAGATATGTTTATGGAAAATATTAAAATGGAAGGAAAAGAAGTACCGAGATTTCAATATATCGACTAAATTTTTTGTTAATTGCTCATTACTAATAGTTAATTATATTATGCCTACCAAAAAATTCCCCCGCCCCATTCCCCTTAAAAAACTTATTGGACCAAGCTTTATTATACTTGCCCTGGGTTTGGGCTCCGGTGAAGTAATTCTATGGCCTTATTTAGCGGCAAATTACGGACTTGGAATCGCCTGGGGAGCCGCACTTGGTATAACATTTCAATATTTTATAAACATGGAAATCGAAAGGTATGCCCTTGTAAAAGGAGAAAGTGTTTTTGTTGGAATAAACAAAATATTCAAATGGTCTGCCTATTGGTTTATATTTTCAACTTTTATTGGTTTTGGATTACCGGGAATAATAGCCGCTTCAGCCAAGGTCTTTTCATATCTTATCGGAATTGAAGAATTTAAATGGATTGCAATCATATTTTTGCTAATAATTGGGGTGGTATTGAGTGCGGGTAAAACCGTCTACGGCATGATGGAGAAAGTAACCAAAACAATTATACTAATTGGAGTCCCCTTCGTTTTTCTACTGGCTATATATATCTCTGCGGGTACGGATTGGTCCGCATTAATGCAGGGTATTGTTGGCATGGGAGACGGTTACAAATTTTTACCTGAAGGAATAGCACTGGCTACGTTTCTAGCCGCTTTTGCATATTCGGGAGCCGGAGGTAATTTAAATTTGACTCAATCGATTTACATAAAAGAAAAAGGTTATGGAATGGGAAAATATTCACAAAAATTATCAGGTCTGTTTAAAAATTTAAAAACTCATCAAAAAGTAAAATTGGAAGGGGAAGAATTTGAACTAAACAAAGAAAACTGCCAGAGATTTAAAAGCTGGTGGTATAAAATATCGGTTGAACATTTTGTAGTATTTTGGTTTGTTGGTTTACTATCAATGCTTTTGCTAATGTTGCTTTCATTTTCAACGGCTTATGGAGTTCCGGGTAGCTCAGAAGGTATAAATTTTGTTATAAATGAAGGTAAAATTATTAGTAATACAATTTTACCAATTGTAGGTAGTTTATTTCTTTTTGTTGTTGCTATTATGCTATTCCAAACCCAGCTTGGCGTAATGGATTCCACCTCCAGAATAATGAGTGAAAATCTGGCTATTAAGCAACTATCCAAAAATGAAGATAAAAAAATAAATCTATCCAAGATTTATTATATTTTTTTATGGTCACAAATTTTATTTGGAATTATTTTATTTTTACTTAATATTTACGAACCAAAAACCCTCATTGTACTTGGTGCCGTGATAAACGCTTTTGCCATGTTTGTTCATGTGGGTCTTGTTAATTGGACTAATTATAAATTATTAAAACCGGAATTTAGAGCCAGATTACTCAGAAAAATAATAATATTTATAATATTTTTATTTTTAGGTTTTTTCAGCACAATGGTTTTACTACAAAAGATAGCTTTAATCAATTAATTTGTTTGTGATTTCAATAATTTTCTTATCTTTTGCAAGCGGCAATTTTTCATTTAATTTCTGACCCATTTGCTTCAACTTTTTTTTATTTTTGAGAAGTCTTTTTATTATCTTGGCTAATTGATGACCACTACATGTTCTCTCATTCAGTAATATCGCAGAACCGGATTTCTCCAAAAATTTTACATTTTCTATTTGATGACCGGGTTTTGGAATTAAAATTGATGGCTTGGCAAGAGCAGCCACTTCGGTAATGGTACCAAAGCCTCCGCGAGAGACCACCACATCGGCAACAGCATAAGCGTGCTTCATTTCATCGGAAAAAAATTTATGTACCTGATAATAATCAAAATGCTTTTCCGCCCTTTCAACTAACTCCTGAGGTCTTTCACGACCCGATAGATGAATTATTTGACAGACACCTTTTAAGTGCTGAACAGATTCGACGATTATTTGATTTACACGCAATGATCCGGTTCCGCCTCCGGTGGCAAACACCGTTGGAATTGCCGGATCCAAATTGAATAATTTTATGGCTTTTTTCTTATCCCCTTTTAAAATATCCCTTCTCACAGGATTACCAAGCCATACTGTTTTTCTTTTGGGAAAATTATTTAAACTTGACTTCAACGCGGTTGTAATCTGACTGGCAATAGGAGCCGTGATTGAATTGGTTAAGCCAATTTTTACGTCTTGCTGATGTATCCAGGTTTTAGCTCCATATAACCAGGCGGCATAATGAAGCGGGACAGACACATACCCTCCGGCAGATATACAAATATCAGGATCTTCTTTCCATATTAATACAAAAGACTGAATAAAACCGATTATTATTTTAAAAATATCAACAATATTCCAAAGTGATAAGTAACGCCTAAGCTTACCTGCGTATATAGCTTTAAATTCTATATTATTTTTAGTAATTAATTTTTTTTCCGGACCGAATTTTGTACCTACCCAAAGAAATTCAATATCCTCATAATTATCTTTTAAAATCTCATAAATCGCAATCAGTGGCGTTACCGGACCCAAAGTCCCACCACCGGAAAAAATTACCTTCATAAAATATTTATTTATTTCTTAATCTGGTTTTGTACTTACTGATATTTATTATTATACCAACCGCAGCCATCGATGTCATCAAAGCAGTACCGCCATGACTGATAAAAGGCAGTGGAACACCTGTAAGCGGCAGCAGACCCACCATTGCACCTATATTTAAAAATGATTGACTAATAAACCAAATGATTATCCCTGCTACAAGTAATTTTGCAAAGTCGTCAGGTGCTCTGGCCGCAAGTTTTAAACTCCGTCCGCATATCATTATCAACAATATTATCAATCCAACAGCGAAAAAAAATCCGGCCTCTTCTGCGATGATAGCATAAATACTGTCAGCATGAACTTCAGGTAAGTATTGAAATTTTTGCCTGGAATGACCTAAACCGAGACCAAACAAACCGCCGGAACCAATTGCTAGGTAGGCCTGGTTAATATGATAACCTATCCCCTGCGGATCAAGCTCCGGATGCAAAAAAGTCGTCAATCGAGCCGCCCGATATGGTGCAATCAAAATCATCACTATCAAGCCAGCCACACCCAGCGCCGTAATTAATGATAAATGACTGATTTTTGACCCGGCTACAAAAAGAATTCCAAGAAGAATCATAAAAAGAATTGAAACTGTTCCAATATCCGGTTGGAGAACGACCAAGCCAATCGGGATTAGACCCAATAATACTGCGGGAAGAAATGTTTTTCTAAAACTTTTAACATTTGCATCGTCTTTCGTAAGATACCAGGCCATAAATATAATCAAACCCAATTTGGCGAATTCAGCCGGTTGAAAAGAAATACCGGCTATAACAATCCAGCTATTAGCTCCCGTACTGAAACTTGACCCCAATCCGGGTATAAATACCCCTAAAAGCATTAGAATTATAAAAATATATACAAATGGGGCTAATATTTTTAATTTTTTGTAGCTAAGCTTTGCAAAAAATAAAAACAAGAACAAACCCGGAATCACACCATACAAAATTTGTCTTTTTATAAAAAAATTCGCATCGCCGAATCGCTCATGACCAACGGCCGTGCTGGCCGAAGTTAGCATTATCAAACCAAAAATAAGTAAAATCGCAAAATAACTAATTAAAACATAATCGGTTTTTTTTGTTTCTTCGTGATGAATCATTTTACAAAATTAGACATTTAAAAAAACCAGAAGCGAAGCGGCGATAAATAAAAAAATTTGTGAATAAAGGCAGGCTGCCAATATTAAATATGAAGCAAATTTATCTTTTTTATAAAGAAACCACGCTGCAATGATATTTGCAAATAAAATTATAATTCCGGTTGCCGGTACATAAACAATTTTCCACCAATCACCAATGTAGTCCACTCCAAATAAAATATTGTAATGCAAAAAAATATAATCTTCACGCGGACGTATCTGCAAAAAAAGCCATAACCATGTCAGAATATTAATTACAATCGAAAAACTAATCATTATTATATTCGCTTTTACCGTTAGAAATAATTTTATAGGATAAACATCTTTTAGCATAAATTATTGGATTAGAACAATATCTTTCAATTCAGGTACTTTTTCTTTCAGCTCGGTCTTAACCAGATTATTAAAAGTTGAATCAGCCGCCGGACAACCAAGACAAACACCGCTAAACTTCAAGCTTATTTTTTTATCTTGCAAATCAAGTTTCTCAATTTCCACACCTCCGCCATGAAGTTCCAATCTGGGTCTGATAGACTCATTTAAAATTTTTTCGATTTTTGATCTAAGTTCATTCATACATACTATTATTTTAGCTAAATTATAACTTAAATTTACAACCTTGACAATATGCATAAAAAAGATTATAATTGGTTTCACAACAATAAATTAGCTATGGTTAGCGACGCATTCGAAAAGGAGGCGAAGGCGGGCAGCTTACTGGGATATTCTCAGTACTAAGTGTTTATTATATGGCACATAAAAAAGCGGGTGGTTCCACCCGGCTTGGCCGAGATTCGAATCCTCAATATCTTGGCCATAAAGTTGGCGATGGCCAAATGGTAAAAAACGGCTCCGTTTTGGTAAGACAAAGAGGGACAAAAATTCACCCCGGCAGAAACGTAAAAAAAGGTAGTGATGATACATTGTATGCAACCATTGCCGGAAGAGTTAAGTTCACTCAAAAAAAACGAAGGCGTTTTGATAATAAATTGAAAATGTCAAAATTTGTCAGCATAATTCCAAGTAAATAAATTCAGCCCGAAAGGGCTGTTTTTTATATCGGCCCAATTTGATATAATATAATCAAATTTAATACTTTTTATGACTAATCCAATCCACCACATTCATCGTAGAAAAAGGAAATACCAAAAATTGGAAAAATATCCCCATCCTGACAAGGTAAAAAAATTCATGGATAAATTCATACTAATTGTCGGAGTGGTTGGACCAATGATGGCACTGCCACAAATATATAAGATATATTCTCTTCAAGATGCTACCAGCATCTCAATTTTTACTTTTTCAGCCTACCTTGTCTTTGATGTTGTTTGGTTTACATACGGAATATTACACAGAGAAAAGCCAATTATTTTAGTATATACCCTTTGGATGCTTATTAACGCGACCATTGTTTTTGGTGCTGTAATATATAGCTAAATGTCAGCTAACCCGATTATAAATTTATTAGAAATTACTTTTTTACAAATTATTGGTATTTTTGGTATTTTTTTTGTGATGGGTTACTTTTTGCACAAATTACAAAAATCAATCCACGAGGGCTATAGAAACTCCATTGGTTGGAAAGGTATTATATTTACTGCTTGGATCGGGACACCGATTCATGAAATCGGACACATTTTCTTTGCTTTTATCTTTAGACATAAAATCCATAGAGTAAATTTTTTTCAACCAAACAAAAAAACCGGTTCACTCGGACACGTTGATCACAGTTATAATAAATTGAGCATATACCAACAGATAGGCAATTTTTTTGTTGGGTCGGCTCCTATGATTTTCGGTTCAATTTTACTTATGACCATGGTATATTTTTTAATTCCGGGTGGTAAAATAATATACCAAAACCTATCAATGACCGATGGATCAATTACCGCGTTGTTTAGTTCGATTGAAGAAACTCTTTTGACACTTTTTTCAAAAAACAATTTGAAAGCATGGAACTTTTGGCTTTTTTTGTATATTTCCTTTTGCATTAGCGCCCATATCGCACCCAGCCGACAAGATAGAAAAGGAATGTGGAAAGGATTTATCTGGATTGTAATATTAATTTTGATTATAAATATAATTTCTTATTTTGCCAATATAGACAGTTCAAAATATTTGGCAAGAGCCACCGGATATATGGGTATATTAACTGCTGTCTTTGTTTATACTCTTTTAATATCATTTCTTCACTTGGTAGCTGTAAAAATATTATTTTATCCCTTTAAAAAATAAAACAGAGCCGATTAGCTCTGTTTATAGGAATTTATTATTTGACTGATTCGATTCATTTCATTTTCAACCAGCTCACCATCATATTCAGCACTATGTGCGTTAACGTTTTTATATGATGGTTTTTTTTGATCTAAATGTAAATTAATGCGAAAGCCGTTTTCCAATAAATCAAAGTAAATATGGAATCTGGGATAATAATTGGTCCCCAGACGACGAACATAACTTATTTTAGCACTCCGACGATCAAATATCTCAGCATAACCGCAGGCTCTGACTATATTTCTAATATTGGATTTAAACGGCCCATTAAAATCGGCTTTCATTTTGTTTTATTAACGTCCCAAAGCTCCCAACAAATCACGGCGATGCTCCTCTTCTTCCATTAATATTTCCTCCAATACCCTTCTAACACCATATTCCTTTAACTCTTCAGCTTGGGCGATTCTTTCTTTATACCTTCTGATTGCGGTTTGCTCACCTTCCAAATCTTGTTCGAGCATGGTTTTGGCATCCTCTGAAATCTTTCTTTCGTCAACCTCAACTGTCGGAGTTCCATCCAAATCACAAACCAGGTCTGAAATTTGCTTTGCATGGTTGATTTCCTCATCTGCATGAATTTGTAATTCTTCCGCGATTGCATCATACTCCGGACCGGTAATTACGGCTGCATGCTGCACATATTGGATGGCTGCGGCATATTCATACTCTAAATCCTTGTTTAATTCTACGATAAATTCTTCTTTTGTCATATAATAAATATTATTAATAAATTAAAATTTAAACATACTTAAGTATATAGTATAATGTAAATATTAAGACTTAGCAAGTAAAGTTATGTATTATATAAAAGTATTTTCTTCTTTCTTCATTATTTTATTTTTATTATTTAATTTTAATTTGGCCAGTGCTGACAATGAACAGGGTTTAACAATGTATAATACAAACCTGAGAACAGGCCCCTCTACAGCCTACTCTATTGTAAAAGTGATCCCAAAAAACACCGTTTTAAATATTACTGAAGAAAAAAGTAATTGGTATAAAATAACAGACAACAAAGGATTGACGGGTTGGATGGCAGAATGGCTGATAAAAAAGACCCTGGAAAAATCTGAGCAATCATCTGATACTAATATATACGAAAGCGGAATTATTATAACAGATGCGCGCATGAGAGCGGGAGCTTCAACCGAATATGAAATTTATAAAGTATTGAAAAGCGGATCAAAAATACAAATACTAAGTGAAAATAATGGTTGGTACAAAATAAAAGACAGTACAGGCAAAATCGGTTGGACCGCAGGCTGGCTAATTGACAAAGCTGATATGGACCAAAAAATCAGATCTGATATCACAACTCCGACTGAAAATAGTATCGATAAAAAAATGACAGATCAAACAGGTGTAACTATTTATAATTCCAGAGTAAGACAAGGTCCGTCAACTAACTATGGAATTATACAGGTGCTATCAGCCGGTGAAAAGATAGAATTATTGGCAAATGAAAATGGTTGGTATAAAATCAAAGACAAGCTCGGTTCTACAGGATGGACGGCCGCCTGGTTAATAAATACCGAATCAAATTCCATAAACTCTGAAACGCAATCTGAAATTAATATATCCTCAAGCTTTGATAATTCAAAAAGTACCGCACCAAGCGACGTAGATGAAGATGAATTAAATAGATATTGGGTTGAACGTATTAATGCACTAAGGGTGAAAAAAAATCTGCGTCAACTTGTGATAGACAACAGATTTAGAAATACAGCCCAAGAATATGCAATCTATATGGGAGATACCGGCGCTAAAGACCATAGTCGCTCGGACGGGAAAACCATGCACGAGTGGATTGACACAAAAAATCTTGATTTTACCCAAAGATACAGTCCCGAAGGATGGAATACTAACTATTTTACTGAAAATATTGCCTGGCGCAAAGCTGAGGGAACAACTGAATCAATAAAAAAACAGGTCCTGGACCCGACTTTACAATTATTTTTGGATGAAGCCCCATACAATGGTGACCACTATAGAACAATTTTTCACAAAGACTGGAATTCTGTTGGTGTTGGATTTCATTTTAAAAAAATAGATGATGACCTATATTATGTAAATGTGGTATTTCATTATGGTAGTTTAGTACTCTAATCTTTCTGAGGAAAAAGATGTTTGACCGCAATAATGAGCATTACCGTAATTTGGGTAATAGTGGCTGATACCAATAGATTAAAGCTCCATTGTTCCAGCTTGAACCCCCACACCTCCACGCCCTGAAAAAAAGTATAAGCAAAAATAGCAATGGTTTCACATCCTAAAAAAATAAACAGAAGCTGCAGGGTCTGCCGCTTCAGCTTTATATCTTGAGCAAAAGCCTGATTTTCAAGGTCTTTTCTTTTATCATCTAAAACAGCAGCTATGCTTTCTTGCTTTGGCTTTGCCAATTTGGATTCTGTAATATTTTTGTATTCAAAACCGGATCTCGACGGTTCTTTGGGGAGTTGCTTTATTTTTTCAGAAGCCTTTGAATAATCCAATTTTTGAGAATCAGACCTCTTCTTCCCTCTTTCATCAAATAAATTTCCATTTAATTCATCGGACATAATCTATACAAGGGATAATTCTTCTAGTCTTATACTCATGGCTGAAACAGATACTTTGAATATTTTTGCGAGTTCTTCAATATCTTTTACTATCTCGCGTGCGTCTATAACCAGTTCTTGCGGCATAAGAAGGACCGAAGCGAATTTATTGGCCTCGGTTTCTATTCTACTGTAACCATGTTCATCCAAGCGATATAATATACCATTACCGGATGCCGAACCTTCTGCGTCAATTATTACCTCATCTCTTCTCACTATATCCTGGTGCAGAAAATAATGACCAAGTTCGTGGGCAATGGTAAAATATTTTCTATTTTCCGGAATATTACTATCTACAAAAATTCTAAATTTATTTTCATCTTTTTCATATCTAATGGCTCCGGAAATTCCATCATCAAGCTTGGTTTCCACAATACTCAAATCCGGCCGATCTTGTTCAATCCGCTCAAAAGGAAATGGCGTCAAAGCTTTTGGGTTATATTTTTCCGCAATTTCTTCAGCTTTTTTTGCAATATCAGAAAAATTCATAAGTCCAATTAACTTATATTATTTAACGTTTGTCATTCCCGTCCTCACCTGCGTCAGGACAGGCTCTGGCGGGAATTCAGCCTATCACAATGAACTTCTCTCCTGGATTCCCGCTGGAATTTATCCTCGTGACGACGGGGACGGGAATGACATGAAGAAAGTTTAAAAATAATTCATCTAAATTTATACTAACATGTAAATTG
The DNA here is from genome assembly GCA_014729395.1 of Candidatus Magasanikiibacteriota bacterium. Taxonomy (GTDB): domain Bacteria; phylum Patescibacteriota; class Patescibacteriia; order Magasanikbacterales; family UBA922; genus WJJZ01. The sequence continues at coordinate 9,729 of WJJZ01000010.1, forward strand.
GCTTTTGATAAGAATTTTTTTGAATAAGTCAAGGGTGTCTAAAGATATAAAATCCTATATTGCACAAAATAGACAAATATGAGATACTTTTTTTATAAAAGTGAGGGGAAACTAAAAAGGTGTAACGTGTCTACAGATATAACAAAAGAAGAGGTACTCCGCCAAATACCCTCCACTATAGAAGAGATGCTGGAAGGTCTAAGCTCTGAGATCAGCGAGTTCCGTTCCGAGGCTTTGGAACCCCCCTTGATGAGTAGCTCGTTACACGATTCGTGTTACCACACTTGCCACTGCCGAGTTTGATTATATTTCTTTAGAGCGTTTCGAACCCAATTGAGGCGTTCTTTTTTTAAATAAAAAACGCCAATTCCAGTACTCTGAAAAAGGCGTTTGATGAGGATCGAGTCCTCCACCCAAGGCCGGAAAGACTACTCCTCCTCGGGAAGCTCGTCCGGCAACGAACCGTGGTGGTCGGAAGTCACCTTCCGCCATGCATCCATCTGAGCTCCTTTACCACCCTCCCAAATCTTTCTCGCGAATTTTGCATCTCGCTCACGCCATTCCTCCATCTCCTCTTCAGTCTCGGGCCAGTCGAGGCGGTCGATGTAGGTCTCGGCCTCCCCCTTCTTTTCCTGTCTATCACCCATTGGGTTCCTCCTGTTTCAGTTGTTGTCCTCGGAAGTCACCTTCCGCCAGGCATCGATTTGAGCTGCCCCGTCGCCTTCCCAAAGCCAGTCCTGAAGTTTCTCATGTTGTTCACGAATAGCACGAGTCTCCTCAGGATCATCAGGCCATTCAAGTCTGTCAAAGTAGGTCGTCTTTTCTGCCATGGGTAACCCCTCAAGCTGTTGGACAATTGCACGATCACGTACGCTTGTCCCAAGTTTTAGTTAATTAACGAACTGTAAAATATAGCATATTTATGGGGAGATGTCAAGTTTGTGTGCACTTTTTTACTGAAATAATTATAAAATATTTTGCTTATTTTATATAAAATCAACTTAGGTGTTTCTTTATAAATGCCCTGCCCGAACCTGTTTTCAAGTACTTTTCAAATTTAAAAGCTTTATATTTATTTTTAATTGCAAAATAAAAATCTAATTTGACCGGTAATCTTCTTGACGTAGCGGGTACACAACCTTTTTGGTGTCTTTTTATCCTATCTTTTAAATTATCAGTACAGCCGATATAAAAACCATCTTTACATTCAAGACTATAAACATAATACATAATTTGCTTGATTATAAAAATAATTAAACAAAGTCCCTGAAATAGCAGAGACCTAAATTTATAGACACTACTCGCTTTCGCGCAGCGACCGGCGGACTTCGTCACGCCGTAGCTACGCTTCAGCGTAGCGAAGGCGGAGAGAACAGGATTCGAACCTGCGATCCCTTGCGAGATACACGCTTTCCAAGCGTGCGCCTTAAACCACTCGGCCACCTCTCCATTATTTTTTTTGTTTTCTAAATTTGAGAAAAAAATGCACACCGAGACCAACCAAAACAACCGAAAAATACTGTGCCGGAGTTAAACCTAAATACCTGGCGTCAGCATTCACAATATCACTTGCACGGAAAAAATCAAGCACAAAGCGTAAAATACCATAATAAATAACCAATACACTAAAAAACCAGCCGCTGAATACCTCTTTTTTACGATAAACAAAAAATAATATTGCAAGTGGAATTAATGCTATTATTTCCAACAATGCCATTTCAAATCTGGAACCACTCGGCGTTGCAATAGACAACCACATGTCTGTATGTTTACCCAGATGATCGTGAATCATAAAGCAACCGATTCTTCCGACAATCCAGCCATAAATACTCCCAAAAGCAAATAAATCAAGCATTTTTGGCAAACTGCTTTTTTTAATACTTCTCTTTTTATAAATATAAATAAAACCAAGTGCCGCACCAAAAAAAGCTCCGTACGAAGAAAAACCACCAAGCCACACTTGTAGAACGGTCAATGGATTTTGTAAATAATAAACCGGCTTATAAAAAACAATATGAAATAGTCGAGAAAATATCAAGCCAAATAAGAGAGCAATTATAATAATATCCAAAACCAAATCTCTATCAATATGCTTTTGTTCGGCTTTTTTCCAAATTATCACTGTGGCCAATATTATCCCCAAAGACACAAAAAGCCCCCAAACTTGAATGGGGATAGGTCCGATGTTTATGGTTGTAAATTGAAACCAGGGAATCATAAATGATAATGCGGATATGCTGATAATTCGGATTTACGGATCGTATGATTATATATCCAAAAATTATTCTGCTTTGCCTTATCCGTAGTAAAAATATTTCTTTGTTTTGAAAATAATATATTAATTCGCCACCAAACTATCAGAAAATCCGAATTATCAGCATATCCAAATTATTACTTCCTTCTTGAATTTTCTATTATTTTTACAATTGAATCAATATCGTCCACGATTTGATAAATTTCATCATCCTCGTCCCCAACTGTCTCCAATTGATGAACAAATATTTTTTTAATAAAACTATGAAGCGGTTGCCAAAATTTATGGTCATACAATAAAACCGGAACTTTGGAAATCTTTTTTGTCTGTATCAAAGTTAAAACTTCAAATAATTGATGCATGGTTCCAAAACCTCCCGGAAAAAATATGAATCCTTTGGATGGCGCGGTAACAATCAATTTTCTGGTAAAGGGAAATTTAAATATGATTGACTTTGTCACATAAGGATTTAATCGAGCCTTGTCGGATACTTCCATCCCAATCCCCAGTGACTGCCCACCGGCTTCCATTGCGCCCTTATTTGCCCCCTCAGCAACTCCACTAGCTCCACCGGTCACAATCGCAAACCCTTTTTTACTGAGCTTGCCGGCAACGTCATGTGCGGCTTTATAATAATCACCTTCAAATTCAATACTTTTTGTACCCAAAACCGTAACATCTTCTATCAAACCTGTTAAAAATTCAAATCCTTCGACCAATTCCGCCATAATCCTAAATATCTTCCAATCCAAATTATCATCACATCTAAAATTTAATGGAGATAATTCACAAATTTCATTTTTTTCTTTTCTGTTTTCTTTAATTATTTTATAAGCCTCTTGCTCTGAATCAACTATATGCCAATGTCCCATATCCTCAGGTTTTACAGAACCTACCGCAACCGCCTGTTCCTTCAAAAAATCTATTAATGAAGTCCAGTACTCTTTACCAACCAATATGATAGGTGATGAAGACATTTTCTTTAATTCCATCATGTCAATTACTTCAAAAAATTCATCCATTGTTCCAAATCCACCCGGAAAAAAAACAAAAGCTTGTGCCGGAGCCGTTAACATGACTTTTCGAGTGAAAAAATAATAAAATGCGGTAGATTCCTGCACATAGGGATTTATTCGTTGTTCAAAAGGAAGTTGGATATTCAAACCAACAGACTTACCCTTCCCTTCGGAAGCGCCCCGATTGGCTGCCTCCATTATCCCCGGCCCGCCGCCGGTAATTAGAGTAAAATTATCATCACTTAGCAATTTTCCCAAATTTCTGGCAATTTTATAGTATTTATTATCCAATTTAAGCCTGGCCGAACCTAAAACAGTAACTACATGATCAAATCTTGATAAAAACTGATAACCCTCGACAAACTCGGACATAATACGAAAAATACGCCACGGCTCTCTATATTCACCGGTTTCATTCAAAGTATAACTAAAATCTTTTTTTGACTGTCTTTGGATTTTTTTTATTGTTTGTTCCTTCATATTAAATATGATGTAGATTTACGTATAACCTGCCTGCCGGAAGGCAGGGATAATGCAAATTTTCGTATTGTATGATTATATATCCAAAAGTTATTCTGCTTTGCCTTATCCGTAGTAAAAATATTTCTTTGTTTTGAAAATAATATATTAATTCGCCACCAAACTATCCGTAGATCCGAATTATCTGTATATCCGCGTTATTAAAACAAATTTTATTGCCAACATTTAGCACCTGCGCTTCGCCCATTCGCGGGCCGATTATTTGCAGACCTACCGGTAAATTATCTTTTGTTAATCCACCCGGTACCGACAATGCGGGTAATCCGGCCAAAGCTGCCGGAGCAACAAAAGCATCGGCCGTATACATTTGTAAAATATCATCCACTTTTTCTCCTATTTTAAAGGCGGGAAACGGTGAAGTTGAAGTTAGTAAAACATCAACTTTTTTAAACACTTCTTCAAAATCTCTGGAAATCAATGTTCTCACTTTTTGAGCTTTTCTGTAATAAGCATCATAATAACCGGCTGATAGTGAATAAGTCCCTATAATTATTCTTCTTTTGACTTCAGCCGGAAAACCCGCCGCTCTCGAACCTGCATAAATATCATATAATTCGTTACCATCAACCCTGACTCCATAGCGTATTCCATCCAGCCTGCCAAGATTTGAGCTATCTTCACTTGGAACCAAGATATAATAAGTCGGTATAGCGTATTTTGTATGCGGCAGTGATACAGACTGAATTTGTACACCCAGCTCTTCCAATTCCTTGATTTTGCTATTCATTATTTTTTCAACCTCGGAATCCAGTCCATCCAATTCCATATATTCTTTGGGAATACCGATTTTTAGATTTTTAATTGATTTATTAATTTCTTTGCTATAATTTGGCACAGGTTCATTGACTGTTGTAGCATCTTTTTCATCACGACCGGCCATAATTTCCATTAACACGGCAATATCTTCGACTGACTTTGCGATTGGACCGACAGTATCCAAGGAACTGGCCATTGGCATTATCCCATAACGAGAATTTCTACCATAACTGGGGCGCAAGCCAACCACACCACAAAACGATGCCGGTTGTCTGATAGAACCACCCGTATCCTCAGCCACCGAAAATATACATTGATTGTCGGCAACAGCTGCGGCAGAACCGCCCGAAGAACCCCCGGCTACTCGGCTTTCATCAATAGGGTTTCTTACTAATCCATACATGGATTGTTCATTACTGGCTCCGTGGCCGAATGAATCGCAATTTTGTTTACCGACCATGATTGCCCCATTGTCTTCAATTTTTTTTACCACTGTAGCCGAATATGGAGCTTTGTAGTTATCCAATATTTTGGCAGCACCCGTGGATCTGATACCCTTTGTGCAGATAGCATCTTTTACCCCAAAAGGTATACCTGACAATATTGGATAATCCCCGGTAGCAATTTTTTTATCCGCTTCAGAGGCTTTTTTCTTTAGATTATCAAAATCAACAACTGTTATAAAAGCGTTTATTCTGTTATTTCTTTCTTCGATCCTGTCTATAACTGACTCTAATAATTCTGTAGCTTTAAAATCTTTATTTTTTAAACCCTCCACCGCGCGAGTCAAGTTCAAATTTTTCAACATAATTTTATCTATTCTTTAAAAACAGTTTTTACCTTTAGTAAATTATTGTCTGATTCCGGAAACTGATTTTTAATACTATCAACAGTATCTTTTGAACAAGAACTGATTTTATCTTCCCTCACTACGTCTTCAAGTCCGGTTACTTGTGCTGTCTCGGGTACGTCTTCGGTATTTACTTCATTTAAAATATTAATATAATCAAAAACAGCCGTAAGATCTTTTAGATACGACTTTTTTTCTTTTGGTATAAGCCGAAGATTGGCTAATCCGGCCACTCTTTCTATATCATTTATATCCAGATTACTCATATTTACTAAATTATACCAAATAGATAAGATATTTTACAAGAAAAAAAGTTATACACATTTTTTCTGTTGTCTATTGACAATAATTAAAGATTAAATTATTATAAAATCTACCGTGAATTCCGAATGGAATTTACACCGCCTCGACCGGACGCTTTTCCTATGAAATTATGCACCTCCTAATGCACAAGCATAGTTGAGAAGCAAGTCGGTCGGGGCCTTTTTTTATTATCCTAAAATTTTCTTAAACTGATTTTCATTGATTATTTTTATACCCAAGTCTTTTGCTTTGTCATATTTGGACCCGGGTGAACCTCCAACAAGCACATAATCGGTTGTCCGACTGACAGAGGATGAAACATGCCCGCCCTGATCAATGATTGCCGCCTTGGCTTCAGATCTGGTAAATGAATCAAGAGAACCGGTTAGAACAAAAGTTTTTCCGTTTAATTTACCATTCTTATTTGATTGGTATTTTTTTATTTTTACACCCAGATCAAACAATTCCGATAATAACTTTTTATTTTGTTTATCATCTAGAAATGATTGCAGCGATTCTGCTACCCTGGGTCCGATATCCGGCACTTCTTCAAATTTCTGTTTATTCGCATTTTCAATTTTTTTCCAGGTCCCAAAGTGTTCAGCCAAAGCTTGGGCGGTTTCTTCTCCCACATGATTAATTCCCAGTGCAAAAATAAATCGAGGTAAAGTAATTTTTTTGGATTCTTCTATTGCGGTAATTAAATTATCAGCTGACTTTTCCGCAAATCTCTCCAAGGGTTCCAGGTCACCTTTTGTTAGATTAAAAATATCAGCTGCATTTTTTACAAGACCCTCATTAACCAGCTGTTCGACAATCTTTTTGCCCATGCCGTCAATATCAAAAGCTTTTTTGGAAACAAAATGACTTATTCTTTCCAACTCTTTGGCATAACAATTTTTATTGGTACAAAACAAAGCGGCAGACTTTTCCTGTTTTTTATCTGAAATATCTTTTCTCTTTACTTTTGAGCCGCATATTGGGCATTTTGTTGGTATTTTTACTTTTTTTTCGTCACCGCTTCGCAACTTATCAAGAACTTTTACCACTTTTGGGATTATATCACCGGCTTTCTCCACCACCACTCTATCCCCCACCCTCACATCCAATCTTTCCACTTCATCAAAATTATGCAAAGTTGCATGAGTTACCGTTGTCCCGGCCAATTTTACCGGTTCCATTAAAGCCACCGGTGTCAAAGCTCCGGTTCTGCCAACCTGTACATAAATATCTATTATTTTTGTTGTCCCCTGCTCTGCCGGAAATTTCAGGGCAATTGCCCAGCGAGGTGCTTTGCCGGTAAAACCAAGCAAATCTTGATATTTTTTTTGATTAACTTTAATAACAACCCCATCTACCCAAAAATCAAGTTTATTTTTCTTTTTTTCAAGATTCTTGTGATAATTCATAATTTCATCCGGGGTTTTGCAAATTTCCCAGTTGTCATCGGTTAAAAAGCCCATTTTCTTTAATTGTTTCAATTCTTCGGCTTGTGTTTCCGGAATATTACCTCCGGAAATATCATAAACACTAAGCTTTAAATTTCTTTCAGCGACAATTTTGGGATCAAGCTGACGAATTGTTCCGGCAGCGGCATTACGCGGATTTGCAAAAGGAGTTTCATTGTTTTTTTCTCTTTTTTTATTAATTTTTTTTAAAATTTTGTCACTCATCCACACTTCACCTTCAACAATTATATCCAAAGACTGTTTCAGTTTTAAAGGTACTGAGTTAATTGTTTTTATGTTCTGAGTAACATTTTCACCAACCTTACCATCACCGCGGGTAGCAGCGGTTTTTAATTTTCCATCTTCATAAGTCAAAACTATATGGAGACCATCTATTTTTACTTCGCAAATATAGTCTATATCACCGGGTCTGTGTCCTAATTTTTTTTCTAAAATTTTAAGAATTCTTTCTTGCCAATTATCCAAATCATCTCTGTCAAAAGCATCATTAAATGACCATTGTGGTACTTGGTGTCTTACTTTTTCAAATTTTTCCAATACTTCACCGGCTACTCGTTGGGTTGGAGATTCGGGAGTTATCAATTCCGGGTGTTCATCTTCGATTTTACGTAATTCATCCATCAGCCCTTCGTACATTTTGTCCGTTACTTGTGGATCATTTAATACATGGTAACGATGCCGCAAATCATCTATTTGATCTCTTAATTTTTTCACTTTTGATTTTAAACAAATATTTACCATAATTATCATCAAATTAAGAATCCAAAATACCATTCTAAGATATCATAACCCCAAAACATGGCTATTACGGTAGCCAGGGTTAGATATGTGCCAAAGGGTGTGGTTTCCGTGATCTTTTTTTTCTTTAATCCGATTAAAATAAAACTGACAATAGCGCCAATTACATAAGCCAAGAATAAAGCCAACAACATATTATGTAATCCCAAAATTACTCCCATTAATGCACCCAAACGAATATCACCTCCACCGATCCACTTCCCTTTTGATAAAAAATACTGAGCCAAGAAAAAACCCGCGCCTATCAACAAACCAAATATCATGTTATACAACCCATTTGTTCCTATAATAAGTGATGCAATAAAAATTATTATAATAGCGGGCAAGGTTATTCTATCCAAAATTTCTTGGTACAAAAAATCATAAACAAAAATAAACAGTAAAACAAGCAATATAAACAAATCAAGAATAAATTTTAGACTAATCATTTCTGCGTTTGCGTAGTAGGCAAGTACAAAAAGCAAAGCGCCGGCGAGCTCAACCAATGGATAATGAAAACTGATTTTTTTTGAGCATTTACGACAGCTGCCTTTTAGCAATACATAGCTAAGGATGGGAATATTGTCATACCATTTTATAGCCATTCGACACTTGGGACAAATGGAACGATCCATTTTAAACAAAGATATCCCCTCGTGCGTGCGCCATACCCATGCATTTATAAAACTACCCAGTGAAGCACCGAGTACAAATAAAATAATATAATAAAAAGTCGTCATATAGAATCATTATAGCACAGCTATAACATCAAATAAATACAAACACCCCCTTAAAAGAGGGTGATTGTTATTAAATTCAAATCATTATTGAATACCCGATGGGGTGGCGGTCACAGTTCCGCTTAGTCCGTTCACAGTTCCTTCCAATGTCGCACTAATGGTATATGTTGTACCATCAGATGATGTGTAAGTATAGCTGTTTGTGCCCGGGTCATCCGGTACAATACCCATATAGGCATTTGTACATGTTCCGGCCGAACCGAAACCACTGGCATCAAGACAAGCATAGTTTCCTGTTCCCAATGTGGCGGCGGTTGATGTCGGATATGAATTTTGATCAGTATAGAATAATTCTAACGCAGTCTGGACCTGTTTTAGGTCTGATAAACGCTTTGAATCCCGTGCTTTTTCTCTGGCTGAGCCCAATGCGACTACAGCGAGGGTGGACAATAAACCAATGATAGCAATGACGACCAATAATTCAATCAATGTAAAACCTTTTTTGTTCATTTGCTCACCCCCTTTCTTTTTGAAGATAGCATATTTTCCTTATTTAAAAATTAATAATTTACTTTTTTATTTTTTTCAAAGCGTTTTTTACCTTATCCACAGTTTCCGATGGTTTATAATGTGCTTTTATCAAATAATCAACAGCTCCCAGCTCAAGACCCTTGTCAACATCGTCTTTTTGACCCAAATTTGTTAGTAATATTACCGGAATATCTTCGGTGTTTTTGTCGGCTTTTAATTCTTTCAACACTTCAAAACCGTCTTTTTTGGGCAGCAGTATATCCAATAATACAACATCGGGCTTTTTCTTTTTGGCATCTGCCAAACCTTGCTCACCATTATCACAAACACTAACTTTAAAACCTTCCATTTCAAATTTGGTTTTATAAATATCGATTAAAAAATTATCGTCTTCGATAAGTAATACATGTATTTTTTTGTCGCTCATAAAAAAATTTGGTTATATTATACACGAAAATCCACTACTTTAAAAAGATAGTATGTGGACATATCAAATTATATTCCTCATTGCCAGACCAATAGCCACTGACATCCTTGGACCGATAGTGTCCAACAATTGTTTTAATCTTTGTTGGTAAACCACCCTGGCCCACGGGTCACCAATATAAACTTTCATGGGAAAATTTTCACTGATTTCCGAGACAAAGAAAGGAAAAACGCAGGAACCACCGGTCAAGATTATTTTTTCAGGTTTTTTGTTTTCGTTGCCCAGCTGACCCAAAAATAAATTGAAGCTGTATTCAATTTCCTTTATGATTGGCTGCACAACCGATTCAAATACAGATTTGATGTCTTCCAATTCAGCACTACTCATTTTTGAAATATCAACTTTTACCTGAGAGATTTGTTTTTCGTCCAATCCCAACTTTTCTTTTAATAATTCATCAATCAAGTCACCACCCGACTGGATTGATCTGTGGGTTATGGGTAAACCCCGGTCAATGATGAAAAAATTTGTTCTTTCAGCGCCAATATCAACAATCATGGAAGTGGCCTTGTCTTTGCCCACCAAAGACCTTTCAAGAGCAAAAGCTTCCGTTTCCAGATCAACCAATTGTAGACCGGCTTTTTGAAATATGGATGTATAAAAATTTATAAGTGCTTTTGGAGCTGCGGTCACCAAAAGAGTCTTATTTTTGGTTTTTACACCCTCGGGTGGCGGAATAACCTGATGCACCACCTGCATTTGCTCTATCGGTCGAGGCAGCATTTTTTTGACTTTGGCTTTTACATGATGATCCAGTTCTTTCTCGTCAACCTCGGGTAGGTTTATTAGGGCATGAAAAACTTGTGAGACCGGAAGACTGGCAGTCGCTCTGTTTGTGGAAGCTTTGGCTTTTTTCCATAAATCTTTTAGCATCCCTCCGTATTTTTCTACACGAGGATCTGCTTCTCCGGTAAACATTCCGCTTTCCAAATTATTTTTATTGTTTTTGTTTTCTTGCAAGCCCGGTGGATGTAACTCGGTTTTTTCTTTTTCTTTTTTCTTTTCTTTAATATGAATATCAAGAATCTCGTCCGCCATACCGTATGTCCACAACTGTGGACGGCCCTTGGTTTTTTTAAGTTCAACCATTTTCATGCCATGCGCGCCAATATCAACTCCAATATATGATTCGGATTTGGAAAATAAGGACATAAATAAAACTTGAAAGGCCTAAAAAGCTTGAAAAGCTTGAAAGGCTAAATATTGTTTATAGTATAACACAAAATAAGAGTCATATGTAGGTTTGAAGTTAAATAGGTTGTGAATAGATTTTAAAACAGCTTTACAGTGAGGTTGGATTTAACTATAATAAAATAGTTCGAAGTTATCAGCCAACAGGGAAGAAATCCTGTGAACTGCGTACTGCGTACTGTAAACTGACCACTATAAACACTATGCTAAAACTTTACAACACTCTCACACGAAAAATTGAAGAATTTAAAGCTCTTGAAGATAAAAAAGTCGGCCTCTACACATGCGGTCCGACTGTTTATAATTACGCCCATATCGGAAACCTGCGTACTTATGTTTTTGAAGATATTCTAAAGCGTGTTCTGCTATATAATAAATATAAAATCAAACATGTCATGAACATAACCGATGTCGGCCATCTGACCGATGATGCTGATTTTGGTGAGGATAAGCTGGAAAAAGCAGCCCGAAAGACAAACAAAGATGCCTGGGAAATTGCTGATTTTTACACCCAAGCTTTTCAAAATAATATTGAAGACCTAAATATTCTGGAACCCGACATTTGGTGCAAAGCGACCGATCATATAAAAGAGCAGATCAAATTGGTGCAGGCTCTGATTGATAAGGGGCTAACTTATGAAACTTCGGACGGAATCTATTTTGACACTACCAAGATAGACGACTATGGCAAACTGGCCAACCTGAAAAACCAAGAATTAAAAGCCGGTGCCAGAGTGGAAATGGGTGAAAAGAAAAACCCTCATGATTTTGCTCTGTGGAAGTGGAGCGAGCAAAGCGAGCTCCACCCTGAACGAAGTGAAGGGTCCAGACAGCAAAGCGAGCTCCACCCTGAACGAAGTGAAAGCTCTGCTAAAAAACCAAAAAGACAAATGGAGTGGGAAGCTCCCTTCGGCAAAGCTCAGGGTAAATTTGGCCGCATGGGATTTCCGGGTTGGCATATAGAGTGCTCGGCCATGAGTATAAAATATTTGGGCGATCAGTTTGATATTCACTGCGGCGGGATTGATCACCTACCGGTTCACCATACCAATGAAATCGCCCAAAGCGAAGCCTATACCGGCAAAAAACCATGGGTAAAATATTGGCTGCATGGTGAATTTCTGCTGATAAATTCAGGCAAGATGGCCAAATCCGAAGATAATTTTATCACCCTTGACACTATAAAAGACAAAGGCTTCTCCCCTCTTAGCTATCGCTATTTCTTATTACAAACTCATTATAGAAAGCAGCTGAACTTTTCTTGGGAGGCACTGGAGGCGGCTAAAAATGGCTTGGATAGACTGTACAGGTTGGTACTGGAAACGAAAAAAATGGAGACCGATGACTCGGCACCGGAGACCAAAGATAAATTTTTGGAACTGATAAATGATGATCTGAATATTCCCGAAGCCTTGGCACTGGTTTGGGATGGATTGAAAGATAGGAGTATAAGCTACGAGACTCTACTCAATTTTGACAAAGTTCTTGGCTTGGGGCTGGATAATATAAAAGAAGAAGTGGAAATACCGAGTCAAGTGCAGGCGCTTCTGGATAAAAGAGCCAAAGCACGAGAGGAGAAAGATTGGAAAAAAAGTGATGAGATAAGAGAGGAGATTGAGAAGATGGGATACAGACTGGAAGATAGTGATGAGGGGCAGAGGGTTGTTAAATAAAAAAGATAAGCGTGGTCTTTTTTAAATGAAATTTTAATTTATTTAATGTTTATAATAAAACAAAATCCTGCTAGATTTTCTATTACTGACTCATCAGGATCTCATAAAATATTTTCATACTTTAATGCATCCGTTGATGGTTCACTTGCTTTACATTCATATTTAGATTATATATATATTGGTAAAGTTGATCTTGAGCCAGATTTTAAGAAAAAAAAGATTAATATTGGTGATGTTTCAAAAACAAAATTTAGAATACATAAGACTAATTTTCATAAATCAGGATTAATCAACGGTAAAGATAAAAATGGTATTAAATTTTCTAATGATGATAAAGGAATGCCCTTTGAAGAAATACCGGATGCAATAAATTTGTTCTATATTCAGCCGACAAGAATAAACGCATATCCAAAAATACAAGACAACAAAGAATATATAGAAATTGCTGATAGTGCGGATAATCTGTTTCCACCAGTAATACAAGGTTATTTATGTAGAAAATCTTATAATTTCGAAGAAGAATTTATAAAAAACAAAAGTAATAAGGGAAAATATTTTTTAGATAAAAATATTTTAGATAAGTTTGATTTAAATTTATATCTTTATGTTAAGAAACATAAAGATGGTGTGTATCCAAATGCCGAAGTAATAGCTGCCTACAAATATTAATCACTAAAATCATCAGCTTATAAAATTAACTAATTTTCACTACTACTACACCTAGATTTTCTGTCAGTTTACACAAGAAGACTTCGGAAATCGATAAACGTTAGTTGAAATAACCTTTTTATACGAACCACTACCCGTTTATTTTAAAAATTTTCGAATTTCTTTTTCCAATATGGTGTCCCTGCGGGACAATTGTTTTATAGGGCGATAATATCGCGTTTAACTGTATACTTAGCTCGAGACTGAAATATGGTAAATACGCACAGTCTAATTTTTAAATCAACCTTAGATGAAAACAATATGTTTTTTGAAAAACAAACAATACACAAAAAACAAGAGTACGAAAATTTCTTGAAAATAGCTGGTTCTTTATCCAATCTTTTTTCTGATTCTGACGTTCCCTACTTATATTATCGTGTGGCAGAAAAAGTTTTTTGCCGTGCTTTTGGGGCTGATGATTTATCACGTAGTGATGTATCCGCCGATGCAAAAAAGGGACTACTTGGAGTTGGTTTAAAGACTTTCTTAAATGGAAATAGTAAGACCTTTCAAAAAGTAGCAGAATTTAATAGTGATAGACCGCTGTATGCCCACCTAGGGCCGAGAGAGTTAATTGAAAAGATATCAGAATTGAGAAACGCACGAATTGAGTTCACAGAAAATACGCATGGACTAAAAAACTCCATCTATCATTGTGTTTTAAGAGATTCTAGACGTTTTAAAATATTTGAAGAGCAAATGGAAAAAGTGGATATCCCAAATATTTGTGATTTAAAAGAAAATAAGAGCTCAATCACTTTTAATGATGGAAAAAATGAGTACTCATTTTTGTTATCGAAAAGTACACTAACAAAAAGATTTGTCACTGAATCAATTATTTATGAATTTGATGTTGAAATATTAGAAGATCCTTTGCTTGAGTTGCATAAACTACTATCAAAAGATGATTTATTACTACAAACAGAAAAGAGAATAAAGCAAACTATATATCTACCTTTGTACGGAAGAGATAAGACAGTTTTTAAAAAAAGTGGTTTGAATCAGTGGAATGCAGGAGGAAGAGATCGACACCCTAATGAAGTCTATATTCCTATCCCAGCAGAAATTCATAAAAACTTTCCTGGATTTTTTCCAGGTAGAAATATTTCATTTTCTCTTAAATTACCAAATGGAGAAAAAATGAAATCAAAAGTCTGTCAGGACAACAACAAAGCCCTCATGTCATATTCTAATAGAGAGCTTGGAGAATGGATTTTAAGAGACGTCTTGGAATTAAATGAGGGAGAGCTTTTGACCTATGAAAAGTTACAAACCTTAGGGGTTGATTCCGTAAGAATTGACAAAATTAATAATTCTGAATTTGAAATAAATTTTTCCAAGACAGGAAGTTACGAAAAATTCAGAAGTACTTTTCAAGTTAAGTAAATCAGCAACTACTCTATAGCTTTTTTAATTTGTAATGCAATCGATTTTACTACTGGCACACTGACTGAATTTCCAAACTGTTTATATAGCGCAGAATCAGACATATTCTTTGGCAGTTTAAAATCCATTGGAAATCCTTGAATTCTGGCACATTCAAGTGGTGTTAGTTTTCTAATTCCTTTTTTATCTCTGATGATTGGAACATTGTGCCCTCCCATACCCATGTTAGCCGTAAGTGTCGGACAGACTCCTTTTTTATTTTCACGCACATATTTTCTTCGCCACTGGTATACCGTTTCTCTGCTTTTAACTTCATCTTTTAACTTTTCATAAAGTGGTTTTCCATTATAATAGTATTTTTCATCCACTTTTTCTTCAAGTAAATCAGTGATTTTTTTTGTAAGTTTCACAGTGCCAGGAAAGTTAAATTTTTCATAGTGTTTTTTATCCTTGAAGCCAACAATATAAATTCTTTCCCTATTTTGAGGAACATTCCCATATTCCATGCTATTCAAAACTTTTGATTTTACATGATAACCAAGATCTTCAAGTGTCTCTAATATGATTCTAAATGTTTTTCCCTTATCATGTCCTTTTAGATTTTTCACATTTTCAAGCATAAACCCCATTGGCTGTTTTTCTTTCAAAATACGAGCAACATCATAAAACAAATTTCCCCTCCCTTTTTCATCATCAAACCCCTGTCTATAACCAGCAATCGAGAAAGCTTGACATGGAAATCCCCCGAGTAAAAAATCAAAATCAGGAAGTTTTTTTTCATTTATCTTTTGTATATCCTCAACGAACAATTTTGTTCCATCAAAATTTAAATCATACGTATCTTTACATTGTGATTCAAAATCATTTGCAAAAACAGTTTCAAAACCAGCTTCTTCAAAACCTAACCTTATTCCCCCCACTCCTGCAAATAAATCGATTGTTTTGAAAAGTTTTGTTTTTGGTAACTGTTTTCCAAAATCTCTAATAATTTTTACTACAACCCCTTGTACTTCAACTTCTTTACGAAACATCGGTAACAAATTTTGATTTGCTGGTTGCAGTCTAAATTTATTTTTTTCACGGTATATTTTTTTAAGCGTCGCCTCATCTTTATCTATCAAAGCAACAACGGTCTGTCCATTGTCAGCAGAATCTTGTTTCTTTAAAACTACAACATCACCATCAAAAATTCCATCTTCAACCATACTATCACCGGCAACTCTCAAAGCGTATAGTTGTTCTGGATCAAAATAAGTATCTCTAGCTATGTTAATAGTTTCGCCCTTCGTCTCAAGAGCTTCAATTGGCTGACCAGCAGCGATTGTACCAACAAGTGGAATATCTATAGAATCCACTTTACCAGGTTTTCTGACACCAAGACCCCGTGTGGCATTTTCATCTTTAGTAATGTATCCTTTTTCGATCAACGCATTTACATGTTGATAAACACCCGACAAGGCCTTCAACTTTAGATGTTTCCTCAACTCCTCAAAAGTTGGCGAGAAACCTTTTTTTTCTATAAATGACTCGATGTAATCTAAAATTTGTTTTTGTCTTTTTGTAAGATTTGGCATATTATATTTTTGACTGATTACACTACTTGGTACTATAATATATATTATACCGAAAATTAACAGAATAAAAAAGCTCTAATTATCCACACTCCATGGCCGACTGCTTTACAAAAGAAAAAAGGAGTGAAGTAATGTCGAAAATAAGAAGCAAAGAGACTGAAATAGAAAAAATGGTATTCAGACACTTGAGAAAAAATAAAATTTATTTTCAAAAGCACTATAACAAGGCTCCTGGCAAACCCGACATTGCACTACCCCAAAAAAAGAAAGCTGTATTTATTGACGGCGACTTTTGGCATGGCTGGCAATTTTCAAAGAAAAAAAGAAAACTGCCCAAAAAGTATTGGTTACAAAAGATTGAAGGCAATATCAAGCGTGATAAAAAAAATCGCGCTAAGCTTAAGCGGGATGGGTGGAAAGTTTTAAGGGTTTGGGAGCATCAATTAAAAAAAGAGGGGGGAAAATATCTGGAAAAAATTACTAAATTTTTAAAAAATTCAATATGAAAAAATATGATTACCTCTCACTATGCGTTCTCAGATGACTCTTGTCATGTCAATGGAAGATATAATAGCCTTGCTCTGGTCAGCCTTCAAAAAAAAGACCTAGAAGCAATTTCGAATTCATTTGTGGAACTACTTAATGAGTCTGGAATAAAAAAAGAATTTAAATGGGAAAAAGTAAAAAATGCAAAATATCGTTTAGCAGGCGAGAAAATTATAAATTTAGTATTTAAATATCAAGCAAAATTAAGAATAGATGTTGTTATCTGGGATTTGGAAGATCAGCGTCATAAAAACATAAAAGGTTGTGATGATGCAGAAAATTTAGTTAGAATGTATTATCATTTGGTTTCAACAACTCTTTCACGAAAATGGCCAGTGGCTAATAATTGTTGGCGGTGGCATCCAGACAAACAATCTTCTGTATGTTGGAATTTATTGCAGGATTGTATAACTACAAAAAAACATCATCGCACTGCGGATTTATTAAATCAAAATCCAAATTTTGAACAAGTTAATCTAAAAAGTGTAATACCATCGGAATCATGTAAATATCCATTGATACAGCTAGCAGATTTATTTGCTGGAATGGGCTCATATTCTTATGGCCACAATGAATTATATAAAATTTGGAAAAATCAAAATACACGACAAATATCCATGTTTGATGTACCAAAACATAAATTTAGCAATGGAGAAATGGAAAAATTCACTTTGTTGAGTAAATTTGATAAAATATCTAAAGAAAACAAATTAAAAATTGCCTTACTATCAACCTGCGGATTAAAATCACATAATCCGAACTGTTTTGTTAACTTTTGGCCGTACACTCCACAACACAAGTTTGACAAAGCACCAACGAAAATTAGAATGTGTGATTGTTATCGAAAAGATTCACCCCTTTAAACCTTCTCCCTCTATAATTAGAAAAAATAAATAATAAAATATGTCAATGCCAAAATTTGAAGAAACTATGCTACCAATACTCAAAGTTTTACGAAACGAAAAAGTTATGTCTATGCAAGAACTAGCTGACGAACTCTTAGAAAACTACTTTAACTTAACAGAAGAAGAAAAGAAAGAGACTGTCTCAAATGGGTACAGTCGCTTTTTTGATCGTGTCAGCTGGGGGAGAACATATTTAAAAAAGGCCGGCTTATTAGAACAACCAGAGAGAAGCAAAGTTAAAATAACAAAAGAAGGTATAAAGGTTGTTTCATCTGGGATAGATGCAATTGATGTAAATTTTTTAAATCAGTACCCTTCGTTCATCGCTTTTTTAGCAGGAGGTAAACAAAAAACAAAACAAGAGGTGGGAGAAGCTATCATAAAGCAATTTTCTCCACAAGATATGGTTGATTTAGGTTTTCAAGATATCCAAGAAACATTAAAAAGCGATCTTTTGGAAAAGTTGTATAGTACAAATCCCTACTTTTTTGAAAAGGTGGTTTTAATTTTATTTCAAAAAATGGGGTATGGAGATTTTCAGGAAACATCAAAAACTGGAGATGGCGGTATAGATGGCATAATTAGTCAGGATAAATTAGGGCTAGAAAAAATATTTATTCAAGCAAAAAGATATGCTGAAGATAACAAAGTTAGAGAACCAGCAATTAGAAATTTTATAGGTGCGATGAGTCGCGACGTTAGTAAGGGTATTTTTGTTACAACATCCACCTTTGATGAAGCAGCTGTTAAGAAAGCACGAGACGCAAACCATAAAATAATTTTGATTGATGGAGAAAAATTGACAGAATTGATGATAAAAAATAGTGTTGGCGTTCAAGTTAAAACGGTATATCAAGTAAAGGAAATCGATAATGATTTCTTTGAAGAAGGGTAAATCATGTCAGATTATCAATATTCGCCCCCCCACCCCCTCACAAAAAAACAAACTAACCACCATAACCACACTATATGAACGAAAAAAACTCTGAATGTTGTCCAAAATTTAACCCTGAAAAATGGGATGAAAAAACATTCAACTGGGATAATAAAAAATTTATAAAAGAAAGCCTGCCGACCTTTTTCCATATGCCTTTTCCACCCATGATCGCCAAAAAAATAACCAAAATGTGGAAAATGGCGGAAAAAGCCCAAAAAACCGAAGAAAACAAAGAAGATGTTTTGATTTTATTTACAGATCCGCATCCTTTTAAATCGGAAATGTATTTATCTGTAACAGGTGAAGTGCCGCAGGCAAACAACACAGAAATTTCCGGGAATTTTATTGCCAAAGTCTTTGACGGCCAATACAACGCCATCCCAAAATTTATGAAAGAAATGAACGAGTACCTGGATAAAAAAGGCAAAAAGGCAAAAAAATATTATATTCATTATGCTTATTGCCCCAAGTGTGCCAAAAAATTCGGCAATAATTATATGATCTTATTTGCTCAAGTTTAAAATATGAAAAAAATCACAAAAATTGCAGTTATCTTATCTATAGTTATAATTTCCGTAGTTGTAATTTTAAGAATTGGATCTTTTATGTCTCACCAAGCTCCTGTCGGAGGCAAATTTATATCACAAGTAGGTAGCGATACTCATGTTTATAACATGACTCAAAAAGAAATCGGCTCTCTACATAGTGATTATATGTGGCAAAGCCTGGTTCGGGGAATGCCCGGTTTTTTTCAATTGTGGACAAAATACAATATCAAGCGCATTGAAATACTTGATATCAATTTTGATGATGAAAATAACTGTGGCTTTTTTCATGTCAACACTTATACTAGATTCAATCGCCTAAAATCTGATAATCTGAGAGTTAGTGAACCCTGTCCATAAGAATAACTTATTAAATTAGATAGCAGCAATTATCCGGAGAAATAAATGATAAATTCTTGTTTATTTTAAACACTTTAATTGAGCTTTTTCTATTTTTCTTTCATAAAAAAAGAATCCCCCGCAGTGTTTACAGTACCACGGGGGATGTTTATTTGAGCGGCCTCCTTTTTTTTTGGCCGTTTTTTGTAAAAAAAGGGCCCGCAGGCCCTTGTTAGCGCCGTAGCGTGCCCCTTTTTGCCTTCATAAAGGCGAGGCGGGACGGTGCGACCATCACCAAGAACCTCAACCATTAGTAAGATAACTATAGCATAAAAATCATTTTTTGTCAAGGTCCTACACCCTATGAACCAAAAACTTCTCAAATAATGCAATAAATGTAAATTTAACACCATAAAACAGTCGATATGCGATTTATCTTTGACTCGCTACTTTCGCCCGGATTTACTTAAATTTTGATTAATTTTTCGGTGTCGGCTATACTGAAATAATATGAAAAAACATTTTTTCAACAAAGCATTGCGAGTATTATTATCAACCAATGCCATGATTTTGCTAGCTGCCGCCATGTTGGGTCCGATTTATGCACTTTTTGTAACGGAAATCGGTGGTGATTTAATGGACGCAAGTATTGCCGGAGGTATCTTTGCCTTTGTTGCCGGTCTTGTAACATTAATTTCAGGGAAATATAGTGATAGAGTAAAAGAAAACGAACTTATAGTTGTGTTGGGATATTTTATTATGGGATTGGGTTTTTTACTATATTTCTGGGTATCTTCAATAATCTTTTTATTTATTGTTCAGGCAATTATCGGTCTCGGAGAGGCAATTTACTCACCTGCTTTTGATGCTGTATATTCCAAACACATTGACGGACATAAATCCGGAACCCAGTGGGGAGTTTGGGAATCCATGAATTACTTTGCAACCGCAATTGGGGCGGTGGTAGGCGGGGGCTTGGCCACGTTATTCGGCTTTAGAGCATTATTTATTATAATGGCAATACTCTGCTTTAGCAGTGGATTGTATATTTATAGATTAAAGCGTAGTGTATTATAAAAAATATGAAAGAATCAAAAAGATACGAACCAGGATCCCCGGAAATAGCAGAAAAAGAAAACAAACCAATCGAAATAAGACCGGAATTGCGTCAATTTTTTGAATCGGATGCTCAAGGTAGATTTTTAAACAATTTGTATACAAAAACTACAGATTGTCCCGGTTATGAGGGTGCAAAAATTCCACCATTGCGTTTAGGTAAAAATGAAGAAGATATTATGGAAGATACTGAATGCTGTCGCTATGTATATCCGGATTACAACAACCCCATTTACGACGAATCCGGAATGGATATCGGATACACTGAGATAAAAATCAAAGGAGGTCTAAAAGAATATATTATTTACGCTCCAAAGGGAAAACCGCCACTATATGTTTTTGACAACCACAATCATGCACTTTTTGCATGGCAAGAATGCAAAGATGCGGGTTTATTATCGGACGAATCCGTACTATTACGCTTTGACGACCACTTAGATATGAGTAGAGTTAAACCACATCATATTGGAAAACTTTCAAGAAACAAAATTAGAGAAAATTTTAGCAATAACAGCCTGACAGGAATAGATATTGAAAATTTTACACGTTTTGCATTTGAAGACGGACTTATCAATGAAATGCTATTTATTCATGGAAGATTATCGAAAAAAAGTGACGAGCACATGTTCAATAAAAATAATCAATTACATGATTTAAATGCAGATGAAAAATTTAAGTTTCTTTCTCCGGTTTTATTTGACAAAGGACTAGATGGGTTTAAAAAGTCCTTAAAAAAAATAAAAGATAGCGGTAAAGACATAATACTGGATATTGATTTTGACGTATTTACAAAAGATTTAAGCGAAGATAAAACCCTTTTACTTGAACAGGCAATGCGTGAAGCTATTAATTTTGCGCAAGTTATTACATGCGCGACAAGTCCGGGGTACGGCAACCACACAGACAATACCAAAAGAGTAAAAAAATTTGTGAAAAATTATCTTGAGAACAAAATAGACAAAAAACAGGATAGTCAATATAATAGATGAAAGGCCTACCATAATATATACACAAAAATATTTATCATTAAAATCTTTACGGACAAATCTCTATAATATTTTTTTACTATAGTTTAGGATTTAAAACGCTTAATAAGATTCAACAATCATAATCTGTAATAAAGTATATAAATAAATAACTAATTCATAAATAAAAAGACTTATGGAACAAGAAAAAACAAATTTGGGCATACTAATCCTCGCAGTCATAATCACAGCGATAGTTGTGGGTACGGGCGTTTATTACTTTCTCAATAAATCTAATGAACCAAACAAACCTGTTTACGAAAATAAAAATGAAGTAGAAACAACAACAGCAAACACCTATCAAACTTCGCAAAAATCATTAATTGATTATTACGAAACAAGAGTTGACCGTGAAACACTTGGAGAAAATGATAATTTCTTGATGAAGACTCCAGATGAATTAGGATTTAAAGAAATTGCCAAAATAAAAATTGAATGCCCGGAAAATCCTGATGGACCATGCGGAGGTAATTTATTAATTTTATCACAAAAATCCCTACATTCAGGTATTCAAGAATTTTATTTTGCACAAGCAGGTGGTGCCGGTTATACCTATTACGGACCATTCTTTGACGACTTGGAAAGACTGGTTGAGGAAAGCAAGTCGATCGAATCTCTTACAGAAATTTACTAAAATCACTGATACCGGCAAAACAATAATAACCGACAGCAATCTATTATACTGATGTCATGCTTCAGTTGTGCCCGATCGTAGATATATGAAATCTATTAAGTTGAGCTTGGATTTATTTATTCCCAGGTACTAAACCCTCTATTTTAATAAATCATACTAATTTATGGCAATAAAGTTCAAAAACCAACTTAAGGGCAAAAGACTGACGCTAAAAAGAACGAAACCAAGTTTAAAAATGGCTAAAATCATGTTTAAAGTTATAGACGAAAATCGCAAACATCTGGAACCATGGTTTCCATGGCCAAAATTAACACTAAAAGTCGAAGATAGTTTAAAATACTTATTTGACAAAGAAGAAGAAACTGAAAAAGGTAAAAAAATTGAATATGGTATTTATATTAATAATGAATACATAGGAAATATTTCAATTTTTGACATACATGATAAAAATAAATCTGCTGAAATCGGCTATTGGTTGTCATCTGCTCATACCAGAAATGGCTATATGACCGAAGCGTTAAAAATCCTGGAAAAAGAAGCTTTTGAAAGATTAAAATTGAATAGACTACAAATAAAAATTGATGAAAAAAATAAGGCGTCTTTAGGATTGGCCAAAAAATGTGGCTATACGTGTGAAGGAAAATATAGAGAAGATTCTTTTAGTGAGTATTTTAATGAATTTGTTAATTCAGTGGTTTATTCAAAATTAAGGTCAGAGTATAAAAAAAGATAAAATAAAAAAATGATATTCGACCCTCTCCCCGTATTCTCGTTATAATCTTTTGCGTTCAGAGTTCTATTATTTTACAAGGGCAATTGGATTCTATTAATCAACTAAAAAGATAATTAAATAAAATTTATCACAATGAAAAACTACAAATGTCCGAAATGCGGAATGAAATATAAAAAACCGGGAAAATGTTCTATGGATGGGGCCAAGTTGGTAAAAAATAAAAATACCGAGGATAATAATACTTCGCATAAATCACACGACCACACTGAACATCACAAACACATGATAAAAGACTTCAAAAAACGATTTATTGTTTCCGCTATCGTCACTTTTCCGATAATTATACTCTCACCATTAATCCAAAATTTGCTTGGTCTTTCAATAGATTTCAGAGGAGAAAAATATGTATTATGGATATTATCCACTTTCATCTTTTTTTATGGTGGGTGGCCGTTTTTAAAAGGAATTTTTGAGGAGCTAAGGAAAAAACAACCCGGAATGATGACATTGATAGCTCTTGCTATTTTTGTCGCTTTTGTTTACAGCTCGGCAGTAGTATTTGGCTTGGAAGGAAAGCTCTTTTTCTTGGAATTAGCAACACTGATTGACATCATGCTCCTTGGTCACTGGTTGGAGATGAAATCCGTAATTGGTGCTTCCAAAGCCTTGGAAAAACTGGCCGAACTGCTACCTGATACGGCTCACCTAAAAGAAAATGGTGACATTAAAAAAATTAAAATTTCCGAGTTAAAAAAAGATGATATTGTACTGATAAAAGCCGGCGAGAAAATACCGGCCGACGGTGTAATAGTCAAAGGTGAAACTCACATTAACGAATCAATGTTGACCGGTGAGTCCAAACCTGTAAAAAAATCAAAAAATGACGAAGTTATCGGCGGTTCAATTAATGGTGACGGCGTACTTGAAGTCAAAATAAAAAACATTGCTGATGATTCCTATCTAAACAAAGTCATAGATTTGGTAAAAAAAGCTCAGCAATCAAAATCAAAAACACAAAGATTGGCCGATACCGCCGCCAAGTGGCTTACTATTATTGCCATAGCTACCGGTGTGGTCACCTTTGTATACTGGATCATATTTGGCCCTGATTTGGCATTTGCAATAGAAAGAATGGCCACCGTGATGGTTATCACCTGCCCTCATGCTTTGGGCTTGGCTATCCCTCTGGTGACTGCGGTCTCTACATCACTTTCCGCCAAAAACGGTTTGTTGATCAGAAACAGAACCGCTTTTGAAAATTCCAGAAAAATCACAAATATTGTTTTCGACAAAACCGGTACATTAACCAAAGCTGAATTCGGAGTAAAATCAATTAAAATATTCAATGATGATTATAATGAAAAAAAGATTATTCAACTGGCGGCCGCACTTGAAAAAAATTCAGAACATCCGATTGCAAAAGGTATTAGAGCGGAATTGGATAAACATGAGACAGATGCGTTGGAAGTTTCAGATTTTCAAATACTAAAAGGCAAAGGGGTAAAAGGAAAAATAGATAATAAAACAATAAAACTGGTAAGTGAAAAATATCTCAGCTCAAAAAATATTAATATCCCTGAAAGCAACGAAACCGGCACTCTTGTTTATGTATTGATAGACAATGAACCTGTCGGATTAATCATCCTGGCTGACAAAATTAGAAAAGATTCCGCTGAAGCAGTGAAACAATTGCAAAAATCCGGAATTAAGTGTTGGATGCTTACCGGAGATAATGAAAAAATAGCGGAAAATGTTTCCACTGAGCTAGGTTTGGATGGTTTTTTCGCCGAGGTACTGCCGCATGAAAAACAGGAAAAAATCAAAGAACTGCAAGACAATGGAGAATTTGTAGCTATGGCCGGAGACGGTGTAAACGATGCTCCCTCACTTGCCCAAGCCGATATTGGCATAGCGGTCGGATCAGGTACCGATGTTGCCGCGGAAACGGCTGATATTATTCTGGTTGATAGCAATCCAAAAGATATTAATTCACTGATACTCTTTGGAAAGGCAACTTACAGCAAAATGATCCAAAACCTCTTCTGGGCAACCGGTTATAATGTAATTGCAATTCCTTTGGCAGCCGGAGTATTGTACAGTTTTGGATTTGTAATCTCACCCGCTCTTGGCGCCGCGCTGATGAGTTTAAGTACCGTAATAGTCGCTATAAATGCAAAGTTTCTTAAGGTAAAAAAAGCTTGATGAAATAAATTATTTTGACATCCTCACCCGATTGACTATAATAGATGATATTAAGTTTTAATTATAGAAAATATAGCTATGGATGAAAAAAACCTACAAAAACTTTTGGGGAAAGCCAACAAATATATAAAAAAATCCGGACAATATCATTGATCCCTATGATATGACCTTTGTCTGGGTAAGTGAAAGAATAAGTAAGAACGTGGATAGAAATTTAGTTGGTGAAACCGTAGCTTCCGTATCAGAAGATCCAAGAGGTATTCAAGATTTTGAAAAAATGAACATAGAGGCGACAACGGTTGATTACAATGTCAAAGAAAAAGAAATTTTTTTTAAAGCCGGACCCAATAAAAATAAAAAAGCTTTAATAAACTTTGTAGTGATAGAATTTGATGGTCAGCCCTATCTGGTAACCAAAATTAAAAAATACGAAAAAAAATAAATATGAAAATCATCATAATATTCGCTCTTGGTATTATAATGCTGGCCGGGGCTCTTGTAATAAATATAATAGCCTCCCGCATCGGTTTTTTAACATGGTACGATTTTTTAGATAACTATAAACAAGCGGATTTTAAAGCATATTTTTGGCTTTTTTTAATTTACCCCATGCTTTTGGGAATTATTGCCTATATAGGGGTTAAATTATTAAATATAATATAGTACTTTTGAGATATTTTTGTTATAATAACTATATATATTGATATATAGTTTTTTTATATTATGCCCGACCAAAGCAACCAAGAACCACAAAGTAATGTTTTTAAACCCGAACCGATTAAACCAACAGCAAACATAGAACAAAATGAGCAAGTAAGTAAAGATATTATAGAAGAACCAAAAGAACTCTCTGCAACAGACGTCCAAGAACAAAAAGAATCCGAACCTAATGTCCAAGAAGCATCGCAGCAAGCTATTCAAGAGCGAAAAGATAGTGGATTGAAACACAAAATAAAGAGAAAGAAAAAAAAGACCTATAGTGCCATCCCCCAAACAAGGGATGAATTGTCATTGCAAATAGAAAAAATTATGGAAGAAGGATTGGATGAGGCTTTTGAGTCTTTAACCCCCACCCAAAAACAAGAATTTAAGATCAAAGGGGAAGAAACAGCTATAAAAATCAGAAATTTACTTCGTTCTGCCAAAGTTAAGGTAAAAGAAGTATTTACACTGATTATTGAATGGCTAAAGATATTACCCGGAGTAAATAAATTTTTTTTAGAACAAGAAGCAAAAATTAAAGCCGACAAAATACTTTCTTTAAGAAAAAAATAAGATTATGATCCAATTTACCGGATCTCCGGTTTCACAATCATTTTCCAACAACGCCGGGATACTTAACGATCCACTTTTTTTCTATGCAATTATAGCTGTTGTCAGCATATTCATATTTCTATCATTTCTTTTCATTTTAAGAGCTTTATTACGGTTTAAATCCAGACAAAGCAAAGCATTTAATCGAGTTGTACTGCAAATAACCGTACCAAAAGAAAAAAAATCTGAGGGTACCGGCGGCCAAGGTTCTCAAGAAGACAGACTGGAACAAATAAAAGAAGAAATAGGTCTGACTGAAACGGTTTTTGCGGCTATTGCCGGTATAAAGCCACAGGGAGGCATCAGTAGCTGGCTGCGCGGCAGAAACGACCACACCAGTTTTGAGATGGTAATGCATGAAGGTTTGATATACTTTTATGTTTCCGTTCCCGACAGAATGCATAGCTTCATTGAACAGCAAATTCATGCTCAATACCCTTATGCTCATATTGAAAAAATGAGTGATTATAATATTTTTTCAAAAAACAGTTCTATTGTCGGAGCATATCTAAAAAGTAGCGCCCCGGCCGTTTTCCCGCTAAAAACATACAAATCCATGGAAGCCGACCCTCTATCGACCATTCTCAACGTCTTGGCGAAAGTCAGAGAAAATAACAGCTCGGCTGCCATTCAATTTACGGTCAGACCGGCGAATAAAAACTGGCGCAGCAAAGGAGTCAGCATCGTAAGAGAAGTAAAAAAAGGAAAAAAATTCGAAGACGTAGTATCCGGCTCCAAATTTATGAAGGCCCTGAAAATAGTTGGCCAAGGAGTTGGAGAGCAAGTAAAAAGCCCGGAAACTCTTCAGAGAGAAAAAGACAAAGATCATTACCAACTTTCCGCCATGGAAGAAGAGATGCTAAAAGGCATTGAGGAAAAAATATCCAAAGGTGGAATGCAAGCTACAATCAGGCTTATAAGTGTATCAGACGATGAAAGTACCGCTCGATTGAATTTAGACAATCTAATAAATGCCTTTTCTCAATTTAATTTGTATAGATATGGAGCCAGTTTTAAAGCGATTGTACCCAAAACCCAGTCAAAACTGATCAGAGACTTTATTTACCGATCCTTTAGTGAAAAATACAACATGATTCTAAATACGGAGGAAATGTCCAGTTTATGGCATTTACCTCTTCACTCTACCGAAGCACCAAATATAAAGTGGCTAACAGGTCGAAAGGCTCCCCCACCCCCGAATATACCGACAGAAGGACTTTTAATCGGTTTTGTAGAGTATCGAGGACAAAAAACAAATATTTATATGAAAGAAGCCGATAGACGCCGTCATATGTATTTAATCGGTAAGTCCGGTGGTGGTAAATCCGTATTTATTGCCAAAATGGCTGTCCAAGATATCCATAATGGCAAGGGCGTCTGTGTGGTAGATCCTCATGGTGATTTGGTAGAATATGTTTTGAGTCACATTCCAAAAGAGAGAGCTGACGATGTTATTATTTTTGATCCTTCCGATGTGGAGCGCCCGATCGGTCTAAACATGCTAGAGGCAAAATCTGAAGACCAAAAAGATTTTGCGGTGCAAGAAATGATTTCCATTTTTTACAAACTCTTCCCTCCTGAAATGATCGGCCCCATGTTTGAACATAATATGCGAAATGTCATGCTGACTTTGATGGCTGATTTGAAAAATCCGGGAACTGTAATTGATATTCCTCGCATGTTTACGGATGACGAATATGTAAAAAAATATTTGGCAAAGCTGAAAGATCCGGTTGTACGAGCGTTTTGGGAAAAAGAAATGGCAAAAACAAGTGATTTTCATAAATCAGAAATGCTTGGTTATCTTATTTCCAAAGTCGGCCGTTTTGTGGAAAATGAAATGATGAGAAATATAATGGGCCAGCAAAAATCGGGTTTTGACTTCCGAGAAGTAATGGACCAAAACAAAATATTGCTTGTGAACTTAGCCAAAGGTAAAACCGGAGAAGTTAATGCCAAACTGCTTGGCCTGATTGTTGTAGCAAAACTGCAAATGGCCGCTTTGGCAAGAGCTGATATGCCCGAAGAACAAAGAGATGATTTTTATTTATATATAGATGAGTTTCAAAACTTTGTTACTGATTCCATTTCCACTATCCTCTCTGAAGCCAGAAAATATAAACTAAATTTAATTATCGCCCATCAATACATGGGCCAGTTGACAGATGATAAAGGACGAGCTGATATTAGAGACGCAGTCTTGGGTAATGCCGGTACGATTTGTTCAGCCAGGATAGGTCCGGACGACGCTGAAATACTGGCAAAAGAATTTGCTCCGACCTTTGGTTCCTATGATCTTTTGAATGCTCCCGAATATTCTTGGTATACAAAGATGTTAATTGATAATACAGCCTCCAAACCGTTCTTAATGCAAACTTTCCCACCGGAAGAAGGTAGTACAGAGCTCGGCTCGGCCATCAAAGAATTATCAAGATTAAAATTTGGTCGAGACCGTCGTATTGTTGAAGCGGAAATAATGGATCGTACCAAAATCGGACAGCCCGAAAGCCAAGGCAACACAGAAGCGGCAGAAGCCAGCCTGTGATAATTAAAAATTTAAAATTATAAATGCAAAATAATTTTATCTGTTTTGCATTTTTAATTTAATAAAAATGACAAAAATATCCAAAAATGAAGGAGTTCATTTTACAAAAATTGACATCTGGCAAAGAAGTTTTAATTTTGCAATTAAAATTATCCAATTATGTGATACACTACCAAATAACCAAAAAACATGGATATTAACAAGACAAATTATTCGTTCATCGACATCAATTTCAGCAAATTTAGCAGAAGGTAGTGGTGGAAGCACTAAAAAAGAATTTATTCGCTATGCAGATATATCTAGAAAATCTGCACTTGAAACATATAATTGGCTATTATTTATTGAAAAAATTTTTAAATTAAGTGAAATTAACTCTGAAATCAAAAAAGAAAATGTTGAGATAATAAAAATTCTAAGTAAAATTGTAATAAATTCTAAAAAAAGTTAAAAATATATATTTTGTGAGTTATTTTGCATTTTGCATTTTTAATTTATAATTTTAATTCACATCTTATTCCCATTTCTTCCCCTGTTTATCTTGTCAAAAGACAAAAAAAATTGCATACTTAATGGCACAAACTAAAAATAAACATAAAAAAATATGAACTCGATCTCGGATATAATTTCGGACAAGTCTGACGATATAGCTGATGAAAATACAGGCAATACTGACTCAAAAACAATGGATTACTCAACAAATTTTTTACAAAACCAACCTGACGCACCGACTACTCCACCCCATCAAGACAGTATCAGCACACCGGCCACTGAACTTGATGATCAAACTGATACAGATAGTCATGGTCAGGATAATATTAATACAAATAAAAACGAAAACCCAAATATTGATATAATAAAAAATAAATTATACCGATTAAAAGACGAGCTTGACTCTATAATCCGAACACTCGATAAAAACACGATATCCGAAAACACAAGTTCCAATAAAACCGATCCGGATGAAAAAATACTGGAAAGTGGTGAAAGGATTGTTGAAGGAGTGTTTGACGGAGAAAAAATGATTGGACCCGATGGCAAAGAGTATTCCGTACCTCCGAACTATGCCAGTAAATCCAAATTGGTTGAAGGAGATATGATGAAGCTTACCATCACCAATAATGGATCATTTATTTATAAACAGATCGGACCGGTGGAAAGAGATAGACTAGTGGGTGAAATAGTCGCTTTGGAAAATGATGAATACAGCGCTCTGTGTGAAGGAAAAACATATAAGATATTAACCGCATCAGTTACTTTTTATAAAGGAAAATCCGGTGATGAAGTTGTGTTGCTTGTACCAAAAGACGGCTCCAGTAATTGGGCCGCTGTGGAAAACATTATATCTTGCTAAGTTCAAGTATAAATTATATCTGCCGCTCTTTGTTTGGAACCGCGTAATATCATCACATCTTTCTTTTCTCCATCAATTTCACGTTCGCCTATTTTAATAGGCCAACTCTTATCGTCAGCATAATAATCCATTGGTGAAATTCCGTAATTATACGGAAATATTTTTTTTAATAAAGTCTTCCAAGTTAAAGCATCTTCCTCTTGCATTACGGTTGAAAACTTATTCAATGACTCCGAAACTTCTCTGTATACTTTATTCCCTTCTTCGGACATACTAATAACTGTTGGTAATTTTAAATCGCTGATTACCTGAAGTAATTCGGTGACTGCTTCTCTGCCATCCTTTTGTTTGCTGATTTCCAAAATTTTCTTTACAACTTCTTTTACTAATTTTTCAATCAATAAGCTGAATGTATTGTCTTTATTTTTACTGCCTTTACAAAAATCATTAACAAATGTAAGTTTATCAAGGTCATTTTTCTCCATTGCTCTTTCCGCCAAAACATCAGCCAGTTCATTTACTTCCAAACTATTCTCATCTTTCTTATCATATTCATCACCGATTGTAATCAGGTCTTCGTTGCCGTGAGTGTTTAAGTAAATTACAGAATCACCTTCGCTATATTTTATAAAATTCAATATGCCATTTACATATTTATCCGCCTTGCCACCGGAAGCGGCATCTAAAAGACTTATTTTTTCCACTCCGGCCGCCTTTATACTTTCTTCGATCTGTAAAATATCAAACTCGGGTATATAATTTCCATATTCGTCTACATCCAATTTTTTTGAACCATAACCGAATAAAAGAAAATTGTTTGTTTCAGGACCAAAAATCTCTTTTTCATTTTCTAATAAATTATTATAATCTTGCAATTCCTCCATCAATAATGACGGTAAATGTTCTTCGTCTTCATCTAAAAAGCGTCTTTTGACTATTGCCTTTTTCAACAATAAATAGGATTCAGCCAGTTTTAAATTATTTTCACTTGATTGCAAAATTTTTCTAATCTCTGGGTTGTCCAAACTATTTCTAAATTCCGCCATTTTTTCTTTGTCAGACCAACCCGGATACTCGGTAATATTAGCTTTGATCTCTTGTTTTGAATACCTTGCACTCAAATTTCTTGGTCTATAATTTAAATTCCTTCTCGGGTCAATTTCCCAGGATTCGATCTCGTCTGATTTCGGTAAAAAATCAGTACTATAAACACTGCCATGTTCATACGGCAAAACGTCTCTATCTATTACGCTCCTTTTCTTGTCATACATTTGTTTTTTTGAGAAAAATTCATATACAAAATGGTGACAACCTAAATCAGCCAAGTGTCTGTAGATTTCATTCAGCCTGTCAAATGTACTGGCATCCAGCCCCTCTTCATAATCCAATTCATATGCTTTTTCCAAAAATCCGGAAATATTGCCGCCAAGTTTGTCTGACATGATTTTTTTTATCTCCAATTCATTTTCAACCGTTCTTTCAAGCTTTGAGCCGTAATTTCTATTTGTCTCATGCACCAATCCTTCTAAAAGTTCCTTATATTCTTTAAATTCAGCTTCGGTCATTTCTTTTTCTGATATAAATTCAACCAACCTCTCCAAATACGGCCCTAACGTGCCGGCTCCAATTGCTGCACCGGCCGCTCCATAACCCATTAATTTCAAAAATTTGCGTCGACTCATGTCCGCTTCGGGTGTTTTTTCAATTTTTTTCTCTTCAACATTTTCTACATCCTCTGATATCTTTTCCCAGTTCTTTTTTCCAAATATTTTTTCAAAAAAGGCCATAATTTTGTTTTATATTAATGTTATTTTACCCTATTTTAACCTATTTTTCAATAAAAAAAGACCACACAAAATAAAATGGTGGTCTAAAGCATCGAAAGAGCGGAAACAATTATCCGACTTTCTCCCGTGCCGCCATTGATGCGGCATTGTGATACAGGCCGTGAGCTTCTTCTGAGTCAAGGCAAACTTTCAGAGGGACTACGTCGCTTCTTTCTCTTTCAAGCATCATGACCAAGCGAGAAATATTACTCTTCATCCCCAGCATAAGTTTTCCCGAATCATCCAATAAATTCCTATAGTTCTCAATTTCTTGATCACACTCATCAAGGTCTTCAGGATGAAGGATTTTGGGTTTCTTGTGTAAACCGGATGAAATGTATATACCTTGCAAAATTTTCGTTATCTCACACAAATGTCGCTTGACCCTGCGAAGTTCCAGTACGAGTTCTTTTTTCTCGTTCACGGTGCACCTCCTATGCACAAAGGTTTGTAAAAAACTGTTGTTTATTATATAATCATGGTTTATCATAAAAAAGTCAATCTGTCAAGATCCCTTTACATCTCGCCCGGCACACATTACTGTGTTCAAAAGCAATCTTGCTACAGTAATCGGACCGATTCCGCCCGGGGTTGGAGTTACATAGTCGGCCTTTTTTTTCACCTCTTCAAAATCAACATCACCGCGAATTTTATTTTCATCAAAGTGGATACCGGTATCGATTACTATCGTACCATCACTCACCATGTCGGCCGACAAAATATCTTTCTTTCCAACTGCTGTTGCTATTACATCAGCTCGCAAGCATTTTTCTTTTATATTTTTTGTAAATTCATTGCAGGTGGTTACACTCGCCCCGGCATTTATCATCATAATGGCCAAAGGTTTACCAACCAAGGCTCCTGTCCCGATGATTATCACCTCTTTCCCTTTGACATTAAAATTTATTTCTTCAAGAACATTCATAACAGCGGCCGGTGTGGGTGGAGTAATATAGTTGGTGTGCTTAACCAGTTTACCCAAATTAGCATCGGTCAAACAGTCAACATCAAGCTCCGGTTTTATGGCGTTTAAGACTCTGGGTGTGTATAGGTGATCCGGTAATGGAATTTGTACAATTAGTCCGCTTAAAGTTTTATCAGACTGAATTTTTTCTATTTCTTTTACAATATCTTCCATAGAAATATCAGCGTCAAAATGAAATAGTTCAAACTCAATCCCAACACTGCCGGCAGCTTGTTCTTTTTTCTTTACATATTTTTTTGAAGGCTTGTCATCACCAATCAAAACAACCGCCAGCTTGGTATTAATCCCCTGCTTTTTCAGCTCTTTTACTTTTGTCGCTGTTTTCTGATTGATTTTTTTTGCAATCGCCTTGCCGTCAATAATATTATTCATATTTTATTACAATATAGAGGTCTCTATACTAGCACAAGAATATAATTATTTCAAGTAAAAAACCGCTCTGTAGAGCGGTTTATTTTATCTAGCAACCCAATTCCGACAGACAATTTTGTCTTCCTTCCTCGCTTTGTTCAAAATCGCATATCGAGCACATATCCTCTGAATTACTAAAATCCATATTCTCTAAAGTATTGGTAAAATTTTCAATCTGATCCAGAAAATCCGCAAACTCAACATCTTTTGGCGGAATCAATAGTGAACTGTCTTTTTTCCATTTTTTACAACTAAAATCAAATTTTTCCTCCAAATCAACTTTTCCACCTTGGGCCAAATCTGAATTTTCTTTATATTTCTCTCCCATATCCTCCATTTCTTTTATGTTCATTTTTAAACCACTCTCCTGCTCGGTTGACCAAGTATAAATCCATTCGCCATCGCTTATCATATGGAACTTCATATCCTGCATACCTTCTCCGGTCATTGTGATTTCGCTATCCACTCTAAATCTTTCTCCATCTATATACATTGTTTGTTTATACTCCCCTTCTGTTTCTTCATCCAATAAATTCATCTCACATTTTAAAGTTTTACCCATGCTCATCATTTCTTTTAATGATGTTTGATCATAATCTTTATATTCTTCTTCTTGTTCCACCTGAGGCTGATTAGCGTTATTTGATGAAGTCTCATCATTTTTATCACAGGCTCCGCCGACACTGATTCCCAAAACGAATATTATTGATATTAATAGTGTAATTTTTTCATATATATTTAATTAATAATACAAAGATGAATATATTTAAATTTATTTGCGAAATTTATTATATCATATACAAATAAACAGCGCACGCTAAGCTATAGTTATAAAAAAATAATAAAAGCTGTTTTTTTGTTGAAGTTTTATACTGGAATAATAACACCTGTTCTGGACAAAGGCAAGAATGGTAAGTTAAAATCTATTTTTTAAAGTGTCTAGGCAAAAACCGACTCTTCAGTCGGTTATGTACTCCGCTCCCTATGTAGGACGATTTTCGAACTGTTTTGGCTAATTTAGATATTCATTAATTTGTTTAAGTGCTTCATCATGTTCCTTTTTATGTCCCCCTATTCCAGTTGTTATTTCCAATATTTCTTTTGCTCTTTGAACATATTCTTTCCAATCCTCTTCTTCATTAAGATACTTGCACTCACCAATAGCAAACCAAGTAAACGGAAACTTGGGATAATCTACAATTGCAATCTTGTACTTATTCATTGATTCTTTTGTACATCTATATTTTATCAAATCATTTTGTTTAAAATAAGTACCTTCTAGTAGTTTGTACAACGAGTCATTTGTGCCAAATCCCGTATTGTCCAAATCTTGGGTAAAGCCATTAAAACCAAGCTTTGATATATAAAAATATTCTTTAACATCATCTATTTCTTTATCCTTTTTTGTTAAATCATCTTTTAATCTTTCGATCTCTGTATGAGTGCTGGCGATATTAATCACAGCGATTGTGGCGGACAAAATTATAATTATTGCAAATAATATTTTAACCATTTTTTTATTTGCAAATTTTGTCAATCCCACCAAAGACACCGACGTTGCAAATATAACTACTAAAAATTCCAAAAACATATTTTAATATAAAACAATCGAGCGCAACCTCGTTTGTTTTTAACCCAAACGGGTCACTAGCTCGGGAGCAGGGATTTGAACCCCGATAGCCAGGACCAGAACCTGGAGTCCTACCATTAGACGACTCCCGAATTTTTTTACAATAACGCTATTCAGACTACTTCTCCGCCAAAAGCGGCAGCCAATTTATGAATTTCATCATTATTGTCATTTGATTTTAACGAATCTTCCGGACTATCCATTTCAACTTCAAAACAAATTTCGCAATCAAGCAGTTTGCCCAATTTAGTCCTAACACTTTCACAAAAACTACCACTATCCAGTTTATCTTTGTAAATCGCAAAAGCGGTACTTAGTTTAATATTATTATCCGTTACCGCCTTTGGTGTACAATTTTTCAAAACTATGGCCAATGATGGCGACTCTGATTCGGTTTGTATTATTAATTCTTTCCATTTTTTAACCACTTTGTCAAGGTCAAGGTTTGTTTTTGTAGATTTTTTATTACTTGTGAGCTCTTTATCTTCGATAGTATTCTTGACTGAATTATTTGGATTATCGTTATTTGTACTCAGCTCTTCTTTTTCAGAATTAGCATCTTTACTGTCTTTTTTATTGTTTTCATCGGTATTATCATCTTTTTTGTCCAAATTCTCTTCCGGCTGATTTTCTGCCGCTCTATCCAACAATAATAATTCCAAAGGCAGTTGCGGCAATGGAGAGCTGCTGATATTGTTTTTTCTTGCTATTGCCATATCAATTATTTTCACCAATTCACTATCATCAATCATCGTTGATAATTCTTTTATTTTTTTTAATACAGTCTTGCTCAAATCCAGTCCAATACTTTGCATTTTTATATTATGTTTGGCAATAACCATAACTCGCAGCAATTCAATTAAATCATGAAAAAACTGTTTAATGTTGACACCTTCTTGGACTTGTCTGTTAATCAACTCCAACCCGTCGCCAATTCTCTTATTTATTAATATTTCCAAAAAATCATATACATCTTCCACATTGGAAATCGGCAAAACAAGTGCTGCTATGTCGGTTGATATATTCTTTTCACCTGTTGCCATAATTTGATCCAGCAAACTGACCGCATCTCTCACACAACCATCGCTTTTATTTATTATTCTCTCAACCACATCTTTATCGATTTTTACTCCTTCTTTTTTACTGATATTTTTTAAGTGTGCAGCTAACTCATCATATGGAACTTTATGAAAATTAAATCGCTGACACCGAGAAATTATTGTTTCCGGAATCTTGTGCAATTCGGTTGTCGCCAAAACAAATATCACATGCTCGGGTGGTTCTTCCAGTGTCTTCAAAAGCGCATTAAACGCACTGGTCGAAAGCATGTGAACTTCGTCTATTATAAAAACCTTATATTTTGATTTTGTAGGTTTAAACTGTGCATTATCTATAATATTTTCCCGAACATTATCTACTCCCGTATGACTGGCCGCATCTATTTCTATTATATCGATCGCTCTTGAATTTTTGATATCAACGCAGGAATCACAATCATTACAAGGTTCGGACTCGTTTTCCTTTCTTTTTTCGCAATTTACCGCCATAGCCAAAATACGAGCAATTGTAGTTTTACCAATACCCCTGGCTCCGGAAAAAAGATAAGCATGGCTGATAGTGTTAGCCATAACCTGGTTGGATATTGTTTTGGTAACATGAGATTGTCCTACGACTTCAGTGAATTTTTGTGGTCGATGAGTGTGATATAGGGCCATAAAATGGCTTAATTAAGCGTAAAAAAAATTTATAAATTCAATATTGAATTACAGTCAAAGCAATCGCTATTATATAACAAATTATCCAGTTGGTAAATGGCTATATTTTTTTATTGCCTTTAGGTATATGTTGTGTTATACTGTGGATAAGTTTATTTTTAATATAAAAAACTTATGCCAAGGAAAGCTAATCCAGCTCTAATGAAGCCAATGAAGTTGAGTGAAGAATTAGAAGCTGTAGTTGGTAAAGGTCCGATGCCACGCTCCCAAGTGGTCAAGAAAATGTGGGAATATATTAAGAAGCATGATTTACAAAATCCTGAAAACAAAAGAAATATCATGGCTGACGATAAATTAAGACCAATATTCAATGGCAAAGATGAGGTTAGCATGTTTGAAATGACAAAATTGGTATCCGGTCATTTGAGCTAAATAAAATAATAAATTACCCCGCTCTTATGCGGGGTTTTTTATTTTTCTCAATATTATCTCCAAATCTTTCCGACTCCTTACTTTCACCAACTCGGATCTGATTTTTTTTATATTCCTGATTCCGGGCATTCTGTTAGCTTTGAAATACCATAAAAGATGCTTCCTAAAACTGATAAGACTACCCTCTCCATAGTGTTTTTCGTGAAGCTCGCCATGTCGCAAAATTACATTTATCTTTTGGTCCGAACTGATTTGTCGCTCCCCCTCTAAAAAAATCCAGGGATTACCCAAAGCTCCACGCCCGATCATTATCCCGTCCACCCCACTCTGCCGAATGCATTCTTCCATATCGAAATTATTTTTAATATCCCCGTTAGCAATTACCGGTATGGACAAAATATTTTTGACTTTGCCGATTTGCTTCCAATCCGATTGACCTTGAAAACCTTGTTTTCTTGTTCTTCCGTGGATACATATCAAATCTGCCCCCGCCTCTTGGAGCTTTGGTGCAAATTTTAAAATTTCCGCTTTGTCAGACCAGCCCAACCTGGTTTTTACACTTATTTCAACACCCAAATCCGCCCGTTTAAGAGATTTTATGATTGATACCGCCCTGTTATGGTCTTTTAGCAATGCCGCCCCCGCCAGACCTTTCTTTGCAATCTTAGGTACGGGACAACCCATGTTAATATCAATTCCATCAGGGGAAAACCTATCCATGATAATTTTTGCGGATTCAGTTATTACTTTTGGCTCTGATCCGAACACTTGTTGAATAATTGGTCTTTCTTTATTACTAATTTTACACATCTTCAGTGTTTTTTCATTTTCTCTAACAATTGCTTCACTGCTTACCATTTCACGATATATTATAAAATCATTTCCAGCAACTTCTCTACACACTGTACAAAAAGGAGCATCCGTCATATCAGCCATGGGAGCAAGTATTTTTAAATATTTATTTTTTGTATTTTTTTCAAACCACATACAATAATATGCTATAATTAAAACAATATATCATTATTCCTTAATATTCAAGTATCTATGGAATTTACTGGAAACACTTTGTTAATTTTATTAATTATATTGTCAATCGGACTTATCGTTCCGGAACTGGTAAAAAGAATCCGCCTACCCTATGTATCCGTAATCATTTTGGCCGGCGCATTGCTGGGACCAAACGGTTTAAATTACATTGAATTTAATGAAACAATATATTTTCTCGGCTTTTTGGGAATGACATTTCTTATGTTAATGGCCGGTTTGGAAAGTGATTTGGATAATATTACAAAATCAAAGTATAAAATATTTATAATGGCTTTTTTGAACGGTTTTATACCTTTTATATCAGGCATAGTAATTGCCACTTTATTCGGTTATGATATCGCTACCAGCCTACTCATCGGAGTTGTTTTTATTTCGTCCTCGGTAGCTGTCATTGTACCCCTTTTGGAAGGTAAAGGCGGCATTAAAAAAAGCTCAGCCAATCTCATGCTTTCGGCTGTCATGGTAACCGATATTATCTCTCTTATCGCGCTAGGTTTTATCTTTCAAAATACAGATAAAATAACGCTATTACCCCTACCCTTTTATTATATTATTCTTTTTATATCTTTACCCGTACTATTTTATATTGTACCAAAATTTACCAATTTTGAATTAAGAAAAAGATTCCACAAACAAGACAAATTAGAAAGTAGAATAAGATTTATTATAGTAATTTTAATAGGTGTACTGGTTTATTTTAGCGTACTAGGAATGCACCCAATATTAGCTGCGTTTTTGGCGGGATTATCTCTTTCCGGAGTTATTAAAAAAGATAAATCAGGTTTAATCTTTGCCAAGATACATACTATTGGCTACGGTTTGTTCGTACCGGTATTCTTTTTTATCGTTGGTATGGACATTGACTTATCAATATTTACAGAATTAAATTATTCATTATTGCTTATTTTTGCAATAATTGCCGGATCTATTCTAAGTAAGTTTTTTAGCGGTTTTATCGCCGGAAAATTGGCAAAACTCAACAACAAAGAATCCACCCTATTCGGATCAATAACCACCACTCAGCTCACAACCACTCTTGCGGTAACCTATACCGCTTCTTCACTCGGTCTCATAGACTCAAATTTAAATACCGCAATCGTATTGCTCGCGGTTATAACAACATTTATGGGACCAACTATGTTTTTGTGGTTTTCAAAAAATAAATAAACTTATCCACAATTAAAAAATAATTTATTTAAGTCCAGCAAAAAATTTTTATATTTGCATAAAAGAATTCTACATGTCATAATATAAACATTAAAACTACGACTTACCTGTGGAAGTTGGGTTAAATTCCCACACTGTGCCGCAACGGTAATCCGTCTTCGTCACGCTTTGAAGTGACTATACCGGACAAGATCTCATCTCACTGGGACTTGACCGGGCAGCCCTATACAAAGTTTAGGGTGAAGTCGGGAGTCCGGTCTTCAGATAAGTTAATTGATCCTCTGGATCAATCCCGAGCAGGATATATATACACACAACTTGCCTTCCGGGAAGTTTTTTAGTTGCTTATTTAAGAAAAAAACATGATCAAAAAATTTATTCAAAATAATAAATTTACATTGTTCATTTGGTTTAGCATGTTAATTTTAATGTTTGTAACAGGATATTATACTTATGAGGATAAAATTAACTTTTACAAAGCTCTTTCAAAAATAAATATAGAAGCTAAAAGTATACAAAACTCTATACAAAATATAGAAATAGACAAAAATTCAGAAAATGCTCTTTTAGAAAATAATTTAGATGAAAGTAGCTCTTATCTTAAGCCATCCTCAACGAAAGTATACACTACTGTAGACAATTTTAAGATATCACAGGATGGTTCTGTTGCTACAAGTAATCCAAAAACAAACAATAATACAGAAAATAAGACAAATCTTACATCCACTGAAAATTTGTCTATCACTCTCAAGGTCAATAATAAACAATATTTGGCTAAACTAAACAACAGCAGTACTGTATACGATCTAATGGAACACTTGCAAGAAGAAAGTGATTTTAAATTTAGTGGAGTTGAGTATGATTATTTAGGCTTTTTCGTTGAGTCTATAGCGAATATAAAAAATGATCCTTACACCGGAAAATATTGGATATACTATGTAAACAATAAAAAAGCGACCATGGGCATATCCAATAGGCTATTAAAAAATAATGACGTAATCGAATGGAAATATGAACAAGAGGAACTATAAAAGTCCTGTCCTCGTTGCCCTTTTTACAATTATAATAATACTTTTTTCTGCAGAATCCGCATTTGCCAGTACCAATACCACTTCAACAGATTCAAATTTGGAAACAAGTTCAAGTACCACTATTACCGATAACTCAATTGAGCTTGAAAGTTCATCAACCACCGAACAATTAAGTATAAACACATTGATGAATTCAAGTACTTCAACTGTTGACAGCACTAGCTCGAGTACCACAAATTCCTTTATAAGTTTGGGATCAAAATCTGATGAGATCATATCATCAGAGGCCAGTGTCGAAGAAGCCACTGATTTATACACAAAACATATAAGTTTCAATCTGCGCTTAGGTGATGAATATGTGATAACTGAGGAGATTAATCTAAGTACGACCACCTACTCAGACCAAATCAATAATATTGAATACGACTTGGCTACTACCGGTACGGTTTTTTCCGCTCTTGTGCAAGCTGATAATTTATCTGAAAAATTCAGTATTAGTAATGCACAGTATAACGCAGAATTTGATAGTTTTTATATTGCCTGCCTGGAAATTGATGAAAATGGAGAAAACACTGAATACTGCGATAATTGGAATTATGTGGTTGACGATGAATACCCTTCAATCGGAATGGATAAATATGAACTGAATGGCGAAGAAAATGTTTATGTATATTTTTCTACACCATGGAAAATTACGACAAAGCATAATGAAGTCGAGGTTAATAGCACAACCACTGTTAAAACATGGCGCTATGCCTATAATGATCCCAATACCGAATGGGAAGCAGATCCTAATACGATGATTGACATTTCTCAGCCAAACGCAAGTTCTACCGGTTGGTGGGATGAGAATTTAACAGTATCTACCACTTATTCAAACGAAGATGGGTTTGCAGAACTGATTTTTTCAGAGCCGGGTATTTACAATATTAAAATCACTTCTTCCGACTGGACTAAATGGAGTCAGCCGGTACAAATAAATGTTATTAATCAAACCAACCAAACTGTAACTTCCACCCTACAAACCGATTCCGCTACGGTTTCTACACAATCGACAAATTCTTATTCATCTACTTCCGATAATGAATTGATTTCCAACACTGATATCGAAGAAGCAGCTAATCGAATATTATCATTTTTGGAATCAGAACAAGACCAATCGGGAAAAATCAAAGATGGCGGTACAAGTGACTGGAGTACGATTTCTTTCGGAGCAGCCGATATTGACTCGGATACCATAAAAAAAGAAGGTAAGTCATTGATTGATTATGTAAAAGACCGCGAATTGACCGAAACTAACGAGATTAATCTTTGTGCTGCTTATCCCAGACATATATTGGCTTTGTTGGCCGGCGGAATCGAGTCTGATGATCAACAAATAAAAAATTTAAGAGAAAAAATTGAAAATGACTGCTACGAATTGGAGAATGATAATAATTATGGGGAAATCGGAATCAATGACGATGTTTTTGCTCTTATTGCTTTAATTGCAAGTGGTTCTGACACCAAAGACAATCAAATATTAACTGATATATTAAACGAAATTAGCGATGACCAGACAGAAGATGGTGCATTTACTTGGGTAGGATTTCCTAGCGCTGATATTACCGGAGCTGTAATAAACACTCTTATCTACTCCAAAGAAAATGATATTGAAATTGATGAAAATTTGATTGATAATGCACGCCAATACTTAAAAGAAACCCAGCTGGATGATGGCGGTTGGGGTATGGATGATAGTGATGTTCTCACAACATCATGGGTAATGATGGGAATAAACGCCCTTGGTGAAGATCAGCTTGATTGGCAGACCGATAGCGGAAAAAACCCTTGGTATGTACTGGTACAAAATTTGAATGATGAAGGATATTATGAATCCGAATACTATACGGATGAAGTGGATTGGTTTGCAACCAAACATGCTGTTCCGGCTCTTTTGGGTAAAAGTTGGCCGATAGTATTTGAATCCGATAATGAGGAAAACCCAAACTCAAATACTACCCCATCTGAGACAAAGCCTGAAAACACCTCCGACGAAATAACCGACAACACTAGCACATCCACCACAGACAACATAACGACCGATGATTCTGTTACCACTGAAAAAGATGAGCATACGAAATCCCCCACTTCCACACCGGCAGACGATGTAATTACAGATCCCAAAGAATATACTCCTCAAAACAACTTAAACATCAAAGGTTCAGGTGATTATAATTATGAACCTGCTATCGAAAAAAGTGATGACGCAAGTGATGAAAATGAAGTATTTGAAACGGTTGAACCGGATAAAATCGGACCCGAAGCAATAGATAAACCAACCACAACCAATAGTGATTTGGACCTGGATATAATAGGATTAATAAGAGAAAATCTACGAAAAATATTCTTTCTCATTACCGCCCTAACCGGAATTATGACAGTTCATGTAATCGGTAAATACATTCAACATAGAAAAAATAAATAATGCTTGTCTTTAATAAATATGTTCGATAAAACAAATATTTGGATTATGGTGGCACTGCTTATGTTACTTGGTTTCGCAACCAGATTACTGCCCCATCCACCAAATTTCACACCGATAGCGGCAATAGCCATTTTTGGAGGTTTGTATTTACCAAAATACTTGTCTGTTGTAATTCCCATTGCGGTGATGCTGGTTGGAGATATAGTTATTGGATTTTATAATCCCTACGTTATGATATCGGTCTATGTAGGCTTTATATTATGTGTTGTATTAGCCTTGATTATTCGTAAAAAGAAAAAAATTCACTACATACTTGGTACAACCGTCTTCGGATCCATATTATTTTTTTTACTTACGAATATGGCTGTATGGGCTTTTGGTACACTCTATCCACATAGTTTGGCAGGATTGATAGAGAGCTATACCATGGCCATTCCTTTTTTTAGGAATAGTTTGTTGGGAGACTTGTTTTATGTAGGTGTGCTGGTTGGTGGATTTGAAACGGTCAAATATTTTTTGTTAAATAATAAAAAAATAGAGCAAAAAATAATCTGATCTAAAAAAAATAAGAATAAAAAAACCCCGGACCAGTGAAATGGTGCGGGGTTTGTGGTTTTTGTATCTTTCACACCTCCTTACTTTGTACCAAGGAAACCAGGCCAACCGCCCTTTTTCTTCCAAACATCTGAATAGGTTTGGTGTGGACCAGACGGGAGACGGAGGTCCTGTTTGTAGCCTTTGATATATCCTCTAGAGGTTTTAAACCCCAAAGCCTGGGCAGCTTTGGAAGCTTCTTCCCAAGTTTCGTAGAAACTAATTATTTTTTTACCCAAGAAACCAGGCCAACCGCCCTTTTTCTTTCCAGACCTCGGAGTAACTATTATTCGGGTCAGATGGAAGACGGAGGTCTTTTCTGTAGTGTTCTTGGTATTCTGTTTTAGTTTTAAACCCCAAAGCCTGGGCAGCTTTGGAAGCTTCTTCCCAGGTTTCGTAGAAACTAATTATCTTCTTACCCAAGAAACCAGGCCAACCGCCTTTTTCTTTCCAGACCTCGGAGTAACTCTTATTCGGGTAAGATGGAAGACGGAGGTCTTTTCTGTAGTGTTCTTTGTATTCTGTTACAGTTTTAAACCCCAAAGCTTGTGCAGCTTTGGAGGCTTCTTCCCAGGTAGGGTAGAAATTCCGAGACAGCATAACATCAACATAGTCGAGAATCCCGACAACCTCTTCCAAGTACTCATCATAGAACACCTTAAAGCCGGTTGAGACCTCTCTCACATCGGTGTCATAATCATCCCGAAGGCCGACAGAAACCAGCTGTCCGATGAATTCCAAGCGCCGGTAGGTGCCGACAAAGTCCATGACAACCACTTTTTGCTTGTCTCTGGTCTTGCGCAGACC
This sequence comes from Candidatus Magasanikiibacteriota bacterium, assembly GCA_014729395.1. GTDB lineage: Bacteria > Patescibacteriota > Patescibacteriia > Magasanikbacterales > UBA922 > WJJZ01. The sequence continues at coordinate 54,288 of WJJZ01000010.1, forward strand.
TCGACCGAGCTGCTGGTACCAGACTACGGCGCTTCTGGTTGAACGCAGGAAGACGATCAGGTCAACAGTGGGGATGTCAATTGCTTCATTGAACATATCCACCGTGAGTAGTGTCCGAATCTCTCCTCTTTGAAACGCTTGGAAGCGCTCTTTGAGAGTCTTTGTCTTGAGGCCCGAATGGTATGACACAGCCTCGGGAAAGTATTTGTTGACTCTCCTAAGGTGGCTGATCGAACGACAGAAAATGACCGCCTGTTTGTCAGCAACCGACTGCTCGGCTTTGACAGTTTCGGCAATCGCTTCCAGTTTTTCAACTAGAAAGAGATTTTTGTCAAGTTTTGTCTTTGAAATGGAGCGGTCCTCTTGCCTGACTCTCTCGATGAGATCTTGTATAACCTCTCTTGAGATGTTGTCGGTCAAGAGCCGGTACTCCACCTCAGCCAGCCACTCGTTGTCAGCGAGTGCCTCTTTCAAGCCGTAGGAGTATACCTCGTCTCCAAAGATATCCCTGATATCAAGACCATCTCCCCTGAAAGGAGTAGCGGTCATACCAAGCATGAACCGGGGTGTGAAGTAGTCGATGATTTCCTTGTAGGTCTCTGCATGAGAATGATGAGCCTCGTCTACGATGACAAGAGAAAACTCATCCTCTTCCAGCTCCCAAACAAGGCTTTCCTGCATGGTCTGAAAAGTACTAAGGAGCACCGTGGCATCCTTATCTTCTTTGACCACGCCATTGACAATCGAGATGCCGGGCTTGTCCTCAAGACTGAAGAGAGCCTCTTCAAACTCCTGTTTGGCCTGATACAGCGGGTCGGTCATATGAAGGATAAAGAGAACTTTACCTCCATAATTTTCCAACCAATAGCGAATGATGTTGCCGGCGAGCACTGTCTTGCCCAAGCCGGAGGCCATGGAAATTAGAACAGTTTTGAATCCACTGCTCACGGCCTCAAGGATAGCCGACTTAGCTTCTTCCTGATAAGGTCTGAGTGTTTTCATCACTGACTCTCCTATGTGAAAGTTTTGTTTTTGAATGTACGATTAACGGCTAAGTTTAGTATAAAATTGAAATTTTGTCAAGTTAAATAAAATATCCCTATTTTTAGGGATATTTTTGAATAATTTTTGTCTAATTATAGCCTAATTTACTTATCAATCGCTGCCTTTATAAACTCTCGAAACAGCGGATGTGGCTTCATCGGACGAGATTTGAATTCCGGATGAAACTGAGTACCCACAAAGAAAGGATGATTTTCTAACTCGACTATTTCCACTAAATCGGCATCTTTGTTCATACCAACCACTTTCAAGCCGGCTTTATCCACTTCATCTCGATAATCATTATTAAATTCGTATCTGTGACGATGACGTTCGCTGATTTTTTCTTCACCATAGGCGCGCTTTACCATCGAAGATTCTTTCAGACTGCAATCATAAGCACCTAAACGCATAGTTCCTCCATATCTATTTTCTTTTACATTTTTTGCCTGATTTGGATTTATGTGAATTACAGGTTCAGGTGTATCCGGATCCATCTCAACCGTATTTGCATTTGTTTTACCCAGTACATTTCTCACAAACTCTACCGAAGCTAATTGCATACCATAACACAATCCCAAATACGGTACTTTATTTTCTCTTGCATAACGGATTGCTTCGATAATTCCCTCCACACCTCTTGTACCAAAACCACCAGGAACAATAATCCCATGATAATCTGATAATTTTTTTATACTATCGGATTCATTTTCAAAATCTTCTGAATCCACCCAATCCAATTCAGGCTCGACACCATTAAACCAGGCAGCATGTTTTATTGCTTCGATTACCGATATATATGAATCAGCCAAAGTAAATTCTCCAGTTCCGAAGTATTTTCCAACTACGGCGATCTTTATTTTTTTATCCAAATTATCTATTTTTGAAACAAAAGATTGCCAGGTCGACATGTCACTTTCTCTATTGTCAATTTTCAACTTGTTTAAGAGTTTATTACCAATATCCTGTTCTTCTAATTTCAAAGGAATTTCATAAATGGAAGAGACATCCGGTGCGGAAATACAATTATCACGAGGGATACCACAGTGTATTGCCAATTTCTCTCTTCGTGGCTGATCCAATTCAAACTGGCCTCTAGCTATCAACATGTCAGCATTCAAACCGGCACTGTTTAAGGCTCTTGAAGCATGCTGGGTCGGCTTGGTTTTCATTTCACCCAGATGTTTTGGTACAGGCAAATAGCTAACCAGAACAAAGGCTACATTATCCGGATTTTTCAATCTCATTCTTCTTCCTGCTTCTAAAAATAAAATATTTTCATATTCACCCACGGTTCCGCCAACTTCAATGATTGTAATATCCGCATCATGCATATCCGCAGAGGTTTCAATTCGTCTTATTATTTCTTCCGGAATATGGGGTACAACCTGAACACATTTTCCATTGTATTTCATTGTTCGTTCATTCTCTATTACAGTCAAATAAACACGTCCGGTTGTCATATAATTTATGGAGCCCAGACTGGTGTCCAAAAAGCGTTCATAGTTGCCCATATCCTGATCCGTCTCATCGCCATCATCTGTTACAAATACTTCACCATGCTCTGTAGGGTTCATCGTACCGGCATCAACATTCACATAAGGGTCCACCTTTAATGCGGTTACCTTAAAACCTTTGGTTCTAAAAATTGCCCCCAAAGATGCCGTGGTTACACCTTTTCCAACACCACTCAATACACCTCCCACTACAAATATGTACTTTCTTTGTTTCATAAATACTTTTTTTATATAAAAAAACAAAAACCCCTCCGTGAGGAGGTAGTTTTATTAGGCTTCGTTGATAATTATTGATAAGCTCGCTTCCAAGCCGTGAGACAATGTAACTTTTGCCTCGTGCTCGCCCAAATCCTTTATCGGGCTTGGCAGATCTATTTGTCTTGGTTTTATAGTAACACCCAACTTTTCTTTTATATTTTGAGCTATTTTATTTGTTGATAATGCGGCATACAACGTTCCGTTGCTATTTACTTTGGCATCAATCTCCAACTCGGCACCATCAAGTTTGGCGGCCTTTTTTTGCTCTTCTTTCAAATCTCTTTCCATTTGTTTTACTTTCTTTTTGGTTTCTTGCTGAAGTCTATTCATTACGTGATCACTAGCCGGCTTTGCCAAACCTTTTTTTAACAAAAAATTACGAGCGTATCCATCGGCTACCTCTTTAATGTCACTTTTCTTTCCTGTTCCGGGAACATCTTTTAATAATATTACCTTCATACTTTGTTATAATAGCATAAAGCTTGAAAATAGTGCAAGGAGGTGATAGTATAGTTTTAAAAGAAACGAATACTATTGATGTAAGAAATATGAAAACTACGAAATTACGAAAAAACATTTAAGAAGGTTTTCGTGATTTTGTAATGACCTAAGGCTGATTTGTATTTAATATATTACTTTTTACACTAAAAATTACAAAGAATAATTCTTATATGAAATCAGGTTTTGTTGTCCTTGTCGGACGCTCAAATGTGGGTAAATCTACACTATTAAACACACTGGTGGGTACAAAAATAGCTGCTACCAGTTTTAGGGCCCAGATGACCCGCCACATCATTCACGGAGCCATGAACACCCCCGAGGGTCAGGCAGTTTTTTTGGATACTCCGGGAGTTTTTAAGGATAAAAAAAATTTACTAAGTGCCAAGCTCACAAACAAAGCCAAAGAAGCTTTGGAAGGCATTGACCTGATCATTTATGTTGTTGACCCTACTCGAGAAATTGGTGACGAAGAACGAGCTGTCTATGGTATGATTCGTCATCTTGATATACCAAAATTGCTTGTAATAAATAAAAGTGACTTACCGGAACTGCAAAGAAAGCATCAAAAAAGTTATGAACTTTGGAAAAAAGACTTTGATGAAATGTTTATCCTATCTGCATTAAAAGCAAGCCACATCAAACCTCTAAAAGACAAAGTAATTGAACTTTTGCCGGAAGGAGAACCTATTTACAAAGAAAACCAGATCACTAATGTAGATAACTACTTTTGGGTCGCTGAAATAATACGTGAAAAAATATTCTCTGTATTGGAAAAAGAAATTCCCTATGCAGTTACGGTGGAAGTGGATAATATTGAAGAAAAGCCGGATATAATTGTAATTTCAGCTCGCATTTTGACTGAAGCCGATCGCTATAAAAAAATAATAATTGGCCGAAAGGGTCTAAAAATTAAAGAAATCGGTCAGATGGCCAGAAAAGAACTGGAACAAGCCCTAAATAAAAAAATCTTCCTGGAATTGGAAGTGGAGATTGATAAACATTGGGTAGAGAGGGTTTGAGAACTATGTAAAATCGAGATCAACAATTCATGGAACTGGCAATAGATGAGGCCTTGCATTCAAATGAACCTCTAAAGTGTGGGGTTGTTATTACCAGGGATGATATTGTAATAGCCAAACAACATAATTCTCAAAGACTCTCTAATGATGCGACTTCACATGCTGAAATTAGAGCTGTTAGAAAAGCTGGACAAAAATTACAAAACAAAAATTTAAACGGATGTACAGCTTTTTGTACTTGTGAACCATGTATCATGTGCCTTTCGGCTCTTTGTTTTGCGAAAATTGATAAATTATTTTATGGTCTATCACTTAAAGACGTTTCACCAAAAGAAAAATCTATAAGTATAGATATATACACCTTTTTAAAAGAAGCACCTTATAAATTTGAAGTGGTCAAAAATTTTATGAAAGATGAATGTAAAAAAACACTTTTATAAATCTTTTTGCATTTTTCCCAATAAAGCCATTTCAATCGCGCTTAATCCCCACTCATAACCATTATTTTTCTTTCCGCTTGATCTTTCAATTGCTTGTTCTTCTGTAAGGCAGGTCAAAACTCCAAAAATTACCGGTATGTCTGTTTCCAAATTCAGACGAGTTATGCCTTGTGTCACAGCTTCGGCAATATATTCAAAATGCATTGTTTCTCCTTTTATGAGAGACCCCAAACAAACAACAGCATCAACCTGTTGTTTTTTTATCAATTTAGAAGCTGCAAAAGGCAATTCATAAGAGCCGGGAACTTCATAAACAATTATATTTTCTTCCTTTACATTGGAATCAAGCAAAGCCTGCTTACATTTTTCCAGCAATGGATCTGTAATAAAAGAATTCCATCGGGATTTTGCAATCCCAATTTTTAAGTCACTCCCATCCAAGTTTTTAAACTCAATTCCTTTCATACACAACCAACAGTCGGCAGTTCACAGCCTGCAGACGTTGTTTTAATTATATATTAATTGTGAATAATACACTGTTGTTAATTCTTCCTTACGGTCTATGACCAACAATCAACAACGTCTGTTGGCTGCTGGCGGTTGGCGGTTGGCTGTAATGACATACTTTGCCAACATATCAAATTCAATATTAACTTTATCGCCTATTTTTAATCGCCCCAGAGTTGTGTTTTTCAAAGTATATTCAATCAGTGAAACCGTAAATCCACTTTCTTCAACTCTTGCCACTGTCAAACTCACCCCATCAACCGCAACTGACCCTTCCGGGGTAATGTATTGCATCCACTCTGATGGAATTTTGATACTCACGAGCTTATTATCTCCTTCCGCAACAATATTTTCCACCTTACCTACACAATCAACATGACCATAAACAAAATGACCACCGATTTCATCACCAACTTTAAGTGAAGTTTCCAGATTTACTTTATCACCAATTTTTTTTTGCCCAAGAGAAGTCTTTCGCAAAGTCTCGGGCATAACTTCAAAAAAAATTTTACCATCTTTTTTTTCAAAAACTGTTAAGCAAACACCGCTATTACAAATACTTGCCCCAAATTCAACTCTCGAAGCTGCGTCAAGCTCTTTTATAACAAAAATAAAGCCTTGAGCTTTTGGCTTTATCTCAACTATCTCCCCCATTTCTTTAATTATTCCTGAAAACATACTACAAATACTTTAATATCCTGATATTCGGATAATTCAGATTTTCGTATTTACTAATGATCTTATTATAAAACCTGTTGGATATATCCATAGATCCGCACCTGCCTGCCGGCAGGCAGGTTATCAAAAGATCCGAATCTCAATGTCAAAATTACTCAAATATTCCCCTTATCATTTCCAAATCTCTTTCTATTTTTTCTTTTAATTCATATTGAGAATTATAGCGACACATTTCACTCACTTTTTGAATCGGCTCAACTTCTATATATGTTCCATAGAAATCTCCACCTTTATAATCGATCAAATGAACCTCAACTTTCCAAGGACTGCTCTGAATAGCCAATGCCCCCTGGTATTTTTTTCGTCTTAAACCAACCCACACCGCGTAGACACCACTTTCCAGGTCAATTTTTCTTTTCGGTGTATCAAGATTGGCTGTCGGATAGCCTATTTTTTTACCTATCTCATCACCGCGTATTACAATACCGCTAAACATAATGTAGAATCTAAAATTTGGTATTTGGAATCCGGAATAATCTTAAAATAAAAACATCTAAATTCTATTGTTTTAATATTTCAATTGCTTTTTCCATACCTTTATCATTAATAATATTTTCACCATCAGTCCCTTCGGCCACAAACATCTCTTCAACAATAACATCCGGCATTATACCTTCCTCATCAATTTGTCTGTCATTTGGAGTATACCATCTGGCTACTGTCAATTTAAGGGCGGATCCGTCAGATAATGTTTCAAAATCTTGTACAGATCCTTTTCCAAAAGTCTGCACACCAACAATGGTTGCCAAGCTGTAATCTTGCAGAGCACCGGCAACTATTTCAGATCCGGAGGCGGTTCCGCCATCTACCAAAATAACAGTTGGTATATCGGCAAATCTATGCTTACCTCTGCTTTTATATTCATTGACTCGTCCGTCGCTGTATCTTTCCCGAACTATAACACCGCTTTCCACCCACTCTCCGGCCACATCTACCGATGTTTGAAGGAAACCTCCCGGGTTGCTGCGCAAATCAAGAATCACCCCTTTTGGAGAATTCATGATTATTTCTCTAACCGCTTTATCAAACTCAGTCCATGTGTCCTCATTAAAATAACTGATTCTCAAATAATATAAATCATTTTCTTTTTGTTCCCAAGATACGGTTGGTACGTTAATTGTGTCCCTCACAATACTAACTTCTTCGATTTCATCATACCCATCATGGCTGACAGTCAAGACTACCTCACTACCCTTTGGACCGCGTATTTTGCTGACAGCCTCGTCAAGAGATAATTCAAAAGTATCTTCTCCATCAATTGCATAAACCTTATCACCGGCTTGTAAACCGGATTTTTCCGCCGGTGAATCCGGCAACGGAGCAATAATTGTCAATTGTTCATTTCTAATTCCAATTTCCGCACCAATGCCCTCAAATTCACCCGCTAAATCCTTTACAAATTCTTCTGCCTTTTTTGGTCTAAAATAAACAGAATAAGGGTCTTTAAGCCCTGAAACCAAGCCCTCCATTGCTCCATAATATAAATCTTCATCATTTACAGGCTGTACTACATATTTTTCCTTAATTTTATCCCATAATTCCCAAAACTGATCAAAGTCCAATTCATCGGATTTTCCATTTTTATATAAATTTAAAACCTGGGCTACTTCCACACTACCATCATCATTTATTATTTTTTGATCATTATTCCAAGATAAACCAACTAAAAGTCCAAATCCAAAAGTCAGTATAGCCAAACTTACAGGTATAATTGTTTTCGTTGTATATTTTTTTACAAAAAATTTCATATTAATCGTCAATTCTCTTAATATTTACACCGATTGTTTGTAATCGACCGGCTAAGTCCTCATAACCCCTCTCGATTACATAAATGTTTCGCATAATAGATTTTCCTTTGGCCGCAATCATTCCAATCAAAAGAGCCATGGCCGGCCTTATCCCATCGGGGGCAATCAGTTCTCTTGCCTTTAAATCGGTTTTACCTTCTACAAACACCCTGTGCGGATCCAGTAATGTTACATTTGCCCCCAGTTTGGAAAATTCTAAAAAATAGATAGTTCTGTTTTCAAAAACCCAATCATGGATCAATGTTCTTCCTTCTGCTTGGGTGGCGATTGGGACAAAAAATGGAACATTGTCTATATTTATACCCGGAAAAGGCATTCCGTGAATTTTATCCGGCAATGCGGTTAATTTTGATGGTAAAATTTCAATATCAACTATATTGAACTTTTTATTTTTTGATAATCTTTTATTTTTTAATTTGAATTCTTGACCCATTACTCTTAGCTTCTCCAACTCAAGTTCCAAAAAATCGAGTGGACAATTTTCAATTAATAATTTTGAATTTGTAGTTATGGCAAGAGCAATAAAAGCCATAGCCTCCAGCGGATCCGGCATAATGCTGTACTCAATCGGATTTAAATTCTCAACTCCTTCAATTTCCAGAGTATTGGTACCAATTCCCTTTATTTTCGCTCCGGCTTTATTTAAAAAATAACACAGATCCTGAACCATATAATTTGCCGATGCGAATTTTATCGTAGTCTTGCCTTTGGCCATAGCTGCGGCCATGATTGTATTTTCACTCGGAGTATCTCCGGATTCATACATAACTACTTCCGTCCCTCTTATCTTACCATTCTCAACTAAATAATGATCATCCTTTGACTCTATGTTTATACCCATTTTCTCCAACGCAAACAAATGGGGTCTAATTGTTCTCAAACCCAATTTACAACCCCCGGATCGATACAATTTATATTTTTTTACACGAGCAGACAGTGCTCCAAAAAACATTAATGATGAACGCACTTTCATGCATGCATCTTTGTCTATTTTTTCCAATTTTAATTTAGCACTACTATCAATTTCCAGACTATGATCATCTAGCCAATCATATTTAACACCGATACTTGACAAAATTTCTAAAATTCTGTTGACTTCTTCAATCTTAGGCATATCATGTAAAATCAGCTTTCCTTTTATCATTGTACTGGCACAAAGAATAGCAACAGCCGAATTTTTGGCTGTGTTGACTTTAATTGAACCTTTGACTTGTTTACCGCCCTCAATAACAAATGTTGCCATAATAATTGATAAATACTGATAAATACGCTATGATTATATCGTAGATAAAATAATAAATCAAATAAAAAAACTATAAAATTTATTTATGTCTCCGAATAAAAATCGTCTAAATCGACCTATTAGATTGGCAATAATGATCAGTCTGATTTTTTTATTTTTTATAATATCACCAATTGTTATTCTATATACTACGGGTTATAGATATGATTTTAATAATCGAGAAATATATAAAACAGGTGTGATCAGTATCGATGCGGAACCGGAAGATGCCAAAGTTTATCTAAATGATGTTCAGATAAATAAATCCATGCCGATAAGGTTGACTAATCGTGCACCGGGTACTTATAAACTGAAAATTCAAAAAGAGGGATATAAAGATTGGGAAAAAGACATCACAGTTGAAAGCACAAAGACAACCTATATAAGAGATATAACTCTTTTCAAAGATGCTCTGCCTGTCAATATATTGGAAAATATTACCGGAAATATAAAAGATGTGTATTCATCCTATGATGGAAAATATATTCTATTAATAATCGAAGAAGAAGGTCTTCATGAAATTAAAATTTATAATACCGAGACAGAAGAAATCAATACAATAGCAAGGCGAAACGATGACGATGAAATTGATATCAGCTGGTCTCCATATAGTAATTATGTATTGATAAAAACCATAAAAAATAATACCACACAAATACAAATACTAAATGTGGAAGACCTGCACTCGGCAAATAACATAACAACGGAAAATTTTCAAAATGTTGATTATCAATGGCAAGAAAATACTTTGGCACCTTCTCTTTTTATCAATGACAATGGTATTATTTACCGCATGACAGCTAACTTTATTAATGAATTTGCCAAAGTTACTTCCACCGATATATGGTATTTTGACAATAATAACGAACTCTGGGTTTATAAAAACAATCCTTCAAGTCTGCAAAATACCGGTAGAGATAATTTATATTATTCAGTACCTAAAAATATAAATAAAATCGTTGATATAAACGACAGCAGAGCCATTCTTGCATCAGAAAATCAAGTGTATGTGCTTAATTTAAATGATGATAATGAAAATAATATAACCAAAATTGACTCAAAAGAAATGTTTTTCAACAATAACACCAAAGAGTGGATTTGTTGGTCAGATTTCGAAATTTGGTCAATTTATGAAAATGGCAATATAAAACTTCTAAATCGAACCGGAGACAAAAATAAATTTATTCGGCCCATGGATGAATACGGCGTTTTGGTGGTTGCCACAGAAAACTCCATTTACGGTTTTAATCCCGGATATTATATAACCCATCAATTATTCTACGGCGAACAAATTGATAAAATCGCTGTAAACAAAAAAACCAGGTATATTTATTTCCTGGGAAAAGTCGGACAAAAAAAAGGTTTGTTTAAACTGGAGTATTAAATACTTATACTACGCAGCCCAATAGTATTTGCTTATTGCAGTCAAGTTGTTTTTTTATTATATCTCAATAATAGTCTTATCACCGATAATCATTTTATGTCCTTCAACATCGGTTTGACTTCTTTTAACAAGATTGGCTCCCTTTCCAATTAAACTCTCAAAAATTCTCTTTTCACAGTCAATATTCGCATTTTCCAAAATAATGGAATCATTAATTTTGGCTTTTTTTACAGTTGAACCTTGCCCAAGACTGACATATGGTCCTATAGTACAATCTTCCAAAACACAATTCGCACCGATAATAACCGGCCCTATTATTTTTACATTCTCGGCAATTTTTGTACCAATACCAATCTCAACATTTCCTTTTATATCACAGTTATCATAATTTTGTGCCTGATTGTTGTTAAAATCAAATTTATCAAGCAATAACTTACTGGCAATCAGTAAATCAGCCGGTTTACCCGTATCTTTCCACCAACCGGTAATTTCTTTATAACCGACTTTTTTACCGGTTTTCAAAAAATGTGAATGGATACTTGATATTTCATACTCACCTCGATCGCTTTTCTCTATATTTTCATAAGCTTCAAAGAAAACTTCGGGTCCATATATATAAATACCGGTCACCGCATAATTATTTGGTGGTGTATCCGGTTTTTCCCAAACATCAACCAAGCGACCGCTATCATCAAACACTGGCACACCAAATCGCTCAGGGTCATTTACTTTTGACAATGCCAACATACAATCATGATTTCCGCTATTAAACTCTTTTACCATATCGACTACACCCCCCAACAAAACATTATCGGATAAATAAAACATAAAAGGATCATCGCCAATAAATCTTTCAGCCTGTTTTACAACATGTGCAATTCCCTGAGGCCCGCCTGTTTGTTCAAAAAATTTTATCTTTATACCCCAGTGACCGCCATCCCCGATATTTTGCCGCAGAGAATCTTCACCCGGATTGGTATTGATATATATTTCTTCAATTCCGGCTTCCACCGCTTTTTCGATAGCATGAAAAATCATTGGTTTATTGGCAAGCGGCAATAAGTGCTTATTTATTGTTGTCGTGATCGGGTGCAGCCTGGTGGCCCTGCCTCCTCCCGTTAAAATTGCTTTTCTAATTCTCATAATTTTTATTTCACTAGTACATCTAAATTTGTGTAGATTATATTACCAAAAAATTATTCTGATTATTATACTGTAATAAACTTTCATTATAGGGTTGGCAAAATTTGTCAGTAAAGGATTTTTCATTTCTTTTTCCTGAAACAATATTTCAGATTTGGTATTTTTTAATAATATTTTATCTTTTACTTTTCTTAATTTTTGTATTTTTTTTCTTTTCTTTAGCCATTTTTTCAAATTGCTTATGTTCAGCCAGTATTTATAAACACGCAACCTCTCTCTGCTATAACCTTTTTTTAAACTAAAATACCACAAACCCAACTCCAAAACAAAGGCCATTGGCAACAACATTATCAACGTAGCAAATTTAAAGTAAAGCAGCATTACAGCATGACGATTCCTTTCCATCAAAAAAAATTTTTTCATGCTGCGACCAAATTGATATTTATGAAAAAATACTGAATCACTGGAAAGCATAATTTTATATCCGGCCAAACGCATCCTCAGAGATATTTCCAAATCCTCGTGATACATAAAAAAATCTTCATCCCATAAACCCATCTTATCGACCAGGCTAAGCCTCAACATCATCGCTGCACCGCTCGCATAATCAATTTTTTTGAGTTTAGGTAAATCCACTTCATTTTTCTTTTTACCATACTTATCACAAAAACCGAAACCGAGATAATGAAAACTATTGCCGGCACTATTTATCAATTCCGTGTCCGGATAAAGAAGCATAAGTGACTGTAAAATAGCGATTTGTTTATCATGCTCCATAGCGTCTACCAACGGTCTGATTGCATTGGAAGCTAAAAAGCCATCGTTATTGTGAAAATATATATAATCAAAATCATTTTTTACCGCCCACTCGGCACCTTTGTTATTGCCCCCCGCAAAACCTAAATTTTCCTTTTGCGACAAAATTGTAATAGAAGGTAGTTCATTACCGGACAATGGCATTACATGCTCGTTAATATAGCGGACAAAAGATCCGTCTTCCGGGTGCGGGTTACTTACGATAATCAACTCCATTCTATCTTTAGGATAATCAATTTTTTTTAAAGCGGAAACAGCATCATTTATATATGACTCATTATGATAATACAATAAATATACGATTGCCACTTTAGGATTTTGATTCATAATACTTTTTATTACCCTTCCATTTCCACATATAGCGAAACCAGCTTTTTATATGAATTCTGGCTAATTTATTTTTTAACAGAGCCCTTACGACTCCGGGAACTTTGGCCGAACCACGACCGTGTGAATGCTTTATTACTATATCATGTACATAATATACAGGCCAACCTGATTCCCACATACGCCTGCACAAGTCACTGTCTTCGGCATACATAAAAAAACTTTCATCAAATAAGCCAACCTCTTCCAATGCTGCGCTTCTTGCAAACATTGCCGAACCCATTACCCAATCTACCGGTATGGTTTGTTTATGGTCAAAGTCCATCATCAAAAATTTATTTTTAATTTTCTTGCCCATACCCCGTTCACCCAGCTTGGTGCGGCTGAATATTGGTTGAAAGAAAACCGGAAAACGATAGCATGAATATTGTAATGACCCGTCCGGATATATAATTTTTGGTCCAATTAATCCGATTTTTGTATTTTTTTCCATAAAATCATACATTTTTCGAATTGTATTTGCATTTTCAGGAAATATCGTATCCGGATTTAGTATAAATTGATATTTGGCTGCATGACGTTTTATACCAATATTCTGAGACATACCAAAACCCAAATTCTTTGATTGAGCTACAAAATCCATATTCGGGTATTTTTTTCTTATAAATTCACCCACATCATCATTGGAATCATTATCAATCAAAACAATATTTACGTTCAAAGCCGAATTTTTTATATCATTGGACAATGAAGCAAGACATTTTTCAATGTCATCTTTCATCTTGTAGTTTACAATTGATATGTTTATGTCCTTCATAATATTATAATGCGGATATACGCCTGCCTGCCGGCAGGCAGGGATGCATCCAGATTTACGGATTGTTTGGTGTATAACCCGATAATATATATTGTTATCCAATATTCGTATCAACAAAATTTTCGAATTTGTTAATAATACCTTGGACCAAAATTATACTATCCATGAATCCGGACCTGTCCCGCTGTGGCGGGATTATCTGTATATCCGAATCGTTACATCCACCAACGGCGCAACTCACGCCAATTGCTTTTTTTCATCTTATTTACCGCGGAGCGTCTTTTTTTCAAAAAATCCATAGAATTGAACAGATCCTTCAATCCAAGCAATACTCTTCTATCAATAAATAGATAATACATGAACTTTTGTAATTCATACCATAAAATCCAAGGAAAATCAAGTATAAAATTTTGCCAGTATTCATTTTTATATAAGGTAGCCAGATGATTTTTATAGCTATAATACTTTACAAAAAAACTTTGTTTTGCCTTCCTCCTATGATTCGATATTCGATTGTCATTTAAAAATCTTTCGCATGTTCTATCATGAAAAGCTACTGACGATAGCAACATTACAGATTGTCGTCCACTAATTCGTAACCTGTAGGCCAAATCAACATCCTCTTTATAGGATTTATAAGACTCATCGAACAATTTAGCATTTTCATAAACTATATTTTCGATATCTGATTTTCTATAAAAAACCAATGCCCCTGATAAACCAAATACTTCAATATTGTTCAAACTTCTCAATTTTGCGATCATTTTATTTTTTGATTGGTTTGACCAAATCTCACCGCTTAATTGGTCTACCACTTGTCTATTTCTTCTAACTTTTAAACCAAGGGAGTCTATTTTTAAACTAAAACTTTTGTGAAGTCCGCTTTTTTTATTGTTGTCTGGATCTGATGCAACTTTATTAAAATTCCATTTCAATAATCTGGGTGCGACAGCTGTAATATGAGGGTGATCATCAAGATATTTAACCATGTTATGAATGCAATTCGAAGGTAAATAAATATCTTGGTTTATTATTGCAAAATAATCTGTATTTGTTTTTTTATATAACTTATTATGACCCCCGGAAAAACCGCTATTATCTTTACTTTCATATATTTTTGTTTGAACACCTAAATTACTCGCTTCATTTTCAATCAATTTAAGGGTATCATCTTCAGAATTATTATCCCATACTTGCAATTTCCAATCCTTAAAACTTTGCTTTTTAAGAGAATCAAAAAGATAAGGGATATATTTTGATCCGTTCCAGGTAACAAGATTTACGGTTAACTTCATAATGATTTATTGAACCATGCAAGTAGCAACCCCACCGGCCTAAACATAGCAATCCATACCCAACTGTACCATGGTTTCCATTTTTTAAAATATTTAAACATACTTTTTGTAAACTGTTTTTGTTTCCAGAGAGATTCGCGTTTCTTAAAACTTGAACCCACGTAATCAACGCATGTTATTATCGGAGTATAAACAACTTTATAACCATGTTTTTTGGCTTCCCGACAAAGATCCACATCTTCAAACCAAATAAAATACCGTGGATCAAAACCCCAACCAAGTTCTTCTATCAATTCTCTGCGTACCAACATAAATGAACCCCGAAGCGAATCCACCTCTTGCTCTAACTCCGGATCAAAATTTTTCATTAAATAATTATCTAAAATATTTGGAAAAATATGATGGATTTTAAAAATCATAGCGAGCATCTCCCGGGTTTTTGGAAACCTTCTTGGTCCGGCATCAAAATCAAATTCTCCATTTTTATCTATCAATTTACATCCGGCAATTCCAACGTCATTTTTTTCTTCCATCCAGTCAACTATTTTTTTAAGACTGTCTTCCTTTAATCTCATATCGGGATTTAAAAATAGAATAAATTTTCCGGATGAAGTTTTTACTCCCTGATTATTAGCCGCTGAAAAGCCTTTATTCCCTTTATTTTTAATTAATTTAACATTTTTAAATTTATCTTCAATTATTTGTGTTGTATTATCTGTGGAACCATTGTCAACTATAATTTGTTCATAATTTAGCCCGGCTGCGCCTAAAACAACCGAACTAATTTGTTCAGCTATTTTATCTGCCGAATTCCATGTGACCGTAATAATAGATAAATCCATAAGTAATTGGTATTTTAGACTAAATTTAGGATAATTTCAAGATTAAAAAACAGCTAGAATATCTTAGCTGAAGTATTTAAAATGTTAGCTATTATTATTTTATTAATTTTTTTTCTTATTAGATATCAAATTCTCTAAAAAAACAATGTCTTCTTTAGATCCTATCTCATATTGCTTAAATAATTCAATTTGCTTTTTCTTAAATTCTTTTTCTCTCTTTTGACTTCTGTCTAATCGCTTAAATATTTCAGAGGTCTGGTCCGCTAGCTTATCGTCTATGTATGACTTTAAGTCATGCTCCTGTGTATAAAATCGTTTATCGATCTGTTCGAAGCGATCATCCACCATATCGAATCGTTTATCGATCTGTTCGAAGCGATCATCAATCAAATCGGATATTTTCGGAATTAAAAATTGATCTGTGTATTCTAATAAAACTTCCAGGGTCACAGCCCTATTCAAATCTGATTCATTACGTGATTCTTTTTTATTGTCTTTAATATAATTCATACAAATAAATTATATCCCGATGATATAATTCGGTCAAATAAAATTCGTATAAATTTTTTCTAAATTTAACAACTCAAGACTTCATCTGAATTTTTTCCTTGTTTTTTCATTCTCGCATATTTTTCCATTACATCTCTCATTGCTTCGTGGACTTCACGCATTTCTATACCGATTTTTTCTAAATTTTCCGAATTCAAAAAATTGTTTGATCGGCCCTTTTTTGCCAGACCTTGCTCAACAAGTTCTTCATTATTTATCCACTTATTACTATGGCTTGGATCAACAAATTCTTTGTAGAGCTCTATTATTTCACGGTGTTTTAAAGTACCCGGATTTGTAACATGAAAAATTCCACTCGCTTTTTTTTCCATCAACTTGTAAAAAACATCTACCATATCGTCTATTATGGTCACGCTGTTTTCCACATCAATTACTTTGGGGAAACTAGCCAACTTGTCTATCATGTTATTTGCCGAAGGAATATAATCAATCGGCATTCTAATTCGCGCTATGCCAATATTTTCCATAGTGGAAAGTACCAGATCGGCAGCCCATTTGGCTTTTGAATAAACCGCTTTTGGATTGCCAAAATCAGACTCTCGCCATTTTTTATCTTTGTGTGGCGAGTCGCCATAAAAAATACATCCCGAACCAATATGTAATAAATAAACTCCTCTTTTTTGACAGGCTTCCGCCAAAATAATCGGCAATTTGGTATTTCCAACTATTGTTTCCATTTGGTGGTCTTCACACCAATCAACATTTGGCTTTCCTCGAACACCGGCGGCATTTAAAATTGCGTCCGGCTGGTGCTCGTCAATCAAATCCAAGACATCTTTTTTAGAATTGATGTGCTTTTCTGCCAAAACAGAACCGGGCCATGCTTTTGCACACCTGTTTCCAATATAACCTTTACCGATTATTAGTATTTTCATACAACTTATCTATTAATATACTGTTTTTTATAATAATCACGATAATCACCTGAACGAACATCGTCTATCCAATTTTTATTATTTTGATACCAGTCAACAGTTGACCGCAAACCATCCTTAAAACCTATCAATGGTTCCCACCCCATTTCGGAGGCTATTTTACCATAATCAATAGAATATCTTCTATCATGACCGGGTCTGTCTTTTACATATTCAATATATGAATCATCTTTATCCATTAGCTGGATCAGTGTCTTTGTTAGATATAGATTGGTTATTTCACTGTCCTTGCCACCAAGACAATAAGTCTCCCCTTCTTTTCCTTTGTGAATAATCATATCAATACCCCTCACATGATCATCTACATGAATCCAGTCTCTTATTTGCTGCCCATCTCCATATACCGGTACTTTTTTATCTTCAAACAAATTACAAATAAAAAGAGGTATGATTTTTTCCGGAAATTGATATGGTCCGTAATTATTTGAGCAATTTGATATCGTAACAGGTACTTTGAATGTATGAAAATATGCCCTTACCAAGTGGTCGGCCGCCGCTTTTGAAGCGGAATAAGGGTTTCGCGGATTGTATGGCGTCATTTCATCAAACGAAGGATCATCAGGACCCAATGCGCCAAAAACCTCGTCAGTAGAAATATGATGAAATCTCTTATCATATTCTTTTGCCGCCTCCAATAATACCTGTGTGCCCTGAACATTGCTTTTAATAAAAATACTCGAATCCATTATTGACCTATCCACATGTGTTTCAGCAGCAAAATTTACCACTACATCAACATCTTTTACCAAATCAAAAACTAAATTCTTGTCACAAATATCACCTTTAATAAATTTATAATTGGCGCTTCCTTCCAATTTTTTTACATTTTTTAAATTGGCGGCATAATTCAGCTTATCCAAATTAATTATATTGTAATCCGGATATTTTTCCGCCAAATAAAGTATAAAATTTGATCCTATAAATCCGGCTCCGCCACAAATTAAAATTTTCATAAATAATTTTTAGACAAAAAAATTATATCATGCAATATACAAATATTCAAACCATTATTTTTTTATTATATATTCAAAATCATCCCCGGACCTAAGTCTTTTATTGCTAAACATAACCAAAACCGCCGAATCTAAACCCACATTTGCAGTCGCATGAGAAACCAAGGGCGGTATGTGAATGACTTGCTTAGCCGGTAAAATATTTATATCTGTTCTTTTTTTAGTCTTAACATGTTCAAAGTATCCTTTTATGGATCCGGACTCTGCATACATCATCAAAAAAGTATCTCGATGATAATAATTTCCCGTTACCACTCCGGGCTCAATCATCAATCTGGATATATAGACACCGCCGACTTTCACGGAAGATAGAATTCTGCCACTTTTTTGTTCGTCAGGCACAAATTCAAAAACCTTTACAAAATGACCGCCGGGAGTCTTTTTTTTAGAGGCCATATATTTAGGTCTTAATGCTTATTTTTTATAAATATAATCTTTAATATCTGCCAGAGGGTATTCATTATGAAAAGCAATTTTTTCAGGTAAATCATCCAATGGAAAATAATCAAAATCATCCATTTCCACATTTTTTATAAAATTATGTGATTTAATTTTAGCAAAATAAAATGATACAACATCTGCGGCTTTGGGATGTTTGGCCCTATCTGAATATACTTGAAACAATACACCCATTTCACTTTCTACCCCAAGCTCTTCTCTAATCTCTCTTTTTAGGCAATCTTCAATTGTTTCGCCAACATAAATATGACCACCGGGAAAATCCCAAAAACCCACATATGGAGGTTGAATTCTCCTTGCCAATAAAATTTCCTTTTTTTCGTTTAAAATAATGGCGTTAGTCGCAAATCGAGGATATTCGTTTTGAACTATATATGTATAATCTTTATTAAAATATTCACTGTATATTCTTCTGTTGCTGGGAATTAATTGCCCTTCTTTTTTCTTTTTCAAATAAGTAAGTGCGATCAAGCCATGATTAAACGCCAGAGGGTGCTCTGCCAGTTTTTCCAATGTGAGCCATTTAAAATCACTCACTTCGGGATTGATTTTTAACTCTCCTTTTTTTATTTTAACTTCAAAAGCCACCTGAACTACAAAAAATCTTGGATCCGGAGGAGGATTCATAGACGGATCAGCAAATATATCTATTAAATTTTTAATTTCTACATCAAGTCCGGTTTCTTCTTTTACTTCACGAAGTACTGTATGTTCAATATTATTGTCACCAACCTCAACTCTCCCCCCAACCAAAGTCCAAAAACCCTTAAATGGAGACACATCTCTTTTAACCAATAAAATCTCATCCTTTTCATTGAGAATGACAGCATCTATGCATGGAACCGGATGATCTGATTGTTCTGTATATTTATACATATTATTTACTAAGAAAATAATGCCTGGTGATAGACCATGCGGCCATGGTCTGTCCGCACCAGATATCATTGTTTATTACCATTCTGTCCACCTCTTCCGGGTACCTGCAAATCACTTCGATCTCCTCCTCATCATCAGATTCTATTTCTGTTTGATTTTCCACTTTTGCCAAAAAAATATGTGACTTATCTTTGAATAGACCGTTCGAAGCTTGAAATTCACCAACTTTTATAAAATCAGAAGCTATATAACCGGTTTCTTCTTGTAACTCCGATGCTGCGGTTTTGACAGGACTGGAACCCTGTCTTATTCCCCCGCCCGGAAATTCAATACTGTTTTTGCTTTCCAGATATCTATATTGCATTACTAGCACCAAACGCCCATCAGATAAGATCGGCACAACCATGGACATTCCGTTTGTTAAACCGTAATAGTAATCACCATATTTGCCGTTCGCATATACAAGCCGATCATGCATATATTTCCACCAAGGATTCTCATCTATTATTTCTTCGCTGATTTTTTTTATCTTATTTAGCATAAATTAATAAAAATAATCCATCTAAAATGGATTATTGCGCATTAAAATATTTTGCTACCTCCTCTACTGTTTCGTCACCCGGGTGGTTTACAATGGAATGCATGTTTCCACCGCCATCGTCTCGCCAGCGAGGTAAAATATGAACATGCATATGTGGTACCACTTGACCGCCGGCTGAATTTTGATTCCAGCCGACATTGTACCCGTCGGGCTTTAATTTTTCATCTATACGCTGCATAGTTTTTTTGGTAGCAACGAATAGTAACTTTAAAGACTCATCACTTAGTCCAAAGGGATTTTTCGCATGTTCTTTGGGAATTACGACCGTATGACCTTTGCATCTGGGGTTAACATCCAAAAAAGCAAGATTATTTTCATCTTCATATATAATATGCGCAGGGATTTCCTTATTTATTATTTTACAAAAAATACATTCTTCCATAAGACATTAAAACTTCCAAATTATTATATTTTCTTCATAAATTGCCTCCGAACCTATTATAACATCAATTGACTGTCTTTTGTCAATTGATTTTACATATTGTGAATCCAAGACTAAAAAGCAGTTATTTTTTTGTGATATTTCCTTTGCTTTTGCCAAAAATTCTTTGTTCGGTTTATTTTTTAATTTATTAAAAATTTCCACTCTTTCGGATTGCCCAAATTGATAATCAATTGGAAAACCACCGCCAACAATGCGCGAGCCGGAAACCCCTTCAAGAGCCAACAAAAACCAAGTATCAGCCACAACACAGACACTATTGATACTATTATTTTGGATATGCTTATTCAAAAATAATGCGGCTTCATGTTCATTTTGTGATACCACTCTCATATCCGGACCGGATGTATAACTAACAGTGGCAAAAAGCGAGGAAATTAATAATGAAATAGTCACTATTATTTTGTGTTTATAGCTATTTTTATACAGATGCGAAGAAGATTTTAGAAGGGAAAATACAGCCGTTAATAATAAGATAATAAAAACTAAAGCCAATATATGGTCCAATCTGCGCACAAATAATCGATCCCCGGACATAAAAAACCAGCCTATTATATAGGCGCCAAAACTTAAGCAAAAAAATGCCGATATGAAAAAATTGTGCAGTCTGTATTTTTTGACGACCAGAATATAAAAACCATAAAAAATTAACAACCAAAAAATAATCATTAGCGGAATCAAAAAATAACGCCAACTGTTAAATAAATTACTTACGAAAGCATAATCCGGTGTATGATTGTAAAAAATATTTCCAATAACAATGTCATGCGACCTGATTGCTGTTGCATAGTACCATCCGCTAAATACTCCTATGAATTTTTTAAACTGATCCATCCAATTGAAATTTAAATCAATTATACTGATCTTGCTGATAAGTTCTATCACAGGAATGAGAGTGCCTAATAAAATCAACAAACCGATTTTAAAAGCTACAAATATATGGTCGTTCTTTATTTTATTTATTGCCTTGTAAATTAAAACCGATAACAATAGAATTACCAACAAAACCAAATGCAAGGTATAACCCAATAACAAAATAGCTGTAAGTCCAAGGCAAAAATATAATTGTCTTTTTTGTTTTTCTTGAAAATATTGAATCCAAAATATTATCGCAAGCATAAAAAAAATAAAACCCAAACTAACCGGCACTGATAAAGAACCCAAGGCCTGAAAAGTAAATAAAAATGTACTCACCCAAGCTAAAATTACACCGGCCCGCCAATTTCTGAATATTAAATGACCCAGCCTAAATAACATTAAGGGAAGAAAAAAAGACCAAAGAATCGGCATTAACCAGCGATTAATATCTACCAAATCAATATGTAAGCTTTGAGATAATAATGAATTCGCCGACCAAAAATGTGAGTAAGCAAATTTTTGCGGTACAAAAAAAACTTCCGGTAAATCAATATTCATAACTTCGATCCAACGCGCTTCGGGACCAATTAAAACCGGAGGAACAAACTCCTCAGACAATATTGCTTTTTCCGTTCCCAACAAACGCCAAACATCTCCTCCCCAAGGCAAACTATGAGACAGAGGTAGATATGAATGCAGCAACAGACTGAAGGAAAACAAAAAAATTAAAAGTTTTTTAATACCAGTATTTGAAAATATCAAAAGACCCAATATAAATATCAACAAAAAAAATACTACGGGGTAATATTGATTTATTGCCTGCCAAGGAGACATTAAAGCCTCATTACTTTTTGAATCGAATAACAAATAAAAACCACAAAATAAAAGTGATAAAAAAATAATTTGCAGAGGCCAAACACCACTAAAGACCTTCAGGCTGTTGTTGTCTATATGAGAAATAATTTTTTTATTCTTTATTTTTTTGTAATTTTCTATGGTCAGCAGATCGAGTAAAAAAATAAATAAAAAAGAAATTCCAAAGCATAACCACACAATGAAGTAAGTGGATTTATAAAAGCTAACAAATATAGAAAGACAAAAAACAAGTGACGCAAAAGACAGTAAAAGCGCCAAAATTTGTTTCTCAAAATAGATTGATTTTATGTGAAAAAACTTTTGAATTACAGATTGCCAGTACAATGATGTACAAAATATATAAACTGCAAAAACCAATACACCTATATAAGCAATCTGCCAAAAAAACATATTTAAATACAAAAAAAACAAACTTAACAATAAGACTGCTGCGTAAATATATTTATTTTTTTTGTTTTTAAATGCCATGAGCGAACAAACTAATGATGGCAAAGCCGATGGCTATACCAAAAATCCAGGCAGCAATTGTGAGTAAAAGTGGAAATTCAAGTAATAATGCCAATAAAGTAACAAAAACAGCCGTAACTTGCAAAATCATTTTTATTTTACCCCAAACATTAGCCATTCGAACCGTTTTAAACTTGTATTTGGCTACGAGAGCGGAAAAAATAAAAACTATTTCAATTATTAAAATTGTTACACCCAAGACAAAAGAAAAATTCTCAAAAACCAGAAGTATAACCATTGAACCTACCAAAAATTTATCGGCCAACGGATCAATTAATTTACCAAATTGTGTTATTTTGTTTTTGGTTCTGGCCAAAGATCCGTCAATCGCATCAGTGCTGGCCACTAATAAAAAAAATACTATTCCAATTTTATAGCTTCCAAATACAATAATCAAAAAAACTACCGGTGTAGCAATAATTCGAAAAATACTGATTTTATTTGGTGTTATTGACTCGGGAAAATATTGCAATAATCCTTTGTATAGCAACTTGTCATGGATATGAACCTCTTCGGCCTTCATGAATCTAAACAAATCACTATGATTTCTTATAAATTTGTCTATATAAAACATATCAGTCCTGATTGGATAGAAAAATTTGCCTTAATATGCTATGATTTTAGTATATTTCAAAGGCATGTCTTACATAAAATATATCACAATCAATTGTATTTGCCTAGCCGGAATTGCCGTCGGTTTGTATTTTGATCAATTTACTTTGCCGGGTTTATTTTTCGCCATTTTTTTATTGATTTTAATATCTTTTTATATAACAAAATTAAATTTCTTAAAATTGGCAAAATGGAATTTTTTTTGGACGATAACAATGATGATTTTGATTTTAATAATCATTCACTCAACAATATATTTTTTTTATAAAAGCAATCCCTTCACAATATTTATTACTTTTTTAATCTTATCTTTTATTGGGCTATTTTTTTATCAAAAAAAATATCGATTTCATTTGACAAAACCTAAGTTTAATTTAAAAAATAAATTTAATCGTTTGGATTTATTATTTCTTTTAATCTTATTATGTCAAATCATTTTATTATATGTTCTCCAAAACAAAGCCACAACAGATGCTCTGGGATCACCATGGCCCATATTCGGTTCAAGGTTTTTTTGGTTTTACGGATTTAGTACTGCTATTTTAATTTTTTACAGTTTTGTAAAAACCAATAAATATTTATGGTTAGTATCGGTATCCATTCATTATTTAATCAGTCTGGGAATTATTACTTTTGTATACCCGCTTGGCTGGGGATATGATCCATTTTTGCATCGAGCTGCGGAAAAGTATATTTTTGAATTTGGCGCAGCCATTCCAAAAACGCCTTTTTATATCGGTCAATATGTTATTGTCAATATTTTAGCTCACCTAACAAATCTACCAATAAAAATCATAGATATTTATTTGGTTCCCGTTCTAAGCTCGATCTTGTTACCCATTTCCGTTTATTTTGGGACAAGATACGGCTTAAAATTAAGTGAAAAATTATCACGACTTTCGGCAATAATCATTTTGTTGTATCCGTTCAAAACAATGGTAGTTACCACGCCATATAATTTGGCAAACACTTTTACATTGACAAGCATTTTTTTGTCATTGTTAATGATTAATAATAAAAAAAATTGGATACCGTCATTGCTATTTGCTGTGCTGGCAGTACTAACACACCCACTGGTTGGTATTTTTGCCATAATTTTATTTATACTTATCTTATTAAATAAAATCTTAATAAACAAAAAAAGAATTGTTTTATCCGTGATATCAGTAGTGTCATTTTTTATAATTCCCATTCTATTTATCATTTATGGACAAATTGGCGGAACAAATATTGAAATTGTATTTAATTTGGATAATTTTATAAATTTATTTCGTGAACCATACTATTTTATTAATCGCCCGGCTCATTGGATTTTGGATCTTGTTTATTTATACAGATTTTTTATTCCAGGGATAATAATAGCCTTCTCTATATCCGTGTTCATGTACAAAGAAAAAAAAGGTTTATATTTATATTTACTAATGTCTCTGATAATTTTAATAAATGTTTTTATCTTAAGCTCATTTATTAAATTTAAACAGCTAAACAGCTTTGAACAAATACAGTACTCGCAAAGACTCATCCACTCATGTTTATTTTTTATTCTTCCGTTGTTTATTATCGGATTAATAAAAACGATCAGATTGGTCAAGAATAAAAAAAATATTTATTTTGTCACTTTGTTTGCTCTTTCGATCCCGCTTACAACTTCCCTCTACTTAAGCTACCCCCAAAAAAACCCAATTGTTCATTTTCCGGCTTACAATGTAACCGATTCTGACTATACTGCTATCGAATATATTAACAATAGCGCAGGCGATCATGACTATGTTGTGTTGTCGAATATCTTAACCGCAGCCGCAGCTATTGAAAAATATGGCTTTTCAAATTATTTTGACACAGACAAAGGAAAATTATTTTACTATTCAATACCATCAGGAAGTCCTCTGGCGGAACTGTATTCCAAAATGCTATATAAAGGACAACAGCGCATTTATATGGAAAAAGCAATGGAGCTCACAAAAACAAATAAATCTTTTTTTGTAATGACATCTTATTGGCATAATTCAAAAGAAATTATTAATGGCGCCAAAAATACTGCGGATAGCTGGTATTCGATAGATAATAAAGTATGGGTATTTGAGTATTTTAAGTAAATATAATCTAATTAAAAAACCCACTTTTACGCAGGTTTTAAAAAAAGAACATCTATTCTTGATCGACTTAGCCCCAACTTTTCCTAAGATTTGATATTATCTGTTCCTGGATAACCTTAGATAAACCTCTGCAACCGTTGAAAGTCGCTTCTGAAATATCAGTTCCGGCAAGAGAAGCCTTTTCAAAATTAGCCTCGTCAAATCGTGTATTTACTGCGGAAACTCTTTGCAGAGTAGCAGACTTCAAATTCGCTCCAAAAAACTCACTATCATCTAAGAATGATCCATTAAAATTTGCCTCCTGAAATTGACCACCGGCCATAAAAGCATGGTAAAGCTTGGCTCTGCTAAAAATTGTATACCTACCTTGTGCTTCTACCAAACATGCGCCATACAAATTAGCGTTAGTAAAATTACATCCGGTAATCACACTGCAATAAAGATTGCAATGCCTCATATCAGCGTTAGAAAAATTAACATCCGCTAAGCTCGCATCATCAAGATGCGCTCGAACCAAGCTTGCACCCACAAAACTACATCCATCCATCACAGTATCTTGCAGCAGAGCACCATCAAGGATTACTCCATCAAAATTTACACCCAACAACACCGTCCTTTGTAAATCCACTCCGATTAGATCAAGTTGTCCGATGTTATTTTGTGACCTCCAATGTTCAAATTCATCCACATCACCATGCTTTAACATGGAAACGGCTAAATTTTTGACTTCTTTGGTTCTTCCGCCGTTTTTCATTTTGCACCTCCTTTGTTTGTGAATTTATATTAATATACAAATGTAATCACTGTCAACAATAAAAAATAATTTTTTTTAAATTTATTATTCTGAAGACAAATTTATTTGTTTAATAAAATTCACACATATTCGATTTAAAAAAGCCACCAACCGTTTAATAACGGTGGTGGCTGTAAGTGTCAAACTGTCAATTCAAGCCGCCCAGCTCTCGTTAAGAGCTTTTTGGGCGGCATGGCGGACTTCGCCACAAAGACCTACACACCCGTACAGGTTTGCCTGTTCAGGTGAAAGATCCCCCGGGTCAGACCCGGTGAAGTCAGCCCACCTCAAGTCAACATTGATAAATGTTGCAGACCCGAGGTGTGAATTGAAAAAACTTGTTGACCGGAGCGTCGTCATCACGAAATCGACGCTTTCAAGGCAAGCCCTGAAAAACTCAACTTCGATCATACTGCTCTCCTGGAATTTCGCGTGCCCCAATAGGGCCTCTGCGAAATTGCTCCGCGAGAGTTCGCAATTTAGAAAATTGCAAAACTCCAAATTGGATTTTGACAAATTTGCATTTAGCAGGTTGCAATTCACAAAGGAACTGCCCTGCAAATTAGCACCCCCTAAATTGACACTGCGCAAGTTTACTGACTCAAAATTTAATCCGCTTAGATCAACCCACTCCAGATTGATCCCTACGAGACAAACACTCGAAATGTCAAGGCGAAAAATTTCACCATAATCTTCCAGACTTTTTCTCCAACGGTTGAACTCCTCGACCATCCCATTCTTGAGGAAATGGAGGGCCTTTCGGGAATTCGTCCAGCGATGGATTGTAGCTATAGTGACGATAATCCAAGTTTTCAAAAGGGTCATGTCTTCCTCCTTGTTTTGTTGTTTTGAAATAACAAATGACTGTAAATAATAGCACAAATAATGCCCATTGTCAAGGGATTTATCTAAATATGTTACTAAATTTAGTATAATTTTAAGCTATATATAATTTTTCCAATCTTTCAACATACTCTTTTTGTCCCAGTCCTTCTAAAAATTTGGCGGTACCATTGCTCATTTGATCAACTCTATCCCTGTTTTTAAAACACCACTCTATTCTTTCTTTTAGGGAATCCTTGTCACCGGCTTTAAAAGTCCAGCCGTTTTCTCCGGCTTGAATTAGCTCGGCAATACCTTCTATATCACTCGCCAAGACCGGAATACCAAAAGAAAAACTCTCAAATATTACAGTCGGTGAATTCTCATAGCATAAAGAAGGTACAATCATAACATCCATTTTTTTAAATATTTCAGGCAAATTTTCTCTTGCTATGCGACCATAAATTTTTATATCGGATGAATTGGCCGGAATCTTTTTTATATCCTTAAGTTTTGAGCCATCACCAACAACATGAAGGTTTACCGGAACAAAATTTTCCTTTTTAAATTCCAAAAAAGTATCCACTAAAAAAGGAACGCCCTTGTGTTCTTCAATTTGGCCTAAATACAAAAAATTCAATATTTCGCTATCTTTGTATCCTTGTATCTTGGCGTGCTGCTCAAACGTTATCGGATTTCTAAGCATCACCCTTTTTGAATTGGGGAAAAAACCTCGTTTATGATAAAAATCCAACAAAAACTGAGATGGAGAAATTACTACGTCAGGTGAACCAAGCAATACCTTCATAAGCCAGGAATAAATTTTTACATGAATTCCCGTATAACGCCAATCGTCTTGTTTTTCTTTTAAAATTATACCGCTCGGTTCAACCAGCTGAACGTCGTGAACAGTATGAAAATGTCTTAAATTAAGTCTTCTAATTATCCATGGTGTTAAAAATCCCAAACCCATAAAATTATGAGTATGAACGACATCGGGATTTTCTTTTATTAAAATTTTTTTAATATATCCGGCTGATCCGAAATGAAAAATATCTATGACATGCCAAATTAACCTTTTAAACCAATGGTAATTATGAGCTTCAGTATAAAAAAAGAGGTTTTTTGGTCTAAACCTATACGTTGTCAACCTTGTATCCATTTCACAATACGAACCTCCGGCCGGTGATGTGGTAATTACAACCACTTCATGATCCTTTTTTAACAAACCATTCACAGTTTTTGCCACTACTTGCTCAGCGCCTCCACGGGCATATGGCGGATAAAGATTGTTTATTATACATATTTTCATACAAAACTAATTATAGGCAGTTGTGGGCTTTTTTGCAACTTGAACACAGTTTGAACACAATGTATCAAGATTTCCGTTGAAGAAAAAAAGGAAATCAGGTAAGATATTAAAACAAAACCGTTAACTAGAGAATGGAAACCGGCTGATTGGTTTTTTATAACTGATCAAGCTTCAATCACCAGCCACTAATCATCCAACTTATATGCCCGACATCACCGACATAGAAAAAATTCCCCCACAAAACCTGGAAGCGGAAATGTCTTTACTGGGCTCTATTTTGCTTGATAAAGATGCTATGATAAAAATTGCCGATATGGTTGATATGGCTGATTTTTACAGTAATGCCAATGCAAACATATTTGAAACCATGACCGAATTGTACAATAAAAATGAGGTTATTGATGTATTAACTTTAGGTAACAGATTGGAAGAAAAAGGCTTATTAAAAAAAATAGGCGGACGCAGCTATTTGGTAGAATTATCAAATACTACACCAACCGCCACTCATATAAAACAATACGCTGAAATAATTAGACGCAAGTCCACATTAAGAAAATTATTAAAGGCTGCGCATGAAATTACGGGCTTGGGCTACAAAGAAGATGTTGAGGATGTTGATTCTTTATTGGACGAAGCTCAACAATCTATTTATTCAGTCACACAAAAGCATCTTAAAAAAACATTCTCACCCATTAGAGGTGTATTAAATAATGCATTTGAAAGAATTGATGAATTACACCGAGAAAAAGGTAAATTACGCGGTGTACCGACAGGTTTTTCACAACTTGATAATCTGTTGGCCGGTATGCAGAAATCAGATCTCATAATTTTGGCGGCCAGGCCCTCTGTTGGTAAAACCGCCTTTGTCTTGGACATTGCCAGAAATGTTGCTGTCAGATCAAAAAAGACTGTTGGAATTTTTTCACTTGAAATGAGCAAGGAGCAGCTGGTAGATAGAATGCTTTGTGCGGAAGCGGGTGTTGATTTGTGGAAAATGAGAACGGGAAATTTGTCTGATAAACCGGGTAGTGATGATTTCCCCAAGATTGGTCAAGCAATGGGTGTTTTGTCAGAAGCTTCGGTGTTTATCGATGACACGCCCGGAAATACAGTCATGCAAATACGAACCAAAGCCAGGCGACTCCAAGCTGAACACGGTCTGGGCCTAATGATAATCGACTATATGCAGCTCATGGAATCTCATTCAAGGCGATCATCGGATAGCCGAGTTCAAGAGGTGGCTGAAATGAGTAGAAATTTAAAGGGAATAGCCAGAGAATTGAATGTTCCGGTTCTGGCTTTGTCTCAGCTTTCTAGAGCTGTAGAACAAACAAAACCGGCCATACCAAAGTTGTCACATCTCCGTGAATCTGGTAGTATTGAACAAGATGCAGACGTTGTGATGTTTATATATAGAAAAGCGGCTGACCGTAATTATCGTCTTGAGGACATACCACCTGATGAAAGACATATCGCTGAAATTCATATTGCAAAGCATAGAAACGGGCCTACCGGACAGGTAAAATTATTCTTTGATGAAACCAGAGCCAGTTTCAAAAATCTGGATACGCATTTTGAAAAAACAGCCCCACCTCCACCGCAAAATCAAGCAAAACCCCATTCAGAACCGGCAGTACCAAAGTTTTAAAAAGCCTAAAAAATCAGAAAGGCCAAAAAGGCTTGAAAGGCTCCGGTTACCAACCGTTTTGTAGCCTTTTAAGCATTTCCGGCATTTTAAGCCTTTTAAGTATTTATATATGTTCAACAAACTAAAACAATTTAAAGATTTACGCTCACAAGCAAAAGATCTTCAAAGCAAATTAGCCGAAGAGACAATTACTGTTTCTGAAGCAGGTGGAAAAGTAAAAATGACCATGGATGGTAATCTAAAAATTACCGACTTGGATATTGATAAAGAAATGCTGAATCCCGATAAAAAACAAAAACTTGAATCAGCCATTAAGGACGCCCATGCAAGTGCTACAAAGAAAATGCAAAGAACAATGGCGACCAAAATGAAAGAAATGGGCGGACTCCCGGAAATACCGGGAATGTCCTAAGCATACGAAATAAAAAAACACAGATACTCACTCCTGTTATGTTTTGTAAATTATGGCTTATTCAAGTCCGATAGAAAATTTAATACAAGCTTTTTCCAAACTTCCTTCAGTGGGTCAAAAAACTGCTGAAAGGTTTGTTTTTTATTTACTGAAATCAGGTAAAAAAGATGTTGCACAATTAACTCTGGCTCTAAAAGAATTAATTCAAAATATAAAAAGTTGTGAACAATGTTGGGATTTTACTGATTCTGAAATTTGCAGTGTATGTTCGGATAGATCGAGAGATCAATCCATTATCTGCGTAGTTAGCGAACCCCAAGGTGTCCAGGTAATAGAAAAAACAAATGAATATAATGGACTTTATCATGTATTACGCGGCACAATTAGAGCTGACGATATAGATAGTCATAAATATTTAAAAATTGATGAGTTAATGAAAAGAATCAAATTGCAAAAAACCAAAGAAATTGTCTTGGCAATGAACCCCGACATCAATGGAGAAACTACGATGATGTTTTTGGAAAATCAGATAAAACAACTGGATCCCGGTGCCAAAGTAACCAGACTTGTGCGTGGCCTGCCCATGGGGGCGGATTTGCATTATGCCGATGAAATAACTCTAGCCAGTGCATTGAAAAACAGAATTGAAAACTAAAAAAAGTAAAAACCGTTGCAGTACAACGGTTTTATTATTACTCTTTTATTTTGCTTCTTTGACTTTGATTTTGGTGTAATGCTGCCTGTGCCCTTTTACTCGTTTATATCGGACCTTTCTTTTAAACTTAACGACCCTGACTTTTTTATTTCTACCCTGTTCCTCTACTGTTGCGGCAATACTGACACCATCCAAATAAGGTTTACCGATTTTTACATCTGAACCATCATCTTTGGCAAGTAGCAAAACTTTATCAAAAACAATATCTTGACCGGGTTCGCCTTCAACTTTTTCAATCTTTATACTATCTCCGGTCTTTATTAAGTATTGCTTTCCACCATTATCTATTACTGCAATCATATTTAGTAAAATTATTTATAATATTGGGAAACGCGAATATTATACATAATCAAGGCAAAAATGTCAAGAATAAAGCAACAAACAATATAATATATAATAATTATTCGCTTATGACTTTGATATTATCGCCTATATTTAGATTATTTTCATCAACCCACCCGGCCGGTATTTCCAGTACAATATTTGCCTCGGTTCGTGGTGCGTATTTTTTCAAAGCCCCTTCACTTACATTCGGTTCAACAGGCACATTTGGTGCTATATCGACAATAGTATTTCCTTTTATCCACACAATATCGATTGAAAACTTCATATCCCTCATTACAATTATCGGTTTCTCCTCACCTCTAAATAAAAACAACATAGCGTCTTTATCACCAAGTGATTCTCGTCCACCCAGACCCTTATACAAATGATAAGGTGTCTTGGCTACCAGTACCTCTAGCTCCTCACCTTTTAATTCAATTACCGCTTCAGGCCATCGTAATTGAAGTAAGTTAATAATCAAAAAAGAAAGTAGAAATAATCCAAGTATTATTAACTGAAATTTTGTTAATTTTCTTTTCTTTTTCATGACAATTTTCTATTATTTTTCTCTTTTAATGAAAACCAAAAACCGACCAGCAACATAAGTAATAACAAGAACATCAGTGCAATCAATTTTTGAGAGCTTTGTAAAAACAATGTCGTTAAACCAAACAAAAAAGATATTGAATACATTAATAAAACCGCCTGTTTTTGCGAAAGACCGGACTCCAACAATTTAAAATGTAAATGTTCTTTGTCACCGATATAAATCGGCTGTTTTCTTTGAAATCTTTTGATGAAAACTCTGACTACATCAAGCATAGGAATACCTACAACCAATAAAGTGGTGGCAATTTTACCACCTGATATTATTGCCAATGAACCCAACATAAAACCCGTAAACAAACTCCCGCCTTCACCTAAAAAAATTTTAGCCGGATGCCAATTCCATACCAAAAACCCCAAAACCGCACCGGTTAAAATAATTGACAACAAGGCAATCTCGGGTTGAAACCATTGTTTTTGTAAACTCAGAAAAAAAACCATCAAAGCCCCAATACTAACAATTCCGGCCACCAGTCCATCCAAGCCATCTAAAAATTTTGTTGTAAACATCATGCCCAAAAGCCAAAAAAATACCAATATATCCGCAACTACTACCCAATTACCCAATCCATCAATCGGTATTTTAATTATATCCAAAGAAATAACACCCCCAAGTGGATTGGTAATAATATGAGGGCCAATCCCAAAGGCAATAATACTTAGGGCTGCTAAAATTGGAAAAATGATTTGAATTCTAGCTCTCAGAGAATATTTATCATCCAAAAAACCACCAATCATTAAAATAATACTCCCTACAAAAAGTCCATAAATCTGCTTTGCTGTAATATCACCACCGAATTTATTACCTACAAAGTGTAAATAAAAAATCACTATAAAGAAAGATGAAAAAATTGCCAAACCACCCCCCAAAGGAATTTTTTTCTTGTGAATTTTTCGAGATTTTGCCTTTGGTTTATCAATTATTTGCCAAGTGATCATTATATGCCGGACTACCGCTGTCAAAATAACCGATAACAAAAAAGTTAACAGGAAATAACCAATATACATAACTATCAATGTTTTAGGTTCCTCGAACTTTACTAAATTAGTATTATTTGGTATTTTCTAATATATCGCAACATCAAAGATCTTTCAATTTTAAATCAAAGGAGTGAGTCATGTCTCAAGAACATAGAAAAAATACGTCAGAAAACCAGAATAATTTCTATCTTTTTGTTGATTATGAACGAATCGTTCGTGTATTCTTTCATCCTAGAGATATCACATGCGCAGTAATGGCATTATTTAAAATATCCGGAGTACTGAATGAAAAAAATGATTCAGAAAAACTAAAAAAGATAGAAGTTGAAAAAGGAGATCCGGAAACTATTATAATAGCTGTTCATTTTATTAAATCTGTCAGTATTGATGAGGACAACAACGAAACCTGCATGGAGATAGATGAATAAATACAGATTGGACATCATACATAAGGCCCATGGATTTATCCGGGGCCTTTTTTATTTTCTGGAAATTTTTATCTCCAAACCATCCCCCAACACAACCACATCCCTTCTGTTTAATTTACCTGAAATTATTAGTTCTGCCAACTTGTTTTCCACATAATCTTGGATTGCTCGCCTCATTGGTCTGGCGCCAAATTCCGGATCATAACCAACACTTACCAAAGCCTCCAAAGCTTCATCAGTAACTTTCAAGCCAATACCTTTATTTTCCAAATCGACGGCAACCCGCTTAAGCATCAATGAAGCAATCTTTTTAATTTCTTCTTTAGTTAAAGATTTAAATAGGACTATTGCATCAAAACGGTTTAAAAATTCCGGTTTATAGTATTGCTTTAGTTCGCTCCTGATCATCTTTTGCCTAATTTCTTCCAATTCAACATTTTGACTTAATTGCTCCTGAACATAATCTGTACCAGCGTTTGAGGTGGCAATAATAATAGTATTGGTAAAATCAATTACGCGACCGACACTATCTGTCAGCCTACCATCATCAAAAACTTGCAAAAACAAATTTAAAACATTTGGATCGGCCTTTTCCAGTTCATCGAGAAGTAAAAGAGAAAAAGGATTTTGTCTTATAGCCTCTGTTAACAAACCGGTCCCCTGTTTATTTGGTTCACCGATCAATCTGTATATTGCCGTTTTATCCTGAAACTCACTCATATCAATACGAATCATTCTCTTTTCATCTCCAAAGTAAACAGAAGTAATAGTTTTTGCCAATTCGGTTTTACCGACACCGGTGGGACCCAAAAATAAAAAGTTGGCAATAGGTCTATCTTCGGAGCGCATCTTTGCCCTGGCTCTTCGTAAAGCATTAGCTACCAAACTTACCGCCTCATCTTGACCAACAACTCGATTATGCATTTCATCTTCCAGACGAAGTAATTTTTCAGATTCATCTTCGGTAATGGCAGTAGCTTTGACACCTGTTTTATCTGTAATTATTTTTGCCACATCATCCTCTTTTATTAGCTGCAACTTGTCATTTGCTCCATTAACATAAGCCGCGGTTTCGCTCATTATTTCAATCGCGCTCTCCGGTAAAGTTTGTTCATGAATATATTGGTCTGCCATTTTTGAAGCCGCTTCCAAAGCATCATACGTGAAAAAAACATTATTTTTAAATTCCACACCCGATACCTTTGATTCAAGGACTTGTATAGTTTGGTTTACATCCATTTCCTTTATTAAAACTTTGGAAAAAACAGTGCCTATTTGACTGTTTATTATCTTTTTATTGTATGCATTTGGAACGGTAGTGGCTAATGTTAAAAATTTTCCGGAACCTAAATACTCCGCCAGAGTTTCGGATACATCCAATCCTTCTGAACCACCGTCAACCGAACCAACCAAATCATGTAGATTTTCAACAAATAAAATAATATTACCCGCTCTAACTATCTCGTTCATGATCCGCAATAACCTCTCTTGAGCACCACTTACGCTAACTCCGGCAAGCAGTGATGATGTGGATAATTGCACCAATCTTTTGTCTTGTAATCTTTTCGGGGTATTGTCCTCGAGCATTCTTTGAGCGATCCCTTCTATTATCGTCTTTTTGCCAACACCATGATCCCCTACCAATATCACACTTTGTCTTCCACTTTCAATTACTCTAAAAATTTCATTAATTTCTTTATCCCTGGCCATGCATGGACTAAAGCCACCCAGCTTTGCTCTTAATGTTAAATCCTGACTAAAACTGTTTAGAAATGGAGTTGCAACGGCTGTCATCGC
The DNA here is from genome assembly GCA_014729395.1 of Candidatus Magasanikiibacteriota bacterium. Taxonomy (GTDB): domain Bacteria; phylum Patescibacteriota; class Patescibacteriia; order Magasanikbacterales; family UBA922; genus WJJZ01. The sequence continues at coordinate 89,706 of WJJZ01000010.1, forward strand.
TCTATCCATTCCATGCTTACTTCTATGAACCGCCGCTTTTGCCTGTCTTTTTCTTTGTTTGATGATTTTTTCTCTTATCCTTATCCAGTCAACCACATTTGATAATTTTTGTTGATCAATTTTCAAATCATATAATAATTCTTGTATTTTTTCTGATTGACCGACTGTTGACATCAATAATTCGGTAACCTCAACAAAATCCTGCCTTTTTTCAAAAGCCAATTCATATGAATGCGAGATGATTTGTTTTACATCATCGCTTAATATTGGTATGACCGGTCTATCGCCTTTTTTCAACAACGGCTTAAGGCTATTAATTAAAATTTTGTCTGACACACCAAGTCTCACAAAAACACCTAAAATTTTACTTGATTCAAGAAGACTCAAAAAAATATGTAATATCGAAACTGTGGGTGACTGTAATTTTAATGCCTTTTCGTATGCTGCTTGCAAAACTTGTAGAGATTCATTTGTAAAACTATCTGAAATATCTTTTATCTCATCTTTTTTTAGCTTATCTATGTCAGACCATGAATTAAGTGTTAATCTCTTTTCAGGCATTTTTTGTTCCTTGTATGATTTTTTCTCTACCGGCTCCATTTCCCTTTCTAAAATTGAAATTCTATAAATTAAATAAGCAACAGATATTACACCCAGCCAAAAAATAATTCTATAGTTATCAAGACTTCTCAACCAATAATCAAAAGTAAACAAATCTTCGTACAAATTTAAAGTATAGACATGCCAGACAAATAAAATAAAAAACCCGGCAGAAAAAACCAACGCTGCCATTATATTTATTTTATCAAGCAAATCCCTCGATTTCTTTAGTTTAAGATGATATGTGGAAAGAGGTTCGCCCCAAAACAAAAATTTGCCTCTTTTTTGATAACCAAAACCTCTGGCAGAACAATTTTTGCACTTATTATTATTGATGTATCCGCTACCTGTACATTTTGAACAAATAACCAGATCCATTGGCGAATTTTTCTCAAACATCATAAAAGTGTATTAGCTAATTTGCAGCCCAAACAAAGAAATAAAAAACAGCATAAAAACAATAATCGGCATAGTCGGCCAAAGCAAAAATAAAAATAAAACAAATATTAAAACAAAAAATAAAGCGATGGAACGGCCGATAATATTTATGATCCTCATAAATAAGCTAACCAACCTGCCCTGCCAATCATATTGACCAAACATTGGAACTGCAATATTTTTTAACCAAAGACTGGGAGCCAAATATGAATTGGCCGTTTGAAAAATATTTTTACAAAAATAATATGCATTCTTCAGTCCACCCGAATACCACCAAATCGGAAAGTATAACAAATCCAATAAAATTTCAGCCACCATTCTCTGTAATACTAAGACCCACATAACCAATAGTCATTTGCGTAAATTAAAATCTTTAATAAGTTTTAGACCCCATGTATAAAAACCAGCCAACCCAACTATTCCACCCGATTTCAAGCTACATTAATTATATACTTAAAACTTATTACTATAGTCAATTATATCATAAAATAAACAAACCCCGAATAGGGGTTTGTTTTAAATGGTATTATTATTAACGACGGGCAAATTCGCTACCGACACTAACCACATACTCCATTTCTCCGCTTTCCACCATTTCTATTTGTGCCAACCTTTCCTGAATACTTTTCATAGATCTGTATTTGGCGATTTCAACCTCCAATTTTCCTGTTTCTCTTTCCAATTCCGACTTTTTTTCCTCCAAGTCACTGATAGCAAAACCCTTTGTTGAAACTGAACTTATTTTACCCAAAAACAATACACCTAAAACAATAACAAGAGCAATTAAAGAAACTCTGAATGTTTTTCCTAAAAACCAATTTTTTGAAGCTTTTTTTTGTTGACGCAAGGTTTGTCTTTTTTGAGCAAAACGATTCATATTATTTATTTTTATTTTTTTCGATTACTCTGAGTTTGGCTGATCTTGACCTGGGATTCTTTTTTAATTCTTCAGCTTCAGCAGTAATCGGTTTTTTATTTATTACTGTAAAATTTTGTCTGTTTAATTTTTTAAAATAATGTTTTACTATCCTATCTTCCAATGAATGAAAGCTGATTACCGCCAGTCTTCCACCTTCTTTTAAAATATCGGTTGCCTGCGGTAAACTTTTTTCAAGTACTTCAAGTTCATTGTTAACCGCAATTCTCAAAGCTTGAAAAGTTTTTGTTGCCGGATGTATTTTTCCTGTCCAAGGTTGTTTTTTATCAATTTTAAATTTTTTCTTGTATACTTCGAGAACTATGTGAACCAAATCACTCGTCCTTTTCACCGGTCTTTTTTTTCTATACGCAACAATCGCTCCGGCTATTTTTTTACTGAACTTTTCTTCGCCATATACTCTAAAAATTTCTTCCAACTCCTCCTCAGAACCGGTATTAAGAATTTCTGAGGCCGGCATTAGGTCGGAGACTTGACCGTTCACAAAATATCGCATATCCAAGGGTTCATCTTTTAAAAAACTAAAACCCCTACCTCGCTCTTCAAACTGTGGACTAGACCATCCCAAGTCCATTAAAATAGCGTTTACCGGACTGAAATCATTGACTTTTACTATTTTTTTTAAATTAACAAAATTATCTCTAACTAAAATTGTCCTGTCCTGGTATTCGTATAAAAACTGCTTTGCTCTTAATATTGACTCCGGATCGGCATCTATCCCAAGTAGCTTTCCTTGAGGAGAAATTGCTTTTAACATTTCTTCCGCATGACCGGCATCGCCCAATGTACAATCAACAACATTCATATTGGGATCGAGCGAGAGAAAATCTATAACTTCTTTTAATAAAACCGGTTTATGTCTCATAGTACTTCATTGATTAAACAGATTAGTTTAATTACACTGATTATTCAGACCAAAACTGACAATTATATAATCAGTGTATTTTTCGAACCAATCCGCATAACTCTTCGTACTAAACACCAAGTTCTGCCATCTGCTCAGCAATTGAAGTGCTTTCTTTTTCAGTTTTAGTCTTATAATTAAGCCACTTACTCTTATCCCAGACTTCCAGCCGGTTGTACAGACCAGCTACGGTTACATTTTTTTTTAGTCCGGCAAAAGTACGCAAATAATCCGGTAAAATAATTCTACCTTGCTTATCCAATTTAACGTCCATTGCGCCTGCCAGCATCAATCTGGTAAAAGCACGGGCTTTGGCTTGTGAAAAAGGCAGCTCTGCCAATTTTTGAGCTAATTTTTCCCACTCTTCTTTTGTATAAAGAAATAAGCAGTTATCCAAACCTCTTGTCACAACTGCTCCTTTACCCAGCTTCGCTCTAAATTTTTTTGGTACGGCCAAACGTCCTTTATCGTCAATATTGTGATAATACTCTCCGATGAACATAGATAAATATAAAACGCAAAACTACTAATTTCTAAACTACAAAATCTTTTTGTAATTTGAATAATTTGTAATTTCGATTTTTTAATAGATAGACAAGCATCTTATCTATTTGGTGAGCGAAACTTGAAGGAAAAAGCAGATTCCCCACTTATCCCCACTTGTTACCATTATAAAACACTTTTGTTAACTTTGCAACCATTTTTATACTCATTTTATCCACAAGTCTCCGCACCGCCATGACTGGGATGTGCCTTGTAAACTGGTTTTGTTTCGAGATAAAAAAACAACCTTTTCGGTTGTTATTTCCAATTTCTATATTAAATATCTTAAATTCTACCCTTTCTTAACTTCCTCTGGTAACTAACAGCAAATCTATGTGCCTCGTCTCTCACTTGAATTAATATTTTTTGATTTTTATTTACCCATTCAACCAAATCTTTCTTTTTGGATCCTAAAATAAATTCATTTTTCTTGCGCTTTGGACCTTTTGCAATGCCGACCACGGGAATATTAATATTTTTTTCTTTTAAGATTTTCTTAACTCGGTTGACTTGGGGTTTACCACCGTCGATTAGAAATAAGTTTGGTAGTGGCCAAATATTTTTTTGAGACGCATTGTCTCGTTTTTTAGACGTACTGCCGTTCGTCTCTACTACGCTGTGCTTTAAACGTCGTCTAATCACCTCTTCCAAACAATCAACATCACTCTGACCTTTGATTGTTTTAATTTTAAATTTTCTATACTGATATTTATCCGGCTCAGCGTTCACAAATACCACCATAGAACCAACTTTGCCACTTGCTCCCAAATTTGAAATATCATAACCTTCTATTTTTATATGATCCTGTCGAACATCTTCATTAGTGGGTTTTTTAAAAAAATCAATATTCAATAACGCAATGTCTTGAATTCTCTGTAAAGCTTTTATCTGATTTCTAAGTCTGGCCGCCTCTTCGTACTCTTGATCCTTGGAAGCTTTATCCATCTTCTGCTCCAGATTTTTTATCAAATTTTTTTTATTTCCACGCAAAAACATGACAAGAGGGCTGATAACTTTTTGTTTATAATTTTTAGGATCTATTTCATTTATACAAACTCCGAGACACTGCCCCATTTCATAATATAGGCATGGTCTCTTGCTACCGGGTTTACATGAAGAAATATTAAAAAGTTTTGACAATATTTTCATCACCATCTTGGTATTCAAACCCGGAAAAGGACCAAAAAGATGTTTAAAATTTTTCATCTGTTTTTTATCCAACTGTTTCAATTCATGTTCACGAATAAAAACCACTTGTGGATATTCATCTTTCGTTATTGCGATATAATTCCAACTTTTATCATCCTTACCAAGTACATTGTATTTTGGCTTATATTTTTTTATAAAATTCGCCTCCGCTATTACCGCTTCGAGTACTGAATCCGTGCTTTGCCATTTTACGTCCTTTACTTCATGGAACATATCTTCAATTGGACGATTACTGCTCTTTCCTGAAAAATAACTTTTAATTCTTGATCTAAGTGAGCTGGCTTTACCAACATAAATAATATTTTTTTTATCATTATAAAAAAAATATACTCCCGGTGTTGTTGGTATCTTTGAAAAATTAATTTTTTTCATATATTTCTTGACCCAAAAAACTAAAAATTATATAGTTTATAAGTAACCCTGGTGGTCTTTGGCATTTTTAGATTAACACTTGTTCAATTTTTTATCAATAAAAATATGACTAAATTAGGAAAAATTTTACTTCTAATTATATTTATCGGCAGTCTTGTTGCCGGTCTATATTATACCGGTTTTTTAAATACGGAAACATTTGCCAGTGTAAAAAAAACCGTCTTGGAAAAAATTGACAATAAAAAAATGAATTCCGAACCGGTAGAGGCGGAAATTGAGTCTGAGTCTGAAGCATCATATGCGGAATTAGTTTATACCGAAGGTGAGGTTTATAAATTAAGAGACGAAAAACCCATTCAAATTGAAGAAGGTGAAATAATAAATAAATCAGATGAACTAAAAACCAATTCAAATAGTAAAGCGGAAATAATTTTTTTTGATAATAGCAGAATAAGACTTGCGGAAAATACTCGAATTAAAATTGAGTCAATGATTGACAAAGAAATTATTATAAAATTAATCGAAGGAGAAGTCTATAACCGAGTCATGACAAATGATAAAAGAAATTACCAAATATATTATAATGATTTAATAAGTTCCGCATTGGGGACCGCTTTTTCCCTTTCCTCTCAAGATAAAAAAATAAATATAAAAGTATTTGAAAGCAAAGTTGGTGTTGATTATGACGAAAATCATAGAGAATTGGATGCCGGTGAATTATTGGAAATAGCAAAAGAAACAAGAGAAGTTACAAAAATGGAAATGGATCTTGAAAGCGAACTAAATAATGATTTTTTTAAATGGAATAAACAAATGGACGAAGACAACGACTTTGAAATCAGTATTTTTGAAGATAATGAAACGGAGGAAAAAGATGAAGAAGATACCGGCGACAAAAATATTACAGCTTCGATCGACGGGGTTAATGTAAGCTGGCAAACTGATTTGAAGCCGAATAATGGGTTTAAAATCATTTGGTCAAAAGAACCCAAACCAAGCTACCCGATTCGATACAGTGATAAATATTTTTACTATAAAAACCCCGAAGTAAGAAGTGGAAAAATTGATAATTTTGATGGTGATGGTAAGTACTACGTTCGCGTCTGTGTATATCAAAATTCTGTCTGTAAAAAATACAGCAATGAAGTTACAACCTATTTGGGAAATAATACCGAAAAAGAAGAAGGCGAATCCAATACTGTTAACTCTATTACATTAAATTTGGAAGGCAGTACAGCCAATTGGTCGGTTGACGGTTATTCTCCCAAGGGATACAAATTACTCTGGTCAAAAAACCCAAAACCGAGTTACCCAACCAGAGCCGGTGATAAATATGCTTATTATAGTAATCCAAATAGCAGAAGCGGTGAAGTTGATCTATTTGACGGCCCGGGAACTTATTATGTCCGTGTTTGCGAGTATTTGGGAGGAAAATGTGGTCTTTACAGCAATCAAGTTACCGTAGAGCTTGGAACCGCAGGTAACGATGAAGTGGTCAATTCTATAAATTTAACTGTAAATGCTGACACAGCATCTTGGTCTGTTGATGGTTATTCTCCCAAAGGATACAAACTTTTATGGTCAAAAAATCCCGAACCCACCTACCCTACTCGTTCCGGAGATAAATATAGTTACCTTAGTAACCCGGATACAAGATCAGGCAGTTTACATGCCTTTGATGGTCCCGGCACTTATTATATAAGAGTGTGTGAATACTTGGGCGGAGCTTGCGGAGTGTACAGTAATCAGGTTACGGTGGAATTAGATTAGACCGGTATTAAAAAAAGGTCGTCCTGTTTTAAGGACGATTTTTTATTAGTAGTAAGTTGTTATAGACAAAAAACTTATAACTTTATAACTTACTACTTACATCTAAAAGCCTTTGACAAAAAATACTGTTTCCTCTAATATAAAAAACCAAAAATAATCGACCTTTTACATCCGAAGGAGACCACCATGGCCTACAAAACAAAGATTATTGATTACAAACCGCCTCGCAAGGATGCCAATACCGAGCAAATTGAGGTCAAGCTAATACCGGACAGCAAAGGCAGGTTGGTCTTTGACCATGATCGTGATTTTTATTATTATCATGTAAAAGATGGTATCTGGATTAAAGTCAAACATGGACTTTACCGTCTAAAACGTGTTTTTTCTTCAATGTTACTTACCTACTCTTATCTGGAATTGCCCTTAATCGAAAAAATAGAAAAAGAATGTGATAATGTGCACGTTGAATACTTGCGTACAGATAAAGACAATCGCCCTTATCTGGGTACGGTACTTTCGAAACTACAGCTTGCAATCGGCCGAGTAAGGGATGAAGACAAGGTCGCCGGTAAAAAACAAATTATTTTCTGTCGCCAACTAAGTTCATTGGAATCCGACAAGGAAACAGATGATATCGTTGTCGGTGTATTGAGGGCTCATACCATGAAAGCGATTGCACGCTTTCAAAAACGACTGGCTACGATCCATCGCATTCAACCCAGGGTTCTTTTCTTATATACGAGGATAGAACGTATGATAGAACAAATCGAGCAATTGAACCATCGCTCTCTTCACTATCTGGAACAGGTCTTGGAACATAGCCAAAGTCTTCAAACCGGTGAAGTCAGTGCTCAGGGTCACAAACCTCTTATCAAAGAGTATCTACGAAAAACCGCGGAAAGCATACATCAAACCAATATTAAACCTTTCACCAGAACCCGCGAAAAACTCTTGCAGGAAATTCGGGAAGCCAAAGAATATATGTCTGCCAATAACTGGCAAGCTCTAAATAAAGTTACCCTAATAATGATAAATTCTTTGAAACTGAAATCACTCCGGGGTCCTCTGGAAAACATCATGATTGATCTTTCCTTGGGCATCCGTCGCCGCGAGCTCTTCTCAGCTTCGAGGCAATCCAAAGTATATGATCTCATCAGTAAAATAACAACACAAGACTTAATTGAAATTGATGAAAGCGGCTTCGAAATCCCGGTAGCTGACAGAGTAGCCGGATATCTTGAGAAGGCTCGACTTCTACTGAAGCAACCAGAGCCTAACAGGGAGGATCTAAAGGAGACCAAAAAATACATTGATGAGGCCATTGGCCTAATATAAAACAATGAACCCCGACTTTTGCCGGGGTTTTCTTATTTCCTTTTCAAAAATCTTTTCAAATACCTGCCAGTATAGCTGGGACCATAAATTGCTACTTGCTCAGGTGTACCAACAGTTACCAATTCACCACCCTTGTCGCCCCCTTCAGGACCAAGATCTATAATCCAATCAGCACATTTTATAAGATCTAAATTATGTTCAATTACCATTACAGTATTTCCTTTACCAACCAAGTCTTGTAAAACTGAAATAAGCTTTTTGACATCATCATAATGAAGACCTGTTGTAGGCTCATCCAATAAAAATAAAGTTTTGGTTGTACTTTTTTTAGCCAGTTCTTTACTTAGTTTTATCCTCTGTGCCTCACCGCCGGACAAAGTCTTGGCAGACTGACCTAATGTTAAATAATCCAAACCAACCCGACTCAACATTTTTAATTTGTCGGCAATAACGGGAATGTCCATAAAAAAATCTTTTGCCTCGGCTATAGTCATATCTAGCACATCAGCAATATTCTTATCTTTATAATGAACTTGCAAAGTTTCATGATTAAATCTTTTTCCTTTGCATGCATCACATACAATCTCCACACTGGGCAAAAAATGCATCTCTATTTCCAAAACCCCTCTACCTTCACAATTTTCACAACGACCCTGCGGACGATTGAAACTAAAACGACCGGGTTTATAACCTCTTATTCTAGCTTCCGGTGTAGCAGCAAAAATATCTCTAATACCGGTATAGGCTCCGGTATAAGTAGCCGGGTTAGACCGCGGACTTCTCCCGATTGGATTTTGATCAATTTTGATTATTTTATCCAAATAATCCATTCCCAAGATCTCTTTGTGTTTACCGACTCTTTTTTTAACATGATGAAGCTTATTGGCAACAGATCTAAACAAAATATCATGCATCAAGGTGGATTTCCCGGAACCGGATACGCCCGTCAAACAAACAAAACGTCTAAGCGGTATTTCAACATCAATATTTTTCAAATTATGCTCAGCCGCCTTGTTTATCTTTAATTTTGGTGTAGAATTACTAATCTTTCTACGTTTATCCGGTACTACAATTTTTTCTTCCCCTCTCAAATATTTCCCAGTTAATGATTTACCCGGATCGCCAAAAGATTTGCAACCAAAATCTCCAGTCTCCAGTCTCCAGTCTCCATTTTTTTTCTTATTTGTAACATCTAACAATTTCTCAAGCGACCCACTATATACAATCTTCCCTCCGTGTTCCCCTGCTCCCGGACCAATATCAACCACCCAGTCGCTTGTTAAAATTGTATCCTCATCATGCTCAACGGTAATGATAGTATTACCCTTGTCACATAAATCACGTAAAGTGCCCACCAGCTGATCATTGTCTTTTTGGTGCAATCCAATAGTTGGCTCGTCGAGTACATACATTGCCCCTACCAGTTGCTGACCAACTTGAGAAGCCAATCTAATCCTCTGGGCTTCTCCACCGGAAAGAGTTCCGGCCCGACGATTTAAAGTCAAATAATGCAGGCCAACGTTTAGCATAAATTGCAAACGATTCAGAATTTCTTTCATAGCAGCGCCGACTATTTCTTTTTGTTTGTCGCTTAATTTATGATCCAAATCAACAAAAAAAGCCGCCGCTTCATCAATTGACATGGAAGTAATATGCCAAATATTTTTTCCAGCTATTTTTACATGCAAGGCGTTTTCATTTAGCCTTTTGCCTTTACAAACCGGACAAGGCTCTTCACTGAAAAGCTCTTTTGTGCCAAGACCGGTACAAAATTCACAATAACCATAAGGACTATTAAAACTAAATAATCTAGGTTCTATTTCCGGGAAACTAAAACCATCTTTCGGACAAGAATATTCAGTACTGAAAATATTTTCGTTATTATCCGGATAAATTACTGTGCAAAGTCCGTTTGATAAATCCACAGCTGTTTCCACCGCTTCGGCCAAGCGACTTTTATCAATCTTTACGGTCGGAATTTTATCAATCACTATTTCAATTGTATGCTTTTTATTCTTAGACAAAATAATTTTTTCTTTCAAGGATTTCATTTTTCCGTCAACCCTAACTTCGGCAAATCCTGAATTATACATATCATAAAGCATTTGATAATACTCACCCTTCCTACCACGCACAACCGGCGACAAAATAATTAATTCTTTTTTAGTTTTTTTAATATTTTTTATAATGCGATCTACTATCTCATCCGTCGTCATCTTTTCAATCTTTGTTCCACACTTTGGACAATAGGGTTCACCAATTCTAGCAAACAAAACTCGCAGATAATCATAGATTTCCGTTAGAGTTGCAACCGTTGAGCGAGGATTAGCACTATGAGCTTTTTGATCAATTGAAATGGCCGGTGACAAACCCTCAATCTCATCTACATCCGGCTTACTTAGACCACCTAAAAACTGTCTGGCATAAGCGGACAAACTTTCAATATATCTACGTTGACCCTCTGCAAAAATGGTATCAAAAGCCAGGCTCGACTTGCCTGAACCGGACAAACCTGTAAAAACAATCATTTTATTGCGTGGCAGCTCAAGATTAATATTTTTTAGATTATGTTCTCGAGCACCTTTTATTGTTATTTTCTCTTGCATAGATAATAATTCGGATATACTGATAATGCGGATTTTCGGATTGTTTGGTTATAGACCGACAAACTATTCGGTTATTCCTTATCCGTATTAATAAAAATTACTTTGTTTGTTAATAATATAGTGGTCTAACACTAGACTATCCGTAAATCTGGATTATCCGTATATCCGCATCGTAATCACAAAAAGCCCCTTTTCGGGGTTAGTAATACAAAATATAAAATATTAATAAACGTACCTAGCTTAAATATTACTAAATCTAGGTAAATTTGTCAATAATATATAAATTTTATATAATAAATACATAAATAAATCTTCAAACATAATTCAAAGTCATATGAAAAAAGTAATGGCATTATCAGGAGGGATTTTAATTTTTTTTCTGTTCTTGGGAGCCGGTTGCGCAGATCAAAATTCTACAGAAAATGAAAATATTTTCGAGTCAAAATCGGCTGAGCAAGAAACAGATATTACAGTGACAAACCCTGATGAAGAAACGGGTGATACAGAGACTCAACCTGAAAACACCGAAAATTTGGAACCTGTGTCTGAGTCAGAAACTACCGGTGATGAATTTTCCTTGAAAGCAGTTTCCCTGAGCAATGGTACTGTTAAACTAACATGGAATATACCAGAAAATATGGCAGGTGAATCAATTAGAATATACCGCGGACCCAATGAAAACCCGGGACCAACAGTAAATTATTGGGTAAATCCCGGTATTGGTGCGGAAGAATATACATGGAACGATCTTTCACCGAGAACTGAATTTTTTAGACTGTGTCAGTGGCAGGACAATCAATGTGTGAAATATAGCGAAAATGTAAGTGTGGAAATTCAATAAAATATTACAAAAAAATCCGCTCAATGCGGATTTTTTAATATTATTTTTTTACCACCTCTGTTTCCTTTGAACTGTTTACCAATACTGCATTTGGCTGGGAATATTCCATCTGCCACCAACCTTTCAGCCTGGCAAGCATTTCTCTAAAATTTGTACCCCATATTATATCGCCAAAACTCAACTCTTCCAAGTCTGCCGGATATCCCACGGTTCTTATTTTTTGATTATTACAAAAAAAAAGTATTCGAGGCAAATGAAAACTCTGGGATACGGCAATTACATGAGTCAAATTATATTCTTCACGAGCTCTCAAACAACTTGAGTAAGTATTAAAACTGGCCGGATCTATCATAATATCTTCCGCATTTACACCCAAATTGATAGCATAATTCCGCATTGGCGTTATTTCATCAAAACGCATAGATCCGTCATCACCCGTCATAAATATTTTTTTTACTTTTCCTACTTTATAAAGCTCCACACCCCTTCTAACTCTTTCCGCCAGCATTTCCGTCATAGCTCCGTTTTTATCAACTCCACCGCCAAAAACCATGGCGATCGGTGCATTCTCTATTTCAACTATAGAATCATAAATAAAAACATTGAAAGAACTGACAAGTAAATTCGCATATACAAATATACCAAAAACTACGATTAATGTACTAACCGTTAATAAATATAAAGCTCTTAGAACTATTCTCATAATAAGCTATAGATAGTATAGCAAATATGAAAGATAAAAAAAATTATTTATTGTTTTTTGAAGACATTTTTTTTAACTCTGATATTTCGTCTCGAAGTATTGCTGCAAATTCAAATTCCAAATTCTTAGCTGCTTCTTTCATCTTATGTTCCTTGTCTTTAATTATTTCCGACACCGGTCGATCATCGCCGGTCAAATCAAGTTGTAACAATTTTTTGTTTTTGCTTGTTTTGCCTGATAATTTAAGTTTTTTTGATGATATACCAAACTCCTCCAAAATGTTCCTAATATTTTTTTCTATTGTTTTTGGCGTAATGCCATGTTTTTTGTTAAATGCCAATTGTTTTTTTCTTCTTCTGTTTGTCTCTTTGATAGCCCTATCCACGGAACCGGTAATATTATCAGCGTACAAAACCACTTGTCCGTTTACATTTCTGGCCGCCCTGCCAATGGTTTGAACAAGACTGGTTTCACTGCGCAAAAAACCTTCTTTATCAGCATCCAATATCGCTACCAGAGAAACCTCCGGAATATCCAAACCTTCTCTCAATAAATTAACTCCCACAATTACATCAATTTTACCCGCGCGAAGATCATTTATAGTCTGAATGCGTTCCAATGTTTTTATATCACTATGCAAGTACTTGACCTTAATTTTCATTTCTTTCAAATAGTCACTTAAATCCTCAGCCATTTTTTTGGTTAATGTTGTTACCAAAATCCTTTCCTTCTGATTTACTCGTTCATCAATTCGCTCCATTAAATCCTCAACCTGTGATTTATTCTTGCCCTTCTTTTCCGTAACCGGACGAATAATAACTTCCGGATCCACCAAACCGGTTGGGCGAACGATTTGTTCTGCCACCTGATCGCTATTTTTTATCTCATATTCAGATGGGGTGGCCGAAACATAGATCGTCTGCTCTACTCTACTCTCAAATTCATCAAATTTTAAGGGTCGATTATCTCGTGCGCTTGGTAATCTGAAGCCGTGTTCTACAAGTGTATCCTTTCTGGCTTTATCTCCATTATACATGCCTCTTATCTGCGGCACCGTAACATGTGACTCATCAATAACTGTCAAAAAAGCCTGTTCTTTTTCACTTATTCCGTGAACAAAGTAATCCAATAATGTAAACGGTGGCTCACCGGGTTCCCTGCCGTCAAAATGACGAGAGTAATTTTCAATGCCGTTACAATAGCCGATATTATTAATCATTTCCAAATCATATCGAACTCGTCTTTTTAGTCTCTCATATTCCAGAACTTTTCCTTTTTTCTTGAACAGCTCCAATTGTTTTTTTAATTCCGCTTTTATGCTTTCAAAAGCTCTTTTTCTCAATTCACCTCGCACAACATAGTGTTTAGCCGGAAAAATCCAAATATCACTTTGCTGACGAATAACTTTTCTGGTGATGGGGTCTATTTGTTCAATCAGATCAATCTTTTTACTAATTTCAAATCTGTAAATTTTGTCTTCGTTTACGGGCATAATTTCAAAAACTTGACCACGCATTCTAAAAGTACCGCGCCTCAAGTCAGCGCTGGTTCTCTCAAACTGCATATCAATTAACTTTTCCAGCATACCCCGTCTATCCAAACTTGCTCCCTTTTCCAAATGTAGTACAAACTTTTCATATTCACCCGGAGACCCCAAGCCATAGATGGCTGACACCGAAGCGACTATTATTACATCACGCCGAGTAAGTAGAGCTTGTGTGCAAGCATGACGAAGCCTATCAATTTCTTCATTTATTTGAGCCTCTTTTTCAATATAGGTATCTGAATTTGGTATATATGCTTCCGGTTGGTAATAATCATAATAAGAAACAAAATACTCAACAGCGTTATCGGGAAAAAATTCTCTGAATTCATTACAAAGTTGGGCGGCTAAAGTTTTATTGTGTGCGATTACCAGTGTCGGTTTCTGAATAGCTTCAATTACATTGGCAATAGTAAAAGTCTTTCCGGATCCCGTTACCCCAAGTAAAGTTTGCTTATCATATTTTTTTTGTAAACCGGAAACAAGCGACTTGATTGCTTTGGGTTGGTCACCGGCCGGTTTGTATTTTGATTGTAGTTTAAATTTGTTCATAGTTGTAGAGTTGTAAGTTTTTTTTGTTTAAAAAATTACTTACAACTATTTTCCCTAAATTTAGCCAAATCTAACAATCCAATTCTACCATGCTCTTGACAATGAAGCAAATTATATATAAACTTAATTTATCCCAACAAGGATGTTGGTGCGCTTTGCAAGTCCTCAATGAGGAGGAGCAAACAGAACTGAACTCTCATGTTCTCCAAACCAGATACATCAAAAAAGTGGTCCTCTTACGAGGACGCGCAACACAGAATCAGTGTTTGGAACATAAGAGGGATAAGTCTGGCACTAACATCCTTCTTTTTTTTGTCAGTGCACAGTTCTCAGTTCACAGCCATCACTTGACGACTTTTTTTATACTTGATAAGATTAATCTTGCCGCTAGAGAAAAAGGCATGAGTGGCAATCGACAATTGTAGACGTTTAATTCGTCACAAAAATCGATTCAAACTTCTGGAAAGTTCGAGACTTTTAGTCACGGATACTCTGGAAAAAGCTCATGAAAAAAACTCCAGTGGCACACGGGATGAGACATGTTTTTCACAATATCCAGGCGGTTGATCTGCCGGTGAGTGATAAACGAACTTTAAAACGTTTTGATGTGTAGAAATAATTGGAGTCTAAGGTAAACCAACTAAAGACTCGATGTGTAGACACGCTAAAAATCGTGGAAACAATCGGTGCTGAGCATCGACTGATAACAAACGGTGGGTGCGAACGAGATCTTTGATCAAGTTCAAGCAAGTGTCTGTACAACAATTATGAAACGTGTCAGCTGGTGAACAGCTCACATGAGGTGAAACATACTCACGCGAAAAGTTCACACACTTTCAAGCGGAAAGTCAGTAGATTGGTAAAACCTTAGTGTTGCACCAAAATCAACTTTCACAAATGAAAGAGCTGTCTGACAAGCACATCCAGAAGATATTACTTTAGAGAAACTTTCTTCCAAGATGAAAATCTTGGACTTTGCCTGAATGGGTAAGTTGTAGAAAGTAAATCGAGAGTGAAAATCCGAAGGATTTGTAAAAAGATAGCGTGATCTGATGACCATCTCTAATCATCTGAGTAACAACGAAGATGAATCGTGGAAACACGATAAAGATAGGTCAAAAGTTTGCTTTCATAGAGAGTTGAATTCTGCTGAACAGGAAGCAAAAAGTAAACCGGGTAAAACTGGTTGAAAAAGAAAGTGTAAAGCAAAAAACGTTTAAGAGGTTTGTGCATGTCCATCCCTCTTTTTTTTATTCAAAAAATATAATATAATGAACTCTAGACGCTGTGTCGGCCGGTCATCAATAATCGGTCGCAAGGAACCAACTTGTTCTTACCTGCCATGAAACCCGTATAACACGAGGTTTCTTTTGTAAAGAAATCTACACTTACTCGAAGTCCGGTGGTGGGAAAAGAAACAAGAAGGAGGCCTAAACGCAGCGTCCTTTTTTAATTCCAATTAACAAGAGGATGGTTTAAAGTATTAGCTAAAGTAGAATGTTGCCGCTGCAAAAACAAGTAGAACAAGCACTAATACCACAAGCGCCCTATCCTTGAACCTCTTTCTGAATACCAATTCAAAAGGTATGTAAAGTATTAGATAAAAGAGAACAATTCCAAACAGTAGACATATGATATAGATTGAGGTTGTTTTTTAATAAGAATTACACACACCATTTTATAATTTTTTTATACAAATTTTAACTTACCTCTATTGACATTTTGTTTATTCTTAGTATAATTAATTTAATGATAAGTTAAGTTGCGAGAATCCAATATCCGCTCCGAATTTCAGAACTCCCTTTTGGGGGGTTCTTTTTTAATAAAAATTTATCTATATTTTATAAAAAATTTGTTTTTCATTAATCATCTACTTTATATAATTAATTCGGCGGTACGGGGGCGGAGAGCGGATGGCTCCGCGACTTAACTTATCATTTAAGTTTCTGGGGTTCGATTCCCCCTCCGTCCACCGTCTAATTCTTAAACCTCAACTTCCTCCTCGTACTCCGGCACATAGCTCTCTACCCCAAGAGCTTCTTTTATTTTATGAGCTAATTCAGTTACACCGTTCGGTTCACCATGAACACAATATACTTTTTTAGGTGCTTTGGTACCACTGTTTACCCAATTTACCAACTTTGTTTGATCTCCATGGGCTGATAAAGCTCCGATCGCTTTGATTTCACATTTTACACCCACATCTTGGCCAAAAATTTTTACTTTTTCGGCTCCTTCATACAGCCTTCTTCCCAAAGTACCATTCGCCTGATAACCGACAATAATCAGAGTGGAATTGGAATCAGACAAATATCTGATTGCGTGATGCAAAATCCTACCACCATTCATCATTCCGGATCCCGCTATAACCACCTTTGGTCCTTTTTTTCTGTTAATTTTTTTTGACTCTTCTTTGGTATAAGTCATTTTTAAATTTGGAAATTCAAAAAAATCATCACCGGCTTTGTGCAAACACATAGCTTTTTGGTCATAGTATGATGGAAACTTTTTGTATACTTTTGTAGCGTCTATCGCCAATGGACTATCCAAATATATGGGAACATTTGGTAAAAGATTATCATGTTCAATCAATAAATTAAGCTCATAAAGCAGTTCTTGAGTTCTTTCAAGTGAAAAAGCCGGAATCATAATGGTACCACCCTTTTGAATACCCCTTTTCAAGAGACCATGTATTATGCTCCGTCTGGTATCAATATCTTCATGCAATCTATCACCATATGTAGATTCTACAAGTAAAACATCCAATTCGTCTAAATTTTGCGTATCCCTCAAAATCGGTACATTTTCATTTCCTATGTCACCGGAAAAGCCGATCTTTTTACCGCTTACCTCCACCTCTATAAAAGCGGCACCAAATATATGTCCCGCGTCTTTCCAAACAGCAAAAATATTATCTTCAATTTT
This sequence comes from Candidatus Magasanikiibacteriota bacterium, assembly GCA_014729395.1. GTDB lineage: Bacteria > Patescibacteriota > Patescibacteriia > Magasanikbacterales > UBA922 > WJJZ01. The sequence continues at coordinate 106,984 of WJJZ01000010.1, forward strand.
AATCTTTTTATTATATTTTACACCTTTGCAATGCGATATGGCTTCTGCCACATCATTTTCATCAAATAAAATTGGAGTATTATATTTTCTATGATTGTATTTCATAATACCATAAGCATCCTCCCATATCAGCTTGGCAAATTCACAGGTTGCCTCAGTCATGTATATAGCTCCTGTAAAACCCTCTTTTATTAGTTTTGGTATCCTACCTATATGATCTAGATGAGCATGGGTTACCAACACAAAATCAATATCTTTTGGGTCAAATGGAAAATCATCATGATTTCGTCCTTCGTTAAAATTTGATCCTTGAAACATCCCACAATCAACCAAAAACCGATTATTACTGGTTTTTACCAAATGACAAGAACCGGTTACTTCTCGATCTGCTCCACAAAATTTTATTTGCATATTTTGTACTATAATTAAATAATTTTACCATAACTAGACAAAAATTATTGTAAAATATTTGTATAATTATAGTTTAATTATTGTACTTAATACTTTGTATTCTACACTCTCATGACAAAAAATTAAATAGCAAAAAATAGAGATGACAAAATCACCCAATCTTGCTATAATGACAACAATCTTATATGAGTAGAAAAACTGAAGATATTGAAATCCAAGAGCCGCCTATTGAAGAGTTAAAAAAGCAGCGTTCCTGCTTGAAAAGAACTTGCTTTACAGGCTGCGGGTGTTTTTTTATATTTATAGTAATTTTTCTATTATTACTAAGATTTGCAGCCGGAAGCGGAACTGAAAAACTGGAAACTGTTCCTGACAACTATCCTTTGGATATACCGATATATGATGAAGAAAATATTGAGTCTATAATATACACACACGGTCAAGGACGAGGACGAATTGTTGAAATTGCCGCCTTTATACCAAAACTTGTCCTTTCGCCAATTTTATTGGCTCTCGATGAATATGAACTTGTACCGATAAGCCAAGAAGAGCGTGAAGGCGCAAAAGGCTTTACATGGGAAAATTTTGTTAAGTTAATGAATGAACCCATGGCTGACAAGCGTGATCAACTGGAAATTTCTTGGCATGAATTACCGGCTTCAAAAAAATTTATATTTGAATATTATAAAAATAAACTTAATAAAAACGATTTTAGCATAAAAGAATCAAAGATAACGGAACAGATTAAAAAAATAGGATTTAGTAAAAAAAATCTGGATGGTGAGTTGATAATCGAGGATAATCCAGATACCGAAGGCACTGATTTAATTATATTAAAAATTATTTTTCCATAATAAAGTTATATGTCCATCAAAATTATTAAAGAAAAAAAACTCACCTGGATCAATATTGATAAAGTGGACCAAAAAGCAATTGACTATCTGAATCAGAATTATAATTTCCATCATTTGGACATCGAAGATATTAAAGGTGACAGTCAAACGCCAAAAATAGACGTTTATAAAAACTATTTGTTTATTGTATTACAATTTCCACATTGGCATGCAAAGACAAAAACAGTTATTCCCGTAGAAATAGATATATTTGTAGGAGACGATTTTCTAATTACAGTTCAACATACAAAAACAAAAGAAATGAAAAATTTCTTTTACAGATGTATGAAAAATAAAAAAGTTAAAGCTGACTGGATGAGTAATAGTTCGGGATATCTGCTATATAAATTAATTGAATCATTATACAGAAATACTCAACCAATTTTAGACAATATAGGAAAAAAGATTTACGAACTTGAAGATGACATCTACGGTAATGAACAAGATGCGAAAACTATCAAACTTCTAGCCATTCATCGTCGCAACATACTTAATTTTAGACGTATTTTGGACCCGCAACGCTATTTGATTTCCAGTCTATCTCACACCAGAAAAACTTTCTTGGATGAATCAATGAGTATATACTTTGACGATGTAAACGACTATCTTAGTAAGTTATGGGCAATTATTGATACCTACAAAGATACGATAAACGGCCTCCATGTGACTGTTGAATCACTGATTAATCAAAGAACTACAAAAGTAATCAGTGCGTTGACGGTCATTTCAGTATCTCTTTTACCATTAACCCTTTTGTCAGGCATATATGGAATGAATATAGCTAACCTACCCTTCAACCAAAATCCGATCTGGGTTTGGTTAATGTTCTTGGGTCTGGCAACTGTTATCGTTATTGTAATTATAATAATGAGAAAAAGACGCTGGCTATAAAACCGTTCTCAGTTCACAGTTCTCAGTCATCAGACATTGTTGACACTTAGATATATAGCATTATACTTTTACTGACTGTGAACTGCGGACTGTGAACTGCAAATATGATCCGAAAAATTATCAACAACCAAACAAAAACCGTGACCGGCGCCGCAATAGTAATCGGTGCCGCTTCTTTTGTTAGTAAAATCATGGCGGTTGCCAGAGATCGTATTTTTGCCCATCAATTTGGTGCTGATGAAGTTTTGGATATTTATTTTGCCGCCTTTCGCATTCCGGATACGGTATACAATCTTTTGGTGATTGGTGCTTTATCTGCCGGTTTTATCCCCGTTTTTACAAAATTGGTGGTAAAGGACAGACAGGAAGCCTGGAAAATAACCAATAGTATGATAAATATAATAGGTTTATCGATTATTGGAATCTGTACAATTCTTTATTTTTTTACACCACAGCTGGTAAAAATTATTGTCCCCGGTTTTGGTCCTGAAGAAATCAAGCAAACTGTTATGCTAACCAGAATTATGTTTTTAAGTCCTTTTCTGCTAGGTCTTAGTAGTGTTATCAGTGGAGCGCTTCAATCTTTAAAATCTTTTTTTGTTTATTCATTAACTCCGATAATGTACAATTTCGGTATTATTTTTGGCGCACTTGCACTAGTACCTTTTTTTGGAATTAAGGGTTTGGCATTCGGAGTTATTATAGGAGCCATACTTCATCTTACCATACAATTACCGACTATAGTTCATCACGGATTTAAATATAAATTTATTTTCAATTTGAAAAATAAACATGTTAAAGAAATCGGTAAATTGATGATTCCACGAACAATGGGACTTGCCGTCCACCAAGTAAATTGGTTGGTAATGACAATGCTTGCGTCAACTTTGGCAGCCGGTAGTATTGCCGTATTCAACTATGCCAATAATTTGCAGTTTTTTCCTGTCAGTATAATCGGCATTTCTTTTGCTTTAGCTGCATTTCCCACCCTATCTAAATTGGCGGCGGAAGGTAATATAAAAAAAATAAGTTTGCAAATATCCGGTGCCGTGAGACAAATACTATTTTTTATTATCCCGATTATGGTTATTTTTATGCTTTTACGCGCTCAGATAGTACGTATCGTACTGGGTACCGGACAATTTGACTGGCAGGATACAATACTAACCATGAATACACTGGCATTTTTTGCATTATCATTATTTGCCCAATGTATCATACCTCTTTTAGCCAGAGGTTTTTATGCTCTCCATGATACATGGACTCCTTTTTTTATCGGTATTATAAGCGCAATAGTAAACATCGTTCTCGGAGTGTTACTAAAACAATACTTGGGTGTAGTCGGACTGGCTTTTGCCCTATCTATTTCAATGATTATTCAGTTGGTACTCCTTTGGGTATTACTTAGGATAAAAATTGGCGGTTTGAATGAATTATCAATTCTGCAATCGATATATAAAATTTCCATTGCCGCAATTGTTATGGCTCTTGTTATACAACTGATTAAACCACCTCTTGCCGATATGGTAAATATGACAAAATTTTGGGGCATCTTAATACAAGGAATGATATCGGGAGCAATCGGAACTTTGATTTATTTGTCAATTTGTTATATTTTAAAACTCAAAGAAATAAAACTACTCTCTTCCAGCATGAAAAAGAAATTTTTAAGAGTTAAAAATGTTCAAGGAGAAGTTGGAAGCGCTGATGAAATTTAATCATGAAAAACTATACAAATAAAATCAGAAACTTCTGCATAATCGCCCACATTGATCATGGAAAATCGACTCTGGCCGATCGTTTTTTGGAGTTAACCGAGACTGTGGATAAAAGAAAAATGAAAAAACAAATACTTGATCAAATGGAACTGGAGCAAGAAAGAGGTATTACAATCAAACTGCAACCGGTTAGAATGAAATATAAAGAACAAATTCTCAACCTTATAGATACACCCGGACATGTTGATTTCACTTACGAAGTTTCAAGATCCCTGGCTGCGGTGGAGGGAGCAATTTTACTGGTTGACGCAACCCAGGGTGTTCAAGCTCAAACCATTGGCAATCTCTATCTGGCCTTGGAGCAAGATCTGGCCATCATTCCCGTATTAAACAAAATAGACCTGCCAAATGCGGATGTGGAAAAAACAAGTGCTGAAATAATTCACTTATTGGGTTGTAAAAAAGATGAAATACTTACCTGTTCTGCTAAAACCGGAGAAGGTATAGAGCATGTCCTGGATGCTGTGGTTGAAAAAATTCCCGAGCCAAAAAATCTAAGCAAAAATAAAACTCGCGCTTTGATTTTCGATTCTTTTTATGATGATTACAGGGGTGTTATAGCCTCCGTAAGGATAATTGATGGAGGTCTTAACAAAAAAGAAAAAATAAAATTTATGGGAACCGGTGCTGAAGCTGAGGTGTTGGACATAGGCTACTATTCGCCGACTTTAATTTCAGGCCACGATCTGGAAAATGGTCAAATTGGATTTGTCGTAACCGGCTTAAAAGAATTGGATGAAGTCCGAGTTGGTGATACCATTACCGGAATTGATAATCCGGCGCAAAAACCCCTTCCCGGTTATAAAGAAGTAAAGCCTATGGTATTTGCCGGGATTTTTCCCAAAGAAGGTGATGATTATTCGGCCCTGCGTGACTCCATGGACAAACTTAAATTAAATGATTCATCTCTTTACTACGAACCCGAACAATCCAAAGCTCTTGGTTTTGGATTTCGTTGCGGTTTTTTGGGTATGCTGCATTTGGATATTTTTCAGGAACGCCTAAAAAGAGAGTTTGGACTTCATATTGTAGCCACTGTTCCCAGCGTCGCTTACAAAGTGTATTTAACTGATAATGAAAAAATCACAGTAAAAAGTCCGCAAGATTTACCCGAGGTTCAAAAAATCGATTATATTGAAGAACCGATTATGAATGTAGATATCATAACACCGGAAGAATTTATTGGAAATGTTATGAATCTGGTTACTGAAAGAAAAGGAAGATATCTTAATACTGAATACCTAAGCGCCGGTTCACACCAAAGAGCCATGCTCCACTATGAAATACCACTGGCTTCGCTTATAACCGATTTTTATGATAAACTAAAAACAGTAACGAGCGGTTATGCATCGTTAAATTATGAATTCAAAAAATACGAAAAATCGGAAATTGTAAAAATGGATATTTTAATAGCGGATGAACCTATTGAGGCTTTATCTACTCTGGTATGGAAGGATGAATCATTTAAAATTGGTAAAAAAATTGTCAGTTCCCTCAAGGAAACACTCCCGCGACAACAATTTGTACTAAAAATCCAAGCTGCCATTGGTGGAAAAATTATTGCCGCAGAAAGATTGAGTGCACTAAGAAAAGACGTTACGGCAAAACTTTATGGTGGGGATGTAACAAGAAAAAGAAAATTGCTTGAAAAACAAAAAAAAGGCAAGAAAAAAATGCTTGCAAGAGGCAAAGGAAAAGTTGATATTCCAACAGAAGCATATTTGTCAGTATTAAAACGATAACATTGATTACACAGATTATTAAAGCTTGCACAGATAAGTGTCTAAGTATATTCCATGTAATCAATGTTTAATCCATGTAATCTATGACTCTATGAAAAAAAATAAATTCAAAACTTTGTGGATAATTATTAGTATGCTGGCAATTTTGGGAATGCTTTTTTTCACAATTATGCCCGCATTTTATTAAAATGAATATAAAAAAATTTTTTTCATCCCCATATCATGTAATGTCGCCACACCATCATTATCAGATGACTGTAATTTTTTTGTTTGTATTTGGTTTTTTCTTGGTAATTCCTTATTATCAATTGGTCAATATTTTGCAATATGATATTCAGACCTGGCAATGGTATTTTTTCTGGCCATGGCTTATCTTTTATTGTCTATATTGTTTGGTACAAAGATCAAAAATAACTCGCAAAGAAATGCTGAATCCACTGAAAAGACCGATTATGCACTGGGTACTGCTAGGAATCACAATAGTCCTGATACATACGCAAAAAGAGACTAATTTGACAGATATTTATTCTCTTGATATTGCTTTTAGCGTCTTTAGTTTATTTTTGGCGGATTCATACTGGGATTTTAAGAAAATTAATCTATTTAAGTGATTATGGATAAAATCTGGAAGGTGTTGCCTGATCCGCCGGAAGAATTTTACAAACAATTTCCTGAATTGCCTAAAGTAGTAGCGCAACTTCTTTATCATCGAAATATAAAAACACAAAAAAAAATCGATGAATTTTTGAATCCGGATTATTCACAAGATGTTCATGATCCATATCTTTTTAAAGATATGAAAAAAGCGGTTGATAGAATTTTAAAGGCGGTAAAAAAACAAGAAAAAATTACAATTCATGGTGACTATGATGCGGATGGAGTATCAGCTTCAGTAATTCTGGAATCCACCTTGAACAGTTTGGGTTTAGAAAATGTTGAAGTATTTTTACCCCATCGTGAAACCGATGGATATGGATTGAATGAAAACACAATAAATATTCTTTCTAAAAATGGTACAAATTTATTGATTACCTGCGACTGTGGAATCAGCAATAAACAAGAGATAGAACTGGCTATAAAAAAAGGAATGGACGTAATTATAACTGACCATCATGATGTACCCGAGGAAATACCGCCAGCCCACGCAATCATACATCCTAAAATTAAAGATGAAAAATACCCTGATAAAAACCTGGCCGGTGGTGCGGTCGCTTTTAAGCTGGCACAGGGTTTGTTGCAAAAACACGGTCAAACGAATTCCAAATTGGCAAATGGAGAGGAACATGAAGCTTTTGAAAAATGGCTATTGGATATGGTTGCCCTCGCCTCAGTAGCAGATATGGTCCCACTTGTCGGCGAATCTCGCACCCTTACAAAATATGGCTTAATAGTATTAAACAAAACAAAAAGATTGGGTTTACAAAAGCTCCTTTTGGAAGCCAGACTTTTGAATGAAGACGGATCAAAAAAATACGAACTTGATGCGGATAAAATTGCTTTTCAAATTGCCCCCAGAATAAATGCTGCCGGTCGCATGAATCACGCTAATGTAGCCTACAAATTATTGATGACGGAAAAAGGTACGGATGCAATAGATTTGGCCTATGAATTGGACCAAAATAACAAGGAAAGACAAAAATTGACCGACCTTTTGGTAAAAGAAGCTATAAAACAAATAGAAAAAAACCAAAAAAATAATCCGATATTATTTGTAACCGGACATGGTTGGTCTACCGGTATTGTCGGTTTGATTGCCAGTAAAATAAAAGAAATGTATTATAAACCGACATTGGTTATGGCGGTAAACGATGGAGAAATAACCGGTTCTGGCCGGAGCATCGAAGGCTTTAATTTGATCGAGGCGATGCAAGAGATGCCGGATTTTTTTAAAAAATTCGGGGGTCATCCCATGGCCTGTGGTTTTACTCTAAAAGAAGATCCCGATTCTTTTCGGCAAGCATTAATAAACAAATATAATGAAAAATGCAAAGGAAAAACACTTCTTCCCATTTTATCAATTGACACCGAAATTAATCTTGATGATGTGAATTGGGATCTATATGACGTGCTCGACAAATTTAAACCGTTTGGCAAGGATAATGAAAAGCCAAAATATTTAGCCCGAGGCTTAACAATTACAAGTTTTGAACCGGTCGGTAAAGACGGCAAGCATATGCGTATTATGGTCAAGCATAACAGCGCCAAAGTAAGAAAAACTATCGGTTGGAGGCTTTGTGATGACAATAGCGACGGCCCCAACTGGTGCAAAGAGTTAAAAGCCGGTGATAAAATTGATATGGTGTTTGAAATAGATGTAAATGAATGGAATGGAAACAGGGAGTTGCAACTAACCATAGTTGATATAAAGAAAAGTGAGATTATATAAATAATTTTTATTAAGTCTACCTTTTGTGTAAAGGCGTTTGTCATTCCCGCGAAGGCGGGAATCCAGGAGAACGGACTTCGCAGACTGGATCCCCGCCTTCGCGGGAATGACATATTCTAATGTAATTAACTTCAACTCTACTTATTATCTATATAATTTAAAATAACATGAAAATTGCTGTTAGTGCCTGTTTGCTTGGAGTAAATTGCAGATATAATGGAAAAGCAAAAGGGTATAAAAAAATTTTAGACTTGGCAAAAAATAATACTTTAATTCCTGTATGCCCAGAACAACTGGCAGGTCTACCCACACCCCGCGAGGCAGCTGAAAATCTTGGAGAAAATGTTGTTACCAAGAGTGGGAAGAATTTAACAAGTGAATTCAAAAAAGGTGCAACAGAAGCATTAAGATTAATACAAATCACCGGATGTAAAAAAGTCATTCTCAAAGAACGCTCGCCTTCATGTGGTTCTCATAAAGTCTATGACGGAACTTTTTCTAATAGCCTAAGAGATGGAAATGGGGTATTCGCAAAATTATTAAAACAAAATAATATAGAAGTGTTATCAGAAGAAGATCTTAATTAAATTCATTTTACAAGGCGTATGAAAAAACTGATAATTTTTTCTGATGGCGGGGCCAGGGGAAACCCGGGTCCGGCTGCTATTGGTGTTGTTATAAAAGATGAAAATGGCAACACAGTCTCCAGCTACGGTGATTACCTGGGCGAACAGACTAATAATTTTGCTGAATATTCGGCTATTATTTCCGGCCTGGAAAGAGCCAAGGATATGGAAGCAGAAGAAGTGGAATGTTTTGTTGACAGTAAACTGGTTTGTGAACAATTAAACGGTAACTGGAAAGTCAAAGAAGCGACTTTACAAAAATTATTTGTTAAGGCTTGGAACCTAATGCAGGGATTTAAAAAAATAAGTATCAAGCATACTTACCGAGAAGGAAACAAAGAGGCGGATGCGGAGGTGAATAAAATATTAGATAAACAGGCTTTATGAAAATAGCACTTTGTTACAGTATGCAATACGCAGAAAAAGCAAAGGAGGTTCAAGATTGGTTCAAAAATCAAGGGCACGAAGCTTTCACCACCGGATTCAACAAAGAATTCATTGGATTAAACGATGAAGAAAAAGAAAGCTTAAAATTAGAACAAAAATACGAACAAGACGCCATGCGAGAACATTGGAGTACCATCAAAAATAGCGATGCTATTCTAGTTTTAAATTATGAAAAACATGGTATACCCGGATATATTGGCGGAAATAGTTTTTTAGAAATGGGCTGGGCCTATATTCTAAAAAAACCAATCTATCTTCTTAATCCAATCCCAAAAATACCTTATTATGAAACAGAAATTATTGCTATGAAGCCGACGGTAATTCACGGTGACTTTTCTAAAATAATTAAATAAATTATAAAAATAAAATTTCTAAAATCCGTATAAAAATTTTATAAAGTTGATCTTGACACGCTCTTAAAAAAAGACTTATACTTTATAGACTATGAACGAAGAAAAAATTATTGAAAAATTAAGTGAGCACGACAGGAGGTTTGATGAACACGACAAAAGATTCGACGAGCACGACAGGAGGTTTGATGAAGTTGATAAAACTATGGACGTTTTAGCTATCAGAATCCTTGAAAATCGAGAAGAAATTATAAAAATTAGAAAAGAAATGGCTACGAAAAAAGACATTAATGACATAAATAATACTCTGGATATTATATTAAAGCAATTAATTAAAATGGAGCAAGAAAACGTATTTGGTGGAAAGAGATTAGGAAGAGCGGAAAAACAACTGGAAAAACATGAAAAAGAAATAGCAGATATAAAAATTCAACTTCAGACAGGCTAAATAACTTCAATAAAAAGACTCGCCTTTTTGGCGGGTTATTTAATTTCATTGCCTAATTCTGATAAAAGCTTTTTTGCCTTGCGACTTACTCTCTTTGGCACATCCACTATCACTTTCACATATTGATCCCCTCTTCCGCTTCTGTTTAATCTGGGTACACCTAGATTTTTCAACTTAAACTGCTGATGTGATTGTGTCCCGGCGGGAATAACCAATTTTTTATCCCCATCCAAAGTTTCAATTTCAATTTTATCTCCCAAAACAGCCTGTGAATATGAAATATGCTCTTCTGTATAAATATCAAACCCTTGGCGTTTGAACTTGGGATCTTCCTTTACATGAACTCTTACATAAAGATCGCCGGGATTGCCATTTATTCCGGCACTCTCCCCTTTTCCGGCCAAACGAATCGCTTCACCATTATTTATACCGGCCGGAATTTTTACACTGTATTTTGATTCGCTTCTTACTCGTCCATCACCGCCGCAATGCTTACAGCTTTTTTCCGGTATCTCACCTTGACCACCACAATCGGGACAATTGGCTACCGACTGCATGGCGCCTAAAATAGTTTGTTGGACTCTCCTCACCTGACCTTGACCTTTGCAAGTATCACATTTATTCATTTTGCTCCCCGGTTCAACCCCTGAACCGGTACAGACATCGCAATTATTATTTTTGGTCAATCTGATTTCCTTTTCAGTACCAAAAACGGCCTCTTTAAAATCAAGCTGAATATCCACTTGAATATCACTACCTCTGTTTCTGCTTCGACCCCGAGAACGACCGCCAAAACCAAACATATCACCGAACAAATCACCCAAGTCTATACCGCCAAAATCGAAATTTACATTTTGAAAACCACCTCCACCTCCTCGAGCAGCCCGCATAAAATCATCCCAACTGGCACCACCGCCAAAACCGCCCTGCTGATCAAAAGTAGAGCCGAACTGATCGTACTGCTTGCGTTTCTCTTCATTCCCAACCACTTGAAAAGCTTCATTTACTTCCTTAAACTTTTCTTCATCGCCATCCGGCTTATCCGGATGATATTTGTGAGCAAGTTTTCTAAAAGCTTTTTTTATTTCATCTTGCGAGGCGCTTTTTTCTACACCGAGAATTTTATAATAATCTTTAGACATAAATCAATTAGCAACTAACAACGTTTCATTCCCGCGAAGGCGGGGGTCCAGGCACAAGGCGCATTAATTACTTAATTCTGGATTCCCGCCTTCGCGGGAATGACATCATTGAATGTTTATTGTTAGTTGTTAGTTGTTAGTTGTTAGTTTAGTATTATTTAAACTTGACCAGAATCTCTCTATCCTTCTCAATAAACTTAATCAACCTCTCTACAATCTGACGAGCATTATCTTCAGTCGCTCTTTTAAATTCTTCCGTTTCAACCGACTCAATCGCCGAAGTTCTAATTTTTTCATAGGCCTCGTTGTAGCCATCATCATTATCAAAAACTCTTTTTAGGACTCCCTGATTATTTTCCATCTGAATCCCATTTTTTATCTCTACGCTGTTTATTTCTGTATGTGGTAATTTAATGGTAATTTTTTCTTCGGTGACCTCAACATCGTCTTCAGTTAATTTTGCCAAATCCACTCCGGCTCCTACTTCAACAATGCCGCGTGCAGTAATATCCTGCCCCCAAAAAATATCTTTCCAAGCACTGCCGGTGGATTTATCTATATTTACTTCCTGATTTAAAATAAAACTCTGGCTAACCAAAAAACCCTCGTTTTTAAGTCCGGTAACAATTGTCTGCTTTGTAATCACTTCTTGGGATTCTTTCGGACTCCAAATAACATTCCCCAAATACAGTCCCAAAGCAAAAACAATGACCAAGCCTCCAAGTATAAAATATTTTCTCATATTTAAAACTTATTATTTCTTTTTTACAGTTCCCCTAATTTCTTTAGTTTTCTCATTTCTAATTTCCTGCATTATTTCATCATACAATTGACGATCTTCGTCTGTTATTTCCACCTTTTTATTATAGGGCGAACCATCATTGGGCAGCCATTCTTCTTCACCAAGCTTCTCGTATACAGACATAATATCTTCCTTCAATTCATCTCTTGTGGCATACTGACTTGAAACCGCAATGTGGCATGTAGGGCAATAACCGTGGGAGGTAATACTTGTATCCCCTTCTCTCGTCGTTATTCTACCACAATTGATACAGACAACTTTCATAATGAAAAATTAAAATTAAATAACTACCCCCGAAATTCGGAGGTAGATAAATTTAATCATTATTTCTCTTGATTACTTTTTTCTTCATTATCATCACTTTTATTTTTATTGTTTTCTGAATCATCCACCACTTCGCCTTCAACGGTCTCGCCTTCCTTGTTCTCTGTATCAGCCTTTACATCATCAGTCTGCTTATCGGACGAAGATCCTTCGGGACCGGCACCGGACTTGGCAGACTCTTGCTGATACAATTTCATTCCAACCTCTTGAGCAACTTTTGACAGCTCTTCTGAAACTTTTTTAATTTCCTCCAGATCATCTTTTTCTTTTACTTCTTTTAATTTGGCAAGAGAGTCTTCGACTTTCTTTTTTTCTTCGTCACTGACATCTATTTTCTTCTCTTCCACTTCTTTCATCATCTTTTCAGTAGTATAAACCATTGTATCAGCGGTATTTTTTACGTCAATCAATTCTCGCTTTTTCTTATCATCATCGGCATGAGCCTCGGCATCTTTTTTCATCTTTTCTATTTCTTCATCGGACAAACCGCTTGATGCTTCTATTCTAATTGATTGTTCTTTGCCGGTGGCTTTGTCTTTGGCGGAAACGTTTAGAATTCCATTGGCATCAATGTCAAATTTAACCTCAATTTGCGGTACACCGCGCGGTGCAGGTGGAATACCATCAAGCATGAATCTACCCAAAGTTTTGTTGTCACTCGCCATTTCACGCTCACCCTGTAAAACATGTATTTCCACAGTCGGTTGATTATCCGCCGCTGTTGAAAATACTTGAGTTTTGTTGGTTGGTATGGTGGTATTTTTTTCAATTAGTTTGGTCATAACACCGCCCAAAGTTTCAAGGCCGAGTGACAATGGAGTAACATCAAGCAGTAAGATATCTTTCCCGAGATCGCCCTGGAATTGTCCGGCCTGAATAGCCGCGCCGATTGCAACCACTTCGTCCGGATTAACACTGACATTTGGTTTTTTGCCGAAAAATTCTTCAACTTTCTTTTGTACAAATGGCATCCTGGTCATTCCACCAACTAAAATAATCTCATCAATATCTTCTTTTTTAAAGCCGGAATCAGCAATCGCCTTTTTAACCGGTTCCATGGTTTTGTCCACCAATTCACCTACCAATTCTTCCAGTTTAGCTCTGGTAAGTTTTAAATTCAAATGTTTTGGGCCTTCCGGTGTAGAAGTAATAAAAGGCTCGTTAATCTCGGTTTCAGGTGTACTTGAGAGCTCTATTTTGGCTTTCTCAGCGGTATCTTTTACTCTTTGTAGGGATAATGGATCAGACGATAAATCAACGCCCTCTGACTTCTTAAATTCCTCAATTATCCAATCTATTATTTTTTTGTCAAAATCGTCTCCACCTAAATGAGTGTCGCCATTGGTAGCCTTTACCTCTACGGTTGATTGATCTCCATCATGTGAAATATCAAGAACTGAAACATCAAAAGTACCCCCACCCAAATCATACACAACAATCTGCTGATCATCTTTTTTATCAAAGCCATAGGCAAAAGCGGCAGCAGTTGGTTCATTGATAATTCTCTTTACTTTAAGTCCGGCAATTTCTCCGGCTGCTTTGGTGGCTTGTCTTTGTGAATCATCAAAATAAGCCGGTACGGTAATAACCGCTTCTTCAATTTTATCACCGGTTTTCTCTTCGGCGTCAGCTTTTAACTTTTGCAATACCATTGCCGAAATTTCCGGTGGAGTATATTCTTTGTCCCCCATTTTTACTTTTACTCTCTCACCATCGGCTATAATTTCATAAGGTACATGTTTTTTTACATCTTGCACCTCGGCATCTTCAAATCTGCGTCCGATCAGACGTTTTATTGAATGCAAAGTATTATGAGGATTGGTAACAGCCTGACGCTTGGCCAGCTGACCTACCAAACGTTCGCCGTTCTTTGAAACGGCAACCACGGATGGAGTGGTTCTATTCCCCTCTTTATTTTCCAATACTTTTGGCTGACCACCCTCTATCACGGCCATGCATGAATTAGTAGTCCCCAAATCTATTCCTAATATTTTAGACATAGTTATTTTTAATTATTTATTAAGTAATAAATTATGTGAATTAATTTTATAAATATGTTTAATAAAAGACCTTTGTCATTCCCGCGAAGGCGGGAATCCAGGAAAACGGACTTTGCATACTGGATTCCCGCCTTCGCGGGAATGACACAATTTAAGTAAATTTGATACACAAAAGTTGTCAATTATCATCTCCCGAGTCTTATCTTTGTTTTATCACCAAAGAATTACCTGATTTTTTAATGTCAAAAATGTATTTTATAGGTTCTATCTCCTCACCAAATATCTCAAACTTACAAATAATATAATCAAACCTATCCATTTCAGTACCATCTTTAAAACTTCATTACGAATTAAAGTTTTCTTAGAACTACTATAAACAACGTCAAACTTTTGAGCACTCTGATATTTAAAAACCGTATTTTCCTGACCTTCTTTGTAGTCACTTATATTGTATTCAACCTTGATATTTTTACCCGAAGCTGAGGCCTTTTTTATCAATTAACTATTTATGGATACTACATTATTCTCATCAACGGATGTCTCAACTAATACCAAAATCTTATTTTTATTTATTTGGAGTCCTTTATAAAAATAATAGTAATAACCAACTAAAAAGAGAATAACACTAAAAACCAACAAACCAAAAGCTAACCAATGATACCTAATAGTAAAATTGCCTTTTTCTCAAATATCAATTCCTCTATTTATCAAACCACCATCCATACTTATTAATTAACCCCTCATTCCTTGACTCGTCGGTTGTATAGACCAACAAGTCAAGTCAGAGCAATTAATCACCCAAATTATTACTTCTTTTCTTTTTTACTTATTCTTACTTGTACTTTCTTGGCCTTGCTTGGTTCTGCCTTTGGACAAGTAATTTTTAATACTCCATCTTCAAATTCCGCTTTTATCTTATCTTCTTTTACCGGAGCGGGAAGCGCAACTTGTCGGTAGAAAGAACCGCTACGCATTTCTTTTCTGTAGTAATTTTTTTCTTCCACTTCGTGCTCTTTTTTGCTTTCTCCTTGAAGAGTCAAAACACCCTTCTCTACGCTTACATCCAC
The DNA here is from genome assembly GCA_014729395.1 of Candidatus Magasanikiibacteriota bacterium. Lineage (GTDB taxonomy): Bacteria > Patescibacteriota > Patescibacteriia > Magasanikbacterales > UBA922 > WJJZ01. The sequence continues at coordinate 122,291 of WJJZ01000010.1, forward strand.
ATCTTCCGGTCTGATTCCGGCCAACGGTGCCTCGATCACCACGTTATTTTTTTCTTCATAAACATCTATTGCCGGTACAAAACCTTTCTGCATAGTGGATTTATTATAATTTGATGGAAGACGATTCATCATAGCTTCCATCTCTTCAAAAGGGTCCCAATTTGGTGACCAACGTATTAGTGACATATGGATTTCCTCCCGTTAACACGTGATCGTTTAATCACGGTTAACTTTTTTAAAAATAAATAAAAATTTAATTTACTTAGAAACCACAACCTTTGCCGGCTTTATTACTTTTCCTTTCATCATATATCCGGCTTCCAGTTCCTTGATTACAATTCCGGATTTATATTCATCCGATTCTTCTTCTCCCACAGCCTCATGCAGCTCCGGATCAAACTCCACACCAACAGTCTCAATTTCCTCAACTTCATGAGCTTCTAAAATAACACCAAACTGCTTCATTATTTGCTCTACCCCTTGGAACCATTTCTCTTGTTCAGGGTTAAAGTCTGATGGTTGGTAGCCGATAGCCAGTTTAAAATTATTATAAACCGGAATAAATTCTTCCAAGACCTGCAGCTCACTCATCTTTACCCAATCACTTTTTCTATCTTCAATTTCTTTTTGTAAATTTTTATAATCCGCCAGAGCCCTCTGCCAACCCTGCTTTAATTCCCTTTTTTCATCTTCACAGCTTTCACAGCCACTCTTGCTCATGTTTTCATCCTTTTTTCCACAAAAATATTTCTTAATTATCTCTTTGGTATTTATTTCCACATTTTTGCTGTTTACTGCCTCTTCAGGATCAAACCATTTGTAGCTCGTGCCTTCTGTTTTATCCAAAATAATCTCTTGATTATCACCCTTTAAGCGAGCTCTATGTTGAAAGCTTATAATATGACTCGATCCATCCTGATATTTTTCCGATTCAATAATGCTTGTGGTTGTAAGCAAGTCCAGGTCGGTAATATCCAAATTTGTTTCTTCTTTCATCTCACGGATCGCCGCCTCCTCGGGAGTTTCGCCATGCTCTATTTGACCTCCCGGAGGTATGTACAAATTTTGCCATTTTGGCGAACGTACCAAAAAAATTTGATTATTATCGTTAACTATATAGGCGACGGAAACTACTTTGGGTTTTTTCTGTTTATTTTTACTAGGCATATTACTAGTCCTCAATCTTTTTCAGTATTTTCATAATTTCATTGTAATGTTTTTCTATAACATCTTTTTGTCTAAAATTTTTAGCAAATTCAGCCAATTTATCACAAACTTTAATAATATCTTCTTTCTCGGGATTATCAAAATCAGCACCCAAGTCTTCAAATTTTTGCCTCACCATCATTTCCACATCCAAACTCTTTATTTTATCAAACTCCTGATCGCTTTCTTTTTTATAACCATAGTCCCTCATATCTTCTAAAACCTCGTTATGTGCTTCTTTAAAACACTCCATCACCGCATCTCTAGCCATGATTGGTGTTACCTTCTTGGATAAGTCACAACCATATATTTTATACCCCATATATTTAATTAATTATTAAAAATACTTTGAATAAAATTTAATAAATTATAATTTCTATGATAATTCATTCGAATTGGTCCCAATACTGTCAAAATATCGTTATTTCCCAAACCGGCAATCATTGAGCTTGATACTGATCCAAAAGGACTATCACTTCCGATTAAAATTTTTACTTTTTCATTTTTAGATATACTGTATAAATCCTCAACCTTATCCTCTACTTCGTCAAAAATACTGGAAAAACTTAAAACTCTTTTATACTCACGAAATTCCGGCTGACTAAATAAATTACTCAAACCGGTATAATAAATCGAAGTTCCATCAAAAGCGATAATAACAGCACAATTACATAAATTAGCTAGATATTTGGCAATTTTCTTCTTATTTTCTTTTGTAGAATTTTTTTTATCAATCAGTTTCTTAATTTGCGTACAGACTACATCATCCGGTTTATTTTTTTCCAAAATATTTTCAATATAATACTTATAGCCCTTTTCAGTGGGAATGCGACCGGCTGATGTATGAGGTTGAGATAAAAAACCCTCTTTTTCCATATCTCGCATCTCATTCCTCAAAGTGGCACCGCTCACACCCAAACCGCCTTTTTCAGCTAAAAATTTCGAACCAACGGGATCTGTGTTTAATACATAGTTATCCACAATCAATTTTAGTATTTTTTCTCTACGTTTTTTCATATTATCACTCTTAACCTTCGAGTGATAATATACCATGATGAAAAAACCATGTCAACATAATTTCTAAAACCTTACCGTTTCGGGCAAGGTTTTGAAATATTTCTGTTCTAATTATTTTTCAGCAGTTCTTTTATACTCCTGAATATTGGCTATTTCACTCAATAAAACGTTTTCAACATAAATACCGCGTGCATAAAAAATTCTTTCCAATTCATTTTTTAATTCCGTCTCTACCGTGTCTCTCATCGGACCAATTATTTCATCTTGGTTAAAACGACTCATCACCATCCTGATACGGCTCCTCACGGTAGGTCTGATAATCTTTGCTACAAAATCTTCACCAATAGTCTGCCAAATGGATGGAATCTGATGAACATCCAATCGCAATAAAATAGTACCTTCCACACCTATTCTATTGCCATCTTGGGTTACAGCCGCAATCGGTATATCCCCCATTGCCTTTTCATTCTCCATGGTAAAATTTCTGGAAATACTATATTCCAAAGTCTGAGTATTAAACAACTTCGCCTTTTGCCAAAAAGGAATCTTGAAATGCAAACCCGGGGTCAATACTTTTTTTAATACACCTCTGCCCAAATCGTATACACAAGCAACGTAACCGGGAGGGACATAAATAAAAAAACCCTTCAAGACATCCTCCATCACGAAAGAATACATCAGTTTGTCCAAGGATTCTGAACTCATATTTTTATTATTAATAATATTTAGCTATTTTTTTCTTCGTTTTTATTTTTCTTTTTTTTATCACTTGAATTAGTTTTGAATATTGCTTGACTGACAATACCAATAATCAGTGAAAAAATCAATGATGTCAATATAAATAACGCTTTTACAAGTGGTAACCACCATAAGATCAAAAAAACCGCAGTTGGAAACAGTAGAAAATAAGCCAGATCAGCTTTTGTCAATCCATACCTTCTTTTTCTGTAATTTAAGTAAATTTCCAAAAATAACCAGATTGCAACCACTCCCGGGAAAACAATATTATGTCTTGATGCCAGATCAAAACCATAAAAAATTGTATTTATTACACCCGGAAAATTTATTGACGGATATAAAATATTTAACAATTTTTCACCGGTAATTCCTCTTAAAAAAACTTGATACAGCAAAACCAAGACTAAACCCTGGATCCCCAAGACCACCGCTTTTGCCCAAGGTTGTACCTTTCTTTTTTTTAAAATTTTTCTTATCTCTTCTTTTTTTAATATCGGATCATCCCTAAACTGTTTTTCGATACTGTCTATTTCTTCAATAAGCTCCAAATTTTTTACTTTATTTCTTTCCGTTATCAAGGTAAATGGTAATAACGCAATTCTGAGAAAAACAGTTAATAAAACAATAGCCCAACCCAAATTTTCTCCGGTCCAGTTATTGTAAAGCCAAATGAGAAAATTGAACAATGGTTGATATAGATAATCGTGCCAGATAATTTCAAGCATATTGGATAATTAGACAATTTGATAAACAATTCCTATGTCCAATTAGCTAATTGTCTATTTGTCTAATTACCAAATAACCTAACCGAAGTATAACAAGAAAAAGCCATATAATCAATTAAACTAATCCTGTCTTAAAGCTTCAATCGGATCAAGCTCGGCCGCTTTTTTGGCCGGATAAATACCAAACAAAATGCCTACAAAAATTGAAAAACCGACCGCCACAACAATAGACAAAATTGAGATGTTATATGCCCACTCCAAATTGTATGACTCTGCCACTAACTTTACAGCATATGCCAATATGGCACCAAAGATAACCCCTGCCATTCCACCACCGAAAGTTAATAGAACGGCCTCAGTTAAAAATTGCCATAAGATATCAGACTTTTTTGCACCTACCGATTTCCTCAACCCTATTTCAAAAGTCCTCTCTGCGACTGATACATACATAATGTTCATAATACCAACCCCCCCGACAATAAGAGAAATACAAACCAATGCGACTAACAAAACCGTAACACTACCTATAATTTGACCGAATATTTCCTGAGCCTCATCCATAGTGTTAACGGCAAAATCATCTTTATTCGGATCTGTTATATCGTGCTGTTCTCTCATTATATAAATAAGATCTTCTTGAGTTTGACCCGCTAAATTCGGATCTTTTAATTTTGCAACCGCAAAAGTTAAGTAATCCACACCTAGAACACGTTTTTGCATGGTTTCCAAAGGTATATATATCATTTCATCCAAATTAAAATAAAAAGCAGAGCCTCTTTCCGCCATTACTCCTATAATCCTATATTTTTTACCTTTAATTTTGATAAATTTACCAATCGGGTCTTCTCCATCAAACAAATTTTGCCAGGTCTGAAAACCCAGTACGGCTACCTGTGAAAGACTGGATTCCTCCTCCGGAGTATAAAAACGACCAAGTTCTATATCAGTCCCGTCAACCTCGGGAGCACTGCTGCCCGCTCCCATAATAAAATACTTTTTCAGTTTATCTTGGTATGAGACAGCTTCTTGACCTAAAATTGCACCATATATGTCGGTAATATTCTCATGCTCGAGTATGGCGTCCAGATCATCATTTTTAAAGGTGGTTATGGTAACACCCATTGCCAAACCGGTAGCGTTTTCACTGGAAGTTTTCCCGACATTTGGTACTTTTACTTCTATTTCAATATAATCAGTCCCAAAAATTTCCAATTGAGAGTTTAACAATCTTTCCAAACCGTATCCGGCGGCAAAAACAACAATAACAGCGGCAATTCCGATGCTGATAGCCAAGATCGTCAGAACGGTTCTGGCTTTTTTTCTAAGAAGAGATTTCTTAGCTAAATGTAGATAAAGATAATCCATAAAAATTTTACTCGTAACGCAAGGCATCGATTGGGTCCAGCTTGCTGGCTCTCCTTGCCGGTACCAAACCAAATATAAATCCAATAATAAAAGAAATACCAACAGAAACGATAATCGCAAATATTGATATCACAAAATCCCAATCAAAACCCAAATATTGAGCAATAATTGAAACCAAATATGATATGCCAATACCCAGTGCTACACCTATTATTCCGGCAATGGTTGTTAAAACCACCGTTTCAATTAAAAATTGCATTAATATTTGATTATTTTTCGCTCCAACCGCTTTTCTAAGACCAATCTCTCTAATTCTTTCCTGAACAGATACCAGCATAATATTCATAATACCAATACCACCAACCAAGAGAGCCAGTCCGGCAATTGCCGCTAAAAATAACCGAATGGCATTTGTTATATTAAACAATGCTTCAAGCCCGTCCTTTTGTGATGAAACTGTAAAATCATCAAAATCACCCGGTCCGATATCATGCATTTCCCTCAAAATTATCTCTATATCCTCTATAGCTCTTTCAATATTGTTCTCATCTTCCACTTTTACACGAGCATAGCTGATATAATCTATCCCGAGAAGCAATTTTTGAGCGGTCGTTACCGGTACATAAATTTGATTATCCTGATTACTAAACCCTGAAACGCCTCTCTCTTCCATTACACCGACGATTCTAAAATTATGTTTTTCAATTTTTACCAATTGCCCAATAGGATCGACATCGGCAAATAAATTATCTTTTACATCTTGACCTATCACCGCCACTCTCTGCATTGAACCCTCGTCATCTTTTGTAAAAAAATGACCGGCCGAAACCCCGGTGTCTTCAACAATAGGAAGATCAGCAGATGCACCTATAAAAGTTGTGTCGGTTTTATTTCCCTTCCATACTGCGGTGGCTGTTCCTCTTACATAAGCTGAATAAGCTTCCACATGGGGTGATCTGTTCGGATCTTTAAGAGCTTTTATATCATCATACTTAAGAGTGGTAATAATAATACCCATAACCGATGCGGGCGGACCCTCTTCGTCCGTACCACCCGGCAAGATACCAATCAGATTGGACCCGACACTTCGAACTTGATTTATTATTAAACTCTGCGCGCCCGAGCCAACCGATATTATTACAATTACTCCCATTATACCGATTACTATCCCGAGCATAGTCAAAAAAGACCTAACCTTGTTTAGGCGTATGATATTTAAAGAATTATTTATATTTTCTTTTATATCCATAATATATACGGATTGCGGATGGAAGTTTTTTACTGATTTATGAATTAAAAATATGCTTTAATCACTTTTATTCTTAATCCATAATAAATTCCGGTATCATTTTGTAAGCTCTCCATTAAGACTGGCGATTTGACGTTTTGTAACCTTATCATCTGACTCAATCAAACCGTCTCTGATCTTGATAATTCTTTCTGCGTGTTGGGCAGTGTACTTTTCATGTGTAACCAAAATAATTGTATGATCCTGGCTGATATTAAGATCCTGTAAAATTCTCATTACCTGCAAACCCGACTTTGAGTCAAGATTACCGGTTGGCTCATCAGCAAAAATAACTGATGGATTATTTACCAAAGCGCGCGCGATTGCCACTCTTTGTCTTTCTCCACCGGAAAGCTGATTGGATAAATTGTTTATTCTATGACTGAGTCCTACCGCTTCAACCGCTTCTTTGGCATACTTCAATCTTTTCGGTTTGGGCATTTTTGTATATAAAAGCGGTAATATAACATTATCTAACACAGTGGTTCGCGGCAATAAATTAAAAGACTGAAAAACAAATCCGATCTTATTCCCACGCATATAGGCCAGTTGATCATCATTTAACTTACTCACATCTTTTCCCTCGAAATGATAACTGCCACTTGTGGCCTTATCCAAAAAACCCAATATATGCATAAGTGTTGACTTGCCTGATCCACTGGGGCCCATTATTGCGACAAACTCACCTTTATCTATTTCAAAGTCCATTCCGTGCAAAACTTTGGTGACAACTTGGCCATTAACAAATCTTTTTGTTAAATTTTTTACTTCTATCAATTTGTCTTTTTTAGTCATATTATTTTTTTATTTTTTCCCAATCTTTAGCCTTGTCCAAAAAATTTTCTTTTATTGATAAAAAATATTCATAAGCTTCTTCATGTTCATTTGGAATGCGACCATCCAGTATAGCCTCTTCTATGGCTTTTTTTATTTTTCCCACTGTAGGTCCCGGTTTAAGGCCGCAAACTTTCATTATTTCCTCTCCTCTAACCGGAGACTGAAAAGCTCTCAGTTTGTCTTTTTCAATAACCTCACCTATTCTTTTTTCCAAATAATCATAATTTTTTAATCTCTTCTTTAATTTTTTGGGATTGCCGGTAGTTATATCGCTCCTACATAGTATTAACAAGTCATCCAAATCATCTTCCAAATTGACTATTAACCGTCTAACCGCACTATCTGTTACGCCCTCGTCCATAAGGGCAATCGGCTGTTGATGCCAGCGAACCAATTTGGCTACATACTCGGTATCACTACGGCTCATTCTTAATCTTTTGCCGATTTTTCTAACAAGTTTTCTACCCAAATGCTCGTGCATATCAAAAGTCCAGCCTCTGCCTTTGACAAACTTTTTCGTTCCGGGTTTTCCCACGTCATGCATTAACGCGGCATACCTGAGAAGTGTATTACCACTCAATTTTGCCACTTTATCCACAACTTTAAAAGTATGGCTTAAATTATTTTTATGGCTGGTACCATATACATCCTCAACCCCGTATAAATTGGCAATTTCCGGTAAAAAAACATGAAGTAATCTGGTATTATATAAAACCCATAAACCAACAGACGGTGTCTCTGCGGATAAAAGTTTAAATAATTCTTCCTGAATCCGCTCAGCCGAAATATTTTTCAATTTACGGGAATTTTTTTTCATGGATTCATAAGTGTTTCTTTCAATGTCAAATTTCAACTGAGCGCTAAATCTAGCCGCTCTAAGCATTCTTAACGGATCATCAATAAAGGTTAAACTCGGATCAAGAGGTGTTTTTATCAATTTGTTTTTAATATCTTCCAAACCATTAAAAGGATCAATCTTTTTTTTACTCAATCCGGTTGCAATAACTTTTTGAGCAATAGCGTTTATGGTAAAATCTCTTCGTGATAAGTCATTTTCGAGGTTAGCCGGAGATACTTTTGGTTTTCGTGAACCTTTCTTGTAAACTTCCGAACGAGCTCCGGCAAATTCAATTTCAATATTTTTATTTTCTTTTGTTTCATTACTGATTACATACCTGGCTGTATCAAAATCCGGAAATTCAATCAATGTACCCTCCTCGTCCTTTTTAAATCCATAAGAATCTTTCATTTTAATATCAAAAAAACGAGCAAACTCGAGACCGCTGCCTATTACAACAAAATCAATATCTTTAATTGACTTTTTTTTTAATACCTTGTCCCTAACATAACCACCAACCGCATAGACTTCTGTCTTTTTATCTTTGGAAACACGGTATATAATTTTTAGTATTTTATTTATATTCATTATATTTATCCGCTAACAAGCTGATGCATTCAGTTTATTACTCCTCCTCCAACACCTTTAAAACTACCTCCTGTCCTTCGGATAAACCCTCTATTATTTCAACCATACCACCATCACCCCTCAAACCGGTTTTAACCTGTACTCGTTTAAGCTCTCCATTATCCAAAATACGAACATATTTCTCGCCTTCTTCTGTCCTAACGGCCCTTTGGGGAATGAAAACCACATCATATTTTTCCTCCGTATAAAATATGATATTCGCAGTCATACCGTTTAAGATTTCATATTGACTATTGTCATCCAAAGAAACGGTAACCGTATAATAAACCACATCTTGAATTATTGTCTCTCCTTTTTCGATCTGTGTGACCGTACCCATAAACACAACATCATCGCCATACGCATCAAGTTTTATCTGAGCTTCGTCTTGCAAGTTTATTTTTACTATGTCAGTCTCAGGTATATCCACCTTTACTTCAAAATGAGGACTGATGAGCTTCATTACCACGTCCTGCGAAGTGACCAATTCTCCAACCTTGGCGTCAATTTTTCCCACTACACCATCCAGAGGAGCTTTGAGAATAGCTTTATCACGATTGGCAATAATTTGATTTAAATTTGCCTGTGCCTCCCACAAGGCCGCTCTATAACCGGCAACGTCCACGTCTCGTGGTGGATTTTTTGCATCATTCAAACCGGCCTGAGCCTGGTCCACCAATGCTTGATATGCGGCAATGTCAGCCCCGGCCTGAATTCGTGTATTTTCCAAGGTCGTAACCGCGGAGTCATAAGCGATTTTATAAGTATCATAGCTATTCTTAGCGCTTTCTATGGCCTGTTTTTGATCAAGTAAACTGGCATATTTACTGGTTATATTTGATCTGGCGGTTTGAATTGTACTTTTCATGGTATCAAGTTCGGTTTGTGTCAAACCACCAACCGGAATCGTATTATCCAAAACTTCAGAAACAGAACTTAATAAATCACGCATCTCAACCAAAGCTTGTTCCGTTATATCAACCGCGGTATCAATTGATTCATTGTCTGATAAAGTACTCAGAGGATTAATGGAATAATCCGCATCTTCTTTTGCATCTTTGGTTGTTAGGTATTTAGCGTTGGCGGTCTTTAATTTGCTCAAATCCAGAGCTGATAAAATTTCTTCAAAATCATCGTCGGCATAGGTATTATCAATACCTAAAATATTATCCGCCTCACGCAAAGCGTTTGTTAGAGTACTCTGAGTCGTCTGCAATAGAGCAACCATATCATCATAACTGTCTTGGACTATCAAACTATTCTCACCACCAACCGAAAGTTGAAGATTTTCCTCTGCTGTCTGTACATCAGCCTGTGCGCTTTTAATCGCGTTATCATACTTTGCTTGTATTTGGGTCAAATTCGCCTCAGCTTGTTTTAATTTTGCTTCCAATGTCGCAATATATTCATCCGTACTACCTGCCAGTTCTTTGCTCAAGTTGGCGTAAGCCTTGGAAACGGAAGCCCTTGCTTGAGCAATTCTGGCATTATATTCACCAAGCTCCAGTTCAGCCAATTTATCATCTTTTTTGACTTCATCATTAATATTAACATATATCTGACCGATTTTACCGGCTGTTTCAAATTTCAGATCTATTTCATCCGCAGATTCTACATTGCCGGTTGCATCCACTGTCTGAGAAAGAGTTCCTTTTTCCGTTATCACCGTGTCATACTCCGGACCTTCTTGACTTTTCTTTATTTGAGCATAAACAGTACCGCTTGCAAACAAAATAACCACAAGCACAATATATGGCCATTTTTTCTTATACCACGGTTTTTGTTCATTCTCCAAAACTTCTTTTTCGCTACTCTTTATCTCTTCTATTTCCTTGATTTTTTCAGCCTTTTTTTTCTTGTCAGCTTTTTTATTTTTCATAAAACAATTAAAATCTATACTTGTATATTATGCTAAGTATTGAAAAAAATCAATGTTAATTAAAAATCACATTTAATTGACTGTAAAAAAGACTCCATTTTTTTTCTAGGGTCTCCGGTTGTTTTTATACAAGCATATACAGCCTCGGCAAAAGGTAATTTTAATTTATACTTATTTTTTAATTTCATTAAACAGTAAACCGCATCAATACCCTCAACCGTCTGTCCAACTTTTTTAACAGCTTGCTTGGTTTTTAAACCGGAACCCAAATATTCTCCAAAACGACGATTCCTACTTTCCTCGCAAAGAGCCGTACCCACCAAATCACCAAGCCCTGCCAATCCGAAAACTGTTTCTTTTTTTCCTCCCATTGCAACAGTTAATTTGGAAATTTCATCAATAGCAAAAGCTATTAAACCTGATTTTGTATTTAAACCCATACCCATTGCGTCGCAAATACCCATGGCAATTGAATAAACATTTTTAAAAGAACCCCCCACTTCAACACCGACAATATCACTCGTTGGTAATAATTTTAAATTTTTATTACACATTACCGACATTACTTTTTCCATCGCTTTTTTATTTTTTGATGCTATATTCATTGTTGTGAAAACTCCTCTTGCCAATTGCCCGGCAATAGCCGGCCCGGAAACACTAACAATATTTTTCTTTGTATTTTTTTTCAGATGCTTTGCCAATATATCGGGAATCATTTTTAATGATTTTGGCTCCAAACCCTTTGAAAGATCAACTATGATAGAATCATTTTTAATATTGCGCGCGGCAAAACCCAAGGTATGAGTAAAAACTCCACTGGGTACTGCAAAAAAAACAATCTCAGCCTCAGCCAAAGCATCAAAAATCTTTTCAGTAGGCATAATATTCTTAGATAATTTTACACCCGGCAAATATTTTTTATTTTCACTGCTTTTTTTAATTTGTCTTAGAGGTAAAAGATCACCCTCCCAATTCCAAAGATAGACCTTATGACCGTTTGAGGCTATTAATTGTGATATGGCCGTACCGAAATTTCCCGCTCCCAAAACCGCAACTTTTATTTTCTTCATAAAATTAATCTATTATGCTAAAAATATTATAATTAATAATCCGACTAAAATTCTATATACACCAAAAGGTTTGAAATTCCATTTTTGAATTACTTTCATTAAAATCCATATGGCTGCAAGACCGCTAAGCAAAGAGGTGATAAAACCGGCAATAAGCGTATAGAAATCTATATTTTCTACTCCTAAACTCAGTAGATCGTAAATCCCCAGCATACCGGCTAATAAAATTATCGGAATACTCATTAAAAACGAAAATTCGGCAGCGGTTTTTTTATCTAAACCTGAAAATAAACCGCCGGTCATGGTGATCCCAGATCTGCTGGTGCCCGGAATAAGAGCAATTGCCTGTACAAAAGAAATTAGAATTGCTTGCTTATTACTAATATTTTTTAAATCTTTTAACTTTTTTCCGGACTTTTTTGCGTACACATCTGCCCCTATCAATATCAAACCCCAAAAAATCAAACCGAAAGCAACCACTCCTGATGAACGCAGACTGTTTTCAATCCAGCCGGAGGCCAACAAACCGAAAATACCGGCCGGTACGATCGAAAAAAATAAAATTATACCAAGACGTCGATTTTTATTTGCTGATAAGTCTTTTTTAAAAAAAGATTTTAATATATTCATTATTTTTTTTCTAAAGTAAACAATTACAGCCAATAAAGTACCCAAATGTACAACAATATCAAAACTCAAGCCCTGATCAGACCAACCGAAAATTTTTGGTATAAAAATCAGATGTCCGGACGAAGATATCGGTAAAAATTCTGTTAAACCTTGAACTGCTCCCAAAATTATTGCTTGTACAATACTCATAAATCTTTAAATAAATTCTCAATATTTGTATTATTTGTAATAATGTTTCTTCGTATTTCAAATAAATTTTCTTTGCTCTGCCAAGAACCGCTTTTTATGGTCAAACCCGCCCGGTAACCAAGACCCTTTGCCATTTCAATAATATCTTGATTATACAAGCCAAAAGGATAAGATATTATTTTTATTTCTTTATCCAATAAATCATCCAAATATTTTTTACTATCACCCAACTCAGCCCGTGCGGTTTGCATGTCAACTCGAGTTAGATATTCATGATACCGCGTGTGAGATCCGAATTCAACCAGACCTGAGTCAGAAAGTTCCTTTATTTGATCCTTGCTTAACCAATTATCACCTTTAACTCCGGTCATCAGATAAACACTGGATTTAATTTTATATTTACGCAAAATTGGCCATGCTTTGTCGTAAAAATCCTTAGCCCCATCATCAAAAGAGATAATAATCGCCTTTTCCGGCAATACTCCGCGATTGATATATTCAACCGCCTCCTCCGTAAACAAGTCATTGTAACCTATTTTTTTTATATATTCTAATATATCTTCAAATTTATCTTCTGATACATACCAAATTTTATTATTTTCGTTTACATCTGAACTCGGATTTCCAATATGATGAAAGAGTAAAACCGGTAACACAAACTGATCATCAATATTTACAAAAACTTCTTTATTGCTTGCGGTTGTCGAAGGGGATTCCCGCTCCGGAATAACAGAATTCTCATTATTATTAATTATATTTCCACAACCATAGAAAAATAAAGTGATCAAAACAATACTAAACAAATATAAAAATCTTTTCATAAAAACAACTTAGCAACACTGTAGACAGTCCCGACAGACAAAGCAATCAATAATAAAGCCACCAATATCGCACTATGATGAAGTTTGTATCTACCCACCGGCAAATCCCCTTTTTGCTTGGCGCGCCAATATATTAAAATCAAAAGCAACATCTGAAGGCTGATAAAAACCCCGCCCACAACATCAATAGTGGCAATAAAACTTCTCACACCCAACAAAAAAATCGTTATCGGAACCAGCACAACCGCCATTACCGGTAATACTTTCCCCAGTTTCAGATCCCAGCTTAGTGAATCCCTCAAAGCAAGTCCATTTAATAAAAAACTGGTGGCCATGGCAAAAAAAGCAAACAAATTGCCAAATATCAAAACCTGTCTTCCCAATTCCCGACCAAGGCCAATGGTGGCAATTTCGGTCGTCCTGTCTCCCGTAACACCAACAATGGCCAAAGTAAATACCGTATATATAAAAATATTAATCAGCCCGGCTATAATTATGGCTTTTTTGAATGAATCTTTCTTTTTTTCAAGTAAGGCTTCAGCCTCCGGAATGGCGGCGACACCCGAATATGCGAATAAAATTACTCCATAAGGTAACAACAACGTGGCAAAATTCGGTAATTTGATCAAAGTAAGTTCAATAAAAGGAGTACTGATACAAGCTATGTAGATTACAATAAAAAGAATTATTAGTGTGAGAATCAATTCAACTTTTTTTACGGTTCTTATGCCGATTATTATAATTATTGAACCTAAAAACCAAAAAACAACGCTCCACAAAAAATCAGGTCCTCCCAAAATTGCCGAAATGGTCTCTCCTTGGCCGATTATATAAACCGTTAATACCGAAAAAGACATTATATAGGCCAAAATCATCATCAACCACTTTCCCCAAGGGCCCAAATATTTTTCCGCATAACCAACTAATTGTAATTTTTTTCTGGTTCTGATTGCAATTTCCCCTATCAATAAATTTAAACCCATCATGAGAATACCCAAACCGAAAATATAGAGCAGACCATAAAGCAAACCGATTTTAGCGACGGCATATGGAATACTTAAAATACCCGCACCAACAGTAGCACTGACAATTAGAGCCACTCCTTCAAATAACCCGATTTGTTTACGAAATTGCCCGTTATGGCTAACGAGTTTGCGCTTTTTTTTTGATTTCATATTTTATTTTTCCAACCTCTTTTTGACCTTATTTATAACTTCATTCAAACTCCAGTCCGTTTTTACCAAATAATCCTTAATATCCATGGAAACTCCGTTTGAAATTTCTTTTGGTTCGGTTAAGTTGGTCAAAATTATTACAGGGACATTTTTGCCCCATGTATCCTTGCGCAGTTTGTTTAACATCTCATAACCATCCATTCTTGGCATAACAATGTCGAGGAGTATCAAATCCGGTTTTTCTTTCAACGCCATGTCCAAACCTTTTTCACCGTTTATCGCGCTCAACACCGCATAACCTTCTTTTTCAAGCTTACTTTTCAAAATTTTTGTCAAAGATGTTTCATCCTCGACAATCAGTATTTTTTGCTCTTTCATACAAATTTAATTCTTTTTTAACGTCATTGATTATCTCATCAAGACCATGATTAATTTTAGTATAATATTTTTTTATGTTTAATTTCTTGTATTTCTTTATATCTTCATCAGAATTGGAATTGGAAACAACAAAAACAGCGGGGGTATTTTTATCTCTTATGGTATTCATTTTTTCTAAAAAACCAAGACCATCATCGTGACCTATCAAATAGTGATCAAGCCAAACCAAATCAGTGTCCGGATGTTTTTTTATTGACTTTAGAGCCTGCTGAGCGTTATGAGTCATGTCAACCTCAAAACCGGATTCCTCCAGTCTATCCCTAACAACTCTGGCAAGAGGTTTTTCATCTTCAACTAATAGTATTCGATGTGATTTTTTATTTATTTTTTTTGTCATAATCTATTTATTTATTTTTTCTCTAATTTTTTAGTACCTTTTTTCCCTTTCATACCGCTAGCTGGAATAGATACATAAAATGTACTGCCTTTATTCTTACCCGATTCAAACCAAATCTCGCCACCAACGCTTTCCAAAATTTTCTTCACCATATACAATCCCAAACCCGTACCGGTAGTATCTTTCTCTTTAACATTGTCAGCTCTGAACATTTTTTCAAAAATATGTTTTTGATCCTTTTTTGGTATTCCATAACCACTATCTTTAACAGAGAATACAATTTTATTTTTGTCTTTAGACAGGGATACCGCCACCGAACCACCCTTAGGTGTATATTTTACAGCATTTGTCAGTAAATTTTGTACGATGATTATAAACAAATCCTTATCAACGCTTATCGCACCCAACTTTGATAAATTCCTGGTAATATGTAAATCTTTTTCTTTTATTTTAGGTTTAAGTTCTTTTATAACACTTTTTATGATAGGTTCTAATTTTACTTTTTTAGGTTCGATGCTAAATGTACCCAATTCCAATCTGGATACGTTTAGAAGAGCATTAACCAGATTTATCATTCTGATATTTCCCCTTTCAATTTCAGAAACGTACTCTTTTTGAGAATTAGATAAATTCTTCACCTCGTCTGTCGCCAACATCTCCACGTACCATCTGATTGTGGAGAGCGGTGTCCGGAGCTGGTGCGATGCTAACGATACAAACTCAGTCTTGGCTTTATCCACTTCTCTTTCTATACTTGTATCTCTGAAAACAACAACACAACCGACAATTTCACCCTTCTCATTTCTAATCGGTGCCGCGCTATCTCCTACCGGAAGATCTTTTTCACCTTTTCTTCGCAAGACAGCCCCAAAAGGCATATTTTTAATTTCACCTGATTTTATCGCTTCATCAATAAAATCATCCAATAACTCATCCGTTGTTTCATCATAAAATTTATATACAGTATTATATTTCTTGCCTAACAAATCTTTTTCATCACAATTTACCAATTTGCATGCAACCGGATTTACTATCTGAATAAATCCTTCATTATCTATGACCAAAACCCCATCGCCGATACTTTGTAATATAGCGGCAATCCTATCTCTTTGTTTTTTAAAAATTACCCTTTCTTCATCCACATCTTCCAAAATATTCAAAATCGCCTTTTGCTGATCTCTTAATTCTGTTTCGCTTTCCACTATTTTCTTTGTTTGTTGCTTCACTTTTTTTTCAATATTTTTCCTGGACTTTTTCAGTGAATTCGTCATCTCCTTAAAAGATTTGGCCAAATCTACTATTTCGTCAGCTCCGGATAATTCTATTTTATAGTCTAAATCACCTCCACTAATTTTTTTTACCGCATACTGCAACTGTCTAATGGATTTAAAAATAGTATTAGTTAGGTAATATAGAACAAGAATAACCAAAATAATCACCAAGACAAACAAAAAGCTCACATATAAAATAAAATCTCTAAGCAACATATCAACTTCAGCTTTACTAACCTCTGCAACCAGACACCATTCCAAGTCCGGAATATAATAATGCGTGCCGTACCAATTTTCCCCTAGATTACTATAAGTAAACAAAGCGTTTTCTTGCTGAACGGACAAATCTTGCCCTATTTGTTTTTGATTAAAGCAAGCTATGGTATTTTTATTTTGAATATGTGTGTTTAATACGTCCTGACCGACATATTTTGTGGAAATTGTCCTTAGTGAGTAATCAGTACCAACCAAATATGTATCCAAACTATTCCATACTGACTCTTTTCTTTGTACAATCTTGTTTAATCTACTATTATCCACAGCTGTAACTATAACTCCTCCCAATTTATCTTTGATATAAACCGGTACAGCAAAATAAGACACCGTATTACCATTATCATCCTCCACAAAATCACTAGATAATGAATCTTTTGTTTTTATAGCTTGCTGAAATGTATTAAAAAAAATACTGTTATTCAAATTTGGATCATTGTAGATGTTTATTCCCACCAAACTGGAGTCTTTGTCATCCCACAAAACCACGCCTTCAAAACTCACCAAACTCATTGCAGATAATGCGCTTGATTTTGTATAACTTTTTAAATAATTATCAGCTTCATAAAGCACCTTTAAACTGGAATTATACTCATAAAGATAGGCGGTTGCGGCAACTGAAAAAACGACATTATCCGCTGTTGGTGAATCTACAATGTCAATATACATATATTTTTCCCTTATCTGCCCTCCGGCATCCCGCCACTCGTAAAAGCCATCAGCGACAAAGCCATTGCGAGTACTTTTCATAATGTCCCAAAATTCCGGCAGGCTCTCACTTAAAGTTGACAAACTCAAATTTTCAATATCAGGGTTAGTATGGAACCTGGCCACCAAACTGTTCACATCGGTTAAAGCCGTGTAACCCTCTTCACCCACGGGCCGGATGGCAATTTCTCTAAATTCAAGGTCCGCTTGTAAATCTTCCACTGTTTTATCAGGATGCGCTAAGATATATTGATTCACTTCTTCAGCGACCTCCTTGGCTCTATCTTGTATTGATTTTTTTGCTATCTCAATATTTTTGCCCGTATTTTCTGAAAAAATTCTTTTAATTGAGGGGGAAAGCGTAAGATTCTCAAAATCACTCTTCATGTCGTCATAAAACAAAACAATACTGGCCTGATCCGTAAGTAATACTGAGTTCAATTCGGCTTTAATATCCTCTTTTAAGAATTTGGAAAAAAAAGTATATATCAACACCAAAAGAACAAGCATTGTTGCTAATAATACTGCCGATAAAGGAAATGCGATTTTATTTCTAATTTTCATCTTGCTCTTCTAAGTCTTTTATTTTTTCTTTTAATTCTTTCATCTTAAGTTCTCGTCCGATTAACCTCTTATTTATTTTTTTTAGGTCTTTTATCAATTCATCTTTTTCTTCATTCTTCTTTTTGTTTTGTTTAAACAGTCTACTAATCAATATGTTTAATTGTTCCATAATATTTCTTGAAAAACCTGAATATTTATTCAAATCTATCTCCGTTATTTGCGATCTCTTATTCCTATCCAATAAATCCTTATATAGATTATTCAAGTCATAAAGTGCTTTGTGTAAAATATATACGTCTAAAATAATTAAAACAACCAGCATTAACAAAACAATAAAAAACAATTCCGACTCAACAAAAGACCAATTTTTTTTGACTTCATTAAGGTCATAAACCGTCAGTAAAAACCAACCCGTATTGATATCGCTTCCTTCATCGGAAAAACCGAAAATATACATGAAATCCTTATTCCCCGACGGACGGAAAGAATCTTCAAAAACAACCTGCTTTTGTATTTCCTCATCTCCATAGGAGTCTAACAACTCACCCGTTTGCTCAAAAAGAAAATACGCTTCGGCTTGATACAAATTTCTGTTTTTTGAATTATCATACTTGATTTTCATTAATTTTTGTATTTCCTCTATCCCCAACACGACCTTCATCACACCCAAAAAATTTCCATATTCATCTTCCAAACGGGTGCAGAGCGACAATGAATCGGAATCTGCACTTTCGTCATACTCAATACCGGTGTAATAATAACCCAGCTCTTTGCTAAGTTGCCACCAAAGTTCATCCGCTTGATAATAATCAGTGGTCCAATCACTTTGGGCGACATTGACACCATATTTGTTTGTAATAAAAACTTCTTTTATTTGACCTCCACCTTGATTATCATTTATATAATCTTTTATTTCACGCAAATACAATGATAATTCATTATTGTGAAGTTCTTCCATCCATGGAGTTGTAGATGTTTCCAAACTATAATTCCACTGCGAATCGCGTTCTAAAATAAATCTTTCAATTTCCGGTAGAGAGGAAAATGAGTTGAAAAAAAGATTGGAACTACTAATTTTATCCTTGTATTCTTTGGTATTGCCGATAAAATAAAACTGCTGAATAATGTCATGAACATTGTGGTTAATATCCAAAATTTCCAAATAAGATAATTCTTCAGCTCCGGTCTCAAAATTTTTCAAAAAATTTCTCTCAATAATGATGAACCCAAAATAATAAACTAAAAAACCAAAAAGTGAAGCCATTAATACATAATAAAACGCCAATTTACTTCTTTTCCTTATATTATTTTTCATTTTGATTATCTTTATTTTGTATTTTTTTTATCTTCTCTTTTAATTCAATCATTTTTAACTCCCTTCCTACCATAAATTTATTTATTTTGTTTAACTCATCCATCTTTTCATTTAATTCTCTATTCAACTTCCCCATCTGCTGAATAATATCCACATAGTCAGACACATCTCTATCAAATATCAAAATAGACCCAACTTTACCGGATTCTGTTTTCAAAGGAAAAGTTTTTCTCCAAATTTCAACTATTTTTTTGTTTTTATCGATTATTTGTAAACCTTCAACTGACTGTAGTGAATTAAGAGTTTTAAAACTTCTCTCAAATTTTGCCAGTGATGAAACGGTCATAAAATCCGACAATTTTTTACCGACCATACTATCTTTTGAATAACCGTAGAGATCTTCGGTGGAGTTATTGCAATCTTTTATAACACCATTGGTGTTGGCAATTATTATGGAATCCGGTGCCGACTCGAACAAATTTCTATATTTTCTTTGACTTTTTTTAATTTTTTGCTCAATTTTCTTTCTATCTGTAATATCATTATACAATGCCACTATATCCCCGTTGGGCAAACTGAAAAATGAATTTTCCACCCATTTAGATAATCTTTTATCTTCATAAAAAAATTCTTGTAGATGTACCGGCCTGGTAGTTTTACAAACGGATTTAATTTTTTTTATAAATTCAGTATTTTTTACTCCGGGGAACACATCTTGTAACTTCTTGCCGACAACCTCCTTTTTTTTGGCTTTACTGATCTTTTCACCCGCTTTATTTATGTCATCAATAATAAATTCTGAACAATTTTTTTGTGGTTTGTAAATTATCAAACCACTGGTTAAATTTTCAAATACACTCCTAATCTTTTTTTCTGATTTTTCTATTTCTTTAGCGGCCAATTTCACCGAACTAATATCCTTACAAACCACAAGAACATTTTTAACTTCGCCCTCTTTATTTTTTATAGGTGAAAAACTCTTCAAATAAAATTTTTCATTACTTGATTTATCTTTATATCCATATTCAGATGTTATATTCACCCCTTCTTTTGCTGCAGAAAAGTCTTCTTTTGCTCTTTTTCGTATAGAAGCAGGCAATGTATTTAAATATAATTTACCCAAAACAGACTTTTTTGATTTATATTTGTGACTCGAGATAGAACCATCATTGATTCTTATTATTTTTCCATTCAAATCCACCAGTTTAAGACAATCGGGGATTGATTCAAATAAAGCTCTGTACAAACTTTCAGATTTTTTTAATTCTCTTCTCAGTTTATTTTTTTCCGTAATATCTCGCACAGAAACCATATCGGTTTTTTTGCCTTCATACTGAATAACCTTTGCGGAAACTTCCACTGTAATCTCTTTTCCGGATTTAGTTGTTAATCTCAGTTTATAATTAGCCGGTACTTTTTTTCCCGCCATTCGTAAAGCATAATTTTTCATTACATTTTTTTTATCTACAGGCGCAACATAATTTATAAAGTTTTTACCAACCAATTCGCTATTCTCATAGCCAATAATATTTTCAGTGGCTCTATTTACAAAAATAATTTTTCTACCACGCAACATCAAAATACCATCCATGCTTTCTTCAACCAATTTGGAATATTTCTCTTCCGATTCTTTTAATTTTTTCCCTCGCTTTTTTTTCTCTGTTATATCAGATGTAACCGTTACAAAACCAATTACCTTGCCTTCGTCATCACGTCTATATGACCAATCAACCCTGACGTCAATTACCTCACCATCTTTACGCTTATTTTTTCCAAACCACGGAGTGGGTTCCGGTTGTTCTTTGATTAATTTTTTTATATATTTTTTTAATTCTTTTATATTTTTTTCTGATGTTTGGTATATAAAAACATCACTTTTTAACAGCTCTTTTTCTTTGTAGCCGATCATATCTTCGTAGGTATCGTTGACGTACACTAAATTACCTTCTGCATCCACTTCTGCGATTGCTAGTGGCACGGTATTGAGAATTTTTTCTTTTTCTTTTTTTTCTTTTTTTAATTTTTTTTGTAATTCTACTTTCTCTGTGACATCTTCAACCAATAAAAAAAGTTTTTCTACTTCCCCTTTTGTATTTCTGATTGGGATACCGTGGTAGTTTCTATGAGTTGTTTTATTCCCCGTGTATGAAGTATATTTTATTTTTTCAATAAAAAAAGGCTCACCCTTGAGACCCGCTTTGATGTATTTATTTAGTCCGGCTTTTTTATAAGTGGGAATTTCAAGTACATTCAAACCAAGAACGTCCTTTTTTCTCTTGGTGCCGGCCATTTTCATCATTACTCTATTAAAAAATTCAATTTTTCCTTTTTTATCAACAACATAAGCACCGAAAGGGAGCTTTTCCAAAACCTCTTTTCTTATTTCAGGTAATACAATCTTACTTGATCTTTTTTTGACAGGCATAACCAATTATTGCTTAGACAGAAGCGCTTTCATTAATATTTAACACTTTTACTTTAGAGGATCCGCATTTTTTCTTAAATTTATTTATATTCGCTTCGATAACCGGCCAAGTATTATAATGCATAGGTATGGTCATTTTCGGCCGCAGAGCTTTGACAGCCATGGCTGCGTCCTCCTCATCCATGGTATAGTGACTGCCTATAGGTAACAATGCCATATCCAATTTAAATTTATCACCAATCAATTTCATGTCACTAAAATAGGCTGTATCTCCGGCATGATAAATATTTTTCCCATCCATAGAAATAACAAAACCGGCCGGATGCCCCACAAAAGAACTATGAATTGCCAAGGTCATAAAGAAAGAAACATCGCCATCTTTATAAGTCCCGCCTATATTCATGCCAACCAAATTATCATCACTTATTCCCCGAACTTTATTAAAATAAGTTTTTACAACTTCATGTATAGCTATAACTTTGGCTTTGGTCTTTTTTGCCAGTTTTACCGCATCGCCAATATGATCCTCGTGATCGTGGGTAATTAAAATATAATCCAGATCTTTAATTTCACTCAATTTGGTTTTACAAATTGGATTCCCGGTTATAAAGGGATCAACAATTATTTTTTTTGAACCTTCAACCAAAAAAGCGGCATGGCCTAAATAAGTCAACTTTAATTTCATAAATTTAAATATTATCTAAATAATCCACACTTACATCTTCATTTCTTCATTATAACACAAAACTTATTAAAAATTAAGAAAAAGTGGATACAAAAAACAGCCCTAGATTAACCGGGCTGTTTTCTTTTTAACAAAGATTACCTGGCTACCCAAATAGCATCAGTATTTTCTGACTCACAAGCTCTTACGGTTACAATACCACTGGAATCCCTTTGCAAGGTATAACCGGTTGTAGAACTACTCCATGTGCCCGTACCATTAGGACTTACCGGTACCGCCCCCAGATAACCTTCACTTACAAGACCGGACAAATCAACACAGTTATCATCATCTGTGACATCTACATCACAATTAGAGTTATTATCATCACATCCACTAGCAACTGCATTACCGGTAATCATATACACTTCTCCGGCATTTGTATTGGAAACAGCTGTTAGATAAAAACCACCATTATCAACTTGGTCGATTTTAATGGCATTTATTACCTCAGCAACTTCTTGCCATCTAGTTGAATCTCTGGCATCTTTGAATCTTGTCAAAGGATCCAAAGCCACGAAAATAACAGCTGCAATAATCGCAATAATTGCAATTACGATTAATAACTCCACCAAAGTGAAACCAGCAGCTGCCACACTTTTTTGTTTTGGCATAGACACAAAATTATTAAAAATAATATTTATTGATTAACGAGTTAATTCTATTACCTCGCCCAATTCCGGATCGCAAACTCCCATAGTAACAACTGACCCCGACTCACGAACAATATAAAAATCTGTATTTCCCGTAGTACCACCCTTGGGATCTACCGGCATTCTTGGTACTTTTTTATCATCAATCAAATCCGACAAATAAAGACAAGTGCTCGTCGTTATTTTGTTTCCACAGGCTATATCACAACCGGAATTGTCCGTCCCCAAAACATACACAACATTTTCTTGCCATGTGCTTGGGTTTGGGACTCTACCATCATGTTTAACAGTGTACACATGAATAGCATTCAAAAATTCGGATACTTTTACCCAGCGTTGAGCATTGCGAGAGTGGGCGAATAATTCCAAAGGATTAAGTAGCGAAAAAATTACCACCACAATAATAGATATTATGGTTATTACAATTAAAAGCTCAATTAAAGTAAAGCCTTTATTTTTGTTTTTCTTCTCCTTTGGAGGAACACAAAACATATCTAGAGGGTTTCTTTAACTTTTAACTAAGGTTTAACGAGCTACAAAAATTTCTGAACTGTTTTCTGACTCACAAGCACGGATGGTCAATATCCCGGTTGAATCTCTCTGGAGTGTATAACCAGTTGTAGAACTACTCCATGTGCCCGTACCATTAGGACTTACAGGTACTGCCCCAAGATAACCTTCACCTATAAGACCGGATAAATCAACACAGTTATCATCATCTGTCACACCGGTGTCACAATAAACATTATTATCATCACAACCACTAGTTGTGGTATTACCAACGATCATATAAACTTCTCCAGCATTTGTATTGGAGACAGCTGTGAAATAATAACCACCATTATCAACTTGGTCTATTTTAATGGCATTCATCAACTCTGATACTTCTTGCCAACGGGTTGAATCACGTGAGTCCTGGAACCTGGTTAAAGGATCCAAAGCCACGAAAACCACTGCCGCAATAATACCAATAATGGCAATGACGATTAGCAGCTCGACCAAGGTAAAACCTGACTCACTCCTATCGCCACAAAAAAGATTCTTTTGTTTTTGCATAATCTTTTTTTTAAGAATAAAAATTTAATATATTATAGCAAATTATTGTCTTTGTGTATATGTTGATAATACCCAACCTTCCCCATCTTCGCCCAAATATAATTTTGACCAGTTTCCCGACTCCTGAACGAGGATATAAGTTTCACCCGGGGAAACTCTGGTCAAAATATCATAATTCAATCCCGGACCACGCCTAACATTAAGGTAGCCCACTTCCGTATCGGCTATAATTATAATTGGACCTTCGGGTGTGAAGGTGGCGGTGTCACCACCACTTTGTATACTTGAGGTTGGGCTGGAAGTACTGAAAACGTCGCCAAATTCGGAAGATGTAGCAGTACTTGTAACACTTGTAGAAAATTCACCATCACCCAAATCACTCTCATCATATTCTATATAATCATTTAAGGCGACTGTAACAATGGCCTTTAGATAATAAATATTTTCGTTTTCGGTCTTTGCGACTTCATACCCGTCTATATGATTCAAAATGTAAGGAATTTTATCTGTATTCAATTTTTCCAATTCCGCTAAATATAAATTTTCCAATTTTTCCTCTCTATAAGATAACCATCTAAAATCAACCGGAAAAATTACTCCCCCCGGATTCTCCGGTCTATCCAAAGGTGTCCTCCACAATACCTCACCTTCTTTTAGTCTGTTTCCAACATTGATACGGGACTCTGCCAAAGCTTCATTGTATGTTCCTGAACTATTGATGGTATCCTTCAAGATTCTTCCTTCCAGCCTATCTTCACTATATTCATCATTACTGACTGCAACCGGAATCTTGAGATCAAAACTCTGAGTTTCAGTATATTGAATCATAGATGAGACCAACTCTTGTTCACCTGTCTTCTTCTCGTAGACTCTAAACCAATAAGCACCCCCAACCGCTAAAATACCAAAAATACTAAGGATTATGAGCAAAAAAATTTGTTTTTTAAATCTCCTTTTTTTTGAATCCGCTGCCCTGCTAAAAGAAAAGTCCTCACTCATTTCGGTTATATCTTCCTGATCAACTTCATTGATCTTATCGAGTGTCTCACCTTTTAATAATACTTCTTTTTTAACCTCTTTCTCTTTTCCAAAACTGAAAAATTTCTTTATTTTCCCGGTAGTACCATTTTTATATTTTATAATTGGATCAGATTTGGACCACTTTGAATCCAAACCCCTCATAGCCAAACCAACCGCTCCTGTAAAATCAAGGGGGATATTCTTATCTAAGACTTGGACTTTACCTATAGTTATTTTAAAACCTAACTTTTTTTCTAAATAAAAATCGATCTTCTTCAAGTTACTGGAACCACCAATCAAAACAACCTCTTCAACATTTTTTTGAGTTTTCTTATTATAAAACTTGATAACTTTGTCCAACTCCTTTGCAATCTCATCAAGACCACCCGCAAGAGCCACAAAAAGTTCTTTATCTTTTGGATAGAGACCAAACTTTAATTTATCTTTTTCCGCTTTTTTAAAATCTACACCTTTGGTATCAACCACGCGTTTTGTAAGTTCGTCTCCGGCGATATTAAAGACAAAAGAATACTGCAAACCGGAAGAATCAAAAAAAGTAACCCCGGTTTTTTTTGAGCCAATATCCACCAGACAAATAGTATCTTTTGATTTTTCGTTCATAAGTGGCCTGTAAATAGCCAATGCCAGTGGATCAAATTCAGTAATATTGACTTTCATTTTTTTAAAAAAAGTCCTCCACTCTGAAACCATATCTTTGTTGGCTGCCAAGGCTAAAATCCGTAAACCTTTTTTATTTTTTTCCAATATTTTATAAGAATAAAGAATGTTTCCTTCCTCAAGTGGAATATTCATTTTAATTTCTTCTAAAACCAGCAAATCTCGTTCTCTTTTTTCATGTTCGCCCAAAGTAAAAACATGAGTATAAACTTGGTCTTCCTGCAGACCAAATATAAAACTACCAAAAAAAATTGCCTTTGGCTTGGCTTGTTGAAACAACTTTACAATGTACCTTTTCAATGCTTCTTCATCTTTTATTTGACTATTTTCAACAACACCTTTTGGTAAGGAAACTTTGTTAATCGCTTTAAGACGAAATTTTCCAAAACCTGCTTTTGCAAGTTGTACCACTTCAATTGTATTGTCCGATATGTCAAGACCAATTGTATCTTTTGCCATGAAATCCGACAATTTACATTATTTAAATTCTAAATTTTTCTAAAAAACCACCTCTTCCCAGGTTGTTACATCCACATTGGAGCCGGAAAGGGTAGCTTCCACTCTTATTACCTTTGTATATATATCAACTGTACCGGTAGCAAAAATTACCCGACTTCCACCGACTCCACTGACACCTATTATACAAGATCCATCACCTAAATACAAATTAGAACCTGTGTATCCGGCGTCCAATCTTAATCTGTTCAAAGCCTCTTCTATACAACCATCTGCCAAAAGTAATGCTTGGTCTCCTTTTTGTGAACTATAGCCCATTTCCAATTCACCCAAACCTAAAACAGAAGTGCTATAAGCCATAATAAGAGCAGCGGCTCCGACTATTACAATCGTAAGAAGGGCGGCTACACCACGGGAATCTTGTAAAAATTTATTTTTTATATTATTTTTCATAAATATTACTCACTTGGTTTAATTTCTCACCACGACTGAAGTCTGTAAATCCTGAGAATATATAAAATCAACACTCTGAATATCAGTCATGCCATATTCCGTGGTTATTTCTATATTTATATTATCCCTTTCGCCGGGAGCGGCTAAATTGCTAAAGCTGATAGAAGAAATCCGCACATTTTCAGTCGTAAGCGGAGTAGAAGTGGCACCACCCTCAATCAAAAATAGCCTACCCTGATTCACAGTAAAAACCAAATTATCTGCCCCACCCGGCATGACCAACTCAAGAGTAGTACTGGTATTACCAGAGCTTGGATTTAGTGCATAATCGGCTGCTCTAATTTTTTGTGACATAATATCAATAGCCACTCGTCCATTGGATTGGACTTCTTGAACTACAAAATTTTTATTTCTAGTATTTGTTATAGAAATTATAAAAGTGACAAAACCAACCACCGCTGCTCCAACAATAGCTACATATAAAATAGTTTCTACAAAAGAAAATCCTTTTTGATCTCTTATAATAAACATACAAAGACTTAATTTCTATAATTTACCCTAACTTCTTCTAAAACAGGGGTATTACTACCATCACCAATTAACTCGGCTCTATACTGAACCCAACGATAACCGTTTAAATTTATAGGTACAAGTGACCCTGTAGAAGAAGTAAAGTAAGTTAGAACTCCGCTTGCACCATACCAGTCGGTCCAAGTTCCCGGAGTACCACCACTGTCGGGCGCAGCCCTAAGCTGTAATTTTACCTCGCAATCAGGAGTACAGATCGGGATGGTCTCGTCCCACTCAATAGTCTGGATGGACGAGGTGGAGCTCATATCATAAGCTGATGATTGCAATGATCCGGTTCCCACATAAGCACCCCCGCCACCGCCACAACTCCCGCTGTAATTTACTGTAAAACTACTTAATTTTGGGCTTAGGGTAGAACTGGAGGTTTCAAGTATAGCTTGATATTGAAAATACTGATTATCACTCAAATTGGTTAAATTAAACGAAGGCAGCGAAGTGGTATAGTTATCAGCCTCGGAATAATAAGTTGAGGCAGTCCCGTCCGGTCCAACAAAACTCTCACCCAAACAACCACCGTCATTACAAGAACGAACCTGGTATTTTATTCTTAAAGCTCCTCTTAAATAAATTTTTCTAATGTCATCATCTCCCAAAATAGTATCCCAAATAGAAAATTCATCTACCAAACCATCAAAATATTTGGGGGTGCCCCCGGTATCTTCAATCCTACCGATACTATAAAATGAAGTTGTTTTTGTTCCGGTATCGGAAGTTATTTGATTTTGAAATTCTCCATCAACATACAATTTTATAAGTCCTGTACTGGAATTGCGCGTCATAAATATATGGTGCCAGTTGTCATCATTTATTGCATTGTTACTCTGCACGCCATTACCATCACCAACCTTGAAACCGATATAACCATTATCATCGATCCATCCCCAGAAAATATCATTCCCACCACCACTTTGTTCAACCCCGGTAATACCGGGAGCATCCCAAAAGGTACTATCCCCTACCTGAGTGGTTTTGATCCAGTAGGAAACCGAAGCGGTATCACCCAGCCACTGATTCAAATCGGCTGTGGAAGTAACATAGTCTTGGCTACCATCAAAATCCAAAGCACTACCGATCCTACCAGCTGAACCAACAGTCGGACAAACCGTACCATAGCAAGCGGCGTCATTGCCATTGCTTGAGCCATCATCAAAAGAAACTGACCCACTGGATTCATCGAAATGGAACAAGGCCTGATTATTTGCCATATTAAAATTATCTTCGGTATAAACCGTTTCCAGTGAACCGTTGTCAGGTAGGCTCTTTTGATAAGGAGCAAAAGGAACCCAAGATATACTGGTCCAAGTACTTACTCCGCCGGAGTTAAAAATATCAGAAGTATAAGTGCCGGAACCGGCCGACATACCAGACCCGGTTAATTCCACTCTATCCGTGTCATATTCAGTATTGGAATAACTACCATTATCAAATTCCGATTCGGTATTATCCACAAAACTGCCGGTGCAAATAGCAGACGAAGAATAGTCAAAAGCTTCTGCAAAGGCAACAAAACCGTAAGTTTCGCTTGTGTGACCCCTCTCACTGTCACTTACCTGATCTTCTTCAGCATGAAAACTACCTTGCGAGCTGGAATTGTTACAAGTAACTGACCAACTCCCATCTGTGCCATCCATCTCTTGCTGAAACCCTAACAAAAGCGGGGAGGCTGAATAAGAATTTTGATAGCTAAAAGGATAACAACCATTGTCATGACCCAAAACAGTGTCAGTAGTTCTGTAAGTTTCAAAGTCAGTACCACTGATTGTACCGGTTGAGTTGGCCTCAACTGCCACCCAACCGATTGTTTCCGTACCATGACTATTGACTGCCTCGGCCCCATTTAGAGCAATTCTCATACCATCTGTATCCGGCGGATCACTTTGAGATGTATCTCTACTAACATAAGTGGAGATCCAAGTAGAATCATTGTTGGTCATGACTTGATGTAAGACGATCGGATCAACTGAAAAACTTTGTGCAAAACTAAGAGAATCATATGTCCAATTATTGTTCTCACCAACCGTATTTGTGTCATACTTATCAGCTTCAATTTTTATACCATCCACGTCCCACTTACCTTCCTCTATTACAAAATAAGTTATTTGGTCACTAGATAAATCTAAAGCTGAAGGATTTTGAAGACGAACATCAAAACCGGTGGAGGTAACATTCCTAATTCGAACAGAAGCCGGGGCGGTATTATTACTTTCATAATATGAAGTTACGATTATGGGACTGGAATAGGTATTTTCCAAATCCACATCAGTCCAATTTTCATCAGTACTAACCGTTCCGACTTCCATCTGGAGATTGGCACAGCTTAACTCCACATCATCTATCGTTACTTGGTGTGTGCCATCACTTTCCAAGAAAGCTTTAAACATGATTTTGCCTTCGTCCGCGTCAAATTGCCACAAATTTTCATTGATGGTACTGGTGGTATTATAGTCACCGGCTCCGGCCACATCCCAACTGGATCCACCCCAGTAGTACCAAGTTGAACCATCATCATCAGAAATTTGAAAATAAACTTCCCCGCCATTTTTGGTGGAACTTACTGAAATTCCAGTCCAAGTATCTACTGAAGAGGGTTCATATGAGGCAACCGGATTAATCCCCGGAATATTATCCGGATAACCACCAGCTTCCCAATTTAAATCAACATTATCAAATCCAACCGTATAAGGACCATCATTGTTACCAGTTTCCACCCACAAAGCCATTTTCAGATAATATGTACCGGCTGAGCTAACAGCTGAAGAGGCGTCAATTTGGCTGGCACCTGTCCAACCACCTTCTCCAGATACGGTTATACTGCTACCAACTTGATTACTTGGAGCACCACTTGATGTATCAAGATAAACTCTAATTTCCGCCAAGTCCGGCGTACTATTATAATCTAAAACTCTATAATCAAAATCTATGGTAACATTCGGATCATCTTGGGTAGTGGTAAAAGCTTGCTCCCAATAACCGCCAACCTCGTCATTAGTCCCCTGAGGGACTGTAATATCAGCATAGCCACCCGGATTACCACCACTTGACTGATAAGAACCAACCGGTGTCACTTCTCCACCACCAACACCCCAATCTGAAAAAGCCCAAACCCAATCCGGTATAATACCAATATTAATATTATCAAGTCTTACTTGACTTGTTCCATCACTTTCTAAAAAAGCCTTAAATTTTATTTGTTCCCCACTGGTACTGAGTGAAGATATATTAGTATCAATAACACTCGCCGTATTGTAATCCATAACTCCGGCCACATCCCAGCTGGATCCGCCCCAGTAGTACCAATTGATACCATTATCAATTGTCAACTGGTAATAAATTTCTCCTGTACCTTTAATAGCGGTTTCGGTAAAACTATCCCAACTTTGTACCCCTGATGCAGAATAAGAAGAATTTGGATAAATATCCGGGTTATCAGTCGGATACATCGCATCCGGTAAATACTCCCAAGTTAACAAAATATTATCATAACCGATTGTAAAAGGTCCGGTGCCCGGTCCACCGGGAGTTTCCACCCAAACGGCAATTTTTAGATAATAAGTGCCAGCGGTCGTAACCTTTGAAGAGGCATCTATATTGACTTGCGAAGTCCAACCCTGGGTGGCGCTGATTTCTCCGGATGACCATACCTCCTGGCCGATTGTCGGTGCACCGGCCGATGAATCTACAAACACATAAAGCTGAAAAGTATCCGGTGTAGCATCATAGGCAGATACTTGCCAATCAAAATCCAATGTAACGATAGGGTTATCTTCACTAACAGTAAAAGCTTGATAACCAAAGCCACCCACCTCATCATTACCACCGGAAGGAATATTTATTTCTGCATACCCACCCGGGTTACCTCCGCTTGTAGCACGATAACCGGTAACATCAACTTCTCCACCTCCTTGATCCCAATCTGAATATCCCCAATTTGAAGCATCCACATCAAAACCCGGATTGAGTGTGGTACTGGATGACCCAGTTGATTCAATTCCGGAAAAATTAATCCCTTGTACCCAAGCCGGAAAAGGTTGACCGCTTCTACGTCTTTCCAAACGGACAGTATCATCATCCAAATACCTGGCTGAAAATATAGGCCGTGGCCAAGCTCCGCCGGTACCATTACAACCATTGTAAGACAAAGCCATTCTAGCACTGTCGTCATTCACTATATCTACGTCTTGATCATAAGTTAGGTTACCACTATCACCATCTGCTTTGAATCTATAATCGACTGTTAGGTCATCATGAGTCAAAGCATAGACCTCAAAATTTTTGTTGTCAGTGTATTCTTGACCGACAGCTACCTGACTTTCAGAAAGATTTTCCGCAACACCATTACCTAAGGTGATCAAAGTACCCTCCGCAGAATCACCAATACCATCATCTGTAGTATAGCCTACACCCCACACCCAAGTATTTACCCTACTAACTGAACTGATAGAGGCTGTATTATACTCTCCAATGGCGTTGGCTCCATTTCCACCGGCCGTACCAGTGATGTTTACTCGCTGGACTGTCCATTCACTACCCCACTCCAGTACCATGGCGGTGCTGTTTGCGCTATTGCCAGTATAATTTCTTTCCCAATTTATTACATTTGAGCTGGATGGCCAGTATTTTATATGACAAACATCGTTATTACCGTTTGAAGTTTCCGGAGTTCGACAACCTGATCCATTAAAACCGGCCATTATCATAACTTGATCAATATCAGACCATGAAGTACCGGAGTTGTCAGTACCACTACCCACCCCACTACCATGGCTTATATCTTGTACATCTAATAATTCAAAACCGGCCGAGGAACAAGCCTGCAGGCATTCCACTACCGTTACCACACCAATCCAACCATCAACTGAATTATTACGTGTAAATGTAAGTCTATCATTTGCTCCGGAGACACCAAGATCACCGGTACCATTTGGGTCGGCTGTCAGAGCAATATAGTTTTCATCCGGTCCGCGATTTCCAGTACTACTTCCATCACCATCCGATCCTCGAACTATAACAAAATAATTATCTGCCAAATCTTGATCCAAGGTTAAATTATAAGAATTACCGCTAAATTGACCTGAACCGATATAGTATTCCTTGATTCTAAAAACCGACTGATCCGGAACCAACTCAGCTACACCGCCCGTTATTTGAATTTTGTCTGAATCATAAGTATAATTACCGGCTGTTGTAAAAGGCCAATCATAGTCGGTATTTGTACTACTACTAAATGTACCGTCTTCAATACCACCTGAATCACCAATTTCACCGGCTAATCTGGCGGTACCGCTAACCACTTCTATTTCTGACGGATTAAAACTGTAACCAGATGAGGTACTAAAATTCCAAGTATAACCGGCACAAGCACTGCCACCGGAACCGGAACCGGCCAATTTTACCTCTCCGGCAGTTGAATAATTTATATTACCATCATCAGTATAATAACGTGTGATATCAGACCATATCGGCTGACCACTACCACCGGACCAATCTCTTTGGACCCACTCATGAGAATCCCAATTGGTTAGGTAAGCTATTCTCTCCACTATGTTTTCCACCCCGTCTCGAATTTCCCAAGTTACGGTTACAGTTACCTTTTTTGTATGGATATCGGTATAGAGACCGGGGCAAGCTACAATGTCGTCATTGGCATCTCGACACACATCATCAAAAATTATTAATCTTCTATATTGTCCGATTTGCTCTTCTGTCCCCTCACCTACAAAAACCCACTCACCTGTACTTGTGGATACAGCGCTTTTACTATATTGAATTTCATTCCAAGCCCCTTCTCTAATTGATTTTATGGCTTCAATCGCCTCTTGTGCCAAGGCTTCAGCTTCAGTCTGTTCGCCACCTTGAGACAAAGCATTGAAACTGCCGACTGACAAAGTTATAAGAGCAGAAGATATCAACGCAAAAATAGTCATGGCAATAATGACTTCTATCAATGTTTGGCCTGTTTTTTCCCTAAAAACAGTCATTTGAAAAAAATTAATTTTCTTTCCTTTTCATCTTGTGTTATTGCTTTCTTTCTACCAAACCATATTGATTTACAAAAATAACCGCTTGATCACCTAATCTGTGTTTCAAAGTGGTTGTACCGGATTGATCAGGTAGACCACTACCTTTACTAAAATTTATTTCATCATTTGTGAAAGTGGAAGAAATTACAAGAGCTTCATTTAGCACTACTTCCCTATCATAATCAGAATTGCGAGATGGATAAGAAGACCCCTGGTATAAAATATATCTATCTGATTCAAATTTAACGCCATATCTGGAATTATTATTACCGGAAACACTTTTTTCCCTGGCAATACGCATGGCCTGAACAATTTGGGCACTGTTTTCATTTATTTGCGCTGAAACTTGCAAATTACCATAAATTGGCACCGCTGTAGCTGCCAAAATAAGGGTAATCCCCACTACTACCAGTAATTCTACAATTGAAACACCGGAATTATTCATAAATATTTAAGCGCAAGCTAAAAATTATCTCCTAATATTACCCGTGATATCATATATCGGAGTAATGATTGAAAGGGCCAAGAAACCTACAACCAAACCAATAAAAATCAACAAGACCGGTTCAATAGCGGCTGCTAGAGATTTTGTAGCTTCGTCCAATTCAGTTTCATAAAAATCCGACAGATACAACAAAGTCTCTGTCAAATTACCAGACTCCTCACCCACTCTTACCATTTCAACCACTATTGTAGGATAGAGTGTGTAGTATTCTTTCAAATTATCTGACAAACTAAAACCTTTATCAATTCTTTTACTAATTTGGGTAACTGATCGCGAATAATAAAAATTTCCCAAAGTTTCTTTACTTATATCCATGGCCTCATCAATATTTAGACCACTTTTCAATAGTAAACCCATGGTTTTTGTAAAAGTAATCAAATTTGATTTATAAACTATGTCTTTTAAAATAGGTAATCTTAATAAAAGCCAATGTGTTACCGGCCTGGAAAATTTTTGTCTTACCAGCCACAGCAAAAAAACAGTTACACCTACAATAGAAATAAATAAAATAAGTCCGTGGTCTTGGACAAAATGAGAGAACCAAATTAAACCTCTTGTGGTGGCAGGTAAATCAACATCTAAACCCTCAAAAAGTGGTGTTATCTTCGGTAAAACAAAAAAAGTAACTCCCATACCCAAAACAAAGCTGGCGATCAACACAATGATCGGATAAAGCATGGCACCTTTTATTTTTGCTATTAATTCTTTTTGAGCCTCCAAGTGCTCAGCTACACTGTTTAAGTTTTGCTCCAAAGTTCCGGAAGCCTCACCGGCCTTAACAGCATTGATAAAGAGACCGGAAAAAACTTTTGGGTAACGAGCCAATGAGTCGGAAAGGGTTCGACCAGATTTTACAGATTCTTGTATCTGACGAACTATTCTCTTTAGTTTACCTTCAGAGGATTCAAGCGCAATACCCAAAGCTTCGGTAATAGTAATTCCGGATTTAAGCATGACGGCTAAATGTTTGGCAAAAACGGCTTTTTGTACCAAAGTGACACCACCAATTGAAATATCAAGAGCCATCAGACTCTCTTTCTTTTTTTTATCTTCTTTCTTTTGAGAAACTTTTTTGACAGGCATATTAAAATTTTATGAGTATTTTTTAAATTAGTCATCACTCGCCATACGCAAAACCTCCTCTATTGTAGTAATACCTTTAAAAACTTTGTCCATACCATCCTCAAGCATGGTGCTCATGCCTTTTTTCTTGGCCAATTCCGTAATTTCATCACTTGAAGCTCTTTTTAAAACCAACTCTCTTATTTCATCATCCATTTCTAAAATTTCAAAAATACCAACTCGTCCGGTATAGCCGGTGCCACTACAAACTGGACAACCAGCTCCGTGATACAAAGTTATGTCAGAAACTTTTTTACCTTTCCTGCCCTGCATCATCTTTTTTACAACTTCATGACTTTTTATAAATTTCTTTTGTTCTGCGGATAATTTCACGGAGGCCCTACACTTGGTACAAATTTTTCTTACCAATCTTTGGGCAATTACAACATTGACAGTAGAGGCAACCAAAAATGGCTCCACTTCCATATCCAATAGACGCGGTAAGGTGGTGGCGGCATCATTGGTATGGAGTGTGGATAAAACCAAGTGACCCGTCAATGCAGAATTAACAGCAATTCCGGCTGTTTCTTCATCTCTAATTTCGCCTACCATGATAATATCAGGGTCTTGTCTCACAATAGAACGCAAACCCTTGGCAAAAGTCAGGTTTGTCTTGGTGTTTACTTGGATTTGACTAACACCCTCTATATCATATTCCACCGGATCTTCAATAGTAGCAATGTTTATCTCACGTTTATTTACTATTTTTAAAACAGCGTATAAAGTCGTGGTCTTACCTGAACCGGTCGGACCGGTTACCAAAACCATGCCATGTGGATGCTTTATCGCTCGTTTTACTTTTTTCAAATCCCTTTCTTGAAGACCCAAATCAACTAAGCTAAACTTTCTACTTCTGGCTGAAAGCAGACGCATTACCGTAGTTTCACCTTGGGTGACCGGAACCACAGAAACTCTAACATCTATCTTACCCTCGCTGGTTTCAAACCTCATTTTACCATCTTGCGCAGCTCTGTGTTCATCAGTTCTCATCTTTGATAGAATCTTTATTCTGGTCAAAATATATTCATACAAATTTTTTGGCAGCTCCAAAACATCATGCAAAATTCCATCAATTCTATATCGAACAACAGCTTTTTTCACATGAGCGTCAATATGTATATCAGAGGCTTTATTCTGGTGGGCATAACGTAACAAAAGATCAAGGACAGTAATAATCATACTATCTTTTTCTTCTCGGGATAATTCTTCATTTTTTAGCTTTCTTAAAACCCCTTTGAACTCCTCTTTTAAACTGCCTTTGTATATTGTAAAAGCCTCTTCCAGTTGTTCAATCGTGGTAAAATATGGAATTACGTTTTGATGAACACGTTTTTCTATTAAACCTAAAGTTTCGATGTCTTGAGGATCGTTCATAGCTACTTTTACCCCTTTTTCAGACCTCTCAAAAGCAATCACTTTTTTGGTCTTGGCTACTAACTCTGGAATCAAAAGCAAAACATCCTCATCTATTTTTTGTTTTTTAAGGTTGACATATTTTACCCCCAAATGTTCGGCAATAGCCTGACCATAAAGATCCTCGGACAAAAGATTTTCTGAAAACAGATAATCAGAAAAAGAGGTCTTATATTCTTTGGCAAACTCCTCGGCCTTTTTTAAATCCTCTTGAGTAATGTAGTTTTGCTCCACTAAATTTTTTTTAATTAGATCTTCATTTAATTGCATAGACTAAAGCTATAAACTAAAATTACTTTAATGTTTTTTTAACTATTTCAATTACATCGCTAATTGGTACATCTGATTTGACAAGATATTCACTGGCACCAAGCTGTTTGGTCTTTTCTTTGTCACCATCTTGACTAAGATTGGTGGCAACTATAACAGGAATTTTAATTCCTTTTTCTTTCATCTCTTCAAGAACGGTAAACCCGTCCTTTTTGGGCATTACCAAATCAAGTAACAAAAGATCATATTTGTTTTTGGACATTTTTTCCAAGGCATCTGCACCATCATAAGCAACCGAAACGGAAAACCCGGCACTGGTTAATTTCAGTTCCAAAGCTCGGGCCATTGGTTTTTCATCCTCCGCTACGAGAATCTTTTTCTCTTTCGGCATATTTTCTTTATTCTTTTGATTAAATAACGTAAAATTAGTCCTATTTTAGGACTGACATATTAAATAAAAATTCTACTGTAATTTAAGTAAAAATTTATAAATTAATTATTTATTAATTTATATTCAAATTATACCATAAAACAAACAAAAAACACACTGATTTAAGTGTGTATATCTTTGACACTTAATCACTCCAGCACTAGAGCACTCGATCACTAAAGTACAATAATCCTAAGCAGAGTTAATTTGTATTGACATTTTGTATATTTTGATCTATAATGTAAGGGATTTTTGTGATAAGCACGCCTAGCTCTCGCCTTCGTCCTCGCTTCGCTCGGACTATGGCGAGGCAGGCAGCTGGTTTTAAAGCACGCCTAGCTCAGCTGGTTAGAGCGCCTCGTTTACACCGAGGAGGTCAGGGGTTCGACTCCCTTGGCGTGCACCAAAAAAAACCACTCAAATAAAAAACCCCTACAATTCACTTGTTGGGGGTTCGTTTTTTTTTGAAAAAATAATCCCTATTCAGGACTGTCAGGAAGATCTTCCTGATAACACATCCTTTTCTTGGGATCACAAATTTGATTTTCCGGGCAATCCTCCACTGACATACAACAAACACTTTCCTCAACAGGTCTACCCTGCACCCAAGTAGCGTCTTTTAACTGCTCCTCAAATTCTGCGCAGGAAATAGGACCGATTGGTTTTTTGCTTTTGTCAGCATAGACGAAATAGCACTCGTCGGGGTTATTTCTGGTAATTTCCGTAGAGCAAGAGCCCAAAAGAGCATTCCCGATAAACGCTAAAGCGACAACGATAAAAAACCGCATTACTTCTCCTTTTGTTAAATAACGATACTTTCCAAGCTAAAAACGACTACTGACAATATATCATCTTCCAAAAATTGTCAAGAGCTTTTTAGTTTCATCTTTACATAATCCCAATAAAAATTATTTTCTTGTTTTTCCTTCATCCAATACCACCATTCAACACCCCATAGGTATGCTCTGGGTACTCCAATTCTTTCTACATATCTAAAATGTTTAATTAATCTCTCTGTATTCATGGTTTTTTCTTGCTCCTCTATCGGAGTATGAAGGGCTCCTCCATTAGTAAACCATGGTTCGGCTTGGAGTTCGGAGACAATGACATTATCCATATCCTTGTCGTACAACTGCGCTTTCAAGCGATAAACCGAGGGTGGTAGCCAATTATAAGAAAAAACCACACCTTTGTATGCGCGAACGACACGATATAAAGTGGTACCAAAAATATCTCCGGCATTAATGGCTTGACGCCATGTACTTAACTCTCCGCTGTCTGTAATCAAAATCTTTTTATTACCATCGAGCAATTTAACCAAATCGATTTCATCATAGACCAAATCTTCTCGGTAATTGTCACACTCACCAAATCTAAATTTAATAAAAGGTTCATTCTCCACCTGCCACAGTTCCAAAGCCGGGTGATTTTTGTATCTTTCCACTACTTTGGCAATATATGATAACAATCTGGTTCTATACTGTTCTTCATTCAAATTTTCTACCCAGTCCGGAACGTGGCACTCGGGCCAGCGCGGAGCTTTTTGACCTAGAACCAAAGTTATTTTGGTATCATTTTCAGCCGCTTTGTCCATCATCCAATCAACCTTGCTAAAATCGTAATACCCTCTTTCCGGTTCAATCTCACTCCACATGGCGGCTATTCGCACATACTCCGGTTCCAAAGATTCCAGCATGTCAATATAAACTTTTTGCCAATCCAATTCCAATGATTCAGCTTGGTATTGATTGTAACTAATGCCGTATTCGACATTATATTCTTTGCGGCTTATAAGCCATAAGAATAAATAAAACAATACTATTATAAATAGTATGATTGCAATAATCATAATAATTTTATTTTGCTTCATAATGACTTTATTTTACCACAAAAAAAAATAATTAACTAATCACCTTGTGTAAAATAAGCGGTAAAATAACTGGTGGAATTTTTTATATTTTGCTGTAAATATTTACCGGAATTACTATGACGGATAATATTTAAATCACTGGCCCCAAGCATGTCCATGGTTTTTAATAAAACAATTAAGGCTGCCGGTGCATCAATATAAGTATTATCAAACATTAAAATTTGGCTGTAAGCGCGATTTTCAATTGCGTCCCAAGTTATTTTATCCATATCAACTGATTCATCCGGGGTCAAATAATGTGAAAAATCAAAAGATCCAATGACCAAAACTTCATCGTTGCCGGAATATTCAGCCAGTCTGTCCGCTAATTTCTCCATGTCACTAATTTCTTTATTACTTAATATAACCAACGGAA
Source organism: Candidatus Magasanikiibacteriota bacterium (assembly GCA_014729395.1). Taxonomy (GTDB): domain Bacteria; phylum Patescibacteriota; class Patescibacteriia; order Magasanikbacterales; family UBA922; genus WJJZ01. The sequence continues at coordinate 161,703 of WJJZ01000010.1, forward strand.
CTATGTCGGCTTTTGGAAAATAATATGAAACGAAAGCCACTGTGTTTTTAATGGAGTGTTCGGGAATAAAATTTTCATTATCATAAGAAACCAAACCACTAGCGACTAATTCATCGATAATAGTATAATTATTTTCTACCACCCCAAACGGAGTCCGCCAATCCACTCGACCGCTAATAACATCATCCACGCCTTGACCGATGTGATTTGGTCCCAAAATAATTATGGTTTTTGGGTTTTCAGTTTCTTTAAGTCGAGAAAAGAATTCTGCAATATAATCTGAAACCAAATCATGATGAGGAATTATTCCACCATAAACTTTTTTATCTTTTTCTTGATATGTTTTTTCACCGTTCTCTATGGCTGAATAAAACAATTCCCAGTTATAATCCAATTCAACTGTCTCCGCATACGGTTCGCTGTTAGAAAACACCGGACTATGTTCATCTTTTATCTCAGTCAACATCTGTTGCTTGTAAAATATCAACAAAAAAATCACCACCAGACCGACAAAAGCGATGGCAGTGATTTTTAAGGTTTTAGATTGTCCGGTCTTATTCAACATTTTCTATAACTATGGTACCCGGCTCGGAATAATTGATAATATCCTCGGTATTAACAGATTGGATTACGGCCGGCTCAACTGTAAATTCACCAAGCGAATTGACACGGGCATAGTATTTTCTATAACCGCATTTTGATCCCTTATAATAATTCGTTTTAATTATATTGTAACCGCTTCTATACGGATATATTATACAACTATCATAATCAATATCGCCCCTGGCATACGGTCTTTTGATTATACTTAAGCCGCTTGGTAATATATCGGTTACTGTGTAGGCGCCGTCAACAGAGTTGGGATTAATAGATGGATAAAGCCTCACCTCAACCACATCATTTTCTTTAAACGTAGTGGTTTCTTGACCATCTACAAAATACTTTTTCTCAACTGATACATAAGTGACTCTCCCAGGTTCTTCGGCATACTGATTTGGAGCGGCAAAATATGATACGGTTACACCCACGTCGCCGTCTATCTCTTCAACTTTGAATGTTTCATATTGCTCCGGAGTAAGAGACAAGGTAAAAGTTCTACCTTTTTCCAATTCTTTTTCAATGCGCTTGCCATCAACGGTCACAACAAAACTCACCGGAGTCGGTTTTAGATGTGTTAGCCTTTGCTTGATATACAAGAGCTCTTCCAAATTCACTAAAATTTCTCTAGTGTAATTCTTTTGAACATAATTCCACAATCTTTCGTGAAAATCATTATCCACACCGGCAGCTAAGTTGGCGGCGAGTGATGTAGCGGCCAAAATTTCGTCCTTATTGTCACTCGGTTTTATACGAACCATGCTTTCAAACTCTTCACCATAGTCGCTTAAGAGCTGATCTAACATATCGCGAGCTAGTTCGGTATCACCCAATTCTTCAGCCGCCAAAGCAATATAAAGACGATTTTTCACTGACAAATCCTCTTTTTGGGCCATTTTTTGCACCGGATACAAAACCGGTTCATCCAAAGCGGCCAAACCATATAGTGACAGAGCGGCTTCATCTTCAGTCAAACTGGTTTGGTTGTAAAACCCGTAAAAATAATTGGCTAAAGCATTACGATCGAAAAATTGCGGGGCTAAAGCGGCTATTTTGGCCGACAGTTCAAAATCCGAATCGGCATATGACAACAAAGCAATACCGCCATTAGACATTTGGAATAAATTTTTATCAATTTCTTCACCATTTCCTGTCATTTCGTCATCAAAATAAACTTGTTTGAATCTTCCGGCTAAGACGCGAGAAAGTTTTTGATCGATTCTGTCACCCCAAGTCCAAGCCAATCTGGTCAAACGGTTGTAGAATTTACCTTGGCTTTCATCAGAAAAAATCATTTTAAATCTATCTTCAGGAATTTGTACCAGTTTTATATCTTGTGTCAGTTCATAAAAATCAGTAAATTCTTTCTTAAGCCTGGAATCTATAACGGAAATAGGCCTGATAACAGCGTCACTATAGCCGTTTGTCTTTACCGAGTGATATAGAGGATAAACACCTTTTTTAAGGTTACCCAAATCAAAATATTCCGGAACGAAAGCATACGAGGATCGCTCTTCATCAATACCCAGGTCATCAATTGTCATTGAAAAATCAACCTTATCTCCCCGGTTCAATGAACTACCATAGGCTCTCAACTTAACGATAGGTTTATCACTTGCCAAATACTCGTCAGCAAATGTTCCCAAGACAAAAACCGGTTTACTGACATTTATGTTGCCGGTTGACTGACCGGCCAAAAGTGACTTGGTAACAGCTTTGGCATTAACTCGCCAAGAAGTAATATTGTCGGGTAATTTGAAACTTATTTCACCCTTGCCATTACTGGCGGTTTGTCCGGAAAAGAACATAGCAGTATCCTTGAAGTCCACTCGTGCTCCGCCTTTTTCATTATGTACATAAATGCCATTGGCAATATAAGTATGATAATCAGCCACATGAAAATTAAACACCTCAACTGTCTTTTTCACTTTCTCAATATTTTCAATCAAAATATAGTTACCATCCGCGTCCAACATAAAATCACCTACCTTGGCCTCGCCGATCATTTGCCAACCATCGTTGATATAGAATCTATGTTCCGGAGTTACTTCTATAGAATCATTTATAATAATATAACCCGGAACAACATGTTGAAAGGTTTCCACAACCTTGGCTTTGGTTAATTTTCTTGTTGCCGGTGAATCATAAGTCAAAATCTCATCACCCGGGACAATATCCTCAATATTTTTTAAACTACCATCCGCCATAGTAATTTTGGTTCCGGACAAAAAGCAACCGGCCCCACCTTCGGCTCCACTTTGATCAAATAAGGGGGTTTCGTGTGAACTATAGCTAAACAATTCACCACTTGGGACACCTGCATACAATTCCGACAATGTATTACTGTAATCCTCTCTAATCTTATAAACAGCCTCATCAACCAAATTTATATTAAAACTTGACCTAACTCCACGACCAAATTTATCTTTGACGCTAATATACAAATTTACATCTTCTCCGGGCTGATAAGTTTGCTTTTCACTAACCACTTCAATATCCAACTCCCTATCAGACTTGGCGACTCTGATGACAGAACCATTACCTCCTCCACCAAACCAATAATTGCTATAGGTCTCATGAAAAGTATTCCCATCATACCATACCCCTTTTAAACGTAAATTTGGTATGTCTTCTTCAGTAAATTTAAATCCGTATTCTGAATTCTGACTGACTTGGTAATCTTGCAAACCGCGCTGCATTTGCAAAAACAGAAAATCATTTTTGTCTGATCCGGACAGTTCTTTTCCATTATTTTTCATTTCCACTTTAACCGTCTCACCGATCGAGTACTCATTAAGATCCCTGTCTTCTGTCTCCTGTTTATCTTTTATTTCCAATTCATAAAAATCATAATCATACCTTGATTGAAAATTATAAAAATAAGCGGTTTGATAAAAAGCCCGACCATGATTATCTTTGGCAAAAACTTTAACGCGATAATTTTTATCTTTTTCAACATCAAACCGGTATTTATGTTCACCGCTGGCGCCGGTATTACCACTAAACTCGCCTACTTTATTCTCATAATAACTATATGAATATCTTTTACGTGTCACTTTATTTATAAAATCATAATCAGTACCGATTTCTTGTCTTTTATAACCAACTTCATATATTTCCGCTCTAAAATCAACATTGGCTCTCACCGGACCCCGATAATCATAATAAATATTACCATCCCCACTGTTAATCTTATCAAAATCAAAGTAATTAAACTTGGTTGTTACTTCTGCTTTACCATCCTCCACCTTATTCGCTTTAACACTACCCAAAGTATCAAAATTGGCCACAATCACCATGGTACGACCGCTTATTTCTCCCAGTTCCGAATCTGCAGGATGAGCTTCTAAAGACTTATAAGACACACTAGCACAAGACCACTTATGTGTGCAGCTATGCTCTGATGTATTTATTACAGTCTTGACCCTGCCTTGAGAATCAGTAGTAACCTGTTGTCCATCAACCGATAAATCCAAATATGGTACTGGCGTCCCTTCAAAAAAATTAGTCTCAGCATCCAAATTAATATCTTCTCCGGCATAAACAGCATACTTTTCCGGTGTAAGCTCTATTTGGTATTCGGGCTTAATATAATCTTGAACATTAATAAAATCCCTGGTCACGAATTCACCATCTACAAATAACTCGACATGATAATATCCACTTTTAAGATCTTCCAAATTAAATTCCGCGGAAAAAGCACCGTTTGGATCCAATTCAATACTTACCTCTTCCAAAACAGCTGTTTCATGGTAATAATTAAAATAATCATTTTTTATAAGCTGAAGTTTTATGTCCTTATTTTTTAAATCATTACCATCACGATCTTGTAAAAACCCCCATAAATGGACTTTGTCATCCGGTTTGTAAACAGGTCTATCTTTTTCCAAAATTGTCCAATAGTCACCACCAAGGTTTCGATCGTATTTACTCAATTTAAACAATGCTTTCTCCGATCCGTCGTCTATTACGATCTCATCGCTATCGGCATTAATCTTTTCAGTATCAAAAACCACCAGGCCATTGCTATTTGATGTGTATTCGTCTCCACTCCCAACCAGCCTAACTTTGGCAGCATTTATGGATGTATCGCTTTGTGCGTTCTTAAGCCAAACCAAAGACTGGTCTTCCAGTATATTTATATAGGCGGCAATATTGGTAACTTGAAAAAAAGTCTGTAAAGTTCTATTGTCCGGTGTTTGCAGTTCCAGAGCATAAAAACCAACATCCAGGCTATCAGGTAAAACCAGATAATCTCTATTACGTGATTCGGTTGTTTTTAGATCAATATCCATGACTTGAACTGCATTACCAAGGTCAATCTTGGTATATCGATTCTGATAACTCGCCCATGAAGGTATGGCACTTTTTTGACTAACCAATCTTTGATAGTTTTCCAAATTACCTAAATTATATACCGATACTTTATACTCAGCTTGGGTACCATGCTCATATACCGGGAAAAAAGGAGTTACATCCGGAGAAAACTCACTAAGCTCTTTTCTAAAATAAATTTTTCGATAATTAGAAGCCGAGCCAGCAGCATTGGTCTCAAATTGAAATTGAAAATCTTCTTCCAGTGATTCATCGGAATTTTCAAGGGGTAAATTTTTATCTACAGTTATAGTATAAATGGTACCGCTTTGTAATGTTTCATTTGGTACTAAAACCAAAGTCCGACCATGCTTTTCAAATCTATGGCTGATATTAGGTTCAATTGTGACATATTTATAATAATCATAATAATCTTCATGACTAAAATAAATTTCTATACCGGTATTTAGCGGTACTTCGTCAACTTTGTCGCGCGGTAAACTGCCATAAATTTTAAACTGATCTTTGACTTGGAAAGCCCAAGAATAGTCGCGCTCAACTGTTAAACCCTCGGAATTAACATATGCTGAATCAATTTTTAAATTATAAACAGTCCTGGTTTGAAGAGGACTTTTTGGTGTAACTTTAAATTCTTGATTACTTATTACTTCAAAATTAAAATCAACCTCCGGAGTTAATTTAATATTTTCTTTTAACAAATTACTGTCTTCTATTTCGTCCTTGCTTTTTATTACAAAAGCGGTGCTGCTATCCACACCCAGACTGTCTGACTCAGTGGCTTCAACCGTAAAATTATCCTGGGCATAGGCCGGATTTATCAATAATTTTGAAAAGGGATCAAATAAACCGCCCGGCTGGCTTGGTTGCCAAATATAGATACTCGATATTGTGACCAATACCACCAGACCAACAATCGCGGCCGGTACCAATCGCTTTGGCCTAAATAGGGTTTTTAGGGAAGCAATATTCAAACTTGGTTTTTTCATAATAATATTTTTTTTGCGCCGTTTCTCAATGATGTCTCGCTTTAGCGAATTTTTAAACTCTTGAGAAGCAGGCTGTGAATTAAAAATCCCCCGCTTGAGTTTACCCTCTGCTTCCTTTAACGACGCAAACTTGGATTCATTACGTTTTTTATTGGATTTTTTATTATCCAAAAAATTCATTTTTTTATTTTTTGCCTTATTTTTCATATTTTTTGTGTATCAAAGCAAATTTTTTCAAAGCTCTGTGAATTGTTACCCGGCTATTGTTCACCGACATACCCATAACCTCGGCTATTTCTTGGTTAGATAGTTCGGCATAAAACTTCAAATGCAATATTCTTTGATATTTTTCTTTTAAATCACCTAAAGCTTTTTGAACTATTGTAGCCTCATATGATGCCTGCATTTCATCTTCGGGTGAATCGGATTCAATCGGTTTATTTTCTAATCCTTCCATACCGGATTCTTTTTTCCTTCCTTGTTTACGGTAATAATCAATTAAATTATTATTGGCAATTGTATAAATCCAAGAAGAAAAACTGCCTTTTTTCGGGCTAAAACCGCTTAAATTACAAAAAACTTTCATAAAAGTACTAGATACCAAATCTTCAGTTGCTTCTTTATTGCCGGTACGTTTAAAGATAAAGCCATATATCTTGGGAAAATAATGTTCATACAAAATTTCAAAAGAAGCTTCATCATCTTTTGCTTTTTCCACCAGCTGATTTTCATTTTTTATTTTTTCATTTTTGACACTCTCTGCCATAAACTACTACGAAATAAATTTAAATCCATTACAGTTTTTTAAACTACAAACAAAGCCAAGCCCACAGCCACCAAAACAATGGCTGAAAGCTGCAGCCAAAATTCTTTTTTGGTAAAATACTCTTTGAATATTTTTGGATAAAAAACACTCATTAAATAAATCAAGGCAAACATGGCGACAAATTGAAATCCGGCCAGTGCATTGACGACAGTAACGGAACCGATCGCAATCGCATACTGGATTAATATTACTCCAATAAATCCCAATATTTTTGTAACAGCCACAATTGATAAGGCATGTTTGCGGTATTTGCTTTTGACTTTCTTTTTTCTTTTTTTAAAAATTCTTCGAACGGCCGGTGAAAACAACAAAAAAAGAGCAAAAAAGCCGGTTGTAAATCTGGTCCATATAAATACCGGCAAAAAATCATTTATATCATATAAATATTTTGCGCAAATATGAGAAAAAGCAAACAATATTCCGGCTAAAAAAGCATATAAATAACCGACATGGATATGATTGTTATTTTTTGTTTTCTCAAAAGATAATAAAACCGTAGCAATTACCAACACTAAAAAGCCAATATTATCAAATAAAGACAAACGCTCACCAAGAATAAAAAAAGCTGTTAAATAAGTGGCGATTGCGGTAATTGCTCCGACGAAAGGATTGATATGACTGGCCTCGCCTTTTTTGGTGGCTACAAACATGGCCCACAAGGCCAAACCAAAAGTAATTCCGGAAACCAACGCCCACAGCCATTCCGTTCCGGACAATAATTCCGGCGCCAGAGGATACAAAAGCAAAGCACCGAACATGAAAATTGTGGAATAAAAAGTATAAACAATCGGTTTTCCGACTGATTTTGTTAGAATAAATTTATCCAGAGTAACCGTTAGCGCCAAAGCGCTATATCCCAAAATTGCAAGAAAAAACCACATGTAAAATAAGTCTAAAGTCTAAAGTCTAAAGTCTAAAGTTGATTTAAGATTTTTGACTTTTAACTTTAGACTACAGTAGATGCATGTCTTCAATTTCACTCCTCTTTCCTTCCAGCACGATTTCCTCTGTGTGATAAGCTCCGTTTCTTGGAGCATCCAAAAAACCTTCCATTGCTGCTTGAGCCAGCCAACCCGAACTTAGCCAATCAAACAGCCATTCGTGCGTATACCGCGGATCGTCCTGTTCAAAACCGGCTCCGACCGCGTGTAGCCAGTCTTTGTTGTAATCTTCTTGCGACCCGATTGGCGGAGCCATAATAATCGGCAGACCCAAACCCGCATAAAAAGACAGTTCACTCGGCTTTGTCCATAAAATATCAGTAGTTAGCAAGATTTGATTAAATTTTTTAAAATAATCAATTTTGTTTGTATCGTAAATAATATTCAAGCTGGTTCCAAGACTTTTGTCTATCCCCATCATGCGCGCGTAATTATAATAATACTTATAGACATCATTTCTAACCCCGGCTACCAAATTCAAATGGACTTGTTTTTTTCTAATTAGAGAATGCAGGCTTTCCAAAATTGTAGAACCGATTTGCCTTTGGGCACCGGCACCACCGACCGCAAAAGTAATAGTCAAGGGGTGGCGAGGTTTTTTGTTGCAATAATCACGTCCCAAATAATATTTTAAAGTCCTTTGGTATTTATCCCGATAACGATTTTCCGGATCAAGATTGGCAATTCTATATGCTATACTTTTTTTCAAAATATGCAAATCCTTGCCGCCGATATTTTCCTTTGGCAGAGGAAAACCGGTGATATAAATATTTTTTTCTTTTACCCCGTATAACATCAAACGTTCTTTTACTCTACGATTGGGTGCCAAATATTTTATTCTACTTTTTGCCGGTTCCATTCCCACCCAGGCCCGAGATATATCCGTATCTGTACATATGCAGTAAATATCTTCTTTAAAATTGTGATATTCGGCAAAAAAAGCGGTACTAAAAAAAGAAGTTATCATCGGCAAAGGTTTTCTGTTTAAAACCTCTATCAAATGCTTGCCCCAGCCTTTTTCGATCATGCGATAAATACTTCTTACTTGAAATGTTGGTCTGGATAAATCACGTTTGGGATAAAAGGGTTCTATCCTCTGCAGATGATCCATCACACCAAAAAATATTTTTCCAATAAGAGGAATTTTTTTCATTCTGGAAATCTTTTCATAAATTGACCTTCCACCCTCCCAACGCCGTTTATCATACCCGGGAATTCCGGGATAATTATTGGCTGTAATTATATTGTGAGTATCAATACCGCAACCATCCCAACCCTCGGGACAGGCGGCAATATCCTTTAATGGATAAACAGCTCGTTGATGACCATAGCCCATATCAACCGTGACGACATAGGCTTTTTTATACTGCTTTTGTTTTTTATTTTTTTTCTTTGGCATAATTTTTAGTTTATTATACCATATTTATTAATTATTTGCTGCACCAAACCATTTATCGATTACGGCCTCAGCGGTTTTATTTCTTATGGAATTATTAATGCTAATTCTGGGCTTAACCTCAGGATCCATAGCATCATCCCACCAATATCCCAATATTGTAATTCTTTCAATAAAATCTCTACCTTCCAATGACCGCATAAATGCCTCATATATATCAGCTTGATGCTGCCAATCCGCTTCAACAGATGTTACTTCCGGTTTATAGAATTCATAAAACTCATGAAAGCCCTCATAATTAACCGAATCTTTAAAACTGGAAAAGCCCAGATTCAATGAAAGCTGTATATCAAGTTCCCTTGCTCTTGTTTCTATATCGTCTAAATATCTATCAAAAGCTTTTTTCATCTCTTCTATATTAGGGTTTGGTTGTACTTGGTAGGCACCGGGGAGATAAAATATATCCATATAAACCATATCAGCCTGGCGATAGTAATCATATTTATTCCAGTCGTCAGGACCTGACTGCTCACCCATAATGGAATAACGATCAATTATTACCCCTATGTTACCTTCAAAATAATTTTGTAAGCTATTTATAGTTTCTTTCCATCTTTTATTTGCCAACTCTTCATAGGGATGGAAGCTGGGGTTGTGCCAACCCGGAGTTATTATCATAGTATCAAACCCGGATTTTTTTAGCATTTGCGCTCTATGATTTAACACTCTGGCCCACTGTGCAAAAAAGGCTTCTACCCATTCTCGACTTTTGTCCTGTGCCAAACGATCAAAATCGGACCCAACCCCACCGACAATATCTCCACTAGTAATATAGGCACCAATATTATTAAAATGCAGATTAGATCGCCAAACGATTTCCATATCTCTATCGTGTGCTTGTTTTACCAGTTTATCCATATCTTCTTGAGTCATAGCTTCATCGCGTTGATCATTCCAAAAAATTTCCTCTTCAATATAAAAATTACTGTCCTTTACATCAACCCGGTCCTTTGCTTCTCCATCATATTTAACCCAAAAAAAATCTCTTGCTCCAGTTTCTTGAACACCCAATTCTGATAACCTACCAAAAGAAGATTCAACATTATTTCTGGTATCCTCGAACCACTCAAAATTATAATTACGACCCCAAGTATCGGCCATATCCGCACCAAGAACCATATTCAAATCAGGTTCAAAACCCTGGTCACTCCACGAACTTACACCGTCAAAAACTTTTTTCTCTTTTTCATTGACAATCAAATTCATATCTTCAGAAACTCCGCTTTCACTTCTATAATTATACTTAATTTTTTCCTGTCCAAAAACATCAATAACTGCTTGATATGTTAAATCTGAAATTTGTATCATATCCAAAACCTGTCCATCGGAAATATCCAATTTAATGCCTTTGGATATGTCTGTATTGTAAGGTACTGAAACTGTAAAAAAAATTTGTGCGTCTTCACCTTTTTTTATTTCAGTTTCACACCATGGTGGCATTGGCCATGGACCTTCGGGCGGACAATATCGAAACACAATCGTCATCACCACTATTATGCCTAAAAATATTAATAAGGACAAAATAATTAAAATTATCTTTTTCATAGTAACTTTAAATTAAATTATTGACCCAAACAAGCTCCGGCTTTTATATAATCAAAAGTACCGACTTCATCTTCACCACTTACTATCTGATCAACTCTGTCATCACCAAGTTTTTCTCTAAAGCAAGCTTCCATTTCAGGAGTAATTTCAGTAGGCAAAGCTTCAACATCCACACCGATTTTTTCCAAAGTTTTTTCCTGTTCAGTATCCAGTAGTGGGTGTTTGTCAGTCGACTCGTCAGTCTGGGTCATTTGTTCGTTACTTTTCGAATCAGACAGGTCGGTTTTCAAAAATTGCTTTAAATCATATGGATCAGCTACCCAAAACCATATGGCAAGAGCTATTACGGCTATAATAAATAATGCAATTATAATGACCGCAATTTTAAAAATTGTCGATAAAAAACTTTTTATACTCATATTATTTAAATTTTACTATTCTTGAATATTTAAAATTTTCTTTTTTAATATAAAAATAACCTACGGTAGAAATAATTAATGCTCCGCAAGCATCAACTATGATATCCCACATGGTATCGACCAAACCCGACTTCATCATATTTAAACCAAAAACAGAATCCATTAAAAATTCAAATACTTCCCACAACACTCCAATGGTTACAGCGAAACAAAATGAAAAAATAACAGTAAAAACCGGGCTCATTTCAAGGTGTACGGTTTTTTCGGCATGAAGCAAGCGAACCAATGAAAATCCTATAATACCGATGATAATACCGGACAAAAAATGCAAAAATAAATCCCACCACCAAAAAATTACATAAAATGATTGGATTTCTCCAAAATAGAGCGAGGCAAATAAAAAAAACAGAATTAAAATTTCAAATTCCGAAGGGTAATCTATTTTTATTTCTCGTTCTATTATGCTAGGTAAAAAAGTAAAAAAAAGTGTAATAGAGGCCAAAGCCAAATTTATCCAATCTGCTTTTACTATGGCAATTACGATTGCAACCAGCAATAAAATCCGCATCAACCAGGAAAAAACAAATTTGACCTTTTCTATACGCCTCATATTTATTGCCATTTATCTTTAAATTTATCTTTTATTTTTTTCATCTTTGGGGCGATAATTAGCTTACAATAAGCTGCTTCTTTGTTTTTATTATAATAATCTTTATGATGAGATTCAGCTTTATAAAATTTTTCAAATTTTTTTATTTCAGTCACAATCGGTCTTTTAAAATCAGATTTTATTGCTTTTATATATTTTTTTATAACATCTTTTTGATTATCATCATTAAACAGAATAATGGAACGATATTGCGTACCAACATCTTCACCCTGACGATTTTTTGTAGTAGGGTCATGAGCTGCAAAAAAAACTTCAAGGATTTCTTTTAGTGAAATTTTTTTATCATCAAATTTTACTTTTATTACCTCCGCATGACCGGTGCTACCCGTTGCAACTAACTTATAATTTGGATTTTTAACCCAACCTCCGGCATAACCGGGAATGACTTTCTTTACGCCTTTTATTTTTTTAAAAATCGCCTCTGTACACCAAAAACAACCCCCGCCTAAAACAATCTCCGGTTTCATATTTTTTTTAAACATATTATATATCAATAAATATTTATCTGCCGTCCTCACGAGGGCAGATTCCAATTTTATTATTACCATTTAAATTTCATGGAAATAATTCTGATGCGCTCAAAGCAGAGAAGATTACTAAGCTTAGGTGATATTATAGATAGATATTAAACTAAACGGTTTACTTTTTCTTAAACTCCAAAGAGATGGAATTTACACAGTGACGGGTATTTTTCTCTGTCATACCTTCACCTGTAAAAACGTGTCCCAAATGAGCTCCGCATTGGGCGCATTGTATTTCCGTTCTGACGCCGTCGTCATCCGGTATTTTTTTTAAAGCTCCGGGAATTTCATCATCAAAACTCGGCCAACCACAACCGGCTTCAAATTTATCTTTTGACAGAAACAACTCGGCTCCGCAGCGCTTGCACGTATACACACCTTTTTCAAAGTGCTGGTCATACTTACCACTAAACGGCCGTTCCGTACCTTTGTTTACTATCACTTCCTGCTCCTCCGCAGTCAATTTTTTGTTATTCATATTAAAATCTCCCTTCTATAACGTGGGTTTCCGGTTCACCATCATCTGTCTTTTCTTTGGTTATTACCACATAATTAAACTCATTATATTTTTTTTCGGAAATATACTCCAGTAGCCAGTCACCTTCCGGTAACAATGTCATCTTCCCGGTTGAGAAAAAATCGACACTCCCCGACTCGCTTACCAGCCAACCCTCATAAAATTCCCCTGCCTGCAAATCATTCGGTAATTCTGCTTTTACCATATGTTTTAGACCGTCTTCTTCCGATCTCAATACATAAGCTACACCCCGACCCTCGCCTCCTCGCGCTGAAGCGGACAAATTGGCAGTATCAACTCCGCTTTCTTTGTAAATAGACTCAATAATCGGGTAACCCGCTTCCAACCAAGCACTGTAGTTCCCATCCAATCTGTAAACATTTTTCATTCCGGCATTTACCAATTTTTCCGCACCGGCAACAGATGCACTATCAACATGGCAATAGACCAAATACGTTCGATCTTCATCAAACTTTCCTTCGGACAATGCCTGATCCAAAGCTTCGTCTCCAAGATAATAATTTACAGAATTCAATAAATGTCCATCGTCATAATGTGGGGACACGTCAACAATAAGCAAGTTATCCGTATCTTCAATTATTTCAACGGATTGCTCCGGACTTACATCGGTGTAACCTTTCTCAGATGGACGCAAATCCCTTATATCCACCGTATCTTCGCCGTCTACTCCACCATTTATTTCTTTCACGGTTTTATTGCTATACCAATAATAACCAACAACAGCTAATACTAATGCAACCAAGATAAATATAACCAAAACCAGTTGATCTTTTTTCATAAAAATATTTTAATCTTAATAATTTTATTATACTACAGTTTACCCATATTGACTAACATAATAATTGGGCTTTTGTGTTATACTTAACAATATCTTAAAAAAACATATGAATAAAAAAATTTTAATAACAGCAATAGTTATAATCATTATCACTGCCGTACTGATTGTAATTTTTAATAAGCAAATCAGTAAATTAATTTTTAACCCGACCGAAACCAAGCTTCCAAGCGGGATAAAATATAGTGATGTTAATGATATAAGATTAAAAGACACTGAGGATGACTCTACCATGTCGGCTATTGAAGTCGTCGCTGAAAATCTGGAAATTCCTTGGGAAATAATTTTTCTGCCGGACGATACAATGTTGGTGACAGAACGGCCGGGACGACTGTTGCGAATTTACCCCAACAGACGAGAAGGCATAAATATTTCCGGAGTGGAGCATCGTGGTGAAGGTGGTTTACTTGGTGCGGCACTACATCCTGATTTTGAAAAAAATAATCTACTCTATCTTTATCTAACAAGCAAAAACTCAGACGGCTTGATAAATCGTGTGGAAAGATATCACTTTGATGCGGAAAACAATAATTTATCTGACAAAAAAATAATTATAAATAATATACCCGGTGCCAGTTATCATGATGGTGGGCGCATAGCCTTTGGTAGTGATAACAAATTATATGTCACCACCGGTGACGCCGGTGATTCAAAATTGGCACAAAACATAAATAGCTTGGCCGGAAAAATACTCCGTCTTAATGACGACGGCTCTGTACCCGGCGATAATCCTTTTGATAATGAAATCTGGACATATGGGCATCGTAATCCGCAAGGACTGGCTTGGGACAAAGATAACAATCTTTGGTCGACCGAACACGGCCCTTCCGGAGTCGGGTCGGGTTTTGATGAAATTAATCTGATTCAAAAAGGTAAAAATTACGGCTGGCCCGTAATTCAGGGAGGCGAAATTCAAGAAAACATGCAAACTCCCATAATTCAATCCGGAGCTGATGACACATGGGCACCGGCCGGCATGACCATAGTTGACAACAAACTGTTTTTTACCGGTTTGCGCGGCGAAGCACTTTATTCGGCTATTATTACGGATGACAAAAAACTATACACATTGCAAACCAATTTTAGAGAAGATTTTGGTCGCTTGCGCGTAGTGCGGACCGGTCCTGACGGCTGGCTGTATATAGCCACCAGCAATCGCGACGGTCGTGGCTCTATTCGACCTCAAGATGATAAAATTATAAAAATAAATCCCAATTTGTTCGGAACACATCAAAATAACTGAATTTTTATGCCTTTAAAAAAATCAACAAAAAACGGCAAGCCCTGTTACAAATGGGGTGATTCGGGCAAATGCTATCCCTACACGGCTGGAAATAAATCCAGCCGAGAGAGAGCAAAAAATAAAGCGAAGCATCAAGGCAGGGCGATTGAGATGAGAAAACATGCTTAGATATAAAAAATGCCGGTCCAGACGGTATTTTTTTAATATCACTTTTTTTATTTAAAAAATATGGATCAGCGAAAAAACCAATTCTTGACAATTCAATAAAAATAATATAATATTAAACATCAAAAAAAACGTTCATTCAACCACAACTAGGAGGTGCTATGGAGAGTGGAAAAGATGAATTCACAAAAAAACTTGAACTATTGGAAGATCCGGATGGGGTCTCTATAAAATTTACCCAAATTACCCCACCGTTGACTAAAAAAGTGGATGTACTTCAATTTTTGGACTATCTGTGCAATGAAGATTTCATAACGAGAGATGAGTTTCTCGCCTATCAAAATCGCATCATGCTGATGGACAATCTTAGCGACGAAAGTTTGATTGTTCCGCGGATAGACATTTGCATGTGTCGTGAGCATCTGAACATTGTAACCAGCTACGGTAGTCTGGAAGAAATTTCCTCATTTACCGAGTTGAAACAAATATTAAAAGAATTACAGGAAATGCATCATATCACGGAGGTGGATGCAAACCGTCTTCTACGACAGGCAAAAAAGGAAGCTATCCACATGCCGAACACGGAAATAATTCCTGAAGAGGCATTCGACATACAAGGCATACTCAGACTTCTGGAAGCAATCCAGGAAATCGCCGACGGCGACGGAAATCAAAAGCCGAACTGAAATATATAGCAAAAAGCACCCGTTGGGCGGAGTGCTTTTTTTATTTGCAGGCGCGGTAGGAATCGAACCCACGACAAGAGTTTTGGAGACTCCTGTGATACCACTTCACCACGCGCCCATGTTATTTGTATTTTAATCTTTTCATTAAACCTGTGTAAGCCGAGCCATATTGTTTCAATTTCTTTTCACGTTCTTTAGCTAATTCTTCAACAATATATGATTCATAATAAATTAATTCCAACGGCCGTCTATATTTGGTTGACTTAACTTTCCCATCTATATGATTTTTTAACCTTAATCTCAGATTGGATGTAAAACCTATATAAAACTTACTATCTTTTTTACTTTTTAAAATATATACATAAAACATAATTATCTATTGTGGCGGTAGGAATCGCCCCGCCCTTCGCGAAGGGCGGGGTTGGAGACTCCTGTGATACCACTTCACCACGCGCCCATATAGCTATCAGTTGACAGACTTCAGCTAATACTACCAAAATAAAAGCTGAAGTCCGAAGTCTAATAACTGATTGCTAATTTTACACCATTTCTCCCAAAAAATCAACCCATTAAACCATTGTTTCCGGTTTATTTTTATTTGTTTTTTTAGGCTTTGTTTTTTTTACAAAAACAGCCGCTAGCATAACGAACAAAAGTAATACGGTGTAAGTGTAAATATAATAATAACCGGCAATATCCAACACCAACTTTAAAAGTGTCGGCAGCGTAATACCATACATGCCCAAAGTATATATCTCTTGATATTTATAATTCTTATGACCAAACTGAGCAGCAATCCAAACTATTAGAGATATAATTAGCAGATATACCAATTTGCCAATCACCAAGCCTACAAATACAGACAACAAAATAATAAAAAAAGCAAAATAAGGCAGACCATCGGTAAAACGACCAACCCAATAAACCATATCGTCCTTATCAAATTCAACACCATCTATATCTGAAAAAAATTGCACCCTGGTCTGACCCTGCTTACTATCATGCATCATAACTTTATTCCGTGTAATCAAAACACCGCTTTCTCTCATCGGATCAATAAAATCCTCTATCACCAGCTTTTCGTCTGTTTTTGTATCAACCACCAATAAAAAATCCTCATCACCTTCTCGACTCTCCAAAACAAATGGCTGCTCCAACTTGTCTACATTCAACCGGCCGTCTTCAATTTGTAAACTAAAATCCGGCACCTGATTAATAACTCCTTCATGTAAACCTTTAACCGCCTGAGGTATTTTCCAAGCAAAAAAAACAGAATAAAGCAAAGATACAAACAGAACAAAAAAAATAAAATAAGCACCGGCTTTGCCCATATCTTTGCGTCTTTCTCTTATCCACGCAAAATTAAATAAACTGTTTACGAAAGCTTTTAGGTAATACATATTGAAAAATTTTGAATTCTAAAACGGTCCTCAGAGGACCGTTCTATTTTACCATTATTTGGTTTCTTTATGCAAAGTATGTTTCTGGCAGTGCTTGCAAAATTTTTTTATTTCCAAGCGATTTTTCAAAGTCTTTTTATTCTTGCGAGAATAATAATTTATTTGTTTGCATTCAGTACATTCCATTTTTATCATGTTATCTTGTGACATATATAAAATCCAAAATCATAAATCATAAATCTAAAATCAACTTAATTTTAGATGGTGAGAATATATTACATAATTTAGCTTATTTTGTCAAGAAGTTATGGTTGTACAAAAATAATCGACTCTCCTTCCTTAAAATTGTCAGACTCAATCAAATCTAGCATATCTTGTCCACCCCATAGTCCCATTTGTCTTCCAACTTCAAAGCTGGACAAATTGAAAATATGATGCTTTATCTTATCTCTGTCAAGAGCATAGATTTTACCGGAACTTTTAATTTTGATAAGTCTAAAAGGATATGAAATAGTTGAACAAATATTGTATTCCTTGACTACATCACTTAAAAACTCTCTGTATGTTTTATCCACCGATCTCAGACCGGGCAATGGATCATAACGACGTCCGGGGTCAAGCAGATAGTGGCCGACTACAGATGTCTTGGGATCCAAACCAAACTTATGACAGGTATAAGCGATAGTCCACACATAGCGTTTATAAGCTTCTAAATTATTTATTCCTCCACCATAACAGAACTCGATGCCGATAGCCGTATCATTAGCTTCGTCTCCGTACATTTTGTTATCCGCTTCCACATTATATCGGACATGCCATGCTTTTTCCGGTTTATCTGTCGTCAAAGCGGGTATACACTCCAGTATTTCCACATCATCTACAAACAGATGAGCCGAAGCATAGATTGAATTATTGGTATTTTCATAATAATTCACATTTGCTCGCGCGGTTGAACCGGGGTTTCCGGTATCATGAGCGACAACAAATTTTACCTGCGGATTAATTTTTAGTCCGGAACGTCTCTTTGTCTTATCAGTCAGGTAAAGTGAAGTTATATTGTATTTTTTTTCAAACATAATAATTACTGCTTTTATGCAATCTAATCATAAATCTAATTTTATGGCAAGTTAGTACACTACAATGGCAGTGTTTCCCAAATAAGTCCAAGTAGATAGAAAATCTTGTACACTGTATTTTCTAGATCCTCGCCATGGGTCACTCGTCAAAATATAACCGGGATCTTCGACATCTCCGGTAAAACCTCTTACCACTTCAGAATGCATACCGCGATATCCGGTTGCACCCGATTCCAGCTCAAACTCACCGGCTTTACTGTAATTATTGTGCCACCAAACTATTACCGGATTACCTTTTTGTACTTCTTTTAGTAAATCCTGCAGATTCCAGCCTTTTTTCACAGCTACATTTCTATAGCGACTGATAAATGAAGCTATCGGTCCCCAGTGCACCCCGTAGTTTGATACCCAATCTTCATTCGGGTCATCACCCTCGCCCACCCCGCCAATAATATCTGATTCGGTTAAGTAAACACCTCTATAAGCAAGGACTATACGTGTAGCGGCAATATTACAAGTAAAAGTATCTTGCTGATTATACTGGGGTACGGGTAGAGTAAAAATTTTATCTTTGGTAGTAAAATAAT
This sequence comes from Candidatus Magasanikiibacteriota bacterium, assembly GCA_014729395.1. Lineage (GTDB taxonomy): Bacteria > Patescibacteriota > Patescibacteriia > Magasanikbacterales > UBA922 > WJJZ01. Next base: position 180,529 of record WJJZ01000010.1, read on the forward strand.
ATGTATAATCTTCTCCCAGATCTTTGCCGTATATACTTTTTATTCCGGCTTTTAGGCTTACCGTGTATTGAGTTGAAAAATCCAAATACCGACTAAAAATATATACCATTGAATTGTCTTTCCATGAAAAAGTCCCGGGCACATACGGATAAATGGAAAAAGCAGCTTCAGCCGACCCGTGATCTACCTCTTGATCAAACTCGATCACTACACGGGATAATTTTGTATCCACCCCATAACTACCGGAGACTGGATAAAGATCGCTTATTAATACACTTCCAATTGTTCGAAATCGAAGCTCGATATCTTCTGTTGTTTTTCCTCCATTTTCATTTGCCAATCCGGAAGACAAAGAAACAACATAGTCAGTATCATTGGCCAAATTTTCTGTTGGTCTAAAAACCAAAATGCGTTCATCCGGCCATTCAAATTTTCCATCCACAGACGGTTTAATCATAAAACTGTTTTCCACCACTTCTTTACTCATCGCTTCATCAAACTCAATTTTTATAATGCTATCCAAGTGAACTTTGTATCCACGCGGTTCATAAGTTCTGATGGCCGGAGCCGATACCGTTTTAAATTCGGTATTTGATACTGAATTAAAATCACTTTTATCAATATCATCAAAATTTTCAGTATTGTATGTCCTTGATTTTTGGTAAATTAATAATCTATAAACAGTATCCTGAAACAAAGGTTTATTGAATAATAATTTTTTCCTATTCGGCTTGTCACTAATAACATTAAAATCAACTTCAGGTATAAATTCATACCGCCACTCCACAAATGCACCATCTACAGAGTCTAAATTTATGTAAATAGGATCATATATGGAGACATTTTCTGCATTATCTGCCGGTTCTATGCTTTCAATTTTGGTATTTTCGAAGAAAAAAATTCAAGCGACTGTTCGTGCGGAAATCCACCGGGAAACAATCGCTTCAATCCGACCGTGTAAACAATGATCTTGGTATCGGGATAAAAAGATTCATCAGGAAAAAAAATCGCTGATTTTTTATAAGAAGTATTTATACCACTTAGATAATTTTTAAACTCCCAAGAACCGTCAATTTCAGGTGATAAATAAATTTTTAAAATCATTTATATTTACCGGTACGCTAAAATTAATTTTTATCGGTTGATGCGCTGTGTTCATATGAGATCCTGCATCAATACCAACCAAATTGATATAAGGGCGGATAAAAAAACTGGTTACAAAAAAACCGATTATAATTATTAATGTTATAAAGTCAAGCGCAAGCAAGGTGTGAAAAAGCCTTGACCTTTTTAAACCACCCAGATCAAACATCTCACCTAGTTTTATTTTTTTTCCTTTTCTAATAACAAAAAAATAGAGAACAAAATTTTCAATAACCAGTATCAAAAAAAATACGAGTGATATCCAAATACGCTGAGTAAAGTTATTAATTCCCAATTCGAACAACATACATTAATAATTATTCTCCCAAACTTGATAGACTTTCTCCAAATTAGCATAAATTACCGGTCCTTTATCATCCAAATATGAATAGGAGTCAATATAATTAAACAAATCGTCCACTTTCGGTTTATCCACATAAAACCAGTCCGGATGACTAAGATATACTACTACCCTGCGCTCATACAAAGGCTCTCCTATGGCACCCCAATTCAAATTAAACCTTTCCTGCATATCACGAGCACTATACCACCAGGAGTCAGCCCCATTATTTGGAAACTCCCAAATATTCATATTTGGCGGTGCTGCTGAATTCTGATCATTTATATTTGGTCTATATGGTTGAGAGGTAATCGGCAAATCCCAATGACCCGGCATTTTTTTCGTGCCTAAATTATATTTGGTTCTGCCGGAGGTATCGACCACAAAGCCGTTATTTTCCAGTACTTGCAAAGCTTGCTCATCCAAAAACCAACCACCTGCTCTGAAAGTAATGGGTTTTTTAAAACCGAGTTCAGTAAATTTTGTAATTGACCACTTTAATAATTTATCCAATTCAGATTCGTTTAAATAAGTTAAAGGTATATCATAGCCATCATCATATGCATAACCCCAATACGGTATATCATAAATTTGTTTCTTCTTTAATTTATTTTTATTGAATTCCTCTGCCAGGGAACTGGTAACCGTGCTGGTGGAGCTTGGTTCAATATACATATCAATATATGTCTGTAACAACTCTTCTTCATTTTTTTCCGGCAATTTGATTCCCGCTGCCGCTAAATTCTCATAAAACAAATGAAGGTGTAAACCAATACTGTCCCCGCGTGATGACTCTCTTTCCAAAAGCCAATTTTTCAATTCATCGCGCCTCTCATTAGTTATTGTCGGTGTTATAAAAAGTCGTGGATTGACCAAATGTGATAAAGGTATATTTTTATGTTTTTCACACAGATCATCCATAAATTTCAAATAAGAGTCTTTTACATCATAACCCTCCCAATCAAAAGTCCAAACCACGTAAAAGGGATACGAAACCAACAAATTTTCATATACTTCTTCAGTACTACCGCAAGCAAATTCCAAAATTATTTTTACTTTGTAGACTCCGGGTGATAATCCCACAATCGCTACATCTTGATTAAATATTAATTCTTTCGAATCCTGCAAAGAATCTTCTTCAAACTTTCCTTTAATAATACTATCAGTCAATTCTTCATTTTCTGTATTTATAAATTCATAGTAAATTTCAATTGCTTGACTTTGATCAAAATATTTTCTCGTTTCAGAGCTCAGATCGAGTTTTATATTCACTGTTTTTTCTTTCTCGCTAAACTCGGTACCCACCAAAACCCAACGGCGACTAAGCTCCAAAGAGTCAACCAAGCGATGTTTATCTTCGGCAAACATTAAGCAATAATCTTCATCGCTAGTAACTTTTTGGTGAACAGTTCTGACTTGACTGAAAAAATAATTTTCACTACCTTGCTGCAACCTGATAAAAAATATAAAAAAAAACAAAACTGCCAATAAACATGCCACTACAAAAGTGGAGTAAAAAATTATCCTAAATTTTTGCTTTTTTCGCATATTTACTTATTTTTCCGACAAAAAAAGTTAAATAACTGATAACGACAAAAACTACAAGTTGCAAAACCCAGACATACAACGTGGTAAAGCTATACTCAATCAAATAATACTTTAACCCCAGTATAACCACCACATTGGCTAAAAAAATAAATAAAGCATTCTTTCCCAAAAATAAAATATATTTTTTTATAAATCCAAGTTTCCTTATAATCTTATATAGTAATATTATGGCAAAACAGTATGAAATACCATAGCTGAGAAATAGTACTGACGGAGGAAACCTGTACCAGCTTGATAAATTGTAGCTAATTAACGCAAAAACCAAAGCAAGCGAAATAATAAGTAAAATAAAATTTATTAATCTTCTTTTTTTCTTTGATTCGGCAATATAGCCGGATATCATACCAAGGGTGAAAACCGGAAAATAACTAAGGACCCCAAAAGAATGGACATGTTCGTGACCGACAAAAAGAGCTTTTATGTCATTTATCGTACCGGTCCCCCCATCAACTTTATATAGATATATGGAAAGACCATAAATTAAAAAAGAAAATATAATAAAAGTTATAGGCTTTTTTAGTAAGTATTTAAAAAACTTTTGTGCAAAAATTAAAACCAAAACATATATGGCGAAAGTAATAATAAACTCGGTATACGGAGGTAAATATTTAAATTGTAATATAGACAATAAGGTATCTCTATCTATACTTCTTTGGAGAAAAAAATGGGCAATTGCAGCCGAAGTCAAATATACTGCAAGAAGAATAAGAAATCTTTTTATTTCTCTGTATATTTTTAATTTCTTTTGTCTCATTAATTTCAACCCGTATATAAAAGCAAAACAAAATAAAAAAACCGTAAAACAAACGGTTGCACCCCACCATGTTAACTTATCCAGCACCAAATCATATTCACTCTGAAAAACTGCATTAACATGCGTTATTATCATAAAAAAAATTGCACTTCCTCTCAAGAAGTCAATTTCATAAAATCTGGTTTTTTTTGATTTCTTGGCCATATCCAGCATCAATTATACTGGAAAATGGGAAAAAAATAAACTTTTTTTACTCTATTACACAAAATGCGGCAATTCTGTCATCCACAGTAATCGCATCCGAAGATATACCTTGTGAAATATATTTTTCATCATCTTTTATTAACCAATCCCTGACAGGAACTTCAATTGAAAAATTTACCAACTTGTCTTTTGCCTCGGTAATCGGATATGTCGGATATATCACCTCCAAAATTACTTCAAAATATTCCTTTTTTTCCTCTCCTCCCGGATTGTTATCAATTATAAAATCACCACCAAGTGCTTTTACCCTACCATCAAAATTTTTGATATATCGATCAAGATGAATTGGTGAGGCTATAATATCGTCTGTTCCTTTTTTTCTAATATATAATTTATCCACAAACACTTCATCAGCTATAGAAAATTTTATATCCATTGGATATTTTTCAATCCGGCTATCTTTGTTTGCCTTTGCCCAAAATGTTAACAATTTTATTTGACCCAATGTAACATTAAAACTCTGTCTGGTCCCCAAAAATTCACAACTCGCATTATCCAAACCAAATTCAATTACCACCCTTTCTTCGGAATCATCGGTGCCGCTTTCGAAAACCTCTTCTGCCACATTTTTGTCGAATTCTACCACAGTATCTTTACTGCCAAATACCCGATCCTTAAATTCTGTTATTTTTTCCGTCACGGATTTTTGGTTGGGTTGATTTATGTTTTCACAACCCGCACCCATAAATACGAGTACTAAAACTAATAATATATATTTTTTAAGCATATTTTCAAATTCATTTAAATTATATCAAAAAATGATTTTATTACAATAAAAAAACCGCACACAAAGCATTTGCATACGGCCACCATTCTATTCATCAACAAGCCAATTCAATAGAAGTGAATAGGATCCAAAACATGCTTCTATTGATTCTTCCATCCATTCTTGATCCCCTTCGGGAAAGAATGCCCCCCATAAATCACGCTTTGATTGACGATAAAAATTGTCACTGACTTTATTTCTGTTTTGACGCACCCAATTAGCCCTCACTAACCTTTCAACCGAATCTTTAACAGGAAGAACTCCTATTTCGAGGGCGACGGGCAAAAACTCAATGCCCGGTTTCCACCTCATAATTCCCGATAAAATATCGCCGGAAATTTTGCTGGAAATGGAAGACTCGGTATTGGGAAACTGACAACAGTCACCAAAAGTGGCAACTGTTCTGGCTCTTAGACCTATTTCTTCCGGAAAAGCCGGAGACAATATCACTCCTTCGGCCCTTTCTCCCAAACCGGTATGTACATCAAGTACAACCGCCTTCTTGGACTCTCCCAGGTAAAATTCTACAATATTTCGAAGAGTGGTAATATTCCATGATTCTTCGGTGCCCCCAAAAAACAAACTGTCAGGATATTTATATTGACCCTGAGAGAATATTTGCTTGAACTTCTCTAGACCCAAATCCCGAACTCTGGCTAACAAATTGGCACCAGCTTGATCAGACCACTCATCAGGAAGCAATACATCAAGAATTAGTTCATGATCTGAACTATCTGTATCCAAAGCTTTGGAAAAAGCATTTCTATTTAAGTCTATATTATCTTCATTGGTTCTCTCACCATATTTAAAACCCCAGGGATTTAAAGCAAAAATTAATAATATATTAACCCCTTCCGGCATTACATCCGAATAATCAGCAGCTAATTTATTCAACAATCTTAACTGGAACTCAGCGCCAATCGGGCCCTCCAATCCATGTGTGCCGGATATCACAACGGCGGTTCTGTCAGCTTCGCCTCTGGAAATAAAAATAGAATCAATGGATATGTTATCGGAAGAAATTTCACCACCATTTTTAAAAAACCGCTGATGCATGCATAGGCATCCCAGCTGAGTGGTGGCTGTAGAGATTCTTCTTCTATACTTATCATACAAGGTCTTCATATCACCTCCCAATGTTGGAATGAACGTCTTCTAAAAATATATAAGCATAAAAAAAAGCCCGGGTCAAACCGGGTAATATTTAATTGGAGCCGACATGCGGGATTGAACCGCAGACCTCATCCTTACCATGGATGCGCTCTACCAACTGAGCTATGTCGGCATGACTTCGTTAAAACTACGTCATACGCAGCACGACTTCGTTAAAACTACGTCACCACTCGTAATTTTCGTCATGCAACTGCTTGCCCGCCGAAGTCCGGAGCTTGTCGAGGAACGAAGGCGGGAGCTATGTCGGCATATAAAAATAATAACTAAACTATAATTATACAAATATTTTACAATAATTATTGTTTAATTATGGTCAAATTATGGTCAAATTATAGTACAATTATTATACCTTTCTGTCAATTGAAACTATTTTTTCATAAAAATCGTCTGAGTCGGATATGCCAAATCAATATTCTCTTTTTCAAATACTTTCAATATTTCCATATTTAATTCATGTTTAACCGCTACAAATTTTGCAAAATCTGGTGGTTCAACAACATAGACAACTTCATAATTTACACTCGAATCAGCAAACTCCATCAAATAACATCTTTTAAATTCGGCTCCTTTAATATTTTTGATTATTTTTTCAATTATTTCAGGAATTTTGATTAATTTTTCCTTTGGAGTTTCATAGGTCACAGACAATACAAACTTATCCTGTCTCTGTTTCATTTTCTTTAAATTTTGAATTCTTACTGTTGTAAGTTCTTTATTGGAAACGACCAACTCTTCTCCTCTAATAGTTCTTATGCGAGTTGATTTTAAACCGATTCTTTCAACAGTACCGGAATCAGTCCCCACCACTATCGTATCTCCAACTTTAAAAGGCTTATCCACAAAAATTGAAAAAGAGCTAAACATGTCACTTAGAATATTTTGTACAGCCAATGCAATAGCAATACCGCCAATACCAAGACTGGCAACCAACGAAGTGACATTTATACCCAAATTGGATAATATTACCAAAATCGCTATTAGCCACATTGCGGCTACGGTAAAAGTACGCACTATTCTCATCATTGACTTTGCCTGCTGTTTTTCCACATTGTCTTTTTCTTCGTCTTCAATATATTTTTTTGTATAAAAATCAATTACCTGTTCAATCGCTCTAATCACTTCAAGCACAACTATTGCCACTAAAATCACAAACAGCAATTTGTTGGCAAAATCAGAATAATTTAAAAACCGTAATGCTAAAAATAAAGCAAATAGAAAATAAAATGGTGGCCGGACATTAGAAAATATTTCAATCAATAAATCATCCGCCTCTGTTTCAGTTTTTTCGGCCAATTTTTTTAATTTTCGCAATATCACAACTTGAAAAATTTTCAAAATAATAATCGCTCCAACAAAGACAAGGATTGTCAACAAATAATCCCAGCCGCTATTGCCTAAAAATTCAAAAGCTTTTAGTTGGTCTATATATTGGCTTAGGTAATTCATATGTTTCAAAAATTGGTATTATTATAATAATAAAAAATATTTTTTTTAATTCACGTCCGCCCGCTGGAAAAAAGCTAGTTAAATTCAATAATTTTGTCTCCGGTTTTCGCCAGCAAAGTCAGTCAGCCATGAATCCTGTATCGTGTTCCATTATACCTACTTTTGGCATTTGGGGCAATACGTGGTCCCCCTACCCGCTAATTTAATTTTTTTTAACTCTGTCTTGCATTTTTTGCACTTTTTACCCGAACGTCCATAAACCTTCAAGTGTTTTACAAAATTCCCCTGTCTACCGGAGCCGTCAAGATAATTTTTAAAGCTCGTTCCTCTTTTTTCGATTGCAATTTTTATAATTTTTTCCAAAGATTTAAATAATTCCTTTTTCTCAAGTTTAGATAATTGGTTTATTTTTCTACCCGGCCTGATTCCGGCATCAAAACAAACTTCATCTGCATAAATATTTCCAATTCCAGAAATAGCTTTCTGATTTAAAAGCAAAGCTTTTATATTGGTTTTTCTGTTTTTTAAAATTTCTAAAAAATTTTCAAATCTAAAACTCTTTGTTAACGGTTCCATACCAAATCCTTCCTTTATTTTTTTTAACTCTTTTTTGTCTACTATTTGTAAATACCCAAAGCGACGCATGTCATTAAAATATAATTTGGATCCATCTGAAAAGATGAATTCTACTCTGGTAAATTTATTTTTTATGGATTTTTCCGACTCAGGCTCGGGATGACCCCCGGCAACAATCCTGTGGTCTTTTTCATAGATCAATTGACCGGTCATCTTTAAATGAATTAATAAATATTTGTCTTCCGGCATAACAAATATCAAGAGTTTCCCAATTCTATCTATATTTTTAAAATAATTATTTTTTATAGTATTTCTGAATTTACCCAAACTGCTATTTCTTATTCTGGCTTTTTGCGTTACTAAAAAAGTTTTGATTTTTTTATTTAAAATCAATTTTTTTAAATCACGCCGAATTGTTTCTACTTCCGGAAGTTCGGGCATAAGAAGATGATATAATTGAAAAATTAACAGAAAAACACCCGTTTAGAGAGTGCTTTTTATTGTCTTTCAACTCGCTCCAGTCGCTTAGAAGAAAGTAGAACACCCTGAGAGGAGTGAAACCTGGAAAGACGAAAGGTGGGCCGGGCAGGATTCGAACCTGCGAAGGCTGAGCCATCAGATTTACAGTCTGACCTCGTTGACCGCTTGAGTACCGACCCTTATAACAACAATTAACAATTAACTTTTTGAATATAATTTTTTAAAGTCTCTATAATGTTAATTGTTAAAGGTTGACCTAGAGCCATCTCGGGGGTTCGAACCCCGGACCTACAGTTTACAAAACTGTTGCTCTACCAGCTGAGCTAAGATGGCACGACTTCGTTAAAACTACCTAGTACAAAGCATGACTTCAGCAAAACTATTCCATTTCATCAATTCTTTGCCTAAAAGAAAGTAATTTTTGATTTTCCGGATTTACCATTCTCAGTCTTTTAAAAGCTTCTTCCGCATTGCTTTTTTGTCCAATAAGTATACTGATTTCAACCAATTTGTCAAGATACTTTGGATTTTGGGGTTCCAACTCAAGTGCCTGTAAAATTGCTTCATTAGCCGCTCCATATTCCTCAACAGATTCCAATAATTCAGCAAATTTAGCAAAACGATTGGAAATATTCGGATTTAACAATATGGCTTTTTCATAATACCGTATAGCTTCAGCGTAATTACCTTCTTTTTCGAATACATCTCCAAGTTTAATCAAAACATAATCATCGTCTTCATCAAGCTGTAATAAAAACTTATAGGTTTCTTTGGCCTCAGATAATTGACCTTGCTTTACATAAACATCTCCCAGACCTCTATAGGCGCTAATATTTTTTGCATCCACTCTAATCGCTTCTATATATTTTTCTTCAGCTTTTTCATAATCTTCTTGTTCGTATGCTGCATCACCTTCCTTTAATAATTTGTCAACCTCTGACGTAATTTCCGAATCTTTTTGTTTTTCATTTTTTTCCGTGGCTTGTCTGACAACAGACTGAAGCTCTGTTTTTTCTCCGGCTTCCAGCTTTACCTTACCGACATATTTTCTAAACTTGATTTGAATTTTTTTCCAAATCTCAATCAAAGGCTCAATCTTTTTTGTTATTTTTTCTTTATTTTCAATATTTTTTTTATCTACCCTCTTTTTCAAAAAGTCATCTTTCTTTTTTTCTTCTTTTACCTCCGGTAAATTTTCCACATCCAACAAAGTAAGCTGTGGAAATTTACGTATCAAAACTACTATTATTACCACTAAAGCCAATAATACTAATATAAAAGGAATAATACTGTATGACATATCAAATTATCAAGTGAAATTTGAATCAGTTAATGTCTGATAATTCTTTTATTATTTCAGTAAATGAGTCAATTTTCGTTGATGCACTACCAACCAAAACTCCGGAACAGTCTTCGAGCGCTACATATGATAACACATTTTTTTCATCTACGCTACCACCATATAATATCGGAATTTCATTATCTGTATACTCTAAAATTTCTCTTTTTATCAATCCCATTACATCCTCAGCATCTGCTGGTGTGCATGGTTGCCCTTCTCCACCATGAGAAATAGCCCAAACCGGCTCATATGCGATGATAATTTTATTATTTCCAATATCCAGATTATCAAAAACTTTCATTATCTGTTTTTTAATTCTGTATTGGGTCTTGGATTCATCTTTGTCTTCTTTTGTTTCTCCAATACAAACAACCGGTGTCAAACCAACATCAAAACAGGATTCTACTTTTTTTCTTACATCTTCATTATTTTCTCCAAAAATATATCTTCTTTCAGAATGCCCTACTAAGGCATATTTTGCTCCCACTTCTTTGTATAAAAAAGCTGACAAAGCACCCGTATAAGCTCCTTGCGGAGCCCAGCTTACATTTTGTGCGCCGGTTTCAAAACCCATTGATACAATCTCTTTAAAAGCCAAAGCTGAAGGAAATATTATTAAGTTATCCTCGGTATCCAAACTTTTTATTTGTTTTGCCAAATTTACCGACTCTTCATAATTAAGATACATTTTCCAATTGGCGAGAATATATTTCATAGTATAATTATTAATAAATAATACTTTCCTTGTCAGCATCGCCTATTACAGCCACTCTTAATTCAGATGGTCTGAAAACTTTTTTTGCCACCTTTTTGATATCCTCATTTGTAACAGCATCAATTTTTTTCAATTTATCTTCCGGTGTACTAATCTTATCTTTAAAAAGCGCTTCACGTGCATACCAGTTCGCTTGCACGCTTGAGTCTTCCAACGAAAGAGCCAAAGAACCTCTAATATGTGTCTTTGCATCTTTTAATTCTCTTTTACTAACACCTTGACTAACAATTTTTTCTATTTCCGACTGTATTACGCTTAGAGCTTTATTAATATTTTTGGTTTCCAATCCCACACGTATATATTCGTACCCGGTATCACGAAATTTTTCATTACCACTTCTTACCATATATGCCAAACCGCGTCTTTCTCTAATTTGAATAAATAAGCGCGAGCTCATAGAAGCACCCAGTACTGTATTTAATACCGATAAAATCGCATTATTATTATCGCCATATGGAAAGGCCGGATAGCCCATCATCATTTGAGCTTGATCAGTTTTTTTATCCTTCAGTATTAACCTATCCTTCTTAGCGCCAGCACCCAACTCATAAGCTTTAAATCGCTTTGAAGAGTCCGTTTTTCTTGTTTTATTATGATCAAAATATTTTTCAATATCTTTTTTAACAGAATCATTAATTTTTCCGGCTGCAACTATTATTATATTATTACTCTGATAATGTTTAGTCTTGTAGCTCAAAACATCCTTTCGCTTGAAAGAAGCAACATCTTTTTCTTGACCGGCAATATCTCTACCCAAAGCTCCCTTGTACATTAATTCTTCAAATATATTTCCGATATTTATCAAAGGATTATCATTATACATTCGAATTTCCTCTATAATAACTTGCTTTTCTTTTTCCATTTCTTTGGAGTCAAATTTTGAATTGAAAAGCATATCAGACAAAATATCTGCAGCTTTGGAAAAATATTTACCATCCGCTTTTATATAATAACCGGTGTATTCTTTTCCTGTAAAAGCATTATACTCAGCACCCAACTTGTCAATTTCACGAGTTAAACTAAGAGTGTTTTTTCTTTTATTGGTTCCTTTGAACATCATGTGTTCAATAAAATGAGATACACCGCTTAATTTCTCAGGCTCATATCTTGACCCAACCGGATACATAACGAGCAAAGTTGTGGATTTGGCACCCTGCTCCGGAATACAAATTACTTTAGCTTTATTTTGAAGTAAATATTTTTCAAACATAACTATTCTTTATTTTGTTTCAATTTAAGTTCATCCTTTTTTTTAGTCAACATATCTTTGCCTTTAGTTTTAACAAAAAATATAATAGCGCCCACGACAATAACCAACACTATGACAAGAGCAATAATATTATGAAATATCATTGAAATAACAATTGTTACCACCGATAAAACAAAAGCAATGATAAAAGTAAGCAATTTTACCAGACCACGACTAAGCGAACCCATAAAAGGAAGCACATCGAGCAAGGTACTAATGGGCTCAAGAACCATCATCAATCCTACCCACATTAAGATCAAACCCAGTATTCGTAAAACCCAAATACTCCAGGTATATTCACTGTGCATCTGTACTACAGCTTGCTCCGGTGTACCGGAAAACATTCTATATATTGTTGCTCCTTCTTTTTGGTCGGTATAAGGAACAATTGACGATCCGCTCAATTTACCAAAAACCGTCACATCTTGATTCGGTCTTAACACTTTATACATTATACGGATATCCCCGACTTCCGGTCCATCAGAATAAGATTTTTCTTTGTATATATAATTATTCCGGATAGAGGTTAAATATTCATCTCCAAAATCTACCAAATCTTCACTCAACATCAGTTCATCGCCCGACAGCAAACTCATCTTCTGCGGATCAATTTTATATACTCCCACTTTTGCTTCCTCGACAACAAAAGTCTCCGATTGTATATCCAAAGAAGGATTTTCATGCCCTTCGCTGACCTTAAAACCGGAAGAATTTTGAGGATTTGAAGTCCATTCCTTTTCATAAGAATAGGTAGTCTCTGTTGTTTCACTACCTCCGTAATTAATCTCTGAACTTGATTCACTTTTTTCAACCCATGCATACATCTCTACAATTCTTTCAACTTTTACATAGTCACCTTGTTCCAAATACATATCATCCGAGAGTGTTTCTTCCGTAGTTAGAACTCCTGTTGTAGAAATCAAACTACCTTCCAAAGGATCATCGGTAAATTCCGTAGACGGAATGTTTATCGCTTCACTTGCAATCGTCGACAGGTCCAATCGCCCTTCATTCCAGTAAAGCAGTACAAATGATGCAATGAATAAAAGGATTCCTATAAAAATCCCTTTGAAAGACCTACCAAGACGTGTCCCCCAACCTGTCTTGGTGGTTTCGGTATATTGATCGGGCATAAAATTTAATTAATGTCTAATTATAAATTTTTACTAAAATAATTCTCCAACTCCTCAACACGTACTCTTTCCTGCTCCATTGTATCCCTGTCACGTACAGTCACTTTTTTGTCCTCTAGACTATCAAAATCCACTGTAACACAATACGGCGTACCGATTTCATCTTGTCTACGATAGCGTTTTCCAATGCTGGCCGTTTCATCATATTGTGTCATCCATTTACCCCATAAATCTTTTTGTATATCCTGAGCCATTTTTTGTAATGGTTCTTTTTTTGATAAGGGTAGAATGGCTATTTTTATAGGTGCCAAATCCTTGTGCAGTCTTAAAACAACTTCTTTTTCATGTTTGGAATTATCACCACCCCTTGCGTCCACTTCTTGGTAAGCATCAATCAAAAAAGCCAAAGTTGCTCTATCGGCACCTTCCGAAGTTTCAATAATATTTGGAATAAATTCTTCTTTTGTTTCATTATCTTTGTAGCTCATATCTTCACCGCTGAATTTTTGATGTCTGGATAAATCCCAGTCACCTCTGTTATGAATACCGGCCAACTCTTTAAAGCCCATTCCCGGATAATTATATTCAATATCCAAAGCTGACTTGGCATAATGAGCCAACTCATGTTCTTCATGCTCTCTGAATCGTAAATTTTCTTTCTTAATACCATATGAATAGTACCAATTCATTCTATCTTCTTTCCATTGCTCAAAATATTTATCAGCTTCTTTTGGATTTACAAAATATTGTTGTTCCATTTGTTCAAACTCTCGGGTTCGGAAGGTAAAATGACCCGGTGTAATCTCATTTCTAAAAGCTTTTCCAATTTGGGCTATACCAAAAGGCAATTTATTTCTGCTGGAATTCAAAACGTTTAAAAAATTTACATAAATACCTTGACAGGTCTCCGGTCTAAGGTATATCTGACTTGCTTCATCTTCCAAAGCCCCCATAAAGGTCTTGAACATAAGATTAAATTTTCTGACATCAGTTAATGTTCCACCGCATTCCGGACAGACTACATCCCCCATTGAATTTTTGCCGGGTCTAAAATCAGGTTTTATGCCTTTTGCTTCCAATAAATGATCGGCACGCCACCTTTTTTTACAGTCTTTGCAATCAACCAGTGGATCAGTAAAACCATCAACATGACCGCTCGCTTCCCATACTTTGGGATGCATTAAAATAGCCGAATCCAACCCGACTACATCCGTTTTCATTTGTACCATTGATTTCCACCAAGCTTGTTTAATATTATTTTTTAATTCCACCCCCAAAGGACCGTAATCATAACATGATGAAAGACCGCCATAAATCTCGGAAGATTGGAAAATAAATCCTCGCCTCTTAGCAAAGGACACAATTTTGTCTAAGGAATCATCTTTCATATTTTTATTGATTATATCTAAAATTTTAATATTTAACAAATAAAAAAAGTCGGCTACATTAGCCGCCCCGGGGTCTCAACCGATTAACAGGTTGAGACGGTTCCACCCGCAGGTTTCACTCTTGTTAATTGTCTACTCAACTCCAAGGTTGCCAAGACCTTTTCATCGTTGGGTATATTAAATATACCTTATATATATATTTTGTCAATCGCAAATTATTAATATTGACAAAAAGGGCTAAAATTGCTAAGAATTAAGACAAGACAAAAGTAAAAAGTTCTTTGACAATCAACAAGGAGTAAGCCATGAAACCAATGTCACAGCAGTACAAAAGAATCTTTGAAAAAAACCATGTCGCCAACAGATATATAGAAAAAATTGACATAAACATTGAAGATGAGAAAAAACAAAAACGAAATTCACTACAAAAAAATGATTCTTATTTCCTTTTTGTTTTTGCTGGCGTTGTTCTCTCATTCTTCGTATTTTTTTCTTTTGTAATACTCATTGGCGGGAGTACAATAAACTCTAACAATCTACCGTACATTACGGGTATTTACTGTATTATTATTCTTATCATAATAATACTCCTCAAAAAGGCAATATCAAACAAAAGGGAGGATGACAATAAATATAAATCAGACAAGCAAAGATGCGCCACAGAAATCAAACGAATTGAAAGCAAGTGGGAGCAAAGAAAGCTCAATGATTGTCTATATCAAAGGGCTGCGTTGATTTGCTGGGCCATTGATGACTTCAAACGACGGTACCACATATACCAGAAGTGGCATGACCGGGTTGACCTTGGGTATCAAGAGGTTGACGAGACGCAGGCAGAGGAAATTCGTGTTCAGTTGGAGCAAATCCATGATGTCCTGATAAAAGCCCTTGATAATTTCCAAAGGGCCTGGGAGATCAAAAAAGGTCGTGAAGACCTGACAACCAAATATGCCCGTCTGACCGATGGTGAAGATAGCGGAGCCTTGTCCGAGCTAATGAGCATATTGGACGAACGAGTTGAATTGGTTGAACCGAATTTGAATGACGACGATCCATCGTCTATCTTGGAGGAATACGCCATTTTGGATGAACTGTCATCAGATGACCTCGAACGACGATTCAAGGAAATCGAGGAGGAACAACAAGAGGCTACAGAAACAATTCCGGCTTGAACCATAGGCGCCTATCACCAGATGAGCGCTTTTTTTATTAATAATAATTATCCTTTTCCCAATTTTTTGGATTATGCCTGATATACCAACGGATCTTATTTAATTCCAATTCATTTCTGACAATTCGATCATGGAATCTGGACTGCCAGGCAAAATGATTTTGACCAAATTTTGAATTGATTCGTTTTCTGGCAGCCGATTTAAACCCGCGAATGATTGATGCTAAATTGTGGGATTGTGATCCGAATTTGTTTGGGATCCAATTTTGTTTACCTCGTTGTAGAGACGCGCAGCAGCGCGTCTCTACGGTGTGCGTATCGTCTTGCGATGTTTGAGCGCAGCAGCGCGTCTCTACGTCATTATCATCATTTTTATTAATAATAACAATTCCGTGAATGTGATTCGGCATAACAACAAATTCATCCAAAATAACATACGGCCTGATCATGGTCGTATTTTTCCATTCATCATAAACAATTTTTCCAATTTCTGACAATTTAATTCTACTATTTTCAATTTCGCCAAAATAACAAAAATTTTTTTTCGTACAAATAGTCACAAAATAGGCCGCGTCTTTGCCATAGTCCCACCCGCGCAGTCTGGTACTGGAAATTCTGTATTTATTTCTAAATAATGGTCCGCTTGACATAAAAAATCATTCCTTCGAATCAATTATCAAAGTAACCGGTCCATCATTTATTAAACCAACTTCCATTTCAGCGCCAAAAATACCCGTCTCCGCTTGCACATTTTTTTCTCTTAATTTTTCAACAAAATAATTATACAATTTCTCTGCCTGTTTTGGTCCGGCTGCTTCAGAAAAACTTGGCCTGGTACCTTTATGGCAATTTCCAAATAATGTAAACTGAGAAACAACCAAAACCGAACCTCTTATATCCTTTATATTTCTTTCCAAAAAAGAATCCGATTTTTTAGTATCCGGGAACAGTCTTAATTTTAAGATTTTGTCCACCAACCAATCGGCGTCTTTGTTTTCATCTGAACCACCTACAGCTACAAACAATAAGAAACCGCGGGAAATTTCCCCCACGGTTTTATTATCAACTCGTACAGATGCCTGTTTAACCCTCTGAAGTACAATTTTCATAATTAAACTTTGTTGATTTCATTTTCCTTATCTTCGCCGATTTGTTTGATCATTTCATTATACTCTTTCACCTCTTCTTCCAAATTATCCAATAATTTAAACTTTTCATCTTCTCCAATCATTTTATTTTTATAATTTTCCTCTATTTCTTCTTTTATATCTTCTCTAATTTTCCTAACCACTATCCTGGCTTGTTCCAATTTTTGACTTAAAACTTTGATTAACTCTTGACGCCTCTCCTGAGTCAACTCCGGTAGAGGAAGTCTGATTAACTTTCCATCATTTACCGGATTTATACCCAGCTGTGAATTCGAAATTGCCGAATCTATCTGCTGCAAAACAGACTTATCCCAAGGATCCACTACTAAAGTTTTCGCATCTGAAACAGATATAGAGGCCAAGGCTTTCACCGGTTGCTTTGTACCATAAGCTTCAACCGTTATATCTTCAACCAAGGCCGGTGTGGCTCTACCTGTACGTAAACCGGTCACTTCGCTCTTTAGGTGATCAATGGCTTTTTCAAATTTTTCTTTGTGCTTTTGTATCAAATCCATATTTAATATATTAATTAGAAGGCAAAATAGTAAAACCCAGATAGATTATATTATCCTTTTCCGGATGTATTCGCAAGTAAGTTGGAACTTGACCCGAAGGAAGCTTTTTTGTGGTCCAGCTTACTCCCCCGTCATTACTTCTATAAAATATTGATTTACCTTTTATCGTCGCGGTATAAAATATTTCATCCTCATTATTGGGGTTTACTGCAAAACCATATATATCGGCACTACCGGGCGGTGTAATCAATTCAAAAGGCTGCCACGAATTACCGGCATCTTCTGATTTTAATATACCATAAGTGGAGATCCAATAAAGAGTGCTGGTTGAACTGGAGTGCAACTCAAATCTTCTAAATTCGAGCGACTCTGCAAAATCATCAAAGGATTCTTCCAGCGACTGCCAGGTATCTCCCGCATCTTCTGTTCTAAACAATCCCTCATCTTTTGATGCTACATACAACAAGTCTTTCTCAAGAGGGCTGGCTTTTATTTCAGCAAAATCACCATTTTTTACGCGAGCAACCACAGTCCAACTGTCACCACTGTCATTACTTCTAAGTATTTCTCCATTAGCTTTGGTTATAAATACCTGATAAGGAGAAAACTGATTTATAGCTATCGAAGTAACCCGCGCACGCTCTCTTTCTTCTCTATGTACTTCCACCCATGAACGGTTACAATTTTCAGTTTTGAAAACACGAAAACCATTGGTCGCATAAACATTACACTGATCAGCGGGATGAACGGCCACACTATAAATGAAACCTTTATCGAGCGGTGCAACACTATGCTGCCAAGTTTTACCCTCGTCATAAGTATAATACAAGCCGTTTTGTCTCGAAGCCCAATATATTGTTTTGGAATCTTGGGGATCGTTAAACATCCTATACACACTAACATTACTAAGTTGTTCCACACCTTCTGCTGTTGGCAACAGGGATATCTGCCTCCAACTATCACCCCTATCGGCCGTTACAAAAATACCGGCCGGTCCGCTTCCGCTTTCATTATTCCCTGACAAAGAAACACAACCTTGTCCGGTCAGGATCAATACGAAAGAAAAAATTCCAAATAAATATAAAATTTTTTTCATATATAAATTTAGTAATTAATAATAATATTTATATTAAGGTAATCTTGTTAAAATTTTTTCCACAAGCAAACGTGGATGAATATTCCTGTCCAACATTTTTTTTGTTTCTTCAATAGTATCGATTATTTTTATCTGGTCTTTTTTATTTTTTACAAACTCTATATCCAGTTGAAAAATACAACTGGAATTACTAAAACTTTTCAATAAATTATCTCTTAATAGAAGCTGCCAAATATTTAATACAGATTTCAAGTTTTCCCTGGTTACAATATGGTCTTTTTTATCTCCAAATAAATGTTCAACTATCTCTATTTTTTTATAAAACGGTTTTTGAAATAAATAACAAAAATTTTTAACTTCCTGTCTATAGTTCTCATAAGCGTCCTCATCATCAATCCACTTAACCGCCAAACCGGGCAAACCCAAACTTAATCGCGACATTTCTTCGGCTCGTTTTTCATCTATTTTTTTACTTATTAAATATGTATATATTTCCTTTTTGTCAACAGGAGCAAAATATATCGTTTGAGTTCTGGAAATAATAGTCTCCGGTACCGACTTCTGCTCGTTGATTATTAAAAAAATAACTGTATTAATACCGGGTTCTTCTAAAGTTTTTAACAAAGCATTGGCAGAACTATCATTCATAATATCAGCATCATTGATAATTGCCACTTTATAACCTTTGTTAAGGGGTCGGGAAGACATAAACCTGCGCAAACCTCTGATCTGATCAATATCAATATTCTTTTTTGTTTTTCCGGTTTTTTGATTTAACTCTCTTTCAATTATATAAAAATCCGGATTTGTCTTTAATTTATCCTGTTCAACACTCAGCAAACGAGAAGCTATTTTTTTAGCAACGGTTTTTTTTCCAACAAATGGAGTACCGACGAAACAATAAGCATGACTTAGATTTTCTCTATCTATAACTTTATCAAAAAAATTCAAGACTTTTTTATGTCCTATTATATCTAAGTTCATATATGCTTAGATTAGCATATTTTTTCTTTTTTAACAATCACACCCAAAGTATCTGAGGCACATTTCTGCCAAGAAAATTTTTTTACTCTTTCCAAACCCAAAACTACCTTTTCCTCTCTTAAATTATTATCATCTAAAAATCTTTGTATGGTGGTGGCAATAGCGTCGATATTTGATGGATCTACATAAAGAGCCGCCTTTCCGGCCACCTCATTCAAACTAGACTCATCGGCAGTCACCACCGGCGTACCACAGGCCATGGCTTCCAAAACCGGTAAACCAAAACCTTCATACAAACTTGGAAAAACAAACAACTCGGCCGCATTCATCAAATAAGGCAGATCTTGCTCGCTTACCCAACCCGGCTGAATAATATCATCTTTATACTGACTGGTCCGGATTACTTGGGCAACTTTTTCGTAGCCAAAACCGGGACTACCCACAAGGAGTAATTGGAGGCTGGTGGCTGATGACTGAAGATTATTTTTCTGTTTGATAATTTCAAATGCCTTAACTATATTCACAGTATTTTTTTTCTCTTCCAGTCTACCAACTGACATCACAAATGGCTTTTTTACCTTATATTTTTTTAATATCTCTACAATCTTTTTTTCATCGTCAATTACTTTGTATTTTTTATCATAACCGTGTTTAATAATAAAAATTTTATCATCCGGTCTCCGGTCTCCAGTCTCCAGTCTCTCTAATTCTTTTTTCGTAAAACCAGAAGGAGTAATAATTTTCCATAGAGTATTTAAAGCGTGCTTGGCCGACCAAAGCGAATACCATCTTTCGAACCAATTAAAAGATTTGGGGTATTTTGCCGCTGCTACATCATGTACGGTCATAATCGTTTTTTTGGGGTGGACAATGGGAAAGACATGAGCGGGAATAAATAAAACATCCGGAGGATTTACAAACATTTCCCAACTCAATCTTATCTGTGTCCACAGCCTTTTAGGGGGCCAATGTAGAACTTTTTCTTGCCAATTTACCGGCATTTCAGACAGTTGTCCCTGTAAAGGTTTATCAGTGTATAAAACAACCCGAACATTCTCGGGTATATTTTTTTTTAATTCCTGAATAAGCTGAAAAGCATAGCATTCCACACCGGTTTTTTGTAAATTGTTTGCACGAGAGGCATCTATACCTATAATCATAAATAATAATGCGAATATACGCCTGCCTGCCGGCAGGCAGGGATAATTCAGATTTACGGATCGTTTAGTCTATAAACCAATAAAATATTTACTATCAACTGTCTGTATTAATAGAAGTCCTTTATTTGTTAATGATACACTGGACTAACACCAATCTATCCTAAAATCCGCACCTGCCTGCCGGCAGGCAGGTTATCCGTATATCCGTATCGTATTATTTTGTAGCCAAAACACTTCTTTTGTAGCTATCCAGGTTTTCCAGAGCCACTCCGGTTCCTTTAGCGACACATAAAAGCGGCTCATCAGCAACATAACAAGCGACTCCTGTGGCCTGAGCTATAAGTTCATCAAGATTTCTAAGCTGTCCGGATCCGCCGGACATTATAATCCCTTTATTCATCACATCTGCCGATAGTTCAGGCGGTGTTTTGTGTAATACGTCTTTTATAGCCTGTACCAATCCTTCCATATCATGTTGTAGCGCCTCTGTGGTATCATCTGAACTGACCTTTACAATTCTGGGCAGGCCGGTAATCATGTCCCTGCCTTTGACATCCATTTCCAAGGGCTTATTCATAAACATAGCCGAACCAACAGTTATTTTTACTTGTTCGGCAGTTCTGTCACCAATTGCCAAATTATATTTTCTGCGAACATACTCGGCTATTGAGGTATCAAACCTGGTTCCACCTATTCTTACCGACCCTACGGAAACGATTCCGCCCAAAGATATTACGGCGATTTCAGCGGTACCCCCACCAATATCGATTATCATGTGTCCTGATGCGCTTCCAATCGGAACGTCTGCTCCTATCGCCGCTACTATTGGTTCTTTTATAATATAGGCTGCACGCGCTCCGGCAGCCATTGCAGCATCAATAACCGCTCTTCTTTCCGTAGAAGTTATACCCGCGGGTACGGCCACCATAACTTCCGGCCTAAAAAGCCTAACAGCGCCTAATGCACGATTTATAAAATACCGCAGCATTGATTCCGTAGTCTTGTAATTAGCTATCACTCCGTCTTTAAGGGGACGCTCGGCAATTATCGTATCCGGGGTTCTACCAATCATTTCCTTTGCTTCAGAACCAACTGCCAAAACTTTTTTATCATCTTTGGATATTGCCACTACGGATGGTTCGTTTACTACAATTCCACGCTTCGGTAAATAAACCAAAACATTTGTTGTTCCCAAATCAATTGCAACTTTTTTTATTAACATAAACTATTCAAATTCCATTCTAAATAATCTATCTAAAATCAAATCACTTTTAATAGTGTAAACTCCGGACTGCATTTTTGCAAGAGCGACTTCCGGTTCCGCATTTTTTATTGTTTTTTCAAATTTCAAATCTAAAACCAAATCATGTCCAATCGTACCCGATTGTTTTTGAACATAAATTGTGTACGAACCATTTTTTATTTGACCTTCTATCTTCTCCGGTAATTTGTAAGTAAAACTCAAAGTCTTGGTATCACCCGGCTCTATTGAAATAAAAGTTCCAAACCATTGCTTGCCCAATTCTTGACCCTGATCCACCTCACCCTCCTCTTCAGTTTTGTCGCCGGCCATTGATCCTTCCACATCCACTAATTCCGATCCCTGTGGTACAAAAATACGAGCATATGTCCTATATCTTGTAGTCCGCCAATCAAAACTTCCGGTATTTTCATAACGCATAGTCGCGTTAGCTATATATTCGCCTTCTTCATTTTTTTCAATCTCATACATTAATGTCCTCTCCATTGCATGATCAGTTTTCAATGCGGCCATATTGGCGTCCACCCACATGAGATAATCCCCGGCAACAGTTTTTTGTTCTCCTGACCAATCATGCTTGTTTATAATATTTTCAATATCTTTGTCAGTTGAATAAACCATAATATGACGCTGATCAGCGAGCCCACCAAAAGTTTCAATGTATGTTTTGTAATTATAAAAGAGATCTGATTTCATTTTATTCAAAATCGTGAGCATCAATGGTTTCATTATTTTTTTTCTATCTTTCGGAGTAATTTCTTTTTCCAAAAAACCATATTCAACTTCGTATTCCAAAGTTTCTGTCACATTTTCCGAAGTAAATTCAATACCTTCCACTTCAATTGGTCCGGTAAGGCGCAGCATTTCTTCGAGAACTGTTGGGGTAATTGCCACGACTGCATCTATTTCATTAGCTAGCTCTCCACCTTCTCCTTTATAAAACTCCAAGGCTCTCCGCGCATTTACCATATAATCAGGCGACCAATTACTATCTCGAAAATACCATGTGTCCAGGCCCAAATACTTGGATATCGGTTCCGGTGGTTTTCTGTCCCAGGATTCAGGAGCTCGTCCATCCAAATTTTCCGTTCCTTCTACAACTATTAACTCCACCTCGCCTTTATCAGCCATCAGAACAGCGTAAGAACCTATAAAACCTCCACCCGGTCTTAATTCCGTGTTATTTTTAAATAAAACCAAGTATGTATATGGCTTACTATACCCTAAAAAGGTAGGCAGTAAATTAAATAGTTCCTCTCCATCTTCATTCAAATTATCTCGTACTATTTCGCTCACAAAATTACTGTTAATGATCTCTTCAACTGTTAAATTAGTCAACCAATTATATACAAATATACCAACGACTATCATAACAGCCGCAAAAGCAAAAATGGCTAACGGTAAAATACTTGGCTTTTTTATTTGAGAATTCATATATAAAATATTATTGACTATCCATTATTAATTCCTTGCGTTTTTTTTGTGATATATTAAAACCGAGATACTTACCAAACATCAAATGAGTGACGGCATCAATGGCCGGTATTGCGCTTAGAAGTATCAAAGAAATTGGTAATAATACCCATTGCAACAGCATGATTACATACTTGTGGCGCGGATACGATTTGGGTCGTTTTGGTAAGAGTGGAATACTAAGTAATGCTGACAAAAGCAAACCGGACATGGCCATAATCATCAGTGTCTCCAAAAGATGAGGAGCATTGAAAAAAAGAGCGCTTTGAGTAACTTGTTCAGGAGCTACCTCTAAAGGCAAACGGCCTACTATGGTAATAAGAAGTGCTACCAAACACCAAGACCATTTACCTTCCCATTCAATAAAAATCCATTTTGCTTTTTTCCACCAAGGAATTAATTTACCTTTTTTCTTGAAATTCCAAAATAAATACGGAACATGTTCGACACCCCATGCCCAGCGTCTTTGTTGTTTATATAAATTCTTCAAACTCTTCCACCAATTATCATCTCTTACGGTATCCATTGAAACAGGTATATACATTGGTGCCACCTTGTAATCTCCATTATACGCCAAAAGGCACTGATAAAAAATACGTGAATCCTCACTTACGATTCTCTTTTCATGAAAACCGGCATCTACCAACGCGCGAAAGCTCATTGAATGAGAGGAAAAGGTTACCAGGGCATCTTGCCTGGCAAGAGAAGTCATCATCCAAAAGGTGGTACCAAAAGCCATGATACGTAAAACAGCCGGTGAATCCCACATATTATTATTATAAAGAGCGATCGGCTGATATGATGTTCTGGTCGCTTTTGGGTTTGTGCAATATAAATATGTAAGATAAGAAAAATACTGTCTATGACATACCGTATCAATATCAAAAATGGTGACAATAATATCATCGTAAGACCAATCCATTCGATCAATATATTTTTTTATTTGTTTTTCAGAATAATTCAAATTGGAGCCTTTCCCCGGGATCTCGTCAGGTAAATTTTGCGGATGTAGAGTAAATTTGATCTTGAAAAAGCAATTGTCAAATTCTTTTTTAACATTTTGAAATATTTTCCGACAGTGTTCCTCGTTTCTTTCTTCACCGGCTATTACGACAACAAATCTATCTCTTTGATAGGCGGCATCGCATACACTCTGCAGAGCCGCTTTAACCACTGACCAATCTTCATTATATACCGTTAAAAAAACAACATGCATTTTCTTGTCCCAGTCGGTTAAATCATGACGCATTTTATCCTCCCAGTCGATCTTTTTAACATTCCTAAATCTTTTCCATGAGATAATAAGATAAAAAACAAAGTTTACAACCTTTAAAACCCAATATATATCAAACACTATAATAAAATAAATCATCCACATCGGTTTTATAAAGGAAATTATTATACTTAAAATCAAAGTTAGCCAAATCGATAAACCCGGTAGTATTTCGTAAATTCTATATTTTTGATAATCGGTTAACATTAAAACAATATGTATATAATAATTAGACTATAATTATACTACAATTTAACAATAATTACTGTTTATAATTTACATAATTTCACCTAAATTATTGTTATAATATTTCAAATCTTTTTTTAGACATGCTCGGTATTTCTTCCCAATGCTCTTCCACTCTTTCAACTTTCGCAAGCCGACTACCCAGCTTACACCAATTAACCATTCTTTTCAAGCCTTCTTTTTCACCTTCAGCTTCTATCTCTACAGTCCCGTCAGATAAATTTTTTGCATAGCCGACAATACCTAATTCATCCGCCATCTGTTTAGCACTATCCCTAAAAAAAACTCCCTGCACTTTTCCATATATTTTAAGTAAGACTTTAGTCATAAAAACAATAATTATCCAATATTTGGTTTACCACTATAGCTGGCTGATACATAGTTACTCTTTTCCGTATTATCAAATATTGATATCAGTTCAGGATAATTATCGACTATTTCAACATTCACGCCAATCACCTTTATCCCATGAACATAACAAAATACATTGGCAACCGTAGTAGCTATTCTTGTACTGGTAAAACTACCCTCCCCAACAACAACCGCTATTCCTTTAATTTGCTTCACCTTTACAAGGTTTTGAATAAAAAAAGTGTCCAATGACACAAGCAGGTCTCTATTTTTAGCATTATAATCTTCAGAAGTTATTTTTCCTTTTATATCAAAAAGCTTAAGTTTTATCTTATTGTTCTTTGATAAATCAATTAATAAATACATATTAGGCCATAATTTCATCGACCACCATCACATTTTCCGCTTCAAATAAAGCGTATAAAAATTTATCCATAACGTGACGCCTATCATAAAACTCCTGTTCGGTCATTGTCGTATATTTAATAGTAAAACCAAAATCTTTTTCGTATTTGGAAATTACCCTACTGATACTTCTTTCTTTTAATTTACCGACAAGTAGTAAATCGCTAGGTGCCCGACTATCCCCTGAAAACTGCCCCGTTAGAAGGAAAAGCTTGATTATTCCGGCTTTCTTTCTCATCTCGTTTACAAATTTTTGTTCACCCAAAACTTGTGCCTTTAAAATTAATGATTGTAGTTCGGGATATAAAATCGCCTCTTTGTTTAATTTAAAATATTTACGAAGACTGGATCCAGCTTTTTCCTCCTTGCGTTTAACTTCGTCACTATCCACCTCCTTTATAAGTTCTATATTTTCGAGTGTCTCCAACTCGCGACGTACAGCATTTATTTGAAGGTCAAGCATTCTTGTTAACTCCCTCACATAAAAGCTCTTTTCTGAATCTTTCATAAAAGCTTTTAATACTTTCACCCGAGCTTTTGAACCAAAAAGATGTTCAAGCATATTTAATTATTATTACTAATTTTTATTGTATATTTCCTAGACTTTATTTATGTTTAAATAATTTTAATTTTTTTCATTTTTATAGTATAATAATTTTACTTATCAAAGTCAAAATTCTATATTAACAATCTTTAATAAACCCGGCAGAAAATCAGCCATATGTACAAACCACCGGAAATACATGAATTTTTTGTTGAAGGAAGTGATTTAAAAAAATCTCATGTACTCCTACATATCACAGAGCCGTCAAATGCTGAGGAGTTAAAAAAGGGTTATTTTTTTGCACTCACTGAAATTAATAATGGTTCCATTGAACAAATTGAGCACCTGCAACAAATGATCGATGATCTTGAATCAGGCTATTATGAAACGGAATCTGAGGACAAAAAAGGCGCTTTTGAAATTACGCTTGAGTATATCAACAGACGCGGCCATCGAATTTTAGAAAATGAAAAATCCACTATTCATTGCATAGTGGGTGTTTTGCATGAAAATAATATATCTTTTGCTTACCATGGAAAACCCAGTGCGGTTTTATTTTACTATGCACAGGAAAAAATAAAGAATCTGAATGTATTAAGTGATGAAGACGAAGATGATGCAGATAATGAACAACTCTTCTCTTCTGTGATGGAAGGAAGTCTAAAAACGGGAGATTTTTTTTATGTGGTTACACCACATGTCGATGATTATTTTGCTCATGAAAGAATTGCTAAAATTTTGGATAGCAGAAGCACCAGACAAAGTACTTCACATATTCAAAAAGTTTTAAAAGATATTAGAAATGACCTTTCATTTGGCGGAGTAGTCATAAAAGCTTCTGAAAAAGAAGAACAAAGCAAAATACCAAACACACCGATAGACCGACAAGGCGGTCCAAACGAATCAATTGACCAAATGATTGAAACGAATGAAAAAACTGATGAAATATTAGGCTCTCCTTTAATATCGAAATTGAAAAAGAAGATAAAAAAAATCAATCAAAATAATAAAAACAAAAATAATAAAGAACAATATAACGATTCAAATAGGAAAGTATATTTTAGCAACTCAATGGAAACAAATTACAGGCCGCGAGAATTGGAAGTAAACAATAACTCAATCATCAACAGTATCCTGGTTGGATTGGGACGATCGGTGGTATTGTTATGCATTGGTTTATACAAATCATTAATTTATGTACTTAAATTCACCGGTAAAACAATTCTGGCAATTATTTTAATAATAACCAACAAAGGCAACCGCAGGCGTGAAATTATACTAGAGTTAAAAAAAGATTTTCAAAATAGAAAAAAATTTATCAAGAACTTACCACCCAGCAGTAAAATAATTTTTGTATTAACCGTCTTTCTAGTATTGTTTTTTGCGGGTAGTATTACATACAGCAGAATCCAAGAACAAGAAAAAATAAGAAATCAAAAATATAATGATCTTATAAGTCAAATTATTGAAAAAAAGGATTTGGCAGAAGCCAGTATATTATATAACGATAACAATAAGGCTTATTCTCTTTTGCAGGAAGCTAACGACCTGATAAACCAACTCCCAATAGAAAACGAAGATGAACAGAAAAAAATCGAAGTAATCGAATTACAAAAACAAATGGAAAATATATCCAAGGAACTAAGAAAAGTGGAAAAAGTAGCCCCGGAAATTTTGGCTGATTTGAATACATTCTCAGCAAACGCAACAAAAATTGAATTAATAGATGAAAATATAATCGCTTATGGAGAAGAAGATAATAGCTTTTATAAAATTGACATTGACACAAAAAAAATAGAACAAAAGGATCACTCTACCATAACTAATTTGAAAACAGCCGCCGTTCCCAAAGAAAATGATAAAATTATTTTCGTCGCAGGAAAAAATGAAATTGCCGAATATAACAAGGAAACGAATACTATCTCAAAAAAAGAAATCAGTTTTATTGATCAGGATACAAGCATAGCTTCGATCTTTGTTTATAATCGCAGATTATATACACTGGCGCCGGAAAAGAATCAAATTTATAAACACGGACCGACTCTGGGTGGTTATGACAAAGGAAATAATTGGATTACGGATAGCAATATTAATATTGAAGACGGAATTTCATTTGCAATTGACGGGGATATATATGTTTTAAAAAACGATGGAAAAATAACTAAATTATCAGCTGGACAAAAAGATAATTTTGAAATTTCTTACATTGATCCAAAGCTGGAAAATCCGACTAAAATTTGGACATATAACGGTGTAGAAAATCTATATATACTCGAGCCGAACAAACAAAGAATTGTGGTTTTGGATAAAAAAGGTAATCTGGTAAAACAATACAAATATGATGGTTGGCAAAATCCCAATGATATGATCATAGACACCATATCCGGCGTCATATATATTATTGATGCAAATAAAATATCGAAATTTAACTTATAAAAAATATGCCCAGAATTCAACCGGAAATACATAAAAACAACTACATACCCCCCGAAGAGATAGAAAAAATTAAAAAAGAGAAAAAAAAGCAAGATGAAGAAAAGCGAGGAGCCGAAGTAATAGCAACTTGGCATGATGAGGAGGACGATGAGGATGAAAGTAATGACGGAGTTGTAAAAATTGATATGAATGAAACAAAAAACTGACCAATAAGGCCAGTTTTTGTTTAACTTATTTTAATTCAACTTTTCCACCCGCTTCTTCAATCTTCTTTTTCATTTCTTCCGCTTCTTCTTTGGCTACATCTTCTTTTACAGCTTTTGGAGCACCATCTACCAATGCTTTTGCGTCAGCCAATCCCAAACCGGTAATTTCTTTAACAGCCTTGATTACAGCTATTTTTGTGTCGCCAGCGTCTGTTAACTCAACAGTGAATTCAGTTTTTTCCTCTGCAGCGCCTTCACCACCGGCCTCAGCACCACCGGAGGCCATCATCATTGCCGGGGCGGCTGCGCTTACGCCAAATTTTTCTTCCAAAATTTTGACGAGCTCTGCTAAGTCTAGAACAGACATTTTTTCAATCTCTTCTACAAGAGATTTGAACTTAGCCGGAACTTCAACCTCTTTACTCTCTTCTTTTGTTTCTTCAGCTACTTTAGTTTCAGCTTCAGGTTTTTTTTCTTCTTTAGAAGCTTCTTGTTTACCCTTCGCATCAGTCGAAGGAGTTTTTGTCTCCTTTTCCGCTTTTTCTTCAGCGGCTTTTTTTTCTTCTGCCATATATTTTTTTAATATAAATTTATTAATTTAATTTCCCCATTCTCCCTCCCCTTCACAAGGGGAGGTGCCCGAAGGGCGGAGGGGTTTTAAGCTTTATTTTCTTTTATACCGTTCAAAACATTTACCAAACCTCTCAAATTACCGGCCAGTACATTTACAAAACCGGATACCGGTGCATTTATTGAACCAACAACCTTGGCATATAATTCTTCTTTACTAGGAAGTTTGGAAAGCTCCAGCACTTTAGCCTCATCAATGAAATCATTTTCCAAAATTCCACCAAATATTTTTACCACATCATGATCTTTGGCAAATTTTGCAATAAGCTGGGCAGGAGCAACCTCATCTTCTTTCCCAAGAAAAACTCCAACCCCACCTTCAAAAGCCTTGGTATCAACCTCCATTCCTACACTGTCCAACGCTCTTTTAAGTAATGTTTTTTTTGTTGCGGTACAATCCACATTTTGTTCCCGACAAATTCCGCGCAGCTCTTCCATTTCAGACACCTTTAGACCCTGAAAATTGGCAAACACGGTTGATTTGGCTTGTTGCATGTCTTGAGTAAGGCTTTTTACAGCCTCTTCTTTTTGTACTCTGGTTTTAGCCATAATATATAATTTTAGGCTTATTTACAATAAAAAACTGTGGTTTTCACCACAGACCTTGAAGTTTCGATAAAAATCGACCTAGAAGACAAAAAATCTTCTTTCTACCTCGGTAGCGTATTTAATCCTTTTTTGGAAGCTACTGTCTGCGGTTTTTAGTGTTTACATAATAACAAAATTAAAAAATCATGTCAATACCTTGACAAATTAGCTAAAATGTGATAAAAATCAATATCTTTCGCCCTTTTCTATTACAAAATAAGGAGGATTGATGATATAAAGATAAAAATAATTTAACCGGCAGAAGGAAAGATCTTTCACCAACGTGACAACTCCTTCTGTACAACAGAAGGAGAAAGTCATGAAAGTGAAGGACAAGTGCGAAGAGTGCGGACGCTGGGTACCGGTCGACGAGATGGCCTACTGGGGACGGCCAACCTGCAAGGACTGCCTGACACTCTCCATGAGTACCACCACAGACATCTGCGGTGGTTGCGGGAAAGAATTCCCGGAGAGGATGCTCGTATGGGCTCGTTCTGCAGATGAGTTCCACATCTGCGGAGAGCTGTGTCGGATCGACGGCTGCTGCCTGCGTGTCTGTACCGGCTCGGGTCAATGGTTCTGCCCCCGGTGCCACCAAAAACACCGGGATGAACTCGAGGCTCGCACCCACTACTGACACACTGCCCCGATTCCACCACAGGAATCGGGGTTTTTATTTTTTTTTATCATTCCAGCTTTTGACATACTGGATTTCCATGCTATACTTATATAGTATGTCAGAAGAAATTTTAGACAAGATACTTACTAAAGTAGTCAACATCGAAGACAAGATGGATAATCTTGCAACCAAGGAAGATTTACGAGTAGCCAAAGATGAAATTATAGGTGATGTTGATAGATTTGTAAAACTTCATGAAACCTTAGACCATGAACTTGTTGCTCTGCGTAATAAATATGACCGTTTGGAAGAACGCATCAAAAAACTGGAAACTGGAATGGTCAGTACTTAATTTATAATTTTAAAATCTGTAAATTTCTTAAATCAAGCATCAACTTGATTTTTTGAATTAATAAACAAAAGTTCTTGACTAAACAGACATAAATGTGTATAATTTTGAAAGTTCAAAGTCGTTTGTTAATTGTTAATTGTCAAGTTGTTAATTGTTGTAAATGGCCCGTTCGTCTAGTGGTTAGGACTCCAGGTTTTCATCCTGGCAACAGGGGTTCGATTCCCCTACGGGCTGCAAACGCAAAAGTGTCAACTACAGTTGGTACTTTTGTATTTGTGAATACCCTTGAGGGAATCGAACTGGGGATGGTAAGGGGCGTAGCCCCTTACTTGTGGAGGAAAGCCTACGAAAACCCGAAGGTTTTCGTGGGAGCGACTGAAAGGAGCGAGTGAGATTTCCCCTACGGGCTGCAAAAAAAAGAGGTAATCAACCTCTTTTTATGCTATGTAATAATAATTATATTCAATACAAACCGTGATCATTAAAAAACTTAGTATATTTTTTATCTATTTTTAAAATGTGGTTGATCCACCAGTCTGCCAAAAAATCGTCAACTTCTTTATAAATACCAGGTTCACCGGCCCTTTCTATAAGATCTCCGATCTTTGCTCTAAAACCATTGTGTATTTTAATATGCATTTTCTCCTCCGGATAACCATATTTTTTAAAATCCTCTTCTTCGGCCGCCAAATGATAATCAATATATTTATTTAATTCCGATAAAAGTTTATCCAGCATCTTATTTTTTTCCTGACTCCTTAAAAGATCTCCATATTGTCCAATCAAAGCAAAAATTTTCTTATGATGAAAATCAAACTCCTCTACCCCAACGCTATATTTTTTTAGCCAGACTATATTGGCCATACTTATACATTTAAAATAGTAAAATAAAAAGTAGTACCCTTACCTTTTTTACTTTCATACCAAATTTTTCCACCATGACCTTTAATAATTATTTTACTGATCACCAAACCCAATCCCGTGCCGATATTCTTTTTGGCGTAGGCATTTCTAGCTCGATAAAATTTATCAAATATAAAAGGCTTGTCTTTATTAGCTATACCAATCCCCTGATCTGCAATTTCAAATTGAATATAGTTATCCACTTTACCGGCACTAATAATAATTTCGCCCCGATCATTGGAATATTCAATCGCATTGTCAATCAAATTATCCAGAATAACTTTAAATCTCCCCAAATCTACATTGATAATTATTTTGGAAGGAACATCAACCTGCACCTTTAATTTTTTGCTTTTTATCTCATCTTCAAATGATCCGATCATTTCTTCTGTTAATTTTCTGGCATTGACCTTCTCAAGGTTGGTAGCCAAATAATTATCACTTAACTCAATATATTGTAAAAAGTCATTCATAATAGCAAGTACCTGTTTGTTGCCTCTTGATATTTCTTCAATATATGGCATGAATTTCTTTTTATTTTTGGCTCTTGACATTTCTTCTGTAAGTAAATCCGTATAAGTACGGACCACGGTGGCCGGTGTCCGAAGTTGATGTGAAGCCGAAGCAATAAACTCATATTTTTCCCGATCGCGCACACGTATATTAGTAATAAGCTCATTCATTTTTTTGGCAAATTCACCGAACTCATCTCTGCTTGTCACCGGTATGGAAATATCATAACGACCCAAATTTAAATATTCAACGGATTTGGATATTTGCTTGATTGGTCTTAATAAACGAAGACTAAGCAACAAAAATATCAAAAACATCATTAACATAAAGACACCGCTTTGCAATAACAAACGATCTCTGGTGTCTAAATATCCGGAAAAATAAGTATTATAATCTTCTTCAATTGCCAATACCCAATACCTCTCAGGTTCGGTTATGCTGTAATTAAATCTATAATAAAAACCAACTGGACTTCGTTTATCATATTTACTATCACGCACAAATTTGGATGTCTTAAAATAATCATCAAAATAGTCAGGATCGTCTTTAATACCATGCCAGCGAATATCAAGCCCCAGAGACTTTCCCCACTCTTTACTCACGTCAGTCGGATGAAAAATAAAATAACCGTCTTGGTCCATCAGGTATGTGTGTTCATATGGACTCAATCTAATAAAATCCAAAATTTTATCGGCAAATACATTAATTACAACAACCCCCTGAATCCGGTCTGCTGAATCAATAATTGGCGTAGCAAATCTTATAACCGGCTTATACGGCATCTCAACCTCAGCTTCTTCAACATTAAGATCGAGCTCGGATACATACACCTCACCTTTGTTTAAATTAATGGATTTTTGAAAATAATATCGATCTGACTTGCTCTGCAATTCTTCTTCACCAAAAATATATGGTCTGGTATCCCTGTCGTCTCTACCGACTCGTACCACCTCATCACCCTGTTTGTCAATTAATCTAGCTTGCATAAAATCTTCCTCATTGTCCACAAATGCAAAAAAGATCTTTTCGATTTTCTCCAAATCTTCATTTAGTTTCGCTTCCAACTCGGGCTGCAATTCACTATCAATATTTTTCTCCAAATTTTCTTTAATTTTCGCAAACTCTTTTACTTCATCAAAACTGGTAAGGAGGAGGGCTTCATTCTTATAATTATTCAGTTTATTTTTTATCTCTTGTTCAATCGTCGTAAAATAATTTATAGCGATCCTTTCATTATATTCATCAAACAAACCTCTTGTGGTAGTAAAGATATAATAATATACGAAAAAAACCACTGTTGCTACCACAAAAGCAATTATAAGTAACTTAAATTTTATTCCCATCCTCATATTTTAATATTATAGCATAAAACCCGGCTGGTTTTAATAATCCTCATTTTGATATAGATAAAATTTAAAATTGAATAAAAAAAATCATTCTGCTAGAATAAAACAATATGAAAATTCTAGGAATTGAAACATCTTGCGACGATACAGGAGCCGCTTTAGTAGAAGCTACTGATGATGGCTTTGTTGTGTTATCGGAAAAAACGGCTAGCCAAATAGAAGTACATAAAAAATACGGTGGTGTTGTACCCGAAATTGCCGGGAGACAGCACGCGGAAAATATTTTGCCGGTAATTGAAGCGGTTCTTAAAAACCAAGAAAAACCTGACGTTATCGCCGTCACTGCCGGCCCAGGCCTTATGACAGGACTCCTGATTGGCGTAGAAGCTGCTAAAACCCTCTCCTACTTATGGGAAGTACCCCTTGTTGCAATTAATCATATTGAAGGTCATATTCACTCAGTGTTAATTGGAGATCAGAAACCGAAGTTTAGTTTTCCCGCCCTATGCTTGACTGTAAGCGGCGGCCACACTAAATTAATTTTAATAAACGATTTTGGTGATTATACAAAAATCGGTGAAACACGAG
This sequence comes from Candidatus Magasanikiibacteriota bacterium, assembly GCA_014729395.1. Taxonomy (GTDB): domain Bacteria; phylum Patescibacteriota; class Patescibacteriia; order Magasanikbacterales; family UBA922; genus WJJZ01. The sequence continues at coordinate 214,774 of WJJZ01000010.1, forward strand.
ATGATGCCGCCGGAGAATGTTTTGATAAAGTCGGTAAACTTATCGGACTTGATTATCCCGGTGGTCCGAAAATTTCCAAACTTGCGGAATCGGGCAATCCTGACGCTATTGATTTCCCCCGTCCCATGATTAATGAAGGTAATTTTGATTTTAGTTTCTCCGGCCTCAAAACCGCTGCCCTCTACTGGTTACAAGAAAATACGGAAATAAAAACTGCGAAATGTGAACTGTCGGCTGTGAACCGAAAAGATTTCTGCGCCTCCTTTGAGCAAGCTATAGTCGATGTCCTGGTTACCAAAACCATAAAAGCCGCTAAAAAATATAAACCAAAAACAATCATTCTGGCCGGTGGTGTCAGCGCTAACAAAAAATTAAGAGAAACCGTACAGGAAGCAAGCAAGACTGTGAACTGTGAACTATTGCCTGCAAACCCAAAGTACTCAATGGATAACGCCGCCATGATTGCCGCAGCGGCTTATCACCACGCCTTAAAAAAAGACTTTATTTGCTGGAAAAATATAGAAGCTAATCCGAATTGGAAGTTGACTTAATACAATAAATACTATAGACTATTCAAAAAATCGTACATTTACATTAACCCTCAGGTCGAACAGACCTGTTTTTTAAAAAGGAATTTGTCATGAGTAAAATACCTCTAATCATCAGTGCCGGTGGTACCGCCTCCGGAAAAACCACTCTGGTAGAGGCCGTTGTTAAAATGCTGGGCCCGGAAAAATGTACAGTAATTTGTCAGGATTGGTACTACAGAGACCATCCCGAAAAAACCGCTGAAGAATTAAGTCAACTCAATTATGATCATCCCGGCGCATTTGAAGAATCTTTACTGGTAGATCAGATAAAAGCCCTCATACAAAATAAAATCGTTTTTACTCCTCGTTATGACTTCCGTACCCATCGTAGAAAACCACAAAGAGTGGAGACTGCTCCGGCGCAAGTTATTATTCTCGAGGGTATACTAGCTCTCACAATAAAAGAGTTGGTTGATCTGGCTACCTTTAAAATCTTTGTGGAAACTGATGACAGTATTCGCCTCCTGCGCCGCATGGAGAGAGACATGGCCGAACGAGGTCGTACATTCGAACAAGTAAAGCAACAATGGGTTGAGACGGTTCAACCAATGTATTTACAATTCTGCTTTCCATCAAGGCGTTTTGCAGACATTACCGTCCACCACGGGGGTAAGAATCCAATTGTCCTCCAGATGCTTCAAAAATTATTTGGAGAAATGGCGACCAATGGTCTTCGAACCATGGTTGCATAAATCCTTATAATCCTCGAAAAAAATCGAGGATTTTATTTTTGACTTTAATCAATGATTGATATACAATTCAGACAAGTTTCGTTCATTAACAGAACAAAAACTAGGAGGTGCACGATGGACAACGATCTTATCATTTTTTCCGGCAGCTCGCATGAAAAATTTGCGGAAGCTGTCGCCGCAAAACTCTTCAAAAAACTCGGCGAGAGGACAACAACGAAATTTAGTAATGAAAACATCATGATTCAAGTGCGTGAAAATGTACGTGAAAAAGATGTTTTTGTCATCCAAACCAGCTGCCCTCCGGTGCATGAAAATTTCATGGAGCTTCTTATCTTTATTGATGCGCTCAAACATGCCTCTGCCAGCCGCATCACAGCCGTACTGCCATATATGCCTTATGTCCGCTCGGACAAAAAAGATCAACCGAGAATATCAATTACGGCCAGGTTAGTGGCCGACCTGTTGGAGACAGCGGGAGCTGATAGAGTCCTCACAATGGACCTCCATTCCCACCAGGTTCAGGGATTCTTCCGCATCCCGGTTGACCAACTGCGTGCTGTCAATACGCTTTGTGAAAAATTGAGACAACTGGACTTGAATCAGGATAACGCCGTATTAATTGCAGCCGATGCCGGCGAAGCCAAACACATCGGCGCTTTTGCCAACCGTCTCGATCTGCCTTTTGCTATCATTGACAAAAGACGTACTGGCAACGACGAAAAGCCGAAAGCGGTTGGCATTGTAGGTGACGTGAAAGATAAAATATGTGCCATTATCGATGACGAGATCGCTTCCGGCGGTACTCTCATCCAGGCTACCAACTTTTTACTGAACCAGGGGGCCAATAAAGTTATGGCAGCGGTAACACATGGTGTGTTCAGTGGTTCGGCGTGTGGCCGAATTAAAGAATCAGCCATCTCAAAGGTCATAGCCACTGATACCATACCCGCCTGTAACCCACTTCCTGACAAAATCGAATACATTACCGTGACTGATTTATTTGCGGAGGCAATAAAACGTATCCACACCGGTGAATCAATATCCCATATCTTTCAGAGAGGATGGGATACAAGATAATTAACGGGATACAAACCAAAAACCTGCTCGGAAACGGCAGGTTTTTTTAATATAATTAACAATTAACTATTTACTTCCACCCTGCCTTTCCCTACCACCTCATCTATTTTTCCTAAAATTTCATCGTTCCAATCTATCAAAGATTTGGTACGGATTATGTTTCCTTCAACATTTATAAAAACTTGATAATCTCCGGCCGAGCTTTCCATTATCCGCTTAAGCTCATCCATATTCTTTTTTAACTCATCTTTGCTTAAATTTATTACCACACTTTTTTCTTTTTTTTGTTCACTCCTACTGCTTTCATGATTACCAAGAGAAAGCTGTCGGGCAAGTGTTTCGGCATTGTCTTTTGTGAGGACAAAAGCTTTTTCCACAAAGACTTTATTATCCCCCTGTTCTTTTGGGGTTTTACCAACCACGCACACAATGTTCTTCTCAACCCAAATATCTTTGGTAGTTTCATATGTTTTTGGGAAAATCAATAACTCAAATGAACCGGTGACATCTTCCAGAGTCGCAAACATCATTATACTCCCCTTTTTTGTAATTTTTTTGGTCGCTTTGGCAATTACCCCGCCGATTATCACCCATTCATCACGCTTATAATCTTCCAATTCTCTAAGTTCGGTTAGAGTTCCTCTCATGACTTTTTGGAAATAATCAAATGGATGGGCGGTTACATAAATTCCCAGTAAATCTTTTTCCCAGTTTATTTTTTGATCCAAGCTGGCCGGGGCGGCTTCTATTAAAGTTACTTGATTGCCAATCTCAATAGCTGTACCGGAAAACAAAGAATCTTGGTTTGAAACGGCTCTTTCTTTGATACTCTTGGAATAAAATAAAATATTTTCAATATTTTTAAGCAAAACTCCTCTGTCGTGTCCAAAACAATCCATGGCTCCGGCCTGGATTAGGCTTTCCAAAGATTTTTTGTTCAAATCTTTGTCTTGAATTCTTTCCAAAAAATTCTCCAAACTTTCATATTGGCCACTGTCTTTTCGCTCGCGATAAATCACCTCGCAAATATGAGAACCAACATTTTTTATAGCATTCAAACCAAAGCGAATTCTCCCTTCTTCGCCCTGTTTTGATACCATGGCAAAATTTCTAAAACTTTCATTAACATCCGGCGGTAAAACTTTTATCCCCATACGCTCGCATTCATGAACAATGGCTGATACTTTATCGGCATCCCCAAACTCGGCTTGGAGTACGGCTGTCATAAACTGCACCGGAAAATGCGCTTTCATATAAGCTGTCTGATAAGCAACAATGCCGTAGCTGGCCGCATGAGCTTTGTTGAAACCATAGGCGGCAAACGGTTCAATCGCACGCCACAATTCATCAATAGTTTGCTTTTTAAGCTTGCCTACTTTTTCGCATCCGTCATAAAATTTTATTTTCTGCTTTGCCATTTCTTCGGGAATTTTCTTTCCCATCGCTTTTCTAAATTTATCAGCTTCCATCCAGTCGTAACCGGCCAATTCTATGGCGGTCAACATAACATCATCTTGGTAAACCAGCAGTCCATAAGAAGCATCCAAAATTTTCTCCAATCTTGGGTCGAGATAACTAATAGTCTCTGGATTGTATTTTCTTTTAATGTATTCCGGAATGGATTCCATTGGTCCGGGACGGTACAAAGCTACCATGGCCATAATATCTTCAATCCGGTTTGGTTTTAACTCTTTTACCCAGCGAGTCATGCCGGATCCGGAAAGCTGAAAAACTCCCATGGTTTCTCCTCGAGCCAACTTTTCAAAAGTTAATTCATCATCAAGAGGTAAATTATAGATATCCACTTTTTTATTGGCTGTTTTTTCTACAATCTCAACTGCATTTCCCAAAATAGCCAAATTCCTAATTCCCAAAAAGTCATTTTTCAAAACTCCGGCCGCTTCAACCGATTTCATTTCATATTGAGTGGTTATTTTATCTCCCCCGGACTCTCGTTGGACCGGAGTAAAATCAGTTAGTGGGGTTGGCGAAATTACTACACCGGCAGCATGAATTGAAGTGTGGCGAGCGCAACCTTCCACTTGCTGAGCCAAATCCAATAGTCGCTTAACTTCTTCGTTTGTGTCATAAAGTTTTTTCAAATCCGGCTCTTCTCCCAAGGCTCTCTCAATTGTCATCGGAAAACCTTGAGCTCCGGGTGGAATAAGTTTGGCCACCTGATCACAAAAACTATAAGAATAGCCCAAAGTCCGACCCACGTCCCTCACACTGGCCCGAGCGGCCATAGTTCCAAAGGTAATAATTTGCGCCACTTTGTCTTCTCCGTATTTTTCTGTTACATACTCAATCATTTCTTCGCGACGATCGTCAGCAAAGTCCGTATCAATATCAGGCGGACTGGGTCTAAATGGATTTAAAAATCTTTCAAACGGCAACTTGAATCTAATTGGATCAACCGTAGTGATTCCCAAAACAAATGAAACAACCGAGCCGGCGGCCGAACCTCTGGTTGATTCCACTATGCCGTTACTTTTGGCAAAACGAACATAGTCGGCCACACAAATAAAATAAGGCGAATAACCTTTTTTCCTAATAATTCCAAGTTCATACTCAATCCTCTCCTTTATTTCATCAGTTAGTGGATCATAAAAATTTGGCGCATATTTATATGTTTCATCACGCAAAAATTCATCAGCATTTTTCCCGGGTGGCAGATCAACCGGAGCAAAATGCCACTTGTCTAACTCAATTTCAATATTGATTCTATCGGCAATCTTACCGGTATTTTCAATCGCCTCCGGAACATGACGAAACCTGGAAATTATGTCTTCGGCAGTATTCAATGATCTGTCTACCTGGCGATAATCTTCTCTGTCATGATTATCCACTTTCCAACCCTCGCTAATACAACGCAAGACGTCTTGTGCTTCGGCTTGATTTGTTTCCATATAATGCACGTCTCTTGTTACAACCAGTGGTAATCCTGTGTCCTTTGATAATTGAATAAGTTTTGTGTTCACATCCAGTTGGCCGGCAATAGCCGGATGATCCTGGAGTTCCAGATAAAAATTATCTTCTCCAAAAATTTCTTTATATTCAAGTGCAGCTTTTTTAGCCTGGTCGTCCTTACCCTCTTTTAATAAAGTCGGCACCTCCCCTTTTATACAGCCTGACAAAGCGATTATATTTTTACCATATTCTTTCAATAACTCTTTATCTATTCTGGGCTTATCATTAAAAAAGCCTTCCAGGTGACCCAAAGAAGACAATTTCATCAAATTTTTATAGCCTTTATAATTTTCTGCCAAGAGTACCAAATGATACAGTTCTTTATCTTTTTCCAAATCTTTATCATGACGGCTGCGAGGAGCAACATAAGCCTCAAAGCCTATAATCGGTTTCATTTCTTCGGCCATACATGCCTTGTAGAATTCAATCGCTCCATACATTGAACCCGAATCAGTCAAAGCGACCGCTTTATATCCTTTTGCTTTAACACCTTTAACAAGCGGTTTTATTTTGGTTAAACCGTCTAAAAGTGAATAGTGAGAATGGATATGTAGATGGACAAAATCGGACATAATTTATTAAAAAATCAGTATTCTAATACTATAACAAACAGACCTCTTAATCAAGTCATCATAATATCAATTTTTTACTACTACACTTCATACTCACAGTAAGATATGAAGATGTCATTCCCGCGAAGGCGGGAATCTAGGCATAGGACGTATAACATGCTTAATTCTGGATTCCCGCCTTCGCGGGAATGACACACTGGTTTATGATTTATTTTATATTTTTTCAATATCCTAATACTATAATAATCAAGCTTCTTAATCAAGCCAATGTAGTAATTGACTATTAGTAAAAAGCCGGGGGAGCTTTGCAAAAGTACCAAGGGGGTTCAGGGGGTGCAACTGTTTGAGCCCCACCATGCTTGGCAGTAAGAACATTCTTAGAAGCAACAGGGGCGAGTTTTGCACCCCCTGAAACTTTTGCTACTTTTGGTTACAAAAGTAGAAGAAAAAGAATAAAGAAAACCTGCTTTCACAGGCTTTCGTATTTTCAAATTTAACACTTCTTACTTCTTCTTTTTTCGACCTCTTTTTTTAGTCTTCTTTGTCTTTCTCTCTGTAATCTTTTCTTCCAGCTTGGATGACAACTTTCCAAAAATAAACTTATCAGCCAACTTTCCGGCCAGACCACCCAAAACTCCCATCTTGTCAGTCATCTTATCGACCCTATCTTTGATATACTCAATCGCGTCAACAATCAATTCCAACTTATGAGTTATGTTTTCTATTATTTCGTTGGCATTTTTTAATACCCGGGCCGCTTGGTAAAGCAACCAGCATAAAAACACTGTAAACCACAAAATACAAAGTGATAATACAATGTACAAAAGATCCTGGCTTGATTCAAATAACATAATTTATTACTTGCAAACTTTTACTTTGCCTATGTTTGCAGTTAAAAATAACAGGCGATTATATTATAGCATAAAATATCAATGAATCCCAATCTATAATATAAACAAAAGACAAAAAGTCCACAGACTAAGAATGAAAGTGATCCAATAATAATAAGATATTTTAAAATTATGGTGTTTAAATTTACTTTCTTTAAGGGAAAAAATCTTCTCCTTAAAAATATTTTTTTCTACCTCTTTTAGTCGGCTCGAAAGAGTACTTTGATAACTCAAATGACGAATACAAATGTGTGAAATAAAAATATTAACTAATAAAGTAATAATTATACCGTAAATATCCCAATCTTTTATAAACTGAAAAAATAAAATAATATTATTAATAATCAATATTAATGAGTCGCGCCAAACTAAATTATCATACTTCTCATAGTCCCTCCTTTGTAATTCGTAAATTTTTAATATATCTTCTCTCATGTTAAAAAACTCTTAAGAGTTAAATAATTAGAACGGATTAAATTTTTATTTTTTGTCTTTTTTAAATTTATTCCAGCCTATAGTATAAAAAATCAATAGCGATGGTATCAAAAGTATAAGAACTAATGCTATACCAGATGGAGAATATGAATCAAGAACAACTAATATATCGCCTAGCCAAAAAAATATACCAAATATCCAAATAGTAACTAATTGACCATAAGAAATTTTGTATAAATTCATACTATTTCTCTAATTAAAATTTAGCCTAATATTTTTATTATAATGTTGGTTTTCAGGGAAATTTATAAAAAATTTGATTCAAAAACCGAAGTCTGATAGCCGATTGCAGAATGTTATTTCCTCACCTCCACCCCAAAACCACTCTCCAAAACTTTCTCTACTTGTGCTTGTATTTTATCCACCTCTTCCGCTTTTAGAGTTTTCTCTCCCGACTGATAAACAATATGATACGCCAAGCTTTTCTTGCCGGCCTCAATATTTTTTCCTTCATAGACATCAAACAATTCAACCGACACAATCAAATCACTTACGCCCTCGATTGCTTCTACCAAATCAACATGCTGGACTGACTTGTCTACAATCATGGCAATATCCCTATCCATACTTGGATACTCCGGTACCTTTGTATAGTCTTCTTTTTCCAGATAAAATTCTAACAATTTACTCAAATCAATTTCAGCGACCGCAGTCGGGTAATCAATTCCTGCTTTTTTTTGTACAGTCGGATGAAGCTCAAAAATTTCACCAACCGAGGTCTCGTCCACGAAAATCTCCGCTTGCCGACCCGGATGCATATAGAGATCTATACCAATACTCTTCTTGGTTAATTTTATGTGGAATCCTAAAGTTTCCAAAGTACCAACTAAAGCATCAGATACTCCATAAAAAGGTGTTTTTTGATTTTTACCAGAAAAAACCAGTCCAAGCATGACAGATTGCCGAGGTAAAAGCTCATCGCCATTTTTTGCCGCTCTCTCACCGGGATTCTCCACATCGAAAATTTTACCGACCTCAAACATGCTAACATTATCTTTAAAATGTAAATTCTTTTCCAAATTTTCTATTAAGTTTGGTAAAAGACTGCGTCGCAAAAGCGGCCTATCTTTGGCCAAAGGATTTTCCAACTCGATATTTTTTTGTGCGTTAAAATCGAGTTTTTTTAGCCAATCAGGCGAGACAAAAGAATAGTTATAGCTTTCGGTAAAGCTGAATTTATAAACCAAAAGTTCTTTGATTTTTCTTTCCAATTCTCGCAGTTTATTTCTCTCCGGCGGAATTACAGGAAAAGAAGGCAATTCTGTGTCTATATTGTCATAGCCATAAATTCTGGAAATTTCCTCCACCAAATCTTCGGGAATAGAAACATCTTTGGTTGCCCGCCAAGTTGGAACTGTAACTTTCAAAACATGCTTCTTATCTTTTACTCCAAAGCCGAGGCGTTCCAAAATATCTATAATTTTCTTTTTTTCTATTTCCATGCCGATTTTTCTCTTCACAAATTCCAAATCAAGCTCAATCGGACCGGTATTTAAGTGATAATCAGCCACGTCGGCTACATTACTCACTACACGTGCCTCGGGACAAAGTTCAAGAGTAAGTTCAACCGCTTTTTTAAGAGCGAGTTTACAATTATTTGGATCTTGGGCTTTTTCAAATCTGGCCGAAGAATCGGTTCTTAATCCCAGCGCAGTAGAGGTTCTACGAACGTTAATTGCATTAAAATTAGCTGATTCAAAAATGATAGCCTTGGTTTTCTCATTCACTTCAGAATTTTCCCCTCCCATTATCCCGGCCAAAGCCACCGGCTTTTTATCATCGGCAATCACCAACATGTCTGGAGTTAATTCATGCTCCTTTTCATCAAGAGTAGTAAACTTCTCACCCTTCTTCGCACGTCTAACAAACAATGATACACGTTCACTGCTCATTGTTATTTGTTCACTGTCAAAAGCGTGCATTGGCTGCCCCAAATCAAACATTATATAATTCGTAATATCGACTATATTATTTATTGGACGTATTCCCACTGCCATTAATCTTTTTTGCAGCCAACCGGGTGACGGCCCGATTTTCACTCCGTCAAGAGCTACGGCCATGTAGCGCGGACACAGCTCTTTATCTTCCACTTCCACTTTTATTTCCATTTCTTTACCCGGCTTAATTTCATCGGGTTTATATTTTTTTAATTTTTTTCTGTGAATGGCGGCCACTTCTCTTGCCATGCCATAATGACCCCAAAGATCAGGTCGGTGGGTCATGGATTTATTATCAATGTCCAAAACCACGTCATCCAGCTCAAGCGCTTCTGCCAGCTGCGTACCCGGTTTTAATTTCAAATCCGTCAAATCCAAAATTTCTTTTTCATCTTCCAAAGGAAACATGCCGCCCAGACCAATTTCAGTGGAAGCACAAATCATGCCTTCCGAAACTTCGCCGCGAATCTTGGCTTTTTTAAGCTCTACCAAATCCCCTTCTCCATGCCAACGCACTTTGGAACCGACTTTGGCAAAAGCTACTAATATACCTTCCCTTACATTAGAGCCACCACAAACCAGACTGTAATCTTTTTCTCCATCACTTACGGTACACAATAATAATTTATCCGCGTCCGGGTGTTTCTTTGTTTTTTTAACCTTGCCCACGACAATATTTTCAAAACTCTGTTTTTGATTTTCCACCCCCTCCACCTCAACCGTACTCATGGTAAGCTGCAAAGCCAACTCTTCCGGAGTGAGAGAATCAGGCAAGCCGACGTATTGTTTGAGCCAATTTTTTGATATGTACATATTTAAATAGTTTAAACTTATCAGCAAGTCCCTCCTCCCCTTACCAAGGGGAGGAGGACAGGAGGAGGGGTAGTTTAGAATTGCTCCAAAAATCTTACATCCCCACTATGCAAATGTCTAATGTCCTCTATACCATACTTTTGCATTACAAGTCTCATTGAACCAAGCCCAAAAGCAAAACCGCTGTATTCTTTTGGATCAAGTCCGCCGTATTCAATTACTTTTGGATGAACCAGTCCGCACGGCAGTGTTTCCACCCAGCCGGAATGTTTACAAGCTCCGCAGCCCTCGCCCTCGCAAACCAAACATTTCATATCCAGTTCAAACCCGGGTTCTACAAATGGGAAAAATCCCGGTCGCAATCTTACCTCTACTTCTCTTTCTAAAATTCCTTGTAACAATTCTTTCATAACACCAATCAAATTTGCAATGGAAATATCTTTATCAACTACCAGTCCTTCCATTTGATAAAAAGTATGTTCATGAGAGGCGTCAGTCGCTTCATTTCTAAAACACCTGCCGGAAACTACAGCTCTAATTGGTGCACCATACTTTTGCATGGCACGAATCTGCACCGGTGAAGTATGGGGACGCATACACCAATCCGAATGATCTTTAATATAAAAAGTGTCCATGCTTTCACGTGCCGGATGATCGGCCGGAATATTCAGAGCTTCAAATGCATAATAATTACTCTCAAGCTCGGGACCATCCAATACCATAAAGCCCATAGAGGTAAATAAATCTTCTAGTTTGTTATGAACAATTGTTATCGGATGAAAATGTCCATTTTCTGTCTGTGGCAACTTAGGCCGGGTTACATCAATTGATTCTTCACTAGATAACCCTGACTTATCTTCTTTTTCAAGTTCTGTCTTTTTTTCTTCAATCAATTCTTGAAATTCGCGTTTAATTTCATTGGCCAGTTTACCAAATTCTTTTCTGGCTTCGCCTGACAAATCTTTTAAGTTCTTCATGATCTGCGTCATCTCTCCGGAACGACGAGAAAAAAAACGTTTTTCCAACTCATCAAGTTGAACCCCGTCTCTTATTTCTTCCAATCCTTTTATAAATTCTTTTTTTAATTTTTGTAGTTCGTTTTTCATATATTTATTTATTGTAATCGATGAATTGGTTGTAAAATATTATCAACCGATGACTGGTGATTAGTGATTGGAGATTATCCAATGTAGAAAATTAATCTTTCTTCAATCTTAAAAAGTTATAAGGATATAAATTGAAGAATAGCCATTCTAAGTCAGTTTAATCTGTAATCAACAGTTTCGAGCCTCTCGTGATAATCTCTTAACTACCTTACGAAAAAGCTCGATATACCAGATAAACCACCAAACCCACAAAAGCGCCGGCACCCAAACGTAAAAACTGCAATATTTTCTCTTTCGTCATTGGATCAACATGTACACTTGGTGCTTTCTTGATACTGCCTTTAGAAAACTTTAGCTCCTTTTCATATTTAAATTTACCTAATTCTTTATTTTCAAAAATACCATCTTTAGCTTCAGGTGTTTTCACACCTAAACCTTTTTTAATCTTTTCAAACTCGCCTTCCTTTTTCATCTCTTCTATTGCTTTCATTCTTTCGGTCGGACTCATATCTTTTAACTTCATAATTTTGTTTAAAGCCGGATTCTTACTGGCTTTCTTGGCCCAAGATATCAGCTTGAATACAAATAAGCTAATAATTATGAGCGGTATTAATGAAGAAATTAAGGAAATAACTGTCTCTTCCATAAAATTATCCGATTAATCCTAATATGTCTCGACCGGTTACAACTATAACTAATAACATCAAAAGTAAAAAACCGATTGTATGAGCAATTTGTTCGTATTTTAATGGAACCGGACGTCTAAATATTTTTTCAAATAAAACGAATATAATTCTCCCACCATCAAGTGCGGGGATCGGTAAAATATTAATAACCGCTAAACTTAAAGATAACATAGCGGTAATATTTATCAAATAACTTATCCCTAATCTGGCGCTTTGACCTATCATTACGGCTATCCCTACCGGTCCGGATACATCAGTAATCATACCATTGCCGATTATCAAATTTTTTATAACCACATAAAAAATGATAAATATATTGAGTAGAGTTACACCCGCCGCTACGAAACCTTTGTATAAAGCAATGTACCAGGGATAACGAACAATTCCGGCTTCCACCAATGAAACTCCAATTTTAGGATCCCCGCTTGAATCCAAATTCGCAGGTGTTAATTTGACTTCTTTACTCTCTCCTTCTCGTTCAATAGTCAAGGATAATTCGTTAAAGCCTATTTCTTTTATTAATTCCGGTACCTGAGCACTGTTTTCAATTTCATTATCATTTATTTGAAGAATTTTATCCCCGAATTGAATACCTGCTTCTTCAGCCGGAGACTTTTTTTCAGTCATTTGAACCAAAACCTTCGGTTCTTCAATAATAATAGCTCTATCGTCTTGTTGGCCGGTCACGTCGACGGGCAAGCCAACCATAAAACCGGTACTAAACAAGATTGCCGCCAATAAAAAATTCATTGTTACCCCGGCCACCAGTACAACTATCTTTTTCCAAGCCTTTTGGTAGCCAAAACTGTCGGGCTCATCTTGTTTTTCACCACTCTCTCCTTTTATTTTTACAAAACCGCCGATTGGCAGCCAATTAATCGAATACAACGTAGCCGGATATTCTTCTACTCTTTCGTCACCACCAACGGTTTCTTTCAATCCACTTTTTTTACTTTTTCCCCAAACCCAAACAATTTTTTTTGTTTTTGGGTCTTTGTAAAAACCAAAAGCCCGAGGTGGGTAACCAAAACCAAATTCATACACTTTCATGCCTGATTTTCGGGCTGTTATGAAATGGCCAAATTCGTGAACAAAAACCAGTAGGCCTAAAACAATAATAAACGCTAAAACAGTTAGCATAAATTGACTATATTAAGTAAAATGTTTACAATAGTAGTATGATTATCGCATATTAGAGGTGATAATTCAATAGAGGATAATTTATCTAACTTATAACAAACTCTATGATAGTTTTATATATAATTATTGCGGTGTTGGCGGTAGTTATCTTCTGGGTAATTGCGCTTTACAACGGCTTGATTAAACTACGCAACCGCACCAAAGAAGCTTGGAGCGATATTGACGTACAACTGAAGCGTCGACATGACTTGATTCCAAATTTGGTGGAAAGTGTAAAAGGTTATATGAAACATGAACGCGAGCTTCTGGAAAAAATTACCAAATATCGTTCACAGGCAATGAAGGAGCAAAAGGCCGGAGAAACTGAAAAACTCGCCAAAACCGAAGGTATGCTCGGAAACATGCTTGGAAAATTACAAATTGCTGTTGAAGCCTACCCGGATCTCAAGGCTAATGAAAACGTAAGTCAGTTAATGGATGAATTAAGCGACACTGAAAATAAAATTCAGGCTGCGCGCAGATTTTACAACGGTCAAGTCCGAGACTTCAATACAAAAATTGAAAGCTTTCCGAATAATTTAATTGCCGGAATGTTGAAATTTAGCAAATTTGATTTCTTTGAAGTAGAAGATGCTAAAGAGAGAGAAAATGTAAAAGTAAAATTATAACAGTTATCAGTTCACGGTTCACAGCTAGCAGGAGATACACAAATCTGTGAACTGAGAGCTGTTGGCTGCGAACTGTTATGTATAATCAAATCGACTCCAACAAACGCAAAACCGTAATACTCATTACCATATTCCTTGTCCTAATCATCGCCCTGGGTTGGTTTATTGGTGTTTACTTGAACTATGGCTATGGTGTCTTTTTGTTTGCCGTAATTTTTTCTATTGGAACTTCCCTTGTCAGCTATTACAAAGGTGACAAAATTGCCCTTGCCTCAACAAAAGCCAAAGAAATCAAAAAAACAGACAATCCTTATGTTTACAGAATGGTAGAAAATCTTTGCATTACTGCCGGTATTCCAACCCCCAAAGTCCATATAATCGACTCTCCTGCTTTGAATGCCTTTGCCACCGGCCGTGATCCGGAACATGCTTCAATTGCTCTAACTACCGGAATTATAAAAGCTTTGGAGAATGAAGAACTCGAAGCTGTTATTGCACACGAACTATCACATATAAAAAACTATGACATTCGCTTAATGACATTGGTGGTCGTTATGGTAGGACTGATTGCCATAATAGCGGATATGTTTTGGCGAATACGTTTTTTTGGCGGTGATAGAAAATCTGATAATAAAGCCGGTGGTCAGCTGGGAGTAATAATAATGATAATAGGTTTTGCGCTTTTAATCTTATCTCCTATAGTAGCTGAACTAATAAAACTGGCCATTTCCAGAAAAAGAGAGTATCTGGCCGACGCTTCCGGCGCTCTTTTAACTCGATACCCTGAAGGCTTGGCAAGAGCGCTTGAAAAAATATCAAAATCAAAAACACCCCTTCAAACTGCTAATAATGCAACTGCACATCTTTTTATTTCCAACCCGTTTAAAGGTAAAAAAATATCGAATTTTTTTTCCACTCATCCTCCAATCGTAGACAGGGTAAAAAAACTAAGAGGGATGTAATATACAATATTATTTATTTAATAAAAAATTATGGGAGATACACCTTGGATCCTAATAGCCGTTGCCGTTTTGATACTAATTTTGGCGGTAGTGGCTATTTTAATTAATAAAGATAAAAAAAGACCACCTGACTACTATACTTTTTTTATAATAGGTCTGACCTGGATTGCCATAGGCCTACCGCTTAAAAATTATGCACTTTGGATAATGGGCCTGGTTTTTACCGCCATTGGCCTCATCAATAAAGACAAATGGAAACAAAACCATAAAAAATGGAACCAACTAACAGACAAAGAAAAAAAAGCGAAAATGGTCTTAATAACCATTCTAGGTATATTGGTATTGGCCGGCTTTGTCGCCTATTTAGTAGTGGCTATATAACCTAAAGATACGAAAATAAAAAATAAATGATGGAAAAACCAGCTATACAAGCTGGTTTTTAAATTATGATGTTATTATAGCTTCAATCTCTTCTTTTTTTTGTCGCATGACATCCGCCTCTTTGGCCTCCAAATTTAATCTCAGCACCGGTTCTGTGTTTGATTTTCTCACACTAAACCAACCCCAATCAAACTTTATATAAAGTCCGTCAAGATGGGAAATTTCCTGAGCCTCGCTTTTGTAAGTTTCCTCCAATTTTGCAATCACCCCATCTTTATCCTCAACTTTAAAATTAATCTCTCCGGAATGATAATACTTTTTTAATGGCTCAACCATTGTGCTTAAAGTTTTACCTTCACGTGAAAGCATTTGTAAAACCAAAAGTAAAGACAGGTCACTGGATTCCAAATTATACAAATCACCATAGTACAAGTGCTGTGAAAGCTCGCTGGCAAAAATAGCTTTATTTTCCTTCATCAATTTTTTAATCAAAGCATGACCTACCATACACATCTCCGGTTCACCACCGTTCTCTTTCCAGACTTCCGGAATAACCATACTTGATCTTAAATCATAATACATTTTGCCGGATCCTTTTTTCTTTAAAATTTCCAATCCCACCAAGGCACCAACAAAAGAAGCCCCGACTACCTCCCCGTTTTCATCCACCAAGCCAATCCTATCGGCGTCACCATCCAGGGCGAAACCAAAATCAGCCCCAAACTCTTTTACCTTGTTCTGCAAATCGCGCAGTGTTTCAAGCTTTAGGGGGTTGGCCTCGTGATTGGGAAAACCGCCGTCCGGTTCCATGTATAAATATTCAACCTCAATCGGTAATTTTTCAATAACCTTGGGCAACACCACCCCGCCCATCCCGTTTCCACCATCCACAACCAACTTCATTGGCTTTATCTCTTCCTTATCCACTAAAGAAAATATTTTTTCAATATAATCAGACAGTACATCTTTTTTCATAAGCTGTCCTTTATAATCTGACTCATCAAACTCTCCCTTCTGCACCATATCTTTTATATCATCCATACCGGTAGCTCCTCCAAGAGGCAAACCATCTTCAAAAGTAATTTTAAAGCCATTATATTCAGCCGGATTATGACTGGCCGTGACCATGATTCCGCCGGCATGTTCTTTGTAATGGGCTGACGCAAAATTAAAAACAGGCGTTGATACCAAACCCACATCCACCACATCCACACCTTCATCATTGATGCCTCTAATCAATTCTCTTTGAAATCCCAAACTAGAATCCCGCATGTCACGACCGACCACAATTTGTCTACCGTTGAAATCAAAATCTTTGTTTTTCAAAAAAATAACAAATGACCTGCCCAACCTATAAGCTAATTCCACCGACAATTCTCCTTCTACCAAGCCCCTTATATCATAGGCCTTAAAAATATGATCTGGAAATTCCATAAATAATAATTAACAATTAACAATGAACAACTAACAAATTTATTATCGTATACCGGAAAGCAATAAATTCTTTCGAAAAAATGAAGGTCTTCACGACAAGATTTGTTAATTGCTAATTGTTAGTTGTAAATTGAAAAATACTTTGACAAAAGCGACTTTTACAGTATATAATATCCCTATATTTTAGACAAATATACAAAAAAAATTGAATCATAGATTCATAGCGAATTTTGGTATTTTAAAAAATGATATATTAAAAAAAATTGAATTTATAATTTAATATTACACGAAAGTTGATTAAGCGTTTATCTAGATTGCAAATTCTAGATTCTAAATTACTAAACTATTATGAACCCGGAGCAATTTCTTGAAAGATTTTCAACACATCTAAAAAATACAATAGCCCGAGCTATCTCAATAGCGGTGTCCATGCAACATACTGAAGTTTCATCTACTCATCTTATTTTAGCAATAATTGAAGAAGATGGTTCAGTTGGCGCCGAAATCATTCAGAAATCCGAACCAAAAAAGAAAAAAATTGCTTCTTTCTTACAAAACAATCAATCTTTGAAAAATGAAAAAAAGAAAAAAAATTTAAACTCCCAAATCCCTGAACTGGATGATAATGCAAAACAATCCCTGGAAAGAGCCATGTTAATCGCCTACAAACTAAAACATAACTATATCGGAACAGAACATTTACTATCTGGATTACTAAATAGTGATGATAAAAATATAAAGCAAATTTTTTCAAAAAAATATTTAGATAAGAAAGAATTGGAAAGGCAAATCAATACCGCACTTGAAAGTATCAGTAAATTTCCAAAAATTGAAGATGTGGGAGCCGTGATGGATCAGATACAAGGTATGCCTGATGAAACACCACTTGGAGCTAACCCGATTCAAGGACCCGGTATACCGATGATGCCGATTCCACAGTTGAATAAAAAAAAGACTGACATTACAAGTTATTATACAACCAACCTAACCAGTACGAAAATACAAAAAAATATTGACCCTGTAGTCGGTCGTGAAAAAGAAATTGAAAGAATAATAAACATTTTGGCCAGACGTACAAAAAATAATCCGGTTTTGATCGGAGAACCCGGGGTTGGAAAAACCGCTATTATAGAGGGCTTGGCAAAAAACATACTTAAAAAAGAAACACCGCAATATCTGCACAAAAAAAAGATCCTATCCCTTGATCTCACTCTTTTAATTTCCGGAACAATATATCGAGGTGAATTTGAATCAAGACTAAAACAAATTATAGATACAGTCAGTTCCAATGAAGATATAATCCTGTTTATTGACGAAATTCATAATATAATCGGAACCGGTACCAACCAGGGTACAATGGACGCAGCCAACATCTTAAAACCGGCGCTGGCCAGAGGTAATTTGCGTTGCATCGGAGCAACAACAATCGACGAGTACAAAAAATATATCCACTCGGACCCGGCTCTGGAAAGACGTTTTCAAGAAATCTTAATCGACGAAACTTCACAAGACGAAACTTTTTCCATAATAAAAGGTATAAAAGATAATTATGAAAAATATCATAATACACAAATTACAAATAGCGCAATCCGGGCAGCGGTTGAGATGAGTAGTAAATATATTCATGATAATTTCTTGCCGGATAAAGCAATAGATCTGATTGACGAGGCATCAGCTTCTGTAAATATAAAAAGAAAAATCAATAGTGCCGAAAAAAAATTTAATGACCTGACGCAAGAGCTTGATGAAATAAAAAAACATAAAAATAAAGCCATAACTGAAGAAAAATATTCGACCGCTAAAAAATTAAAGCAGAAAGAAGCGGAAATCAATAAAAAAATTGAAAAAGCAAGACAAGAAAACACCAAAAAACAAAGTAGAAAAAGAGTAACCGAAAAAGATGTGGCAAACGTGTTATCAAATCGCTTAAAAATAGACAAAAAAATTCTATTATCCAATGAATGGGAACAACTAAATAATCTCAAAAAAAGGATGACTGCCAATATTTTTGGCCAAGATGATATTATGGAAAGCATTGTAAAAACCCTGCAAAAATCACATTTACGCTCAAAAAAGCATACAGGTGCTTTTGCTTCCATGATCTTTGTAGGACCAAGCGGAGTGGGAAAAACAGAAACCGCAAAAATTCTCGCCCGCGAACTTTTTCACGATAAAGACGCCCTAATAAAGCTGGATATGAGTGAATTTTCAGAATCACACGGCATATCCAAACTACTGGGCTCACCTGCCGGTTATGTTGGTTACAATGACCGAAATTTATTTTTGGAAAAAATAACCAAAAAACCTTATTCTGTTGTTTTATTTGATGAGTTTGATAAGGCCCACGCCAGCATTAGAAGACTTCTTTTGCAAATACTCGACGATGGCTACCTCACAGACAGTATTGGCAAGAAAATTAGTTTTAATCATGCTATAATAATAATTACTACAAATATTGCTTCCGAGTTATTCAAATCAAGCGGAATCGGTTTTGAAAATATACATAATTTTGCCAACGAAAGAAATCAAATACTTAAATCAAAACTGAAAGAAAAGTTTGGTACAGAATTAATTGATAGGATGGAAAATATTCATATCTTCAATCCACTCACCAGAAAAGATTTAAAAAAAATCGTGACCAAAAAACTAGATGAGACTATTCAAAATGTAGAAAAATCACAAGCTTTAAATATTGTCAGCGAAGATAAAATAATAGATCATCTGATCGGTAATATTTTTTCAGAAAAGCAAGGTGCCAGACAGATAAAAAAAACTGTAGAAGATATTATTCACAAACTTATAGTTGATTTTTTGAGTAATCGGAAGAATGATGCTAAAAAAAATCCAGATCTTAAGCTAAAAATTGTTAATGATAAAATCAAATTCATAGAAAATAGATAATTTTTGCGAATATAAATTAATTATAAATTATGGCAGAAACCAAGGATGATAAAATTGCCGTTGACTTGAAAAAGGCTCTAAGAAAAGATTCCTTGCTTGAAAATGCCAGTGAAGAAGATCTGAAAAAAATAAGCAATGAAATAGGAGAAATAATAAATGAAAACGAAAGCATACAAAATAATGGCATTGATCCCGACGAAATTGCCTCACCCTCGCCTGCTTATGTTGCGCCGGAAAAACCGATTTCAAGACCGACAACACAAAAAAAACCTGCCGTACCAGAGGAAGAACTTCCAAAAAATAATCAAAATTTGGAAAATGAAAATATTACAGAAAAATCGCCTACACAAAAACCGATACCGGAAAAAGATCAAAAACCTTTGAGAGAAAATATTAGCAACCAACCCGGTGAACTTAGCAATCCTGCCGATGCTGAAGAATCAGTACAAGAGAGTGAAGACTATGAACCTTTTTCAGAAGAACCCTTTCAGGGAGATAGCACGGCAGCCGGACAAACCGCAGAAAAAGACACCGGTACACAGCCAGATAAAAAATCTGAAACGCAAGCCGATCCTGAATCCAAAGAGCAAACTCAAGCAGCCGGGTTAAAAAGCCAGAGACAAAGATCAAGATATTTAAACAAACTACAAGATAAAAAAGATAAAGTAAAAACCAAACAGAAAGAAGAACCCAAGGCCGGAACGATCAACGGTTTCTATAGTTATTTGTTAATTTTTTTTATAAGGGATGTTTTATTGATTATACTTTGCTTCATCCCGATTGTAGGAGCGGTTGTGGCAATGCTTACCGTACACCCCTTAGATATACTGGTAATTATCTTTTTCTTAAAAAGCCAAGATAAGGCCAGTTTTTATCCTTTTCTGGCAAAAATAGTGGCCAGCGGATCAATTTACACGCTTATTTTCTTTTTAGTTTCTCATTCTCTATTTTTAATCTATTTGGCAGTTTTATATAAAGTAGAAGGGCTTAAAGCAAAAGTTACCGGAAAAAAAACAGTGGCAAAAAAACTTCTTGGCTCAAAGGAAGATAGGAAAAAAAATTCTATTGCCAATAAAATGGCCGCAGCCAATGCCGGCGGAGGAGCCAAACCGAACGCATAATATACTAATAATAAATTATGGATAAAAAAAAGTTGGGACTTATAATCATTTTTATAATCATTACCCTAATCCTTGGTTACACAATGTACAGATTATTTTTTTATAGAGCTGCACAACCCCAACCCGAAGAACCGGGAGTAGAATTACCCGGGGGTCCGGGTTTCCCACAGGCAGGAGAGGGTGAAGTAACAGGACCGGGAGCGGAAGAACCCGGAGGATTACCTACCGCGGGTGTGATTCCGGAAATTGAAGGCCCTTCCATACCCGAAGAAGAACCGACTGTCTCGAGAGTAATTGACAGCATCATCGACAACTCCAGCGCCGGAACAGATGGAAATGTGAATTTTTACAGCAGACAAGATGGTAAGTTTTATCGATATGATACGGAAACAGGCATCGAAGAATTAAGTGACCAGGTTTTTTATAACGTCTCAAATGTTACCTGGTCTCCGACCAAAAATGAAGGAATAATTGAATATCCGGACGGGTCAAATATTTATTATAATTTTGATACAAAAAAACAAGTGACACTACCAAAACACTGGCAAGAATTTGATTTTTCCGAAAACGGAAATCAAATAGTAAGCAAGAGTATGGGATTATCCCCGGAGAACAGATGGCTGATAACATCTGATCCGGAAGGCAACGGTGTAAGAACAATAGAGCCACTTGGTGAAAATGCCAGTGAGGTAATTGTTGACTGGTCCCCAAACAGACAAGTTGTGGCGTTATCAACTACCGGAGAGCCACTTGGTGGTTATCGCCAAGAAGTTTTATTTGTTGGTCTGAATGGTGAAAATTTTCCTTCAACCATAGTTGAAGGACAAGGTTTACAAACCGAATGGTCAAAAGACGGAAGTAAATTATTATATAGTGTTTACAGCCCCAGAAGCGAATACAAACCCGAATTGTGGGTGGTAAATGCACAGGGAAATGATATAGGCACCGGTAGGCAATCACTAAATCTAAACACCTGGGCAGAAAAATGCACTTTCCAGGATGATAGATTTGTTTACTGCGGAGTACCAACCGAACTGCCGGTCGGCTCCGGATTTAATGCCGATTCGGTTGATAATGTAAATGATTATCTATATAAAATCGACACTCAAACCGGCCTGAGAACGCAAATTGAATTGGAAGGATATCATGTAATTGATGATATTTTTATGAGTAAAGATGGAAGCCAATTATTTTTCACAGACAAAACAACTGACGGTTTGTTCTCGGTTGATATATAAACTCCATATCCTAAAAATATGCCAAGCACAAAGAAATTACTAATTATTTTTATCCCAGCTATTTTTGTGTCCGCTTTTGCCTTATTTATTAGAGTCATGCAGTACTCATCAATAACAAATTCATCAGGTCAAGATGAAATTCAAAGTCAATCACTCTTACCTATCCACCCCGAGGATCCCATTATTGGACACAAAAAATCCCCGATTACAATAATAGTTTTTGGAGACTTTGCCTGCGAGGCTTGTCGTGTGCAAGATAATATTTTAGAAAAACTAATAAAAAAATATCCTGAAAAAATTAAAGTCATATGGAAGGGACTTCCTGTGGCCAGATTTCCTTATAAAAGCGAACCCGCACACAGATATGCTTACTGTGCCAATAAACAAGAAAAGTTTGATCAATTTGCTAAATTAGCTTTTACAAATTCGGACAATTTATCACCAACCGCAATTGGCAGAATTGTTCAAGAAATAAAAATCAATCAAGAAGAAATGCTAAACTGTTTGAACAATGATGAAGTTGATCAATATATAGTCTTTAACAAACAATTAGCCACCTCTTTGGGAATTCAAGCGGTACCGGCAATATTTATCAATGACAAACAAATAAAAACACCGAACAGTCTCGATGAATGGGAATCTATACTTCAACTATAATATGAAAAAAATAATATTTAAATCGGTATTTATTTTTGTTAGTTTTTTTATTTTTGCTTTGCTCAACCTTACACCGGTATTGGCCCAAAACGATATAGAAGATTTACAGGAAAATATCCGAGTCCCGGAAACGCAAATTAACATACCCGGTTTGGAATTCAGTGATGCAGATTTAGAAGAATTACAAACTAAAGATATAGGTCCGTTTGGTAGATTGAATACTTATTATTATTTTCCCTATTTCGGTGAATACTTGGCTGCTGTATATAAATATACCATTGGGGCAATCGCTATTATAGCTGTAATTGTCTTAATTATTTCCGGACTGCAATGGGCATCTTCCGCCGGCAATGATGAAATGATAAATTCAGCAAAAAAGAGAATTATTGGGGCGGTTATGGGATTAGTGATAGCGGTATCTTCTTATACGATTTTATATATTATTAACCCCGATTTAGTCCAATTTAACAATATAAAGGTTTTAACCGTTGTCGGTGAAGATGTAGATCTGGAAAACGCTGTTTATGATGGCAAACAGGTGGCTAGCGAATTTATCACATATAATGCCGATCCCAGCCGAGCTCTTTCGGACAGTCAGTATGATGAAATTTTTAAATCTTTTGCCAATTGTATTGATGCGGACTGGCGTTTACTAAAAGTAATGGCTTATAAAGAATCCCGATTGCGTAAAGATATAAAAAATAAAGAAGGTTTTATTGGACTGTTTCAAACTAAACCTAATTTTTGTAGAAGTGCTCTAAGAAATTACCCACAGTGGGCGGGAAAATGCAATGACTTAACGGATCCGTATGTGAACACCGCGGTTGGTGCCATGATGCTTAAAACCGGTTTAGCTAAACTAAATAAATGCCCTTCATTAAGTACTGTTGATCAAGGTATTTTAATTTATTTAAATCACAACAGTGGAGGCGGGGCCGTTAATTGGATGATTAAAAACGGTGCTTGCGGCGGAGGCAATTTGATTGAAGAAACAATAATCGCTTTTTGGGATCAGCACAAAAATGGTAGATACAAAGGACAAGAGAAAGGTCAAAAAAGATATAAATTTGCTGTTGGTGTATCTAAACTTTTTTTAGATCAAGGGGTTACAAATTTTAAAGACACCTCGCAAAATGGTGATTTTAGATGCCCTTTAACCGAATACACATCTGACGTGGCCAGTAGCTTAAAAAATGTTTCTATAAATTGTGACGACGCTTTTAACGGACGCAAAGTATTAGCAATTGGTGACTCAAATATTGCTAACAGCAGCTCTTTTGTAGAAAAAATGGATACCGCTTGTCCAAATGTAGAGTTTGAGAAAAAGGCTTATAGTGGAGAAGATGCCGGCGATTTATGGAAAAAAATTGAAGATGGAACAATTGACTTAAGCAACTATAATGATGTTATAATTTGGATCGGTGTAAATGACCTAGATAATGCAACTCGAGACTTGGAAAAAATATACAGAGAAGCCAGAGATAAAAATTTACGTGTTATAGCCATAACCCTAACCCCATGGAAAGACTATGGATCCTGGACAGAACAGCGTCAACTAAAAACCGACGAAATTAATACTTGGATTAAAAACGATGGTGGCGGTTTCTTATCCGGACAAAAAATAATTGATGCATATTACTTATTGGAGGATCCAAAAAACCCTGACTACTTAAATCCTCTATACCAACGTGACCTGATTCATATTAATAATGCGGGGCACGAACTTTTGGCCAAGCTAATCGCCGTAAAGGCATTTTGATAAACATAAAATGATTTCTGAAAATAAAATAATAATTTTGCTTAAAAAAAAGAATTTTTTTTTATTCTTATCGATCATTTTTATATTGCTATTGTTTCCAGCGACAAGCTTTGCACAAGCCGACACCGATAAGTTGCAGGAGAATATTCGTGCCCCGGAACCGACTGTGAATATACCGGGGCTGGAATTCAGTGATGCTGATTTGGAAGAATTACAAACTCAAGATGTCGGTCCTTTTGGGAAACTGAATACTTATTATTATTTCCCGTATTTAGGTGAATATCTAGCTGCTGTTTACCGGTATGCTGTAGGGGCAGCGGCTATAATAGCTGTAATTATCTTAATAATATCCGGTTTGCAGTGGGCATCTTCGGCTGGTAATGATGATACAATAAATTCGGCTAAAAAAAGAATAATTGGTGCTGTGATAGGTCTAATAATCTCAGTTGGTTCATACTCAATTCTTTATATAATTAATCCAAACCTGGTTGAATTTAAAAATTTAAAAGTGTTGAAAGTAGAAGGACAAGAAATA
The DNA here is from genome assembly GCA_014729395.1 of Candidatus Magasanikiibacteriota bacterium. Classification (GTDB taxonomy): domain Bacteria; phylum Patescibacteriota; class Patescibacteriia; order Magasanikbacterales; family UBA922; genus WJJZ01. The sequence continues at coordinate 239,398 of WJJZ01000010.1, forward strand.
AATGCGGAAGGTCCTGTGGATGAAGAACAAACCCTTACTTTGACCGAACCAAGCGATGCAAATATAAGCTCTATCCAGGGCAGGACACTACGGGTTTCCAGCCCGAATAGTTTCTGTTTTCCGCTTTTGGAAGATGGTTATAGATACAATACACAAAATTGGGGGCAAAGAAGAAAAAGAAAAATTGACACAGATTACAAGCGTTGTCATTCGGGAGTTGATTTATTGACAGAAGGTAAAGAAGGTAAAGGAACTGTAATCTCTATGACCAATGGCGAAGTGTTTTTTATAACAAGAGGTTTTTATACTTGCTATGATGGCAAAACAACCAAAACAAATCCGGGCGAGGGAGAAAAAGTTGGGGCCATTTATATTTATGATTCTTATAACGATCTGACCTATATATATGGAGAGGTAAACGCCTCTTCGATAAAAGTAAAAAAAGGTGACCGGATTAGAAGAGGACAAATTCTGGGTACAGCTTCCAAATGCAACATGCTTCACTTAGAAATATACAAAGGAAAAGGCAGAAGAACGGGAGATAAAATGTCTGTTGAAGGCTACACTAAAAAGAAAAGCGGCTGGTATATATTCGAAGACTTGAAAGATTCATTGGACCTACCTGATTCGATTGCAATAGCCGGCCGAAGCGGATGTGCTCAACCGCCATATGTAAATATTTTGGATGAAGTAAACTCGGCCCTTCTTGATCCAAGACAATTTCTCTCAGACATAAAAGGTAATTATTGTGACCCCAATACATATTACCCTCCCGCCGGTGATAACAATATAGAAAATATTATAAATACTTTTGCCTTATGCGAAGGAATAAAACCCGCTGTTTTACGTCAAATTGCCGAGTATGAAAGCCAATTAAGTCCAACCGCAACCAGAGGTTCGAACTATGTTGGTCTGTTTCAAGAATCCATAGACTATTGTAAGATTGGATTATACAAAGCAGGCTATACAATAGGGCCAAATAATGATACCTTAAAATCGGAATATATAAATCTTGGTTATAATTGCAGTTATGATTCGAAAGAAAAACTCAGTGGCCGATTTGACCCTGAAACCAACACAGCTGCCGCTGCAGCCAATCTATATTCATATTTACAAGATATAAAAAGAAAATGTTCAAATATAACAGCCTATAATGCGGTTACATTATTATATGTTGGTCACAACAACGGTAGCGGAGTTATGCAGCATGTTTTAAACAATAGTGCCGGTAACTGCAGTGACAGTAATATCAGAAAATATGTAAGAGACTTTTATATAGAGCGAGGCGGTGAGTTTCGTGGTGTGAGCACAAGTGAAGGAGAGCAAAAATATATCAATGGCAAGGAAAACATAGCAAACCCTCTTTATGGAAACAATCAAAATGCAGGTATAGAAGATTTGGTAATAGAAAAAAACTTGAGTAACTGCCCGATACAGACAAAACAAAGAGTTAACCAATAAAAAAATGAAAAAAAACTTTATATTTGAATGCAAGCACTGCGGCGCTCAATTCCAAAAATGGATTGGGCGTTGTTTGGAGTGTGGCAAATGGGGAACGATCGAACAACTAACAACGAATAATAAACAATTAGCAAAAACTACTCAGCAACACGCCCCGACTAAAACCCAAGTATTATCAGATATGAAAGGCAAAGATATAAAACGATTGGATAGTAATATTTCTGAATTAAATCGTGTATTAGGAGGAGGTTTAATTCCCGGTAGCCTTATTTTGCTTGGGGGTGAGCCAGGTATTGGTAAATCTACTCTTTCTATACAGCTAGCAACCATTATTCCTGAGAGTCTTTATATTTCCGGTGAAGAATCAGTAGAACAAATTAAACTAAGGTCAGATAGATTAAAATTAAATTCCACTAATTTAAAATTGGCAAACACAACAAATATAGAAAGTATTATTGCGACTATTGAACAAGAAAAACCAAAGCTTGCAATTATAGATTCCATACAAACAATGTATTCCCAAGACGTCAGTGGTGAATCCGGTAGTCCCAATCAAGTTAGAGCTTGTACAACCAAACTTTTGGGAGCGGCAAAAAAAACTAAGACAGCTATTGTGATAGTGGGACATGTGACCAAAGAAGGTTCGGTTGCCGGGCCCAAAACTTTGGAACACCTAGTAGATACTGTTCTCTATCTTGAGGGTGACAGATACCACAGCTACAGAATTTTAAGAACTGTAAAAAATCGCTTCGGCTCAACCGATGAAGTGGGTATTTTTGAAATGACAGAAAAAGGCCTAAAGGAAGTGGCAAACCCATCAGAAAGTTTTTTAAAAGAGAGAGGTGAGGAAATGCCGGGAAGTGTAATAACCTGTTTAATGGAGGGAACGAGACCGATCTTGGTAGAAGTTCAGGCCTTGGTAAATAAAACCAGTTTTGGTTATCCGGTTAGAAAATCAAGCGGTTTTGACTTAAACCGTCTACATGTTTTGATAGCCGTTTTACAAAAAAGAGCCGGATTAAATCTGGCTCAATATGATGTTCACCTTAATATTGTCGGCGGCCTAAAAGCCAATGAACCGGCCGCTGATCTGGCCGTATGTATGGCTGTTGCCAGTGCTTTCAAAGATAAAAATTTGAGTACAAATCTTGTCAGTTTTGGAGAAGTCGGTCTGGGTGGAGAAGTACGATCTGTTAGCTTTTTGGAAAAAAGAATCAAAGAATGCAAGCAACTCGGTATGAACACTATTATTACTCGCTTAAAATCAAAAAAAACTTCCTCTAAAATAAAAATCCTAAATGTAAAAAATATCAAAGAACTGATTAATCATACATAAAAAAAGACCCGCAAAAAGCAGGTCAAGCTGGAGTAAAAATTTTTACGTTTTTGGCCTACCGGATTTTCTCTCCGCCATGCCATCATGGTAATCAACCGCACAACCATGAAAAGGTGTTATTGCATCTACACCTTCTATCTCAATACCGAATTCACTTACGGCCCTTTCGGCCGATACTGTGAAGGATCTCCCGTCTTCATAAGTTATTTCTACCCGCGTCCTCCTCTTATCTACCCAACGATACCTGTAGCTCCTTTTTGGTGACTCTTGAACCAGACTTAGCTGACGTTTCGCACTCATATTGCACCTCCCTATTTAAAAAAGACCATAAACAACTTATCATAAAATAAATTTTTTTTCAAGATTTAAAAAACCCCTTTCACAAAAAAGGGGTACATTTAGGATGATTCCTATCCGGCAACAGAATCTACTGATATGTTCCCGACAATTCGAAATCTTGCCCTCCCATTGACAATTTTTTCCAAACCATCGCTGCCAACGGCATGGATCAATTGTTCTTTTAGTTTCTCAAGGTACAGGCAGTTGCATCTTGAGACTCTCTCGGCCACCCAGGTTCCCTCCTCGTTTGGCGAGAGTTTATTATCAGACATCTCAATATCCAGATCAACGTTGTTTTGGAGTATCTCACGAACGATACCCCTGTGCCCTTCTTCTACAAGGTCGCTTATTCTGGACATTATTTGTGCCCAATCACCGAGCAAAACTTGCATGCTTTCCTCCCTGAAAGCGAATTTAACGATCAAGAATCCTTTTCATGCCCGGTAAATCGGCAAAGGTTGTTCTGGGTACTTCTGACCCAAACCCTCTTTTATCAAGGGGTCTCTGTTTTTCTTTACTGCCATTCTTTCGAGTCTGCTTCTTCTGTTTCTTGCGTTTCATCTGCACCTCCTATGCACTTTTCCGGTAAAAAAAGAAGTCGAAAACAATTATAGCATAATAATATATTTTTTCAAGATTTGTAAATAATATCACTCCAGATGGACTTTTTCTTCCCAATCGGCTATTTTTTCCTTTAAACTGGGATATTTTTTAAAATCTATACCTCTTGCAATATCTCGTGACATTTTGATTAAAGCAACATCTCTCATAGTGGCCAATCTAAAATTCATCATTCCACTTTGAGCCACACCATATACATCTCCCGGACCGCGTAATTTCAAATCATATTCAGCCAACTTAAAACCATCATTTGTGCTTTCAAAATACCCTAATCTTTTTTGAGCTTTTTCAGAATCACTGTCAGTGAATAAAAAACAATAAGATTGATGACTACTTCTCCCCACCCTACCTCTAAACTGATGCAATTGAGCCAAACCGAATCTCTCCGCCCCCTCTATCATCATTACACTTGCATTTGGAACATCCACCCCCACTTCAATTACAGAGGTTGAGACCAAAATATCTATTTTTCCCTCGCTAAATTTTTTCATACTTTTATTTTTATCATCCGCTTTCATCTTGCCATGAAGATAAGCAATTTCTAAATCAGGAAAAATTTGTTTTGATAGTTTTTCATATTCTGCCATTACCGACTTTTTTTCACTTAAGCCGGTACTTACATTCTGCCCTTCCTCTATCAATGGGCAAACAACAAAAACTTGCCTACCCTGTTTGACCTGATCTTTGATAAACTCATAGGCTTTTTCACGATTATGCGGATCTACCAGTCTGGTCTTAACCGGTTTTCTACCCTTGGGCATTTCATTTATTATGGATAAATCCAAATCCCCATAAAGAGTTAATGCAAATGAACGTGGAATTGGGGTAGCTGTCATGGACAAAAAATGTGGCGTGGTTTTTTTATTACCGGATTGTTCTTTTATTTTCTTCCTCTGTTCAACCCCAAAACGATGCTGCTCGTCTACAATCACAAGACCTAAGTCTTTAAAATTAACCTTATCAACCAGCAAAGCATGAGTACCAACGACAATATCCACATCACCGGATTCTAACAAAGATATAAATTCTTTCTTGGAAGCTTTTTTATCATTTATAATCTTTTGAGTTCTTGTAAAAAGCCCGATTTTTAAATTATCATTAAACAAGTTTAACAACGATTCGAAATGCTGTTTAGCTAAAATTTCCGTTGGTGCCATCATAGCGGTTTGAAAATCATTCAAAATGCAGTTGTACATAACAATAGCCGATACCACTGTTTTGCCGGCTCCCACATCCCCCTCCAACATTCTATTCATAGGAGTTCGCTTTTCCAAATCTTGCAATATTTCCCAAGTAGCGATTTTTTGAGCTTTGGTAAGAGTAAACGGCAAAGCATCGACGAATTTTTTTGTTTCTAATTCTTTAAACTTAATTTGCGGTGCTTGAGATTTTTTGATGGACTGGCGGAGTATTTCAGCACGTAACTGCAACAAAAACAATTCATCAAACTTAAGACGTTTTTCAGATTGCGCTAAATCAATTTTATCTTCCGGAAAGTGAATTCCTTTTATCCCGTCTTTTAGTGGTACCAAGTCGACTTGCTCTAAGATATCATCCGGCAACCAATCGTCTAATTTCTCGGCCATTTTTATAACTTGACTCATCAAAAATCTAATTTGTTTTTGAGTAATTCCGCTGGTTAAAGAATAAATAGGGACAATTCTGGCTGTATGAGTAGTTCCGGTTTTTCCCTCCTTTTCGTAGGCCGGACCTATCATCTGCATACCAAACATACTGTCGTTTACCTTGCCTGACAAATAAACCGTATCACCCGCTCTCAGATTTTTTGTGATAAATGGCTGACCGAACCATACAACTTTAATCCTATCCGTTTCATCAACCACAACCGCTTCGGTAATAATTTTTCTTTTTCTGGGGCTGCGTTTATTGGCAATCAGCTCTATCTTCCCTTTTACTGTCACTTGTTCTCCGTCCTTCAGATCTTCTATATTGACCGTTTTGCTATAATCTTCGTATCTGAATGGAAAATAATAAAGCAAATCTTCAACCGTTTCTATACCAAGACGAGACAACCTTTTTTCCAAGGTCTTCCCAACTCTATTTAATTGTCTAACTTTTGTGTTCAATTGCATATTTATTTATTTTAGCAAAAACTTTATAAAAAAGAAAAACCCAAGCATTTCTGACTTGGGTAACTATATCTTGAGGCTTCATTTTAATTATTGAAATCACTCCATCATGACAATCTCACAATGACAATACAAAGAGCCCTGCACTTCTTTTATTGCATCGGTGAGAGTCCGTCTATTACCATTAAAATATTTTGGGCCAATCTCACCTTCGGTTACCATTTTATTCGCTATCTTGTACGCCAACCGATAATTATCCTCAGAGTCATCAAGCCAGACGACATCATCACACATTTCACATCTGGTTAGTATTCCGGCCATTATTGCAATCTCTTCAACTATATCCTGCTCAGCAAACTGAATGTCCAGTAAATCCTTGGCACGCGACATGTTTAATCCTCCCTTATGTAAAAAACTTAACTATCAAACAAAGCTCCAAAATGGAGCCTGTGCACCCACCAGGAATCCCCGCCCGAGGCGGGTGCGCCTTGGGCGCAGAACCTACACTTTGTGCTCTCGGCAGGAATCCCCGCCCGAGGCGGGTGCGCCTTGGGCGCAGAACCTACACTTTGTGCTCTCGGCAGGAATCGAACCTACATTGCCAGTTCCGCAAACTGGTGTCCTATCCGTTGAACGACGAGAGCTTCAAAAATCGCCTAAATTATAGCCAAAAAAACAAAATCCGTCAATATGATACGGATATACGGATAATGCAGATTTACGGATCGTTTGTTGGCAAATTAATATATTATTTACTAAGCAAAAAATATATTTAAATGTATACGGCAAAGCAGAATAACCTTTTGAACTATAATAATATTATCCGTAAATCTGAATGCATCTGTAAATCCGTATCATAATATTAATGTAGCTTCCACACCCTGGCAAACTTGTCACTATATGGCTCCTCCTCTTTTTCAATATCTTCTTCCAAATACTGCTTTAGAGTACTTCTTACTTTCAGTGGGTCATTATCTTTTAATGGTATCCTAAGAAGAGGTCTGGTCGTACTTTTTGTGTCAATAAATAATGACTTGGTTTCAGGCGGATCATAAATTATATAAAATTTTTCCAGTTCATTATATTCATAAAATCTATTGCCAATCATGATTCCAAGTTCAGAAATTCCAAAAGGAACTTCAGTCGGTTCTTGGTGTGACTGCAAAAAAATAATAATGGAAAATAAAATTATTATCAATGAAAACAAGAAATTACCACTAAATACACCGTATAAAACCAGCGCTAATCCCAAAATTATCATAAATATGTACCATCGCCTGCTTCGGTTAAATTTTTCAAATTCTTCAATTTTCCAATTATGCAAAATTTTGCCGGTCAATACACTATTTGTAATCTGTTTCGGCATATTTGTATATTATTTTTATTATTCTCTTCAACAAAAGTGGTCGTATCTGGATTTGAACCAGAGGCCTTACGGATGTGAACCGTACGCTCTAACCAACTGAGCTATACGACCTCTAATAGATATATAAATTATATCATAATTCAAATAAAATATAAATAAACTCTAATATTGTCAAACCGGACATTTTAGCCTATAATACCGGTCATGGAAAATGAACAAATAAACTTTCTGGAAGAGGAAAAAATTAATTATAATGAAAAAAACAGCCTGAAAAAATGGCGTCGTATTTTTATTTTTTCAATTGCTTTTTTTATTTTGGTTCTGGTATTTGGTATAACCAGATTTGTGGCTACGGAATATGCACCAAACGACCCTATGGCATATGATGCTGTAACTTTAGAACCCAAAAAACCAGAGGGTTTGCTAGGAAAAATAAAACAATTAATATTTCATAAGGAAAACACTTTGGAAGGTGAAAGCCGGGATCGCATAAATATTCTTCTTTTGGGAATGGGTGGCCTGGGACATGATGGACCGTTTCTAACCGATACGATAATAATTGCCAGCATAAAACCATCCACCAATCAAGTGGCCATGATATCAATTCCTCGTGATTTGGGCGTTGATATACCGGGTCATGGTTGGCACAAAATAAACCATGCTAATGCTTACGGAGAAGCGGAAAACAAAGATTGGGGAGCCGCATTTGCTACAGCTGTTATTGAAGACACTTTTGATATTGATATTCAATACTATGTACGGGTTGACTTTAAAGCCTTTGAAGAAGTGGTTGATGAAGTCGGTGGTGTGACCGTTAATGTGGAAAGATCCTTTGTTGACTATATGTATCCCGCTCCCAATGATGAATACCAGACAGTTTCATTCACAGAGGGAGTAAAAAAAATGGATGGCTCTGAAGCTCTTATTTATGCTCGTTCCAGACACGGATCTAACGGTGAAGGTTCGGACTTTGCCAGAGCAAAAAGACAACAAAAAGTAATTCTCGCATTAAAAGAAAAAGTACTTTCGTATTCCACATTATTAAATCCGGTAAAAATTAACAATATAATGAAATCCCTGGAAAGTCATATAACTACAAATATGGAATTTGCAGACATTATTAGTTTTGCCAAGATGGCAAAAGATCTTGATACCGAAAACATCATAAACGTGGTGCTGGATAATAGTGCTGATGGATATTTGAAAAATGCTTTCTCCCCTACGGGTGCCTATATTCTAAAACCAAAAGATGGAAATTTTGATGAAATTAATAGACTTATTGACAATATATTTCAATCTGAACTGCAATCTGTTGATGATACACCAAGACAAGACAAACCGGATTTTTCCTATGCTGCAATTGAAATTCAAAATGGGACTTGGTATGCCGGTATGGCTGCGCGCATGAGAAAACGGCTTCAAGACAACAATTTCAGTGTTAGTTCAATCGGCAACACCGAACAAAGACCACAGGCAAAAAGTTTAATTTATGTTACAAGCGAAGGTGAATACAATGATGTTATTAAAGCACTGGAAGAAGAACTTCTGGTTCAAAAAGTGGATCATTTACCACCCGGTATTACACCGGCCAGTTCAACCGACATCCTGGTAATACTGGGAGAAGATATGCAAGAATAATATGTCAGAAAACAATAGAAAAATAAATTATGAAAATTTACCCGTTGTTGTGATGGTAGGCCGTGTTAATGTTGGTAAATCTACCCTTTTCAACAGATTAACCGAACAGAACAAGGCTCTCGTATCTGACATTCCGGGAACTACCAGGACATCTAATGAAGGATTAGTTTTATGGAGAGGTAAATACGTCAAATTAATAGATACGGGCGGTCTTAGTTTTGCCTATGATGTACCCCTTGAAGAAGATATAATAAAACAAAGTGAAAGAGCTATGAAGGAAGCGGATTTGGTATTATTTGTAACTGATGCTAAGGTTGGAATTCTTCCCCAAGAAAAAGAACTTGCCAAAAGATTGCGTCGATTGGTAAAAAAACCGGTAATTTTATTGGCCAACAAAATCGATACTAAAAAAATGGAATCGAATGTGACTGAACCGGATTATGCAAAATTGGGATTGGGTGTACCCTTCCCTATTTCCGCTGTAAACGGCAGAAACGTGGGTGATCTGCTGGATATAATATTTAAAAAACTACACTCCGGAAAAGTCAGACCAAAGACAAAAAAAATTGAAAAAAATGAAATTATTGATATTTCACTTATTGGAAAGCCAAATGTTGGTAAATCATCTCTATTCAACAAATTAATCGGCCAAGATAAGGTAATTGTTAGTGAGATGCCACATACCACCCGTGAACCTTTCAATACCGAACTGATTTATGAATATAGTTTGAATGATAAAAAAATAAAACAAAAAATAAATTTCATTGATACGGCCGGAATCAGACGCAAGGCAAAAGTAAAAGGCAAACTGGAAAAAAGCGGCATCCAAAAAAGTATAAAGTCAATAGAAGAGTCAGATATTGTGCTTTTTGTTCTGGATGCTGCTGAATCAATTTCCCACCAAGACAAACAACTTGGGGGTTTAATTGAAAAAAGAGGTAAAAGTGTCTTAATTTTATTAAATAAATGGGATTTAAGCGAAGATAACAGTCAGGCAAAAAGAAAAGAAATAACAAAATTTGTTAGAGCTCATTTTCCTCACTTAAAATTTGCTCCGATTGAATTCGTAAGCGGATTAACAGGTTATGGAGTACATAAAATTTTTCCCACTATTATTCGAATATACTCTGCTCGACATACTCATATACCGGATCCTGTTTTACAAAAATTCTTAGATTCAATAACCAAAGAAAAATTACCAAGCAGAGGAAAAGGTACACGTCATCCAAAAATTGTCGGAATAAAACAAACCGGCATTGCTCCGCCGGTAATAGAGTTAACTATCAAATACCGAACCTCCCTCCACTCGTCATATGTTAATTACATAGAAAACAAATTGCGTGAAAGATTTGATTTTACCGGAACACCTATTATAATAAAGTTAACTAAGATGAAGAGATAAGCACCCAGTTGCCAACAGACATTGATTACATACAGTTGGACTCAATCGACATCTGCTGGCGACCGGGCCTTGGCGAAATATTATAATATGAAATTAATAATTGGTCTCGGAAATCCGGGAAAAAAATACGAGAAGACGCGTCATAACGTCGGTTTTATGGTACTTGATAAATTACACAATAAACTACTTAACAAAGGCGTTAGCGAGTGGCAATTAAGTAAAAAATTTAATGCCATGATCTCGGGCTTGACAGTTTCCGGAGAAAAAATAATTCTAGCTAAACCAATGACCTTTATGAATGCCTCCGGTCAAGCGGTTCAGTTGATAGCTCACTATTACAAAATATCACCGGAAGATATTATTATTATTCATGATGACAAAGACATAGAATTGGGAGAAATAAAAATTCAAAATGAACGAGGAGACGCCGGCCATAATGGAATTCGCTCGATCCAAAAAAATATTAAATCAAATGAATTTACAAGAATAAGAGTAGGTATTGGATCATCTGATAAAAAAATGAAAGATGTATCCAAATTTGTTCTTAGTAAATTTTCTATATTTGAGAGAAAAAAAGTAGATGACACAATCAATAAAGCTGTAAATATATTATTAAAAAAATTGTAATAAAAACTCATTATGGAAAAGGAAATATTATTTTCTTATTTTCCTAAAAACACAGTTAGAAGGTATAGACAGCTGATGTCTGAATTCAAAAACCTTGACAATGCATGGCAAGCGGAATTTGACGACCTTAAGCGTTTAAATTGGTCAGATAATCTAATCCATGAATTCCTATTATGGAAAGATGAGCTGGATGAAAATAAAATATTCGACACATTGAGAAAAGAAAAAATAAAATGTCTCACAATATCAAATGATAAATACCCAAAATTATTGAAAGAAATATATGACCCTCCTTTTTGTTTGTTTGTTAGAGGAGAATTTAAAGCATTTAAATTGCCGATTGCAATCGTAGGTACGAGAAAAAATACCAACTACGGAAAAAACATCACCAAAAAGCTGGCAAGCACTTTGACCCAAGCCGGGTGTGAAATAATAAGCGGTCTTGCCTATGGAATTGATGCTGTCTCTCATGATACATGTATTAATAAATCCGGATATACAATTGCCGTATTGGGCGGTGGTATTGACAAGCAGCATGTCCACCCGGCCGGCAATAAGATACTGGGTGAAAAAATCATTCAAAACGGAGGCTGTTTAATCTCTGAGTACCCACCGGGAACATTGCCCACCAAGTTCACATTCCCCAAAAGAAATCGCATCATTGCCGGTTTGAGCAAAGCGGTTATTATTATCGAAGCACCAAAAAAATCTGGAGCACTAATAACCGCTCAATCGGCCCTTGATAACAATAGAGATATATATGCAATACCGCAAAATATCGACTCTCATACATCTTCCGGTGTCAATAAATTAATAAAATCAGGTGCCGGAATAATAACCGAAGCCAATGATATACTGGAATACTTGAATTTGCCAAACGAGGATAACTGTGATAACAATAATCGTACCATAAAACCGGATAATTTAGAGGAAGAAAAAATTCTTGATGCTTTTGATAATGATTTAATCTTACACATAGATGACATTATCAAAAAAACAGCCATGGAAAGCTCCTTGGTATCAAGCACAATATCAATTATGGAACTCAAAGGTGCTGTAAAAAATATTGGTAATATGAAATATAAAATAACAAGTTAGTTATGTTGTAGACAGTAGAGAAAATTTGGAAGCTAAATCAAATAAACTTGTTATAATTATGCAAACTCAATATAAACTAACCATACTCACCGCTATTTTTGTCGGCGGACTAATCTCCGCCAACACACTTGGATCAAAAATTACCACTCTTTTCGGTGTTGCTGTCTCTGTTGGTATTTTTGCCTACCCACTTACATTCATGGTAACCGATGCGGTTGCCGAAGTTTTTGGAAGAAAAAAAGCAAAACAGATTGTCTGGGCCGCTCTTATTGCTCAAGTCTTCGTTCTCCTACTAACCTATGTATCTGTTCAACTTCCGCCTGCTTCTCGTTACCAGCTTAATGAAGAATACGTAAAAATTTTTAGTGGCAGCCTTAGAATGATCATTGCCAGTTTAATCGCGTTTATTGTAAGCCAAAGTCATGATATTTGGGCGTTTGAATTTTGGAAAAAAATTACAAATAACAAATACTTATGGCTAAGGAACAATGCATCCACATTTGTTTCTCAAGCAATCGATACGCTACTATTTATGTTTATTGCTTTTTATGGAATCAGCGAAAAATTTACAATATTATTTATTCTTCAATTAAGTTTATCATATTGGTTATTCAAAATTGCCTTTGCCGCACTTGACACCCCTTTTGTCTACTTGCTGGTAAGGTGGTTAAAAAAAGAAAAATAATAAATGGACTTCAATAAAGCCTACAACTATCTATTGTCATTTGCCAACTACCCAAGGAAAGAATACATGAGCGACCCCAGGCACTGCGCAATATATCTGAAAAGATTGCAGCTGTTTTTGGATATATTAGGAAATCCTGAAAAAAAAATCCCACACTATATTCATGTTACCGGTACCAGTGGAAAAGGATCTGTATGCTCCATGCTGCACTCAATTCTTGAAGCTGACGGAAAAAAAGTGGCTTCCACCTACTCTCCACACCCGAGTACTATTACGGAACGATGGAAAATTAACAACAGACACATGAGTAAAAAAGAATTTGTGGAATTGATTGATTTTATCAGACCGAAATTGGATGAATACATTAGAAAGAGTCCACATGACATGCTATCTTTTTTTGAAGTGACAGAGGCAATAGGTTTTTTATGGTTTGCAAAAAACAAAGTTGAATGGGCTATACTTGAAGTTGCCTGTGGCGGTAGATTTGATTCCAGCAATATAATTCCGAAAAAAGACATCGCCGTTATAACCAATATCGGACTTGATCATGTAGGTATTATTGGGAACACAAAAGAAGATATTGCATATGAAAAAGCGGGCATCATCAAGCCGCAGTCACAAGTCTTTACAGCTGAAAAAAATAAAAAATTACTATCCATATTCAACAAAGAATGTAAAAAGCAAAGAACAAGCCTAAAAAAAATAAATACCACTAATTACCGATTGCTTAATCATGGAATAGAGGGGGTAAAATTTGAATATGACAATAAAACCTATTTTTTACCGGTTATTGGCGAACATCAGATTAAAAACTCTATATTATGTATTGAAATTTCAAAATCATTGGGTATCTCAAAAAATATTATTAAAAAAGGACTTAAAAAAATTGATTTACCCATCAGAATGGAAGTGGTTGGGAAAAAACCCGTTATAATAATTGACTCGGCACACAATCCGGACAAGATTAAAACTGTTGTTGAAACAATTAAAATGTTGACCAAAAAACAAGCACCCATCAACCTTGTGCTTGCTTTTTCAAAAGACAAAAACATAACCAATCTTGTCAAGCAATTATCAATACTGAAACCTAAGACGGTATCCTGTACCAGAAACACCATTAATCATTTCCGCAAAGTCGCCGAACCCACAAAAATATCTACAAAATTTAAAAGATATTCACCAAAATCTAAAATCAAAACTTTTTTTGATCCTGAAAACGCTCTGAATTGGTCATATACGAATACTTCAAAAAATGAAATATTACTTGTAACAGGTTCGGTTTTTTTGAGCGGAGAACTGCGAAAAAAAGCAAAAAAATTGACAATATAGCTAAATTATCTTATGCTGTTTGTTAGCATATATTATTTTATATAAAATATCATGAGTAAATCATTAGTTATAGTTGAATCACCAACAAAAGCGAAAACAATATCAAAATTTTTAAAAAACGGATATATAGTTGAATCCTCTTTTGGTCATTTAAGAGATTTACCCAAAAGCAAAATGGGTATAAATATAGAAGATGAAAGTTTTGAACCTGAGTATATAATTCCCAAAGACAAAAATAAATACGTCAAAATCCTAAAAGAAAAATCAAAAAAAGCCGATGAAATCATTTTTGCAACAGATGAAGACAGAGAAGGTGAAGCGATTTCATGGCATTTGGCACAAATTCTGGGTATTGATCCCAAAAAAGCAAAACGGATTGTTTTTCATGAAATTACAAAAAGAGCGATAGAAGAAGCGATAAAAAATCCCAGACATATTGATAAACAATTGGTTAATGCTCAACAAGCCAGAAGAATACTCGACAGATTGGTAGGTTACGAGCTTTCACCATTTTTATGGAAAAAAGTTGCTCGCGGTTTATCGGCCGGTCGTGTTCAGTCAGTAGCTCTTCGCTTAATAGTTGAAAGAGAAAGAGAGATTAAAAAATTTATACCCCAAGAATATTGGACTCTATTGGGTATTTTTGATATTCCCACAACCAAAAAGAAAGAACAATTGGAAGCAAAATTATACAGTATTGATGATAAAAGACTAAAAAAATTAGATATAAAACAGAAAAAAGAGATAGACGAAATTCTACAAGATTTAAAAACAGCAAAATATAAAATAACAAAAATTACGAAAAAAGAAACAAAACGCACTCCTCCACCGCCATTTACAACCTCCACTCTCCAACAAAATGCTCATAATAAACTGGGATATTCCTCAAAACAAATAATGAGAATTGCCCAACAATTATATGAAGGTGTGAAAATTGGATCTCACGGTCATGTAGGTTTAATTACGTATATGCGTACAGATTCCTTGAATCTTTCGAATAAATTTACCAAAGAGGTAAAAGACTTTATAAATAAAGAATTCGGCAATAAATATTCTATTGAAAAAATCAGATATTATAAAAATAAATCCAAAGGAGCCCAAGAAGCACATGAGGCGATCAGACCCACAGACCCTGAAAAAACCCCTGAATCAATTAAGGAATACCTTACCCCTCAACAATACAAAATATACGATTTGATTTGGAAAAGAGCGGTTGCAACGCAGATGAAAGAAGCCAGATTAAACAAAACCAGTCTGGACATTTCAGCTAAAAAATATACTTTTAGAGCTAGCGGACAAACCATGATTTTCAGTGGTTGGCTAAAACTGTACCCAAAATCCATAAAGGAAGAAATGCTGCCTGATTTGAAAGAAGGTTTGGAAATGGATTGTTCAGTATTAAAACCGGAACAGCATTTTACAGAACCGCCAGCCAGATATTCAGACGCGACATTGGTCAAAGCCCTGGAAGAACATGGTATTGGCAGACCTTCAACTTATGCTCCCACTATTGCCACAATTGAAGCGAGAAAATATGTTGAAAGGGATGAAAATAAAAGACTTATGCCCACGGAAATATCATTTTTAGTAAACGATTTATTGGTAAAACATTTCTCAGATATAGTTGATTATGAATTTACAGCTGAAATGGAGGAAGATTTGGATACAATTGCCGAAGGAGAAAAAAAATGGAAACCAATAATTAGGGATTTTTATAAACCTTTTCATAAAAATTTAGAAAAAAAGACAAAAGAACTATCAAAAAAAGAGTTGACTGAAGAAGAAACGGATGAAAAATGCGAGAAATGCGGCAGTGATATGATAATTAAACTCGGACGATTCGGAAAATTTATGGCATGTTCCAATTATCCGGAATGTAAGAATACAAAACCGGTTGACCCTGAGGAAAGAAAAGAAGAAGAAACGGATGAAAAATGCGAGAAATGCGGCAGTGATATGATTGTAAAACATGGTAGATATGGAACCTTTCTGGGTTGTTCAAATTACCCCGACTGTAAAAATATAAAACCAATAGAAAAGAAAACGGGGGTAAAATGCAACAAATGTAATAATGGAGAATTTATAGAAAAAAGAACAAAAAAAGGAAGAACTTTTTACGGTTGTAATCGTTATCCCGATTGCGAAAATGCTTTATGGAGTAAACCAACGGGAGAAAACTGTCCTCAATGTAAACAACCATTAGTGTTTGGTTCAAAAAAAGTCATTCGCTGCTCAAACAAAGAATGCAAATACAAAAAAAATAATAAATAATAAAAAAAATCTCCGAAACCCAGAGATTTTTTTACAGTAGCGACGAGCCTTACCCCAATGTCATATAAAATGGTGTCAGGGCTCTCAATCGCTACGAACGATATTATATCAAAAAAGCTACAAATATCAAACCATAAAGAAAACTCCGTCTAAAACGGAGTTTTCTAACTGACATTGGGTATTCTCCCTAACTTCTAAAGGTTATCATAAGTAACTAAAATTAGCAAATTATAATTTATAATATTAAACAGTGCTTGTAATATTTTTAAAAAAAGTGTTTAATAAAAAAGTATACAAATTTATATGAGCAAGAAAAATAACCAGACAATTGAACTGTTATTAAAAAAACTCAAAAAATATGCAAGCAATGATGATCTCGAAATTATTGAGCTGGCTTATGATTTTGCCGATACTGCGCACAAAGGACAAATTAGAAAAAGTGGTGAACCATACATAACACACCCCTTGGCAGCAGCACACATACTTGCAAACATGAGGATTGATCCGGTAGTTATTGCGGCCACCCTATTACATGATGTTCCGGAAGACACAGAGACAACCTTGCAAGAAATAGAAAAAAATTTTGGTACTGAAATCGCTTCAATGGTAAAAGGTATTACCAAGCTTGGTAAGCTGAAATATCGCGGTGTTGAAAGATATATAGAAAATCTGAGAAAAATGTTTGTAGCCATGGCTGAAGATGTAAGAGTAATGATTATAAAATTCGCTGATCGTATTCATAATTTAAGAACCCTGGACTCACTACCACCTCAAAAGCAATATCGTATTGCTCTTGAAAGTTTAGAAATTTATGCTCCAATAGCTAACCGTCTTGGTATGAACGAAATGAAAGGTAAATTAGAAGATTTGTCTTTTAAATATGTATACCCGAAAGAATATTCGCGTGTAAAAAAAATTAGAGATGAAAAATTAAGAGGAAAAGAAATCCTGCTAAAAAAAATTCAGAAAAACGCTGAAAATGAAATAAAAGATGCGGGTATAGATGTCATTGATATTCATGGAAGAAATAAAAGATTGTTTAGTTTATACAAAAAATTACTTAGAAAAGATAATCAAGCGGCTAAAATATATGATCTCGTAGCAATCAGAGTCATTGTGCCTACGATCGCCGACTGTTATGCCAGTATCGGCATAATACATAAAATTTGGCGGCCACTCAAAGGCAGGATAAAAGATTATATATCACAACCAAAACCAAATGGGTATAAATCATTGCATACAACCGTATTTGGCGAATCCGGAGAAATAGTTGAATTTCAAATTAGAACACCTGAAATGCATGAAGAGGCTGAATATGGTGTGGCGGCACATTGGCACTACGATGAAAACGGATCACGTCTTCCATCAAAAGAAGTAAAATGGGTGAAAGAATTAGCTGAAGTACAAAAAGAAATCTTATCAAAATTATCAGATTTAGAAGAAATAAAAATTGATTTTTTACAAACAAGGATTTTTGTATTTACACCCAAAGGAGACGTAATAGACCTACCGGAAGGAGCTACTCCGGTTGATTTTGCATACCACATTCATACAGATATAGGAAACAAGTGTAACGGTGCTATGATAAATGAAAAGATGGTTAGTCTAAATACGGAATTAAAAAACGGTGATGTGGTTGAAATTATCGTAGATAAAAATAGAAAAAACCCATCTGTAGATTGGCTGAAATTTACTAAAACTCATACCGCCAGATCCAGAATTAAAGCGGCTCAAAAATCCAAACTGACCGGTTGGCTAAAATCGGTATTACCCAAATCATAACTTTTTAGACCCAATAAATATAATCAAAGCTATAAATTATATAAAAACAATCGGCATAACCTGCCGATTGTTTAATTATATTCTTTTTTTTAGCTCAATTCGTCAACCAATCTTTTAAATTCCTCGTTAGAATAAAATGATATTGTAATAGAACCTTTCTCCCCTTTCTTCTTGATGATTACTTTGGTACCAAGTCTGTCTTCAATCATTTCTTCTTGTGCTAATAAGTTTGGATCTCGTCTAACAGAACCCTTTCTACTCTTTGCACCTTTTTTTGCAACTGTTTTTTCCAAATCTCTAACCGTTACCTTGTCTCCCATCATAGAGGAAAAAACACTAATCTGTTCTTTTTCATCTTTAAGGCTCAATAGAGCTTTGGCTTTACCTGTACTAATTTTTCCATCAATAAGAGCTTTTTGAATAACATCAGGTAAGTCCAATAATCTAATAATATTTGCAATTGTAGATCTATTCTTCCCCACTCTTTCGGCAACCTCTTTTTGTTTCAAATTAAACTCGTCCATTAAACGCTGGAAAGCAAATGCTTCCTCAATGGGGTTCAAATTTTGCCTTTGAATATTTTCTATTAAAGCCAGCTCTAATTTTTCCTGTTTAGTAGCACCTCTTACTATTGCCGGAATTTTGGTCAATCCCGCAATTTCGGAAGCACGCAATCTTCTTTCACCGGCGATCAACTCATAACCGCCATCAGTTTTTTCACTAACCGTAATAGGTTGCAACACCCCATGTTCCTTAATAGATACAACTAAATCTTCCAAATCCTTATGTGAAAAATCTTTTCTCGGTTGTTCGGGATTCGGTACAATCTCTGATATTGGAATATGCCAAATTCTATTTTTTAATTCCTCAACACTCGTTTGCTTACCGCTACTTTTTCTGGATTTTTTTTGCTGTGGTATTAAGGAATTCAAGCCTTTACCAAGTGGCATATATAAATTTATTAATAATTAATAAAAAATTACCGTTATTTAAGTTTCTGTTGTTTCGTATTTTTCCAAAACCTCCCTTACCAATCTTTCATATGCTTTAGCTCCTTTTCCTTTGGGGTCATAATGAAAAATTGATTGACCAAAACTTGGTGCCTCGGCCAATCTGACTGTTCGAGGTATGACTGTTCTAAATATAGTATCTGGAAAATATCGATAAAGTTCATTCATAACATCTTCTGATAATCTTGTTCTCTTATCATACATTGTCAGTACTGCACCTAAAATTTTTAACTCCGGCTTAATATGTTGCTGGATCAACGAAATTGTGTTTAAAAGCTGTCCCAAACCTTCCAATGCATAGTATTCAGCCTGAACCGGTATCATCAACTCATCTGCCGCCACCAAGCTATTTATTGTCAAAAGACCAAGTGAAGGTGGGCAATCTATAATTATATAGTCATATGCATGCTTAACTTCTTCCAGTAAATCATGCAATTGAAATTCCCTTCTGTCCATATTTACGAGTTCCACATTTGCACCGGCCAAGTTTGAGCTACTTGGAGCTATTCTCAAACCTTCATGATCCGTATTTTTGATGATATCATAAAAACGTTTTTGTTTGGCCATTGCCTCATACACACCACTTTCAAGATTATCCTTGCTAAAACCAAAACCGCTTGAAGCATTCCCCTGCGGGTCCATGTCTATAAGTAAAACAAATTTTCCCAACTCAGCTAAATAGGCCGCTAAATTCATAGCGGTTGTTGTCTTTCCAACACCACCTTTTTGATTTACAATTGTGATAACTTTGGACATAAACAAAAGCTTGAAATACCTGAAAAGCTTAAAAGGCCTGAAAGGCTAGTATCTATTGTTTAGAAGTCTTTCAGGCTTTTCTGGCATTTTAAGCCTTTCTAGCCTTTTATAATTATACTACAAATTGACATCAGACACAATAAAATGTATAATCATTTAGCAGAAATTAAGCCCGAGTGGCCTGCCTTCGTTCCGATCTTATCGGAACTTCGGCAAGGCAAGCGGGACTCCGTAAAGCTCGCTACACTCGCTCTGGGTAAAGCTGGCTCTTATTTTGAGCTACAGTGAATAAAAGACGCTCAATATTTAAAATCAATAAACTAAGCCCGAGTGGCGGAATTGGTAGACGCGCACGACCTGCCTGCCGGCAGGCAGGCTCAAAATCAACATTTTATGGTTTACTATGTTTACACAATAAAGAGTAAAATTAAATCATATATTTATGTTGGAATTTCAGATAACCCTAATAGACGTATATTGTAGCATAATAAAGGTTATAATAAAACTACTAAGCCCTATAAACCGTTTGTATGTATACTGTTAGAAAAGTATGATTCCAGAAGAGATGCAAGAGAAAGAGAAAAATATTTAAAGAGCGGCTTTGGAAAAGAATATTTAAAATCAATAAACTAAGCCCGAGTGGCGGAATTGGTAGACGCGCACGACTCAAAATCGTGTTCCTTCGGGAGTGAGAGTTCGATTCTCTCCTCGGGCACAATAATTATGAAACTTTACTTCGATATAATTATTATCACCGGAATATTTGCAACTGCCGTACCGGCAATTTTTTTGCTTTATCACCGTTCATTTTCTGAAAATTCACTGGAAAATAAGTTTAAAAACACATCTTTGATTTTGTCTCTTGTGTTGTTTATTGGTAGCATGGTATTGATCTATGGTAGTTTTTTTGAACCAAAACTTTTGATAACCAACGAACAGGAAATTAATATGGAGGGTATAAATAATGAAATAGAAATTATTTTAATAGCTGACCCCCAAGTGGGACCCTATAAACAAGAAAAATATCTTGAAAAAATTATCACCAGAATCATGGAATTAAAGCCTGATATCATTCTTATTGCGGGTGATATTGTAAATAATGGTATTCCAAACAAAGACGAAACCGTTTATTTAGATCCATTAAAAAAATTGCCACTTATTGCCCCAACTTACGCTGTACACGGCAATCACGAGTATGGTATTGGATCTGAAAACCCGGAAGACAAAAAAGAATCTTTATCACCTGATGTAAGCCAAACAGTTAAAATTGCAATAGAAAATTTGAGTATAAAATATTTAGAGAATGATTTGGAATTGATTGAAGTAAATTCAGAAAAATTTTATCTTTTTGGTGGAGATTCTTATTGGGCTCGAAAACTTGATTTCTCTACCTTAAACAATCGCGAAGAGGATATCCCTACTATCGCCTTGATTCATAACCAAGCGGCAATCTACGAAGCAACAAAACATAATGTTGACCTGGTATTAAGCGGCCATACCCATGGAGGACAAATTAGATTTCCTTTTGTTGGTCCATTGGGCAGAGTTGATGGCAGCACTCCAAATGAATTATATCAAGGTCTACACCAATTCGGCAGCACAACCCTCTTTGTATCCAGTGGAGTCGGCGAAACCGGTACTCGAGCCAGACTGTTCAACCCTCCGGAAATAGTATTGATAAAAATAAACTAAAAAACAGCCATATGGGCTGTTTTTAAAATATAAATATAATTTAAAATAACCACCTCAAAGCTCCACCTGCGAACAGAGTGATTAAAGTTACAAAAGTGGCCGCCAAGCAAACTCCCAAAAAAATCGGTGGAAAAGCTTTCTTGAAAGGGATGTTAAAAATAAATGAAGCAAAGGATGCTGTCCAAGAACCTGTTACGGGCAAAGGAATGGCAACAAAAATTACAAAAGCTATTAATCCATATTTTTCGTATTTTCCTGAAAAAGTTTTTTCAGCTCTTTTAAGATACTTGGTTAAGACCGGCCCCAAAAAACGCCTTTTTACCACCCAGTCATGAAGTACGGGTACTAAAAGTAAAATAAAAATAGCCGGGATTATATCTCCCAAAATAGCCAAGATCCATGTTGTAAATACGGGTAATTTGTATACCTCAATTCCTATCGGTATGGCAGCACGCAATTCCGTAATAGGTATCATTGATAGAAAAAAGACCGCTAATTCCGGAGGAAAGCCCACAAACCATTCAACCGGATTTAAATTGAACATAATAAATAAATTAAAGCCTAAACATTTTTTTACTTACAAAAAACATAATAATCCTTACGTGTCTAGTTCGGTCGAACTTGCAATTTCAATATTATCATTCTCCAATCTCTCTCCCGGCCATTTATAACTGGAAAATGTCCATTGGGCGATATCTCTGGCTTCTATAAATCTTGCTTCATGGTCAACGGCCCCCAAAACTACCACATTTATAGTATGGCCCTTTTCATCAAATACTTGCATGGTAAAATTATAACCTGATGCGGGAATATAACCCGTCTTTCCTCCGGTAAACCCGCTAAAATTACTGCTTACCCAACCCAATAAGAGCCAATTCGTGCTCCACATATGATGATTTTTATTTCTTTTTGTAGAATACAAACTGAGTTCTTTTTTATTCAAAGCTTCTTTTATCTCATCATACTTCAAACTTTCATCCAGCAATATTGAAATATCCGAAGCAGTGGAAATATTTGTTGCATTCAATCCGGTAGGATCTGTAAAATAACTGTCTGTCATACCCAATTCCAAAGCTTTTTGATTCATTTTTTCAATAAACACTTTTTCATCCAAATCAAGACTGTTTACAAGACTCAAAATAGCTTTATTGGAAGATGCAACCAAACCGGCCTGCCAAAGCTCTTTTATACTATAAACATCACCTTTATAAACATGAGTGTCCAAAGAATCCGCCCCTATGACCGTAGTGGTAGCTGACCAATCTAAACCCTGATCCAAAAGTACAATCGCCGTCATTAATTTTGTAATACTGGCAATAGGTCTTTGTATATATTCATTTTTTCTAAAAAAAACAAAACCTGTGTCAGAATCTTTGACAATCATGCTATCGGAACTAAATCGTTCGGGATTAATACTTTCTCCGATAAATTCAGGCAATTGCGGTTCTACATTTTTCGGGGGGCTGATCAAAACATCACCTCCCGCAGAAACTTCTTCAGTCTCCACCACTTTGGCAACCAAAAGAGAATCGGTCGGTAATTTTTTTTTCAAATCTAGAGAAAGATCGCTATAGTTAAAGAAAACAAACAAAAAAATTGTAACAAAAATCAACAACAAGCCGGCTGCATTCCTCCATTGATTTGCTAAATCTTTTTCTTTTAAAAAATTCATAACTAATCTCCCCGGTTAAATATCTTTTCAACATATTCATGATTTGAAAATTCCTTGTAATCCGGTAACTGTTTTATATCGGTTATACCAAGGTGGCTCATGGCTTCAAATGAAATTGAATATATTGGTAAGGCCTTATCTTTATCCATTTTTTCTTCAATCAGACCTCTTATCAAGAGATTTCTTATAATTACTGCACAATTGACACCCCTTACCTGCTCCAATTCCGGTCTGGTTATCGGTCCAAGATAAGCAATTACGGATAATGTTTCCAACTGGGCTCTGGTCAATTCGTCCGTAACTTCAGTCTTTACAAACCCTTCGACGGTTTCTTTATTATCGGGATTGGAACACATTTGATATTTTTCACCTTGTTTAATGATGAAAATCCCCGAATCAGGTTTATTAAACTTTTCTACCAGACTCTTGAGCAATACCTCAACCTTTTTCTTGTCAATTTTTAATGCTTTGGCAATTTGAGAGCTTGATAAAGGCTTTGAAGCCACAAAAAGGATGGACTCTATTTTTGATTTCATAAAATTTTTTTACACTTTTTCTATTGATATATCACTGAACAAATTTTCCTGATTATATTTTATAGACTTTTGTTTCACCAATTCGAGTAAAGCCAAAAAGCCGATTATCAGTTCCGTCTTATTTTTTCCTCTACCGGAAATATCAAAAAAACTACAACTTCCTTTTTTATTTAGTAAATCTCTAATATGATCTATTTTTTCTTTCATGGAAACAGCCTTATCAATATGGGTGCTTGGTAATTTTTTTGGTGGTTTTATTCTATTAATCAACTTTGACATCGAAATATAAAAATTTTTTCCTGAAAAATTTTTCGGTTTCACAAATTCATTAATGACACGCGGGGGTTCAGTCCTAAAATAACCTAATCTGCCATCCAACCAAAGATTATTTATTTTTTTTGAGGCCTCAATAAACTGTTTATATAATTTCAATTGCTTTTCCAAACTGTCCGCTTCTTCATCTTCTGGAGAAAACTGAGGTAATAACATTTTGGATTTTAAATAGAGCAATTTTGTTGCTACAACTAAAAAATCAGCCAATTGCTGAGCTTTTTCTCCGGTTAAAGTATCCATATATTCAAGAAATTGCTCTGTGACCTGTGAGAGAGCAAGCTCTGAAATATTCAACTCCCTTTCTTCAACCAAACTCAACAGCAAATCATAAGGTCCATCAAATTGTTCAAGTTTTAACTTGGCCGGCATACTAACCTGAAAAATATTTTTTATTTTTTCGATTTTTTATTTATGACCCTCAAACCCAATTCTTTTAACTGTTCACTGTCAACTTTAGCGGGGCTACCCATCATTGGTTCTTCCGCTTTTTGGTTTTTTGGGAATGCAACTACAGACCTTATATTAGTTTCGCTACTTAAAAGCATAACAAGTCTTTCTATGCCCGGTGCCAATCCGCAATGAGGCGGAGCACCAAATTCAAATGCATTAATCATGTGGCCGAATTTATCATCCACTTGTTTTTTTGTATAACCGGCAATAGCGAAAGCTTTATACATTATTTCCGGATCTTTGTTGCGGACAGCGCCTGAAGAAAGCTCTAATCCATTGGCAACTATGTCATACTGAAATCCCAAAATATCCAATGGATTCTTTGTTTTTAAAGACTTCATACCCCCCTGCGGCATTGAAAAAGGGTTATGTGAAAAATCGATTTTTCCGCTATCTTCGTCTTTTTCATACATTGGAAAATCTACTATCCAAGACCAAGCGATTACATTTTGATCCGGTAATTCTCTCTTTTCAGCGATAGCCGCTCTAACGGCACCAAGAGACAAACAAGCAGTCTCCCAAGTGTCTGCCGCAAAGAAAATTATACTGTTGTCCTCTATATTTAGCAATTTACGCAATTTATCAAGTTCGTTTTTTGTAAAAAATTTTGAGACTCCGCCTTCAAATTCATTATCGATGTATTTAAGCCAAGCCAAACCTTTTGCACCTTGACGCTCGGCTGCATCACAAAGGTCATTATCAATTATCTTTCTGGTAAAATCATTTCCACGATCAACTACCAAAGCCTTGATACAATTCGCCTTATTGAAAACATTAAATTTGGTTTTTTTTGCCCATTTACTAATATCCGTTAATTCCAAGTCATATCTCAGGTCAGGTCTATCACTGCCAAATCTATCCATCGCCTCTTTGTACGGAATTCTTGGAAAGGGTTTTTGCATGCATTTTTTGCCTGCCACTTTTTCTGTTAGCTCTACAAACAGGGGTTCCATTAACTTAAAAAAATCATCCTGATCCATAAAACTGACCTCACAATCCATTTGATAAAATTCACCGGGTGATCGATCAGCCCTGGCATCCTCATCGCGCATGCACGGTGCAATTTGATAATACCTATCAAAACCCGCCACCATTAACAATTGTTTATACTGTTGAGGTGCCTGAGGTAAAGCATAAAATTTACCCGGATGAAGACGACTGGGTACCAAATAATCTCTGGCCCCTTCAGGAGAAGATACAGTTAAAATCGGTGTTGATATATCAATGAAAGAATTTGATTCCATGTATTGTCGAATATATCTCACAACTTCAGAACGAAAAATAATTGTATCTCGCAATTTCTTCCTTCTTAATTCCAAGTAGCGATATTTAAGCCTCAGCTCCTCATCCTCTTCATTTTTTCCACTTTCAAATATTTCAAAAGGTAAAGTCTTTGACTCGGATAAAATTTCCAAGTCCTTTGCTTTCACCTCAATTTTACCGGTACTTAAATTTTTATTTACATCTTTTTTATCACGCATGAGTACGTCACCTGAAATTTTTACTACATACTCATACTTTAGCTTTTTAGCTTTATCGGCAATTTTTTTATCTTTGGAATCAATTACTATTTGAGTAATACCAAATCGATCTCTTAAATCTAAAAATATTAAACCTCCCATTTTCCTATGCTTGTGTACCCATCCGGATAATAAGACCTCCTTACCAACATGTTTTGCTCTTAACTGACCGCAAGTGTGCGTCCTATACATAATATTATATTTACTGACATAATGGATATATTTTATCAATTTTTAGCTGAATATGCAACCAAAAAACCCTCATTCAGTGAGGGCTTTTTTATTATGGACTAATTCGATTTACCAAACGTGGAAAAGATATACATTCACGTATATGTTCAACACCACCAATCCAACGAACGGTTCTCTCCAATCCTATGCCGAAACCTGAGTGTTCTATACTTCCATATTTACGTAAATTTAAATACCAATCATAATCATCTTTTGGTAAAGCCTCTTCTTCTAACCGAGATAGCAAAAGATCAAAGTTATCTTCACGTTGAGAACCGCCAACCAGCTCACCCGCCCCTTCGATACCGATCAAATCATCATTTAACACCAAATCAGGATTTTTCGGATCTATCTTCATGTAAAAAGGTTTTATTGATTTTGGCCATTTTTCAATAAAGATAGGAACATCGGAATCCTTTGTGAGCAAAGCCTCATCATCGTTTCCCAAGTCTTCTCCGTGTTTTATATCTGATCCAAGTTCTTTTAATTTTTTTACCGCTTCGCCATAGCTGTAGCGAAGAAAAGGTTTTTCCAACAGATTTTCCAACATGGAAGTATTACGCTCCAGAATCTGCAACTCCAGACTGCAATTTTGCAAACATGTTTTTACAATATATTTGACCAAAGCTTCCTGAATGCGCAGATTTTCTTCGTGATCGACAAATGCTGCTTCAGCATCCATCATCCAAAATTCTGTAAGATGCCGCTTTGTCGTAGATTTTTCAGCTCTAAAAACAGGTCCGAAATCATAACATCTTCCTACCGAAGCAATTGCCGCCTCAATATATAATTGACCGGTCTGAGACAGGTAGGCTTCACCCAAATCAAAATATGGAACAGAAAATAAAGTGGTTGTCCCCTCACACGCGTTGGGAGTCAGTACTGGAGAATCAACACGTATAAAAAATTCTTTATGCATAAAATCATGAATAGCTGATTCAATCATATCTCTAATTCTTAATATTGCCCACTGTTTTTTACTTCGAAGCCAAAGGTGTCTGTTATTCAGCAAAAAATCAGGTCCATGTTCTTTTTTAGTAATTGGGTATTCTTCTGATACTTGAACAATATTTATGTTCGATACCTGAAGTTCAAACGTATCTTTATTTTTGGGATGTTTTGTTACTTTCCCTGTTAGCTCCAAGGATGATTCTTGTGTTAGATTATTGATACTATCCCAGACCCCGGCACCAACACCCTCTTTAGAGACGACTGCTTGAATAAAGCCGGATCCGTCGCGAATTTCTAAAAATGCGATCGAACCTGAAGAACGCATATTATAAAGCCAGCCCGAAATATCAACTTCCTCGCCGACATGATTATTAATATTAGCAATCAAAATTTTCATATTATATTGTTATTAAACAGAATTGTATTGTATTGTAAAATTTTAAAAACGATTTTTGTATTGACTCCAATTATCTAATTTCTTTTCGCTGTGAAAAACCAAGTATTCGTAGATAAATTTATTTATTTTATTATAATCATCATCTGAAATTATAAGTCGGTTTATTTGCGGCCAGTCGGCTTGATTTAGAATTTGAAGATTTTGCTTTATTGAATTACTGGGAATGTTATTTGCATATGTTATATCAAATCCCAAACAGTTCAATAATTTAACAATATAAGCATCTATCAAGAAAAAATTATATTTTTCAGTTGAATCAATATATTTCAACCAACTCAGCAACAGTTCAAAAAAGTTCTCATCTTTTTCTCCCGTTTGAGTAAGTTTATCAAGTAAAGATACTATATAATTGGCCGCTAAACTTTTTTCTCTATTTTTTCTTATATTACTAAAATATCTTATCGGCTGTACTTTTGTCAGGTGGTCTATTTCTTTTCCTTTTATTATTTCTATTTCCACAATTGAAAATGGTTCCAAGTGAGGTGAATTTTTGCTGGTTATTTTCTTTACACCCCGTGCCAGAAGTTCAACTTTACCCAAATTCAAAGTATAAAGTGATACTATTTGGTCATATTCGCGAAAATTACGTCGTGAAAGTGTAATCGCTATCATAACTTACAACAATTTGACAATAATATTATTCAAGAATCGAAAAATTACCGCTTTATCTTATCCAAATAAGATTGTAAAATCAACATAGCCGCCTTCTCATCTCGACTCACTTCTCCCCCCATCTGATCAGCTTGTCGAGAAGTGAAACGTTCATCAACAAATTCAACAGGCACAACAATACTCTTCTTTAATTCTTCAACAAATTTGCGAACAGCCTTAGTATTTTCATTTTCCTGCCCATCAAGTCCAATCGGCAAACCTACAATGACTGAATCAGCTTTTTCTTCACGAATTAATTTTGGTAGTTCCATTCTCCAATCACCGGTCTCTAATCTCCCATACGGCAAAACAACACCTAAAGCGGTATCCACCCAAGCTAGTCCGATTCTCTTTTTTCCATAATCAATACCTAATACATTCATAATTTATATTTTATTTCTTCGGGTCTTCTGGTAACCACCAAAGGTTCACTTGTTGTGATTACAACCGTATGTTCAAAATGCGCTGATAAACTGGCATCTTTGGTAGCTACACTCCAACCGTCGTCTGCTGTTATGACTTCATAATTACCTAAAGTTAGCATCGGCTCTATTGCAATGACAACACCGGGCTCCAATTTCCAATTTTCCAGATCCTTATCATAAAAGTTGGGGACCCTAGGCGACTCATGCACTTCATGCCCGACACCATGACCGACCAGATCACGTACAATTCCATAGCCTTGCGGTTCCACCCAATCCTGGATCTCTTTACCAATATCGGCAATCGTATTCCCTGTATAGCATTTTGAAATACCTATCTCCAGAGCTTTCTTTGTAACATTCAACAATTGTCGCGCTTCATTGGGGATTTCTCCAACAGAAACGGTAATAGACGTATCTGTAAAATAACCTCTTTCACCTTTATCTAAATCTTTTACCGGCCACTGCATACCGATATCAATTGTAAAAATATCTCCGGATTTTAATATTTTATCTTTTGAAGCTATACCGTGTACAATTTCTTCATTAATGCAAGCACATATTGTCGAAGGAAAAGGCGGTTCTCCTTTCCTAGATCGGTAATTTTTAAACGAAGGCCGTCCACCGGCTCTTATTATCATCTTTTCTGCGGCTTTATCTATCTCATAAGCGGATACTCCCGGTTCAACTTTTTCTACCAAAGATTCCAAAATACGACCAAGAATTTCTCCGCCTTTAGATATTATTTCGATCTCTTTTTTCTGTTTAATATATGACATATTTTTGTATCACGTAATATACATGGCATCACCAAAACTGTAAAATCTGTATTTATTTTCAACCGCTTTTTTATAGCAATCAAGTATAAATTCTCTATCTCCGCTGAAGGCGGCAACAAGCATCAAAAGTGTTGATTTCGGTAAATGAAAATTAGTTATCATTGCATCAACAACCTTGAATTCAAACCCCGGTTTAATGAATATATCAATTTCTCCTTTATAAGCATCAACCTTATTTTTTCTTAAAATTTTTGATACACCTTCCAAAGTTCTAACCGTAGTTGTTCCGACAGCAATTACCCGCCTGCCCTCTTTTTTTGCCAGATTAATTTTTTTAGCGGAATCTTGTGATATTTCCACCCACTCACTATGCATTGTGTGATCCTCAATCCTTTCAGATTTAACCGGTAAAAAAGTACCTAAACCAACATGCAAAGTAAGATCCGTAAAATCAACCCTCATGTCTTTTAATTTTTTTATTAGAGAATCTGTAAAATGAAAACCGGCCGTTGGCGCAGCTACTGAACCCTCATTTTTCGCATATACCGTTTGGTATATATCCAGTTCATGCGGTTCATCTTTTACATAGGGAGGTACAGGAATATGTCCGTATTTATTAGCTTTATTTCTAACCATCCTTTCTTCATCCTCAAATTGTACCAAAATGGTACCATCTCTTTTTTTTACGAGTACATCACAATAAAAATCTTTGGCAAATGAAACCTTTGCACCGGCTCGCACATGACGACCGGGCCTTGCTAAAACCTGCCATACACCTACATTTTCAGTAGGTCTAACTAAAAAAATTTCTATATCTCGACCATGCTTTATTAAATTTCTCCCGGTGGAAGACACCAAACGTCCATAAAGCCTGGCTTTGAAAACTTTGGAATTATTCCAAACTATCAAATCACCCTTGTTTAAATATTTTGTTATATCACAAAAATGACAGTGTTCAATTGTGTTATCTTTTCTGTCGACCACCATTAATTTAGACCTGTCTCTTGGCCTGATTGGGCTCTGTGCGATCAAATCTTTTGGTAAATTGTAATCGAATTCTGATGTTAACATATAATGTTGTGATAGTTGTAAGTTGTAGAGTTGTAAGTTACTTACCACATCAACTTACAACTTATTAACTTACTACTTTCTACTATTAACTACCTAAGATACTTGGCTACATTCTTATTATGTTCCTCCAAGGTCTTGGAATAAATAACTTCACCGGTATCAAGGGTGGTTAAAAAATACCAAAAATCATTTTCCCTGGGGTATATAGCTGCCATAATCGATTCCAAACTCGGAGTTCCTATCGGACCCGGGGGTAATCCCGGATATTTATATGTATTCCAATATGAATCAATATCCCGATCAGATTGCATTGTAAAAACAGAACCATCCTTTCCTATAATATAGTGAACTGTTGAATCTGCCTGCAAAGCCCAATCCATATCTAATCGTCTCCAAAAAATATCAGCAATTATTCTCTTGTCTTCCTCAGTCCTGGCTTCATGCTCTAAAATACTGGCCATGGTTAATATCTCATGAATATTTCTGTCCTTTTCTTCAATATCACTATACATTTGCTCTGTTATTTCCCGGTCTCTTTGACTAATCAATTTTTCAACCACTTCTGACAATTCCGCATCAGCATATATTCTATATGTATTCGGAGATAGGTACCCATCATAAGCAATATAATCAGGTTTTGATTGCATAATTTTATAACCCATAAAATCTTTAGTGGGTAAATCATCATGATCACCCAGCCTATAATCTGTTGCCGAGACACCAAGATAGTCTAATACTTCTTCGTATGAGGCTATATCTTCCTTGACAAAATAATCAGCAATATCACGTATTGTCCAGCCGGGTATTATGGTTATAGTCTTCTCTATTTTTGATTTTGGATCATTTAAAGATTCCGCCACATTCACCATTGTAACAGGTGATTCTACTTCAAACTGACCTTGCTTCACTTTTCTATCAATCTTCCGCCATATCAAATACTTTTCAAAAATCCAAGCATTACTGATAATTCCCTCCTCTTCCAATCTGGTAGATAATTCGGATACTCTTTCATTCGGCTTGACTACAAAATTTACAGACTGTTCAGAGGTATTTTGCAGAAATAGCATCCAGTATAATAAAAAAAAGGCTGATAGAACCAATAAAATTAAAAATATTAATAATCTTTTCATATTTTATAAATAATTCTCTAGATCTTCTTTTTTTAATTTTTCCAACACCCTATGCATATTTGATATTTGATCTTTATGACAAATAAAAGTCACATCATCGGTGTTTACAACCATAATACCATCAAGACCATGGGTCACAACCAATTTATCATCTTCTTCATTGTATATCAGGCAATCCTTATCTTCAGTGCTTATAACATTACCTTTGGTATAATTTCTTTCCAAGTCCGGTTCCAGAGTTTCTTTGAGTGCATACAAAGTTCCGGGGTCGCTCCATCCGAAATCTACCTTCATAACAACCGCTTCATCAGAATCTATTTTTTCTAAAATTGCTTTATCAAAATGCATTGCTTCCAATTTTGGATATACTTCACTAATCAAGTGTTCATTTTCCACGATTCTTTGCAGATCATCATACATCTTGGGGTTGTGTTTCTTATACAAATTTAATACAAAATCTATATTAAAAATAAAATATCCAGGATTCCACAACCAGTTACCGCTGGCAAACATTTTTTCACATAGAGCTTTTTCCGGTCTATATTTCCAACCTTCAAAAGAATATACTTCATTTGAGAGTTCATCACCAATCTTCATCCAACCCAAATTTTCGTTGGGAAACCTGGGTTGTTCAGCCAAAAAAATAAAACGATTTGGGTTCTTGTTAATCAATTTTTCCGACTTATACAAAGCTTGTTGAAACTTTTCCGGATATTCAACAAAATGGTCAGACCATAAAACCGCTACTGTCCCGGAAAAACTCTTATTTTTTAAACGAAAAAGTGCCAAACCCACAGCAGCTGCCAAATCTCTTTTGGCCGGCTCCAACATAAGATGGTCTTCGAATAAATCAGGAATTTGTTCTTTCACCAAATGCTCATATTTTTCATTGGTGGATATGTAAATATTTTCCATACCAAAACACCTAACCCTATCTACCGCCATTTGCAATGTAGACTTACTCTCTTTCAGTTTTTCAAATTGTTTTGGTGAATTTTGCCTGCTAATCGGCCATAACCTGGTTCCGGCACCACCGGCAAATATTATTAACTTCATACGAAAAAACTTTTAACTAAACTATACAAAGGTTGTGATACATTATCAAGGAGCCAAAATGAAAAAAAAGAAAAGAAAAATCCTATAATTATTCCGCCTATAATATCACGAGGATAATGGACTCCGGCATAAACACGTGCGACACCGATACAAAAAGCAAAAAAAATACACAATAAAAAAAATAATAAATTAGCTCCTATCAAGAAAGGAATGGTAGCCAGTATGAATGCAATGGTAGTATGGTCGGACGGGAATGACTTCCACGTCTTATAGGGGGTGAAAAGCTGTTTTATGTCAGGGTTATCTACTATTGGTCGACGGTTGACCCATAAAATTCCAATTAAAAAATTCAAAGAAATCGCAAAGAAAATACCCGTTAGTATCAATTTTACCAATAAAATGAATTTTTGCGGTTCAGACTCCGATAACAAAAAAACACCCCAAAACAAAACCAAAAAAGCCAGGGCATATATTAGCCAATGTGAAAAAAAGAGCATTATATAATCCAAATATCTGTTTTTTCCAATTTTATCATTAGCCCAAAAGAACAAATTTTTATTCCAATTTTTAAACATAGATTACAATAACTGGAAAATAATTTGACCATAATTATACAATAATTACTGCTTAATACCGCCCTAATTATTGTAAAATTTTTATATAATTATTGTTTTATTATAATTCTATGATAGCTAAAATATGCCAAATTTGCAATATTATGCTGCGGTCTTGATTTTTATACTAAAATAGGCTATAATAGGCGCAGTCAATTGTATTATATATTCACAATAATGATTAAAATATGGCATTACCAGCAAAACAAAGAACCAGGACATCAAAAAAACAACGTGCTTCACATTTTGCATTATCAAAAATGAAGCTAAATAAATGTGAAAAATGCGGTAAAAAAACCGAACCACATAAGGCATGCTTAAACTGCGGTTATTATAAAGGCAGACAGGTCATTAATAAGCTTAAAAAAGACAAGAAAAAATAAAAAAACAAATAAATAAAACATATTTAACTTTTTTTCTATGTCAAGTAGACATATAGCACGTTCCATAGCAATGCAATCATTATACCAATGGGATTTCCGAGGACGACCGACTGCGGCATTACCGGCGATCGTTAAACACAATACCGAAGAATTCGGTGCGGGATTGACCGACGATAAAAAATTTGTGTCAGAAACGGTTGATGGTGTGGTTGATAATCTGAAAAAAATAGATAATATCATCGAAAAATACTCCACCAATTGGCCGTTGGATCAAATTAGTATTGTTGATCGAAATATATTAAGGATCGGAACTTTTGAATTAAAGTTTAATGACAACATTCCGGCAAAAGTGGCTATCAATGAAGCCATTGAACTGGCAAAAAATTATGGAGGCCCTTCCTCGGGAAAATTTGTTAATGGAATACTTGGGGCAATTTATAATGACATGGAAAAAGAAGATGATACAGACAATAAAGACAAAAAATAATTATTAAAAATTGTCACCAATTTTTGGTGTAGCTAATCTAGCTATGCAAAAAATTGAGGGCTACAATTTAGCATATGCCAATAGAAAATTATAGTGAAAAAAATTTTCCCAATCTGGAAGAAAAAATTGGGATAAAATTTAAAAATCCGGATATTTTGGTTCAGGCTTTGGTCCACCGATCTTTTTTAAATGAAAATAGAAATTTCCCGCTACCCCATAATGAAAGGCTTGAATTTTTAGGTGATGCGGTATTGGAATTGGTAGTAACAGAATTTCTGATTGACAATTACCTGAATCCCGAAGGTGAACTGACAAATTGGAGAGCGGCTCTTGTCAATGCCAAAATGTGCGCAAGAGTTGCAAATGAAATCGGTTTAAATGAATATTTATTTTTGAGTCATGGTGAACAAAAAGATGATAGTAAAAAAGCCAGAGACTACATATTATCAAATGCAATCGAAGCCCTAATCGGGGCTATTTATATTGATCAAGGCTGGGATATATCAAAACAGTTTATCACCAGATGGATAATAACAAAATTACCCGAAGTCTTGGAAAAAGGATTATGGATGGATCCTAAATCCAGATTCCAAGAAGCGGCTCAAGAAAAAACCGGTGTTACTCCAACATATAAAGTAATAAAAGAAGATGGACCCGATCATGATAAAAATTTCCTGGTAGCTGTTTATTTAGATAAGCAAAAAGTTGCCCAAGGGGAAGGCGGAAGTAAACAGGAAGCGCAAGTTGCAGCAGCTGAAGCAGCTCTTGAAGAAAAAAAATGGAAAGGCCCCAAAATAGAAATACTGGAAAGAAATCCCGGAGATCCTATAGGATAATTATGATGCGAATATACAGATAACCTGCCGGCAGGCAGGTCCGGACTTGCGGATAGTTTGATTTTAGACTGACGTAATGTACAGTTTTCCACTATTCACATATACGTGTTATTATGGGTCGTTAGCTCAGTTGGTAGAGCAGTTGCCTCTTAAGCAAATGGTCACAGGTTCGAATCCTGTACGACCCACTAAAATAAATAGCACCCGTAGTTCAACTGGATAGAACGCCTGGCTTCGGACCAGGAGGTTGTGGGTTCGAGTCCTACCGGGTGTACTAAAGCTGGCGAAGTTTATCCCGCCAAAAAGGGCCTGTAGCTCAGTTGGTAGAGCGTTGCATTCGCATTGCAAAGGTCATCGGTTCAACTCCGATCAGGTCCACCATTCTTCGTATAGCGAAGAATGCTCTTCGTAGCTTTAGCGAAGAAGGGATATTACTAGATTCAAGTTAACAACTCTATCCACGGCTGCGCTTCGAATGACGCAGCCATTCAATAATCTAAATTTACTACATCGACATAATTAAATATAAAAATAGCCCGGTTGGGCTATTTTTATATTTTTGCTCTTCATTATTTTTTTCCAAATTTCATCGACATCAAAGCCACATAAACAGCTGATAATCCTACCAAAGAGTAAACCACTCTTGAGAAGGCAGACATATCTCCGAACAAAGTAGCAACCAAGTCAAAATTGAATAGCCCGACAAGACCCCAATTTAGACCACCTACTACGACTAGAACCATAGCGATCCAGTCTAATGCATTTAATTTTTTCATACGACAAGCATTTTTCGATGTTTGAAAACACCTAAATTAATGTTTATATTATACCATAATATAGTAAAAAAAAGGAAATTATAAACCCCGCCAAGTAGGCGGGGGTTATTTTTAACTGTACCCAAGAAGATATACCTTAGAAAATTTGCGAGCCGAAGCCTGCAAAAACCTAATGCATATCCCCATGCTTGTCGTGGGCACAGAGAGATACATATTTACAAAAAATAGAGCACTTAATTTAAATATATATTTTCTCTACACCCTTCAACACAATACAAATGCATTCAAGGAGAACAGTTTGTTTACAATGCATTATTGCAACGAAAAAACAGCTTTATTAAGCTAACATAAAATAATATCAAAAAAAATATACTTTGTCAAGTATATTTACCGCTATAAATTGATAATTTAGCTAAAATATAATAAAAAAGGCCTCTTTTACTGTAATTGATATTTTCATTTATTTGCTTACTCTTCAGTTATTTTTTCATCTTCACCATTACCTTGTTCAGTCTTGTCATCCTCAACACCCACCAAGCAAATCTGTGGTAAAGGTCTGTAATGGCTGGTGAAAACTCTTTTTTCTTCTTCTTCATCCGGTAACTGCCTAAAATAAGTAAAGAATGCATCAGCTCCGGTATAGGCATGCTGGCATTCTCGCTCACCGGGAGCAATCTTTGTGGTTTCAACCTCTCTGGTTTCACCATAAGGAATCCACCGAGTCACAGTGGGATGTGTGAAATAAGCAGTCCTTCCATCATCCGTACCCCACAGTGTAAAAATTAATTCCATTCTATTATAATCAGCCTGAGCCTGAATCAGCACATAATTGTCTGTATCATTTAAAAATCTAAAATCCGGTGCCGGATCATAAATAGTAGCATCAGTCCCGGGTAAACCATTTACCGGGTCATTATAATAATGTACAACCAAAGAATGATTTCGCCTCTGAGTTATATCCATTCCCGCATTCATAGCCATTCGAAATAATGTAGTTCCAATCTGACATAAACCACCACCAATCTCGGGTTTAATTTCATCACCTTTAATTACCAACTCTGGATAATAACCACCCTCATAGGTAAAAGGTCTGGTATATGCAATAGTGGAAAATTCTTCACCCGGCTTTATTAAAACACCGTTTAGTTTGGCAATGGCATTGGCAATATTTCTTATTCTATTTCTGGGGCTTCCACTAAAATCTGAAATTCCAACACCGAGAACTTCCGCTACACCCAAGTCATTAACTTCACCTGTTTTTATCTCCGGCTCCACCTGCTCAACCATCACCTGAACTTCATTTGTAATACCTTCATCATGCCAGGATCTTTGTAGGATTGCGTCATTTATTAGTTCATATGTTTTTTCCTTATCCAAACCTATCCCCGGTCTTGACCCTTTAAATTCAACCACTTTACCATTTTCGTTCATCTCAAAACGGGCATTCTCCGCTTCGATGTTTACAATCGGTTCAATGTTATCTGAAAAAAATTCCATCACTTTTTCTTTTACCAGTCCAAAACCCAAATCCCCTTCTCCGGTCTTTTGAACTGAAAGCCAATTCTTCATATCCTCTAATTTAATCCACCAATTGTATTCTCTTTTTAAATGGGGGTCAGTGTATGTTATTTGCAATCCTCCATGCGTGAATACTTCGGGAATTCTGTCTTCAATTTCCTTTACATCAGTCTCCAGTATTTCCGCCTTTTCTTTGTTTTGTTTAATAATAACGTCAGTTATTTTCAATTTGGACCAAGCTGACACGATTTGATCAACCGCATCACTGTACTCATAGGTAACACCGGGTGAAGAAGTGGTTATCGTGTAGTCAAGAGGGATGATTGTTTTGATATTTACATCCGCATTGCGCGCCGGCTCTTCATATTGATCCAGTCTATCTTTAATTTCAAGATTGATTTTATCTCTATCAATAATAATATTTTCCACTTCCAAATGTGTCTTGCTTATTCTGCTTTCTAAAACTTTGTATATTTTTTCAAAAAAATCCCCGTTCTTACCGTAATTAATCAAACGCTCCGACTCCTCTTCTGCATCTATATATAAAAGCTCTATCGAACCATCTTCGGCAACAATTATTGGGGATAAAATAAAATCATTTTCTCTTCCTTCTGGTGTGATGAACTGAAAATTCAATCCATGGCTTACCAAATCATCATTTTTTGTTTGAAGAAGTATGTAAATTTGATCTTTCTCCATTCCACCAATGTATTGCTCGCCAATATAAACACCAGGTAAAACTCTTTGCTCATAGCTCCTGGCATAAGCTACCAGGCCAATAAAAAAACCTCCAAGTACTACCAATACTATAATCAAAATCAACCAAATACGACGCCAAGAAAAAGGAATTTTTCTTTCCTTAAAAAAATCCTGTAATTTTCTTTTTAGATTTTTCTTTTTAAAAATTCTTTTAAACATTTCTAATCCTCAATTATTGAAATCGGTATGCGGCCACCTTTTGACTGCTTTGGCACGACAATTTTTAAAACTCCATTTTTATATTCAGCTCGAGCTAAATCACCTTTTATATCAGTCGGCATAACAATGGTACGAGAAAAATTTCCCCAAAAACATTCTTGATGAAAAAAATTCATGTTCTCTTCTCCGGTAACCGGAAAATTTCTATTACCCCTAATTGTCAGCAAGTCATTATGGATAAAAACTTCTATTTTTTCAGCGGTGGCTCCCGCCATAGTGGAAATTACATAAATATTGTCTTCTGTTTCGGCCACATCAAGCGCAAGCTGCCCCTCAACATGATCGGCATGCCAATCTTCTGAAACTGTAATTTTTGATGGTGATGCCGAGGCTGAAGCAGAATTTGATCTATCTGTATCCAAAATCATCTCAAAAACATCTTGATTGTTATTATTATAGTTCATATATAAGTATTATATACTAAAATTAAGAAAAGGTAAAAGAAAAACACCTAACTTAGCGGTGTTTTTCATGTTATTTTGATAGAAAATATTGAACCATATTAGTCCGTCTCAAGATGACGGCTATTTAAATACTGTTAACTATCGTCCCTTAAACTAACCTTTTTCATAATATGGCTCACTCAAAATGGCTATCGCCATTTTTCGTGGCGGAGGATTACGAACGACGCTAGAATCATATAGTCCGCCACGTGGCGGCGCCTTAGTAAAATAATCGTTTTGTCGCGTAAAGGCACTTGGGTGCCCACGCGACCACTCCAAGCGGCTTGCTTCGCGCCGCTTTTCGTGGCGGAGGAGGTGGGATTCGAACCCACGGAGGACTTGCACCCTCAACGGTTTTCAAGACCGTCGCCTTCGACCGCTCAGCCACTCCTCCATGTTTAGACAAAATGCCTGTTTGTAAATGCTCTTCCAGAGCCAGTCTTCAAATACTTCTCAAAATTAAAAGCCGTATATTTATCAGGAAAGCAACAGTAAAAAAAATAATTCTACTGACAACCTATTACGGGTTGATTTTACTTTACCATTTTTATGCAACTTCACTCGTTTCTTCAAATTAGAAGTACAGCCTACGTATAAATTATCATTACCACATCGTAATATGTAAACATACCACATAACAAAGAAATATTATAAAGCAGATAAAACCCCCCTTCGCTGTCGCTTTCATAAAAAACAAAAAAGCTTTAGAAAAGTATCCCAACGGACCGTGTCCGCCGTAGCCCAGACGAAGCGACAGCTTCGACGGGCGAAGGCGGAGAGGGGGGGATTCGAACCCCCGGTACCCGTTAGGGCACAACACCTTAGCAGGGTGCCCCTTTCGACCGCTCAGGCACCTCTCCTTATATAAAATAACAGCGATATTATAGCCAAAAATTGTAATTAGGTCAACCCTGAATTTTATTGTATTAATATGATACAGATGATAAAATAAAAATAAATATTTAATTTGAAAGTATGGATATAGCCATGATTGGACAAAAAAGCGTCGTATTTTCTGAAAAGAGTGGAGGGGTGGAAAAGCATGTAGAAGAATTATCAACCAGATTGGTCAAACTGGGTAATAATGTTACGGTCTACTCTCGTCCCAGGCATACATTGCGAGGTAAAAAAACCAAAAAATACAAAGGTGTAAAGGTGGTATATCTACCTTCTATCCCAACAAAAAATTTGGATACAATAACGCATGTTTTTTTAGCCACTATTCATGTCCTTTTTAAAAAAGCGGACATCATTCACTACCACGGTGTCGGCCCTTCTACTTTGGCGTGGATTCCTAGGATTTTTAAAAGAAAAACAAAGGTTGTGGTAACTTTTCACAGTATAGACAGATTTCATAAAAAATGGGGTTGGTTTGCTCGGATTTATCTGGGTTGGGGTGAATGGACCGCCTGTAATTTTCCTCATGAAAC
Organism: Candidatus Magasanikiibacteriota bacterium; assembly: GCA_014729395.1. Taxonomy (GTDB): domain Bacteria; phylum Patescibacteriota; class Patescibacteriia; order Magasanikbacterales; family UBA922; genus WJJZ01. The sequence goes on from WJJZ01000010.1 coordinate 279,625, forward strand.
CATTGTTGTCTCCAAAGCAATCCAAGAATACTGTCGTGAAAGATTCAACAAAGAAACCATCTACCTTCCAAATGGAGTAAACATAGAAAAAGAGGAGAAAACTGATGATGATAAAATCAAAAAATATGGTTTAAAAAGAAATGAATATATTTTAACAGTTGCACGACTAATCAAACACAAAGGTATACATCACCTGATAAACGCCTATAAAAATTTGGAAGCCAAGTACTCTGAGAACGAAAAAAAATGGCCCGGCGGCAAAAAAATAAAATTAGCTATAGTGGGCGCACCAAGTTACACCGATGATTATTTGAATTATTTACACAAACTGGCCGATAGTAGTCCTGACATAGTATTTGTAGGATTTCAAAAAGGAAAAACCTTAGCTCAACTATTTACTAATGCGTATCTATACGTACACCCATCAGAAGCAGAGGGTCTGGCAATTACAATTCTTGAGGCTATGAGTTATGGTAAATGTGTTTTGGTGAGTAATATTCCGGAAAATTTAGAGGCAATAAACAGCTCCGGTTATAGCTTTGAATCCAAAAATATTAAAGACCTGGAGAAAATTCTAATTCAACTTTTACACTCTAAAAATAAAGTAATGGAATGCGCTCGAGATAGCATAAATCTAGTAAAAAAGAATTATGACTGGAAAGACATTACAAAAAAGACAGTGAATATTTATGAAAATCTAGGCTCTCGCAAATGAAAAACCAACAATTTTCTGACAATTTTGTTTTTTTAAAACAAAGGCCGCTTCTTGCATTGTCACCCCGGTCGTATATACATCGTCAACCAACAAAATTTTTTTATTTGTAAGATCAACGTTCTTTTTTATTGAGAAAGCCTTATCTAAATTTTCAATTCTTTCTTTTCTACCCAAACGAGCTTGTTGTTTGGTTTTTTTACGCCTGATTAGTATTTCATTAACCGGTACACCTATGAAAAAAGATACAATATTACTTAAAACTTCAGCCTGATTAAAACCTCTCTCCGCTCTGCGTTTATGATGAAGAGGTATGGGCACAATATAATCAAAATCTTTAAATAAATATGTATAGTTATCATAGAAATTTTTAAATACTATTCTTATCAAATCTTGTATGTCAATTGCATAATTATATTTTAAAATTTTTATAATTTTTCCCGATAAAGCGTTTTCTTCATAACGACAAAGTGAAATTTGTTGAATCAAATTGGATTTGTTTATACAATTAACGCAAGTAAATCCATCTGTACTCATACATCGACAAACAGGGCAAATAAAAACCGGCTCAAAGTTTATTTTTTCAAAGCAAACCTTGCATAACCATGAGCTTTCTTTACCGCATTCGATACAAAAAATCGGAAATATCAAATCCTTAATTTCTTTTATTAAACTTGCTGAAAATTGTTTGAACATAAAAAAATAATTGCTAAAGCAATTATTTCATATATGTGATGAATTTTGTTTAAAAAAAATCTAAACTAATCCCAATACAAACCATCGATCTTCCAATCATCGTTAATTTTAACCAAGTCTACAGAACCGGACAAATTTTCTTTTTCTTCTCCCAATGTGGTTTCTGTAATTCTTTGCGCTTCCACTAACACCGTTGCACTGTCTTCATCAATTTGTTCAACAGAAGAAGCAATTACTTTTGTAGTTACTCCTACGTAATCTTTTGATTGATCCAGGTCTTGCATTGAAAGCCAATTTGCCATTTGATCGGTTACCAGCGGAAGAACATCTTCAATATGCTGATTGTCATTTTGATTGGAATAAGTTCCAAATCTTTCTACAAATATTTCAGATACCTGCTTTACATAAGTCTCTTCTGAAAAAGGTTCTGCTTCAAGCGTAGACTGAACATCAGGTGTTAGCCTTTCCATCACTTCTTGTTCAATATCTTGCTCAGTGGTCGTGGGTGTAATCCCCTCCTCCTGTTGATCCTCTCCGGTGGGTTTAAGTACAAAAAAATAAAATAATAAAAATGCCAAGACTAATCCTATAATTATGCCTATGGCTATAAATATTCTTTTTCTAATATCCATCATATAAATTTTTTATTATTGCTCAGTCTGATTTTTATTATTCATCACTTCTTCTTCAAATTCCTTTTTTGCTTTTTCTATTTCAAGTAACTGTCCCGGGTCCGAAGTAATTAACTGATCCTCTGTGTATGATGCTACAACCTTTATAGCGGCATGTTTTAGTCCGGCAAAAAATATCCCCTCTCCAACAGCGCTTTCAAGAAGTAAATATTTTTCACCTTCGGTTAGCATAAAAGTTTTTTGAATCATATCAATTGAAGCCGGAGATTGGCGCAACAGTAATTGCAAAGCCGAGTTGGTTACGATCGCTTGGCCGTATGGAGAACGCAAAAAATCATTTACATCTTGAGTAATGGTAGTCACACCAAGGTAATATTTTCTGGCTCGCTTTACCAGAGCATAGATAAACTTCGCACTGTCCTCATGTGTCATTAACCACCAGGCCTCGTCAATAACAAGCATTCTTTTCTTTCTCTCACTTCTTACCACGTTCCAAATATAATTGATCAAGTTATATATTGCCATTGGCCTTAACTCATCCTCCAAATCCCTGACACTAAAAACTACGAGCTGATTATTCATATTGACATTTGTTGGCGAGTTGAATAATCCGGAAAATGTCCCCTCGGTAAATTTTCTTAATTTCAATACCAAATTATCGGCCCCCTCCATACCTTCTAAAATATCAAGCAAGTCCTGCATAATGGGCGGCTCAACAGTAGATAAATCAGAAGAAGACGTAATATCTTTTTTAGCATATGTCTCCAGCAAAGCTCGATCCATAATTGAATCTTCTTGTGGTGTCAACGAACCGAACATTACTCTAATCAAACCTTTTAGACTAATAACGGCACTCCTAATAACATCTTCTGTGGAAATCTGCTGACCAACAGGCCTGGGTAAATCAAAGGGGTTTACCTTGCTCTCCGAAGAGAGTGATATATTTACATAGGTTCCACCAACCGCTTCATTCAAGTGAACATATTCCATCTCCGGATCAATAATTATTATATCCACCCCAAACATGAGTGAGCGCAACACTTCCAATTTTACAGCATAAGATTTACCGGCTCCGGAAGTGGCGAAAACAACCATATTGGCATTTTGCAATGAAAACCTGTCAAAAATAATCAGACTATTGTTATGACGATTAACACCATACAAAATACCGTCATCGCTTGTCAGTTCTGAAGAAATAAAAGGAAAAGACGAAGCGATCGGAGATGAATTCATATTGAAAGTAACCATCAATTCATCGATTCCAAGCGGCAGAGTCGAAGTAAAACCCTGTTCAGACTGATAAAGAACATGCTTGGTGTAAATTAATTTTGAAGAAAAAATATTTTCAATATCCTCTGTAATCCTATCAAGCTCTTCTTTTGAATTTGAATACAAAGTGACATAAAAAGCAAATTGAAAAAAATGCTCAATACCCTGAGTTAAATCATCCCTAAGCTGTTCTATGTCGCGAAGTGCTGTCTCACGCAAAGGATCACGCGGCGCGCCCTTTTCCGCATCAGCACTCAACTGTGCCTGCAAAGCACCGACTTTTTTCTTTAATTGCTTCAAAATTACGCCTGAAGGTACCGGATAGAAAAACATGGATATATCCATGGTAAAATTCAAATTTAAAATCGGTGAACTCCAGCCTACGGCAATATATCTGGGAAAAGTAATTACAAAAATCGTCCTCAAAAAAGTATCACCAAGCTGGATGAAAGTTGATTCAACTCTTAAAGCGGATGGGGCGATCAAATCTCTAATAGCAACAGTCCCCTCTCTAAAAGTTCTTTCTTCTTCAAGAGATACCAGCTGTTCTTTTACTTGTTTTTTCTTTTCCTCTTCTTTCTTTTTTGATTCTTTTTTCTGCTTTGTTTCAGTTGTGATTGGTTTAAACGGCATAACCTTTAATCATAAATCTAAAATCCTAAATCATAAATTTTTATTTTTTCTCTTTGTAGAGTGTGGAAACACTTTTGCCTAATATTTTAGAAATTTCAACCGCCTCATCAAGTAAAAAATTAAATTCTTTTCCCTCATCGATTCCCGTATCTTTCATCAATGAAAGCCAGTACTTACTTTCATTGCATGATTTTAATGAATAAGCCAAAAAGTTTCGAAAGTCTTTTTTTGTGGGCGAACCAATTGCCTCAATATAATTTGCTCCTATACTTGTTCCCGAACGTAATAATTGGTTTACTATAGTTTTGACAGCTTCATCTTTCTCCTGTTTTGATAATATTCTCAAGTATTTTACCAACCTAACCGACCAATTATAGATCCTTAGTTTTAAATCGTTTTTAAATTTATCTTTCTCATCCTTTTTATATGACACAAAATAATTTATGATTTATGATTTATGATTTATGATTTTCTAAATGTTTTCCACTTGCAATTCCTCTACCGGCTGCAAAGATTCTGCAAATGATATATCCGGATTATAAGTTGTATAGTAAAGCTCAATCAATGACTGGGTATCAAGCTGAGCCACACTCAACCCCATAGCTTCAAGACCACTTGTCACTTGCCTTAGTCGCAAATCCAAATCATATTTTCTTTTTTCAAATTGCTTTTCTTTCAGTCTCAGACTCAAAACCGGTTTTAAAACTTCTTTAAATCTGGACCAAAAACTTTTCTTTTTGTTACTTAATGGATCATAGGGAACAACTACATAAAATCGTTTTGTCATAATTTGCCCAATCTCCACCATTTCCTCTACAAAGGCTCGATAATCAGCAATTTGCACTCTCAATAATTCATTTTTTTGTTCTTTCTCGGCTGTCATTAACTTATCAATATAAGGCTTGATCCGAAGACGCCTGGACTGAACCAAAATTTGCAATGGAAAATCCAATGAATTCAAGAAACTCACATATGAAGAAATTAAAGCATTTTGCTCGTCTTCTGATTTTAAAGCAAAATTTATACTGGAAGTCATTAAAATTGACCTCAATGTGCCATCTTTTAAAACGACAACCCCCTCTTTAATTTCCGCAATCGGCATGTGCGCTTGAGTACTTGGTCGTTTATTCTTCTTTTTCTTTTTCTTGTCATCTTTCATAAAAAACTATTTTGGCAAATTATTTGGCATTTTATTATTTTCTCTTTGTAAACCATTGGCTCCGCTATAATACCCACCGGTGTTTACTATTAAAGACAAGTCCCTAATGTGCCGGCGACCGGCCTTTTTGGCTTCTTTCGGCGACGGTGCCACTTTTTCGGTACCCGCCTTTCTAAGAAATTCAAGCTCGTCCTTTGTGTAACTTTTATTCCATATTCGAAGTCCGGGTTTTCTGGCGGTTTGTAAAATATTTAAAATAAAATAATGGAAGGGCTGACCGTTAATCTTTACAAAACTGAATATCAATGCCAAGCCACCGACGATGGCCAAGGTTGATACAAACACCCAAAAATCACCAAATCTGTATGCCAAAAAAATAATTATCCCGGCGACCAACAATATTAAAAATTGCCTGGTTGTTATGGGTCCAAGTATCTTATCTTCCACATCTATAAATTGTGGTACTACAAATTGCTGCATGTATAATTGATTATAACAAATTTTATCGATTCAGTTTAGAATTAAGACCAACTATCGCATTGAATTCACTACTGTTAATATTTTCCTCTTTGCCTTCCGCCAAAATCTGTTCGATTGTTTTACCCTCTTTCAAGGATCCGCGAATAACCGATTGATATGATCTGTAAAGAGGACTCTCAAACCATGCTTGAACCGCATCCATGTACAACAAAAAAGATTCTTCTTTTAACACCGCTAACTTATCATGCAAAAGTTCGGCAGATTTGTTCGCATCTTTGGCCAAACGTCTAAAATCCATCAGATTAAATGATCTGATCTCCTCCACCGGCCCCATGGTGGTTTTTGCAGTAGCCGGTGCCTCTATATCTCTCATGGTTGGTTTCAATTCCTTTATTTGCGGCTTGATCGGAGCAGGCTCATGGGTATCTTTCTTTTCACTTGATTCAGGTTGACTTTTTTCGCTCTGTTTATCACTCATATTTTTTTCCAAACCGGCAATGGACATATTCCCATCTATTTCCTTTACCGCTTTTATATCTTTGCCATGTTTTTCCATTATAGTGTGGATAGCGGCCAACATCTCTCTGATTTGATCGGTTTGAAGACCCAAACCGCCTGAATCAGGACTTTTTTGGGCATATTCCACAACCTGATCATCACTTCTTACCCCTTTTACACGAGTAGTGACAAGCACCTCCAGCCTGCCTTTTAACTCTTTATCAACCGGAAAAGTCAACCTACCCATTATTTCCTTTACAATATCTTCATAACTGTTTACCACATTTGCACTACCTTCGGACATTTGATCCATATTTAAATCCTCTTCAAGTAAAGATTTATTATCATCATCGTCCCATTCAAATCGAACACCGGAATCTGTATTTTTTTTCTGAGTACTTGATTCTTTATTATCCTCAACAGAATTTGGCTTTTTTTCTTTCGGCAAATCTTTTTTTGTATTCTTATTATTTTGCGAACTTTCCGCTGATTTCTCAAATTCATACATTTTTTTTGTCGGTTTTTTTTCTTGAGTATCATTATTTTGCTTTTTCATCGAATCATTTTTTTTCTGTTTTGTTATTATATTATCATCTTTGAATTTAAATTTCTTCTTTTTGTCACTCACCGGGCTGCCTGCGTTTGATTTGCTTTTTGCCATGGCTTCGTCCTTGTAAATATCTTTTACCGGAGTAGTGGTCGATAAATCATCAACTCCCGCTTTTTGCGGTAAATTATTTTTTTGCTTGGAATCTTCAGCAACCTTTGGGATTACTATATTCGGATTTTCTTTGGGTTGTACTTTTTCTTTGTCAGATTGTGTCGTCTTTTTGTCTCTACCGACAGAATCCATCTTTCCGGTTTGTTTGTATTTTTTAAATTCATCCAAAGTCATCCGAACTACCGAACCGTCGGACTTTTTTACCGGGACTGTAATTTGTTTGTTATTAGTCATAAATAAATAAGGGATAAGTGATATGTGATAAGTGATAAGCTAGCCAAGTAGGTGTATCACTTACCACCTATCACTTAATTTATTTTAATAAATCTTGGTTCCACTTAAAACCGCCGCTATTCTCATCAAAATAATACAATTCAGCAATACTCGGGTCGTTATATTCTTCAGCCAAATTACCCAAAAACATCAACACACCTTCTATATTGGAATAATTACCACTTTTATCTTTGGAAAAACGGCTGTTTATAGCATTTTTTATTTCCGTCGGGGTCATTTTTTTGCCAGTCTGTTTATTATTATCTTCTGAGGGTTCTGTTTTTTCTTGTTTTTTGGATTGTTGTCCCGTAGCTGATAAAATTTCTATTTTCGGATTATTTTTTTGTGGATCAGATTGTTTTTGTTCTTTAGGTAATTTTCGTTCCTTCGGATTCATTTTTTTAGTACTCGGTTTTTTAGTCTCTTCTTTTTTAGGTGGAGAGATGTTTGAATTAGGCATGGTCTTTTGTGCCACCCCTCCGTCTTCTGTTTTCTCCGTTTCCGGTTCTTTTTCTTCATTTAAATTTATTTCACCACCCTCGGACTGTTCACCTTGCAATAACATTTCCTCTTTTTCTTGCAAGAGTAGAGGTTTATTATAATAATAAACGGCGCGAATAAAATCATCGGCAGTCGTCGCTATAAAAAAATTAATTAAATTTATCAGTCTGGTCACTGCCACTTCGGGATCGATATATGTATAATCATTTACTTTATAATCAGAATACATCACATCTTTTAATTTAGTTTTAAATTCAACATACTGCAAACTGTCCGAAGTACCAACAAATCTTTCAAGAAAACTTACTGCATCGCTGAGCGACATTTTCTCCCCTGTCTCTTTGTCCATTCCTATTATTGCAGAAGCGTTCAATATATTTTTTTTAATATCCGCATATATTGATTCCATATCATCCGGTTCCATAATATTTAATGTAAAATATTCCAAAAAACTATTTTGCACATTTATATTCATCCTGATTGCGTCAACAACCTGGTTAGTCAAAGCTTGTTTTAATTCTACGGCGCTCAATCTTTCCAATAAAAACCATGTTGAATAAACATACAATTCCCAAAAAACCGGATGATAATCGCCTATGTTGCGCCCGGTATCATCTGATAATTTTTCTTTTAAATCAGCGTAAATCTCAGAAACCGCTTCAAAATCAGGAAAGACTTCAGTAAAATAGTATTTACGATATTGTTGTGCTTCTTCTTCTGTCAATTTTCGAAATTCAAATGACATCGTCATAAAATATGTGATTAGAAAATTGGTTCCTTAGCTGCCTGGTTGATACCATTTTTAACGTTTCCGCTTATTGCATTATTGAAAGTTGAACTCTTGGCCAAAGCCGCAAATTGTGTTTTAAATAATTTTACAAACACCTCTTTTAGACCCCTGTCAGAGTAGTCTTTCCATACTTCAGTAAGCATTTTAGCCATATCTTGAAGTCCTTGTTCAGTAAAATTATCCGGATTATTGGAACCGGAGAACCTCGAATTAAAGTTGGCGGCAACTTCCCTTTGATCAGCGAATTGGGTCAAAAGATTTTTAATATCCTGCATCTGTTGATTGTTAATTCCATCAACTTTCTTAACATGCTTTCCTTGGTTTTCATCCCATAACATCTTAACCTGAACCATACCATGTAAGCTGGGAAGTTCTTTTGGCTTCATAAATGGCACAACCGAACTTGAATCTTGTTCTGCCTTTGTTTCAGCACCTTCGGCAAACGGATTGGCTATCTTGTACAAAGATGCATATTCACCACTTGGATCAGGTGTGGATGAAATAGCGGCCGAAGCATTGCTACCACCGGTTTCACCCTCGCCCCACAACGTATTACTTATGTGCGCATAGACCGCATGTCGTTCACCAGGTGTAGCAAAAGAACTATCTACAGCATCGGTAGTTTGATCAAACTCATTCTGATCAGTAATTTTGCGTCCACTCAATAACTCGAGTAAGTGCAGACCTTCTTCTGTTTGAGATAAATCAATATCTTCGCCCGGATGCAATACTGAGAGACCTGCCAATTTAACGTCTTCGGCAACACTGTGACCTCTGCGCGCTGCCTCCGTTATTATCCTTGAAGCTTCTCTACTTCTGTCCCTAAACTCATCAGTACCAAAATCTGCCGCTTGCAATTTCCCCACGGTCGAGACCATTAAATTTCTTATTTCACCAATGTTCAGCCCCTTAATTTCCTTACTCTCATCTTCTTCAATTTCCTGGTAAGCCGCATTCATAACTTGCTCTGCTTTGACCAAATTACCTTTTCTTCTGTATATAGCAGCCGTTTCAATCGCTTTCATGATGGACTCGGAGCGAGATATTTCTCGTTCGGTCACCTTCTCTTCGGCAGACCAACGAGCCATGCGCTGTACCGCCTCTCTTCCTTTTATACCCCCGCGTACTTCTTGCTGTCGTTCTTTTTGAATTTTATTTTTTCTGGATTTCCATGCCTGACTATTATCAAGTGTTTGCAAATAACTCTCTCTTAATATAGGATCCCTGTCCAAGGCATATTCAAATGCTCTTGCATCCTTAATGCTAGTCTTATCCTTTCCTCGAGCTTCAACAATTTCCAATATACCACCAAACTCCTGCTTTAGTAATCCACCTCTGGTTTTACTGGTTGAATATTCATGTTTAACAATATCACCCATCCGCTCATATGCTTTTTTATAGTCTTCCACTTTCTTATCTTTACGACCCCCTGTCTCAACAAACCTCGCTGCCAACCCCCCCAATCCGGCTTTTAATCTCTCCTTGAACCCGTATTGAGGTGCCGGCCTACCTTCTTGCTTTGCTTTCCACCTCTCCTCTCTCATGCTTCTAACTTTTTCATCCAATTTAGTTGCTGCTGCGTTACGCCGACGTGATATTTTCCTACCCCAGACACCAAATTGATAACCCGCCTTTTGTAGCGGACGACCCGCTACTCTTCTCAATGCTTCCCGACCACCCCTCTTGCCGAGATCAGCCCCTTTCTCATAGCCACGTCTCGCCACCCATTGACCAACCGCAACACCACTTGCAACCAAACCGACTTTTTTTCCAAAACCAATAACGCTCTGTGTAAAACCGCCGCCTTTTACGCCTAAACTGTTTACACGATCCAAACCTAACCATAAAAAAGCCAAAGCAATAAAAAACGATGCTAAGTTTTCCCAACGTGTGATAGATGATAATGTGGCGGAATTTCTGGTATTAAGCTGCTCCGAAGCACTATCTACATTTATATCCACTCCGGGAGCGGTATTATTTTGAATATGATTTGTGATGCTCTCTCCGGATCCGAGTGTTGCAAAAGCCAACCATAGGAAAAAAACCATCATTGGCGCGGCTATTACATATTTTGTAAATTCGCGCCAATAATCCTTAGCATAGTCTTTTGTTGGTTGTAAAATAGATGTGATATAGGCAATTGGAGATAATATTATCAATACCCAAAGAATTACCATTCTGGCCATCATCACAATTGCATAAGCCACCATCGAACCCATAGCCAATACTGAAAAAGTCAAAGCGGCAACAGCTGCACCAAATATCTCGAATCTAATGTCTTCTTGGGCACTTATACTTTGATAGCTAAACTCCTGTCCGCTCATTTGGGAAACCGCGTTTAGATTAAACATGTTGATTAGATTTCCGCCGGCTGTAGTGGAAATGGCGTTTACGAATGTCATGGTAAAAACATGAGCAGCGTCAATTATGATTCCGGCGATCAGTCGGCTGAAGTTAATCAAAATTGCAATCAGTACAAAATTTACCATTGTTTTTTTCCATTCATATTGTTCGATTCCCAGAATTGTTCCAAAGGCAATGACCAAAAGTACAACCACAAAAAACATATTGGCCACATCTCGTACCATAGTCCAGCCCAATATCACTGCCGGCGCCTCTATATAACCGTTATAGCCGGCAAGCCAAATAAATAATTTCAAAAACCAGACAGTAAACACCAAACACAGTTTTGACAATGTAAATAGCAAACTGGAGATTAGCCAAATCAGACCGTTGACAATTACATTTACATTGAATATAGAACCCTCTGCCGAGACACTGTCAACCAAAGTTGTGGAACCAATAAAAACCAAAGAGAAAAATACAACAAAGCCCAACAACAAAAATCTTTTTTGGGGCAACATCAAAGACAGCCTTCGACTCAGCCGCATATTTTTTATTTTTATAAAGCTTTTCATTTTTCTTGTTACCAAAACAATAAAAGCATTTCTTTTTATGTGAATTATTATAACATATTTAGCGCACACCAACCAGCATTTTTCTGTAAAAAGGGGATAAATAATAGTGGGCAATCTCTTAATTCCCGTCGTCGCGATAATGACACTTTGATAAATGTTTATCAATATATTGACAAAGCTTTTATTTTATCTTATATTGATGTATTAATTATTAAACGAACATTACAAAAACCACGGAGGGTATAATGACAAGGATTACACCAAAAGCAGACCCGGAGACAAAGAAAGCCTGCTATCTGGCCGAGCTCCTTCTGCAGCTGGCCAAGAAAATCAAATATTACGATGACAAACTAATTGAGCAAGGCAAATTTATCGACCATGTTCAGAAAATTTCAATTGTTTGGTTTGTTCTCAAACAACCGGTTTCTTTTTTCTCACATAATGTCATCCGCCGGGCACTGCGAATTATCGCCCCGCTCGTTTACAATAACGGTGACAGTGATAAAAAGAGTGTACAGCAGATCTTTTGTCGCCTTTTAGGTGTCGATATGCGGTATCTATATACCTTTGAGAATGATTACAACCTAAAAGATCGCCAAAGGCTGTATGAACTGACTATGGCAATGATAATGGGGCGGTACGCATATGAAGCCGTCCGAGACTGTGTCAAACGGCTGGAAGTTGAAATTTTGGCTGTCAAAATTACAATGGAAAACTTGGCAAAACTAAATAATTTCTTTGACAAGTACCAAGACAGTATTGATAACCCCATGCAACGCATGGCTATTGTTTACGAAGGGACATTCATTCCCGGTGTTGATGTACAACCCGAACACCTGGACCGAGCCGCTCGCCAGATTGATATGCGCGTGAATGGCCGCCAACTAAGCTATGAGGAGATCATTCGAATAGTTGCCGGTGTCACTGAAAAAGAATACTATGAATTTGAAAGTTGGGAAGGAAACCGCAAGTTGGAAGCTCTAAGACAGGCCAAGGAAGAGATCGGCCTGGCTACGAAACAGCGGCAGGACAACCTTGTCACCCCGGCAGTATGGTCTTAGCTAGGTTATACACTTTTTTCACTTGACAGTAAAAAAATGTGTAGGTATACTAAACCTAAGGACAATTGTACACATGGAGGGGACTATCATGAGAGAAGAACTCCAAAAAAAACTAGACGAGGCTCTGCGAGCCTTCAGCCAAGAACACGATCTGCCCCACCTGAACGGCCCCTTCGACGACCTCACCCATCAACTGTCGGATTTCGAATTCGACGAACCCGCTCTTTCCCACGAACAGCTGGCTGCCGCCGGCTAGTCCATCAACTCCATCAACGCACACCCAAGTGCCGCGATGGCGACCCACTTGGTGTTTGCATTTGCAGACACCTTTTTTTTATTTGGAATCTTGAATTTAAAAAGCCGACACTTAACGCATCGGCAATACTTTTTTAGCTAAAGAACATTTATAGGAATAGTATCAAGATATTGAAAATCGAGCCCATCATCCACGTCTATTTCAATGACATAAAACCAATTTCCTCTTCCCGGCACTCGCTCGTGAACCGGAAAGTAAAAAGCGTAGTTCCATGGGTAAAGTGGATTAACCGTGTTCCAGTCTCCGGTCCATACACTCTGAAGCTGATTTTCGTGATATATTTTTACCCGAAAACGATGACTCACTACAACGTTGTCAATCCGCAGAAGAAGATTGATATTTTCCCCTAACCAATAATAGTAAGAAGGTTCGTCACAACTGAACCACCAAGCGGTGTTTGCATCTCCGGTGACAGGATCACGGCAAGCAACGGCGTTATCGTCATAGCGGTAGTACTCGGTTTGGTTACCAACTGTAAAGTAAGCAGAACCGATGGTAAAAAAACCACCACCTGTATTCACCGACACTTTGAATTCCCAGTCACCAAAGGTGGCGTTAGACAGATAAAACCAAAAGAAAGCATGATCCCAGGGCCAAAGCGGGTCAACGTACCCCCAATCAGGCGACCAGTTCCATTGAAAGACCCCGTTGCGGTATGTGTCAACCCGAAATTGGTGATTTCTGTAGACGTCGTCAATCCGGAAAAGACCCCAGATGGTATCCCCGGCAGCAAATTCAGTCTGTTCTCCGCAAGTGTACCACCACTCATCTTCCCTGCCGGGCTGCAAGTGAGGTTCATTGGCGCAGGTATAGCCATTGCCGTCGTAGGTATATACATCGTCAGGTAAAACCACCTCGGCAGTAGCTGTCGCCACCGGATAGTCCGGAAAGCCGTCGCCCGTATCGACATAAAGATCGTAGTCCCAAGTGCCCAAGGGTAAATATTCATGGCGGAAGCTGAAAAATCCATAGTCCCATGGCCATACATAACTAGGGTTCGTGTTGCCATATGACCATTCCCAGCTGTAGTTTCCGTTATGGCGAGCCACTACCTTGAATGTATGTTTACCCTGAATGTTATCAATTCGGAATAGTCCCCACAGAGTATCCCCGACAATGAAAGTATCTTGTTCATTGCAGGTGTACCACCAAGCGTCATCGTGAGTAGGTTCGTTGGAGCAGGTTTTGGGGTTTTGCACCTTTTCGGACACGCTGTCGTAACGACCGGGATCATACACAAAGTGGGTCGGGGCTGAACGGTCGGCAATAAAATCTGAAAGATCAAACAAACCACGGTTAGTTAAACCTTGTACACTCCCAGCATACTCCGGAAAATCCGGTTTACCCAATAACCACCTTCCTTCACAATGGGCATGCGCGTAGCCACCATAACCGATTCCGATATAACCGATTAAATCCCCTCTCTTCACTTCTTGTCCAATCACGACTTCTGTCTTAAAAAGATGTATACATCCAGTCTCCAACTGTAATCTTTCCGCAGATTCGCCCGCTGGCATGGTTGTGCCAGGAAAAATATATTCACTGATATCAACCGGAGAAGGTAATGTGTGAAGTATTACCACCGCCTTCCCCCAACTACCATCTTTATATACACCGGAAAATGTAACCAAACCATTTGCTGTTGCATAGACCGGCTCTCCATATGCACAATCTCTGTTTATACTTCCATCATCTCGAAAACAACGGTAAAAAAAATCCTCACCAGGGTGATATTTACTAGTTCCATTACAGTACTGTGCCCCAAATTCACATATTCCGAGAGTAGTCCAACCATCATTCCTTGGGTCAATACTCAAGTCACGAGAATTTCCCAAAACCGGGTAGGAAAAATAATCCGCTACTTCTGATGCCTCTACTTCATGGCTTTCACCGGCAAGCATGACCAAAAAAAAGGCAAAAATAAATGAACCCAACAGTCTCCACATGATCTCCTCCTTTTATGTGGAATGTGAAAGAACGCATGATGACCGAAATATCAGTCATCGGCCATTATAAATTTATACATATCACCCTTATCTTTCGTAAAACTTTAAGCTTTCAACTATCTTTCTCATAACTTGAACTCCCAAATCATCTATTTTATTATTTAGTAAATCTTCGGCTACTGTTTTTCTCTCTTTTGGCAAATCATATACATAAGCATGTTTGATAATAAATTCTTTATCTGCAATAAAAGTTTGCCATTGAATATAGGCACAGCTTTGATTCTCGGAACCTTCGTAGCAATTTCCGATTGCAACTACATAATCAACCCCATTAACTGTTTCTACTTTCCAATACCAGGTATCCGGACCATCCTGAAAATGTATTCCTCTATCTTGAGAAACATAATCATCATAAATCCGTTTTGCTATGTCATATGAACTTTCTTGATCATCTGTGCGTGCATAAAATTTCTCTGTTGGTTTTTTATTCACATCAAAAGAATACTGAGTACCATCTCCTTTTCCTGCAAAACTAATTATTATTTCTTTAAATGTTTTATCAAAAAAGACCGTCATCGACTTGGGGTAATCTATTTCAAGACCATACTCCTCATTGGTATATGTTTCCCAAGTAGAGGTATCCAGATCAGCCTCGGTGAGCTCTAGCGGTTCGGATTCTTCTGCACTCCCTTCGATAGTGTTTTCTGTTTCCTCAACACTGTTTTCTGTTTCTTTTTGAACATTTTCCGAAGTATGATTGTCATTGGTGTTTGTTGGTACAGTCAAGGTACAACCACCGGTGAAGATAGTTAGAGTGAGGATTAAAGTTGTTATATATATTTTGTTCATAGTAATTTTTTAATTTCTATTTTATTCAATTCTTTTTCTGTTAGTAAAAATGAAACAAAATTTGTTTACAAAAACACAAAATTATCAAAAAATAACTTCATTTTTTCAGAAATATTATCTGCAAAATAAATCACAATATTATACCTTTCTTCTTTGTCAAATTTTGGGAAAGCATAATAAAAAAATGTGTAAACATCACCATCCAAATATTTCCAATCTTCTTTTATATACATACCTCTCTTACCATTCTTGGAAATATTCTCAATTTCCAGATTTAGCGTTCCGTGTCTTTTTATATCTTCTTTAATTTTTGAAACATCATCACTAAGATCAATATTATCAAAATCTAGATCCCCACCATCCGTTTCAGAAATACCCTTACAATATACACTATCAATAACTATAGTAGGTGTTCTCTTATAGTATTCACTTTCAACTCTGTCAGCACTAAACCTGATTATAGTTTTACACCATGTTTCAGTTGTTCCAATATTTAATTTCTTACTTTCAACTTCCCCCCACCCTCGTGGATACCGAAAACTAAACCCATACTCCTCATTGGTATATGTTTGCCAGGTAGAGGTGTCTAGATCGGCTTCGGTAAGCTCTAGCGGTTCGGATTCTTCTGCACTCTCTTCGATAGTGTCCTCTTTTTCTTCTTGAATATTTTCTGGTGTATGATTGTCATCTGTTTTTGTTGGTAAAAACAAAGTACAGCCACCGGTGAAGATAGCTAGAGTGAGGATTAAAGTTGTTAGATATATTTTGTTCATAA